>JBAZSJ010000045.1:0-44230 GCA_041662485.1 Opitutaceae bacterium | reverse complement strand
CCCAGCGATAGAAAGGTGGTTTGGTGGCTCATTTATATCATTACACCTTGCTGTAAAATATGTTCCGATTTTGCTCTGAGTTTTTCAGAGGTTCCTTAATAGTTCTTTTTTATCCTAACCTTGCATCATAAATGCTAGGTAATGGGGATTATGGCACTTAATTGGATCATGTTTCTACCGGCCTTGTTGCTACTGTTTTATCCTCTGGAAAACTTTCTTCCATCCAGGTCATTCTGCATGAGGGAGTTGGCTTATGTTGATTTCAGCCAACCCAGTGTGAGGCGGAGAGGGCCTTGGACATTCCCGGCATTGTGGGCGGACGGGCTCAGGGCTTTTTTGGGTGTTTGGCTGCTGCGCGGTGCTTGGACCATCGAACATATCGGAGGCTGGCTGCATCATGTGCCGATGCTTACGGTAATTTCGATTATTTTTTTATCCATTATTGTCCAAATGGATGTGCGTCACAGTCGTCGGGAGCGCTTTCTGGCTCCGGTAACCTATATTATTGGTCTTTGGCTGGCATTGCTGCCCCTTCCCGTGGCGCTTGTTGCGGTGGCGGCGGGCGGGGTTTGTATGGTGGCGTTTCGCTCCTTGTCGGCCTTCTTTTTCTTCGGCTCGGCAACGGTGGGAGTGTTTGGCTATCTCGTGCTTCATGCGGGATCGTGGGTGATCGTGGCCTCGGCGATCGGGTTGGTTCCCTATGTGGTCAGCATGCTGGGCCATCGATCCTTGGCGATGCCGGTCAGGGTTGAGTTGATGAGGGAACGCAGTCGGGATGTTCCCACGGGCAAGGTCTTGAGCATGGCGGGTAGGGATAAAATCGAAGTTTAAAGGCTTTGGCCGGCAGGGACGAGGGGGTGTTCATTTATAATTGAACTTAATGAAACCCCTGTCATCTACTGGGGACTGTGCCGCGTCCTTCCACCACAGCCAGCCGGTCTGTTGCCGCTTCCGCAGCTGCGTCGTCTTCGGGCTCCGATCCTTTGGAGTCGGCTGCGGGGTTGTCCGTGGGTGAGAGGGAGATCATCGCGATCTTTGTGCACATGACGCAGGCGCTGGGCATGCCCCGGTCGTTGGGCGAGATCTACGGTCTGCTTTTTGCGACCCCTCGGCCGCTGGCGTTTCAGGACATCGTGGACCGTTTGGAAATGAGCAAAGGCTCCGTGAGCCAGGGACTGCGCTTCCTGCGCACGGTCGGGGCGATCAAGCCGGTGGTGGTGACGGGAGACCGGCGGGAGTTTTTCGAGCCGGTCGTGGAACTGCGCCAGTTGGTCGCGGGATTCCTGCGCGAGCGCCTCAATCCGCAAATCGAGACCTGGGGGGCGCGGGCCAAGGCGCTCAAGCCGACCGATTTTGCGTTGGAGACGCTGAGCGAGGAGGGGCGTGACACCCTCGATAACCGTCTCGAAAAATTAAAGACCTGGCAGAAGCGCGCCGGCATGGTGCTTCCGATGGTCAGCAAACTTTTGGGTTAGTAGTCAGACACAGGTTGCCAGCCGCTGGAGGCTGGTTTCGTCCGAAAACAGTTTAATTTTCCACCCTCGTCGCATCCTTGAAAAGGAAGTGACGGGGCGAAGCCTTGGCGGGTTGCTCGTTTCATTTCGTTTATGATCTATCTCCTCGGTGGTTCAGGTTATGTGGGGCAGGCCTATCAGGAGTTGCTGCGGGCGCGGGGCATTCCTTTTAAAAATCTCAGGCGGGCCGAGGTCGACTACACCAACGTCGCCACGCTGACCGCGGCCCTGAAGAAGGACCGTCCCGAATTCCTGATCAACGCCGCCGGCTACACCGGAAAGCCAAACGTCGATGCGTGCGAGCTGCACAAGGCCGAATGTCTTTTTGGCAACGCCGTCCTTCCCGGTCGCATCGCCGAGGCGTGCGAAGCCGCGGGGATTCCCTGGGGCCATGTTTCCTCCGGCTGCATCTACACGGGGGCGCGGCCCGACGGCTCCGGCTTTACGGAGGAAGACGCGCCCAACTTCACCTTTCGCCAGGACAACTGTTCCTTTTACAGCGGCACCAAGGCCCTTGGCGAAGAAGTCCTCGCGGGCCGTCCTTCTGTCTATGTCTGGCGCCTGCGCATTCCGTTCGACCACGTCGATCAACCGCGCAACTACCTCGCGAAACTCATCCGCTACCAGACGCTGCTTGAGGCGACCAATTCCATCTCGCAGTTGCACGAGTTCGTCGCGGCCACTTTTGCCTGCTGGGAAAAACGCGTGCCCTTCGGCGCCTACAACGTGACGAATCCCGGCCATGTGACCACCCGCGAAGTCGTCGCGTTCATCAAGGAATCCGGCGTGTCCGCGAAGGAGTTTCGGTTCTTCGCCTCCGACGCCGAGTTCATGCGGGTCGCCGCCAAGACTCCGCGCTCCAATTGCGTGATGTCGTCCGCCAAGCTCGCCTCCGCAGGTATCACGCTCACGCCCGTTCGCGAGGCGATCCGCGCCGCGCTGGCGAGCTGGCGCGCGCCGGTTTAAGGGGGAGGTTGAAGATTAAGTTACAACCTCTCGGATTTCCGAATCTTCAACTTGAACGCTCAACTTAAACCGAAATTTTCACCGTGAAAGTTTTCGTCACCGGCGGGGCCGGATTCATCGGCTCTAACCTCGTCCGCCATCTGCTCGCGACCGGCTCGGCCTAAAACCTGAAACCTGCGCTTGCGATCACTTTGCCTTCCAATCCTCGGCATTAACTCTTCCGCCCTTCAAGCTCAGGTCTCTTCTCTTTCTCCCATGCCTAAAACCCTCCTCGTCACCGGTTCTTCCGGACTCATCGGCTCCGAAGTCTGCATGCATTTTGCCCGTGAACTCGGCTACACGGTTCATGGAGTGGACAACAACCAGCGCGCCGTCTTTTTCGGACCCCAAGGCGACACCCGCTGGAACCAGCAACGCCTCGCCACCGAGCTCCCCGGTTTCGTCCACCATGAGCTGGACATCCGGGATCGCGCGGGCGTGCTCGCGCTCGTGAAAACGGTTCGTCCTTCCGTGATCGTGCACACGGCCGCCCAGCCTTCGCACGACCGCGCCGCCGCGATTCCCTTCGACGATTTCGACACCAACGCCGTCGGCACGCTCAACCTGCTCGAAGCCGCGCGCCAGGCCTGCCCCGAGTCGCCGTTCGTCCACATGTCGACCAACAAGGTTTACGGCGATGCCCCCAACCGCATCGCCCTGCGTGAACTCGAGACCCGCTGGGACTACGCCGATTCAGCCTACGAGCACGGCATCCCCGAGACCTTCACCATCGACCAGTCAAAGCACTCGCTCTTCGGCGCTTCCAAGGTCGCCGCCGACGTCATGGTGCAGGAATATGGGCGTTATTTTAACCTTCCCACCTGCGCGCTGCGCGGTGGCTGCCTCACCGGGCCCAACCATACCGGCGTCGAGCTGCACGGCTTCCTGTCCTATCTCGTGAAGTGCAACCTCGAAGGCCGTGAATACAAGGTTTTCGGCTACAAGGGCAAACAGGTGCGCGACAACATCCACTCGCTCGACGTCGCGCGCTTTATGGCGGCTTTTGTGTCCGCGCCCCGCGCCGGCGAGGTGTATAACCTTGGTGGCGGCAAGGCCAACAGCACGTCCATCCTCGAGGCGTTCAAGACCGTGGAGAAGTTCACCGGCAAGGCGCAGGTGTTCACCTACGTGGATCAGAACCGCGCGGGCGACCACATCTGCTACTACAGCGACCTGCGTAAAATGCGCGCCCACTATCCGCAGTGGGACATCACCCAGTCGCTGGAGGAAACCATCCGCCAGATCGTCGCCGCGTGGCGTTCGCGGAACGCCACTAGCCACTAGCTCCTAGCAACTAGCGACTAGCTCCGATGTCATACCAGAATCTACAGGTTTATCACCGAGCGCATGCCTTGGGGCTTGCGTGTCATCAATTGAGCCTGAGGTTGCCGAAATTCGAGCTGTATGAAAGCGGGAGCCAACTCAGACGTGCATCCAAATCGGTTTCGTCCAACATCGTTGAGGGTTACGGTCGTAAACAATATCCGGCCGACTATCTTCGTTTTCTGGTCATTGCCTTGGCATCCAATGATGAGACGCGTGAATGGCTGGTTTATATTTCCGAGTGCCATCCGGAGCACTCACCTACTGCTGTTTCTTTGATTACTGAAAACGAGGAAATTGGCCGCATGCTCAATGCCCTCATTCGTTCACTCTAGCTCCTAGCAACTAGAAACTAGCCCCTTTTCTACAATGTCCCACAACATCGCCTTTGTCACCGGTATCACCGGGCAGGATGGTTCCTACCTTGCCGAGCTTTTGTTGCACAAGGGATATACCGTGCACGGCCTCGTGCATCGTCCCGACGGCCTTGCCTCCAGCAACATCGGCCATCTCGTTGCCGACGCCACCCTGCTGAACAAGCGCCTGTTTCTCCACAACGGCGCGTTCGAGGACGCCACCCATCTCCGTCGCATCATCAGCCGCGCGCAGCCCACGGAGTTTTATCACCTGGCCGGCCAGTCCAGTCCGCGTCTGAGCCTGGAGTTGCCTGAGACCACCGTCGACAGCATCGGCATGGCGACACTGCGCCTGCTGGAGATCATTCGCGATCTGCCCAATCCGCCCAAGTTTCTCTACGCCTCCAGCGCCGAGGTGTTTGGCTCGCCGGTGCATTCCCCGCAGGACGAACTCACGCCCCTCAACCCAACGACGCCGTATGGCGCGGCCAAGGCCTTTTCGCAGCAGATGGCGCGGATCTACCGCACCGCCTACGGACTGCAAACCTGCTCCGTGATCCTGTATAACCACGAGTCTCCCCGCCGCAGCGGGCAGTTTGTGACGATGAAGGTCGCGCGCGCCGCCGCCCGCATCAAGAAAGGTCTGCAAAAAGGACTTGTGCTCGGCAGCCTGACCGGTCGCCGCGACTGGGGCTGGGCGCCCGACTACGTCAACGGCATGTGGATGATGCTCCAGAACAATCCCGTGGACGACTTTATCCTCGCGACCGGCGAGCTGCACACCGTCGAAGATTTTGTGGATGCCGCCTTCAAGGCAGTGGACTTGAACTGGAGCGACCACGTCACCTTTGACCAAGGCTTGGTGACCACCGTCGAACCGGTGTCGCCCTGCGGAAACCCCTCCAAGGCCCGCCGGCTCATGGGCTGGGAAAACACCGTCAAGTTCGACGAGATGGTCTCCCGGCTCGTGCAAAGCGAGATGGGGAAAACCTGAGACCGGAAACCTGAGACTGGAAACTGGAAACCTGAGGTTCCAACCACCATCCGATGGCTCCTCAACTTAAAGAAGACATGATCTTCAAACTTTCGAATTTTTAACCGCGAAAAACGCGAAATGACGCGAAAGGGCTGATGTAGGCCCGACCGATGGTCGGGCTTTTCCCGGAGAACCAGACCACCGGTCTGGTCTACAACGGACGCATCGCGCAGATGAAGTTTCGAGATTAAGATTAAGTTGGCCGGAAAGTAGACGCGGCATCCTGCCGCGTTTCGGGAATCGCGAGCAAGCTCGCTCCCACTCCCGGTCCCGTTTTTGAGGCGGCTGGGAGGTCGCCCCTCCAGTTTCGGCTTGGCGCCTGGCTATCAATTTTCGCGCTTTTCGCGGTTAAAAAATCTGCTCCTGTCCCTTCAACTTAAACTCTAAACTTAAACTAAATAGCCGCCTACGCGGCTTATGCCCATGTCTAAAATCGCCTTCGTCACCGGTATCACCGGCCAGGATGGTTCCTATCTCGCCGAACTCCTTTTGGAGAAGGGCTACGAAGTCCACGGTATCGTGCGGCGGTCCAGCACCGTCGTCCGCTCGCGCATCGACCACCTCACCGAGCCCTCCCACGGTGGCTCCGGCCGTCTGCACCTCCACTACGGCGATCTGGCCGACGCCGTGTCGCTCGTGAAGCTGCTCTACGAGATCAAGCCCGACGAAGTCTATAACCTCGGCGCGCAGTCCCATGTCCGCGTGTCGTTCGACGTGCCCGAGTATACCGGCGACATCGTCGGCCTCGGCGCCCAGCGTCTCCTGGAGGCCATTCGCGAGTCCGGTCTGGGCAAGAAAGTCCGCTATTACCAAGCCTCGTCCTCGGAGATGTTCGGCAAAGTGCAGGAAGTCCCGCAGACGGAAAAGACCCCCTTCTGGCCGCGTTCGCCCTATGGCTGCGCCAAGATGTATGCCTACTGGCTCACGGTGAACTACCGCGAGGGCTACGGCATGCATGCCTCGAACGGCATCCTCTTCAACCACGAGTCTCCTCGCCGCGGCGAAACCTTTGTCACCCGCAAGATCACCCGCGCCGCGACCCGCATCAAGATGGGCCTGCAGACGGAACTCGTCATGGGCAACCTCGACGCCCGCCGCGACTGGGGCTATGCCAAGGAATACGTGGAGATGATGTGGCTCATGCTCCAGAAGGACCAGCCCGACGATTACGTGGTGGCGACCAACGAGACCCATTCCGTGAAAGAGTTCATCCAGGAAACCTTCGGCATCCTCGGACTCGACTGGGAGAAGTATGTGAAATACGACGCCCGCTACGAACGCCCCGCCGAGGTCGATCTCCTCATCGGTGATCCGGCCAAGGCCAAGAAGCAACTCGGCTGGGAGCCCAAGGTGCGCTTCAAGGAACTCGTCAAGATCATGACCGAGGCCGATCTGAAGCTGGCGCAGGAAGAGGCAAGGGCGGGGCGGCTAGCGACTAGCTCCTAGTAACTAGCGACTAGAGCGGTTCAACTAAAACTGTAGCTTGAAAGGAGGTCGGACCTCCCGGTCCGATCCGATTGGACGTCCTCTCAAAAATATCAAGACGGACCTGGAGGTCCGTCCTCCGAGCGGCCAATTACGGCTACGGTTTTATTTGAAATGCTCTAGCCTCCCGGATCCTGCCGCGTTTCGAACCCTGGGCAACGCGGCTGGAAGCCGCGTCTACTTAGTTTTCCATCCCTTCGCCTTAATCTTTCCCCTTCAACGGTCGCATGCCTTGCATGCGGCCTCATTCCCATGGGGCCCTACGAAGAAATTCTCCACGCACTCGCGAGCCAAGGGGTTGAGTTCATCGTAGGGGGAGGTGTCGCCTGCGTGCTCCATGGGGTCGAGCGCGTCACGATGGATGTGGATGTTTCGGTGCACATGCGTCCCGATAATCTCACCCGGTTTCTTCAGGTGATGGCGGATTTGGGACTCAAGCCCCGCGTGCCGATCAACCCTGGAGCATTGCTGGACCCTGCGGTTATCCGGATGATGGTGGAGGAGAAACATGCGCTCGTCTTCAGTTTTCTCGATCCCGACAAACCCATACGTCATGTGGACATGTTTCTGCGTGCCGATTTGTCGTATGAGTCCTTGTTGCCTGATTCTGACTGGATTGAGCTTGGAGAGGAAAAGATCCGTATAATCAACCGTCCCCGTCTGCTGGCCATCAAACTTGCCATCCAGCCGCCGCGCGCCAAAGATGCCTTGGATATCGAGTATCTGCGCCGCCATGAAAAAGACTGAGGCCCATTTAAATCCAAACTCACAAACAGCCCAGGAGCGTGACTGGATCCTTGTTCGTGAGAGCCGCCCGGAGGATTACGATGGAAGTACCCGGTTTGATCGCATGACGCCGCACGCCCGGTTGGTATGGTTGGATATGTCTGCGGATTTTGTTTCCCGGAATGGCAAGGCGCGGCAGAAAACCGATTAAGTTTAGAGATGAAGATGAAGTTGTCAGGAAGGTAGACGCGGCATCCTGCCGCGTTTCGAACCCTGGGCAACGCGGCTGGAAGCCGCGTCTACATAATAGCTCCTCCTTCCGCTGTTCAGTCCTCCGCCCATTCAGGTCTCCGCCTCGATCCGCCCACCGTCTTCCGGCACGCCTGCCTTACAAACTTCAGTGTTTTCGTTTTTCACGATTTCTGCTTTTCCGAGGATGACTTTTGATCTTGAGACACAAAAAAGCCGGCAGGAGCGCTGCAACGCCCCCGCCGGCCGTGGTTTCAGGTCAATCCGTCAGGTATCAGGCGGCTGCGCGGGTGACCTCGGTTGCCTGCGCAGCCTGCTTGGCGACGCGAGTCTTGCGTTCCGATTTCAGCGTGCCTCCAGCCATGGCGTAGGACGGACTATCCTTGCCGTATTTGGCGCTAACCCCCTCCAACATACGCTCCGCGAGATCCGCCAAGGCCTTTTCGGCGACTTGGAACTCGCGCCGTGCCGAGTCGGCCTCGGTGAGCAGCGAGTTGTAGCGGGTCTGTTTGGTGCGCGCGTCGGTGATGGCGGTGCGAAACGCGGCGAGGGTGAGCTCGCCGTTGAGGTCGAGCGGATCGGCGATCGTGGAGATCGCCGCCGCCCTGGTCTCGGCCCGTTCAAGGACCGTTGACCGGTTTTTCTTCTGCAGTGACATGACTAACTTTCCTTTCGTTGAAACAGCCAGAACCTCGTAGGTAAAAATTACCTACGTTCGCTGGCCTACCCTCCGTTCAATGCCCGAAAATGGGCTTCGCAAGAAGATATGTTATCAGTCTTATTATAGGGTGTGATGGTCTTTCTTAAGGCATTGATAATCAACGATTATGTTGATCCAATTTCCTCAAGGTCATCAATAGGAATAATGGCTCTTACTTCTGGAATGGAGCCCATCCCCTGATTTTAAACCGCAAAAAACGCGAAATGTCGCGAAGCGGCCTGATGTAGTGGTCGGGCATTTCGGAGAACCAGACCGGCGATCTGGTCTACAACGGACGCATCGCGCAGATGAAGTTTCGAGATGAAGTTGGCCGGAAAGTAGACGCGGCATCCTGCCGCGTTTCGTGGGAGCGAGCTTGCTCGCGAAGTTCGGAATCGCGAGCAAGCTCGCTCCCACTCCCGGTCACGTTTTGAGGCGACAGTTTCGGAAACCGGGAAACGCGGCAAGATGCCGCGTCTACATAGCTTCCAGCTAACAGCTCTCAGGATATTGACACCAAACAGTAAATTTCAAAATTACTGATATGCCTACGATCCTGCCGTTGAAGAAGATGACTCGTTTGCAGAAAGTTCGGGCCATGAATGAATTATGGGGCGATCTCACTGCGGGGGGCGATGGTTTGCCCAGTCCGGCTTGGCATGGAGTCGAGTTGGCCAAACGAAAAGCCAAGGCCGCTGCAGGCAACGTGGTCTGGACCGACTGGGTTGTCGTCAAAGGGCGGATGCGTAAAACACTTCATGCGCATTAAGGTCAGCGATGATGCGGAGCGAGACATGGCGGCGGGGTTCCGTTTTTATGAAAAGCAGGCGCTTGGCATAGGGGAATATTTTTTGGACACGGTTCATGCAGAGATTGAATCGCTTGTCCTTTATGCGGGAATTCACCGTTTGGTTTACGGGATGCATCGACTGCTTGTGCAGCGATTTCCATTCGTGGTCTATTACGAAATAAAAGATGATGTGATTTACGTATGGGCGGTGTTTGATTGCCGCGGCGACCCCAAGGATATGAGGCGAAAAATTACGACGCGATTGCTCGTGCGAAAGAAGAAAACGCGCAGGTAGCTACAGACCTGCCGGATTTTTAATCAGGAAGAACGCGAAGGGGCGCGAAGTTTCTGATGTAGGCCCGATCGCTGATCGGGCATTCCGGAGAACCAGACCGGCGGTCTGGTCTACAACAAGCGACGGATTTCTGAACCACTAAAAACAAAAAATAGTGCTAAGCTTCACACAGATAGCGACTAGCTGACTAGCTACCGGCAACTAGCGACGAATCCTCGGGCTTTCGTCTTCAGTTCATGGCTCCTACCGACCGGCTCGTAGCCCATTGCCTTCCGCCCATTGTCCCTTGCCTCCGGTTCGTAGCTCCTGGCAACTAGCTTCAAGTAACTAGCGACTCATCCTCAGCGCCTAACGTCCGGTTCGTAGCCCATCTCCATTCGTCTTTAGCCCTTTGCCTCGTGTTGTTAGCCCTTAACGACGCGTCCGTAAGCTTTACCACCTCGCCTTCGGGTCTTCGCTTCCAGTTACTAGCCCCTAGCGACTAAGTAGACGCGGCATCCTGCCGCGTTATCGAACCTTGGGCAACGCGGCAGGATGCCGCGTCTACTTAGCTTTTCATCCCTTCAACTTAAACTTTTCCTTTCAGCTGCCGCAGGCCGCTTGCCGCCTGCGGATAGTTTCAGGTTTGCCGATCAACTCCTTATTCATAGCTTCACCCGATGGGACTTTCTTACGCCATGCTTACATTGAAAAATCCACGTCTTCCTGAAAAAGAGGCCGTAACTGTGGACGCGTTGGCCGATACCGGAGCCGTTTATCTCATCATTCCCGAGCACATCAAATTACAGCTGGGGCTTGTAGATGAATCCCAGAAAGAGGTGACGTTGGCCGATGGTTCCAAAAAAATGGTGCCCTATGTCGGGCCTCTGGAAGTTAAGTTTAAGAACCGGGTGGCCTATGTCGGCGCGATCGTGATGGGGGATGAAGTTCTTCTCGGTGCCATTCCGATGGAAGACATGGATTTGGTGGTGATTCCCCATCAGCGGAAAGTGGAGTTGAATCCGCTCAACCCCAACTATGCCGCCGCCAAGGCGAAGTGATGTTCCAGCCCCTAGGGACTGGCCTTCCGGATTTTTAACCGCGAAGAACGCGAAGGGGCGCGAAACCAAGCGCTTCGAGCAGATTAAGTTTAGAGATTAAGATGAAGGAGCTGAAAACCTGAAAGCGGAGACTTGAAACATGAAAGGCGGAGGTGCGGTTGCCCGTGTAGGGCTGGCGCTTGCGCCATGCCTCGCAAGGCCGGACAACCTCGAACCGGCACGCCGCGAGCGGCGGCCCTACAATCGTCATCTCGGACGGATTTCAGGCGTTCCCTCACGTTTCCGCCCTCAGATCTCCGGCCCTCTGTCGTTCCGTCTCTCTGGCCTAGCACCTAGCAACTAGCCTCAATCCGCCCTCCGCCCACTGTCCCTCCGGTCCTCCGTCGTTCCAGTCTTCTGGCCCACCGGCTACCGGCCACCGCCCTCCGTCCTCCGTCATACTGTCCTCCGTGTCTCTTCCGCCCTCATCCCCCGATCTCCACGTCCTGCTCGTGGGGAATTATGAGTATGACCGGCAGGAAGGCATGCAGCGGTATGTTAATGGGAAGCTCAAATTTGGAGGGTTTTCAGTCGTAATACGACTAATAAAAAAATGCTGCTAAAACTCACAAAGCTGTTGAGGAAGAATTTAAAATTAGCGGTTTTCATAGTTGCGGCCGCGCCCCGTATTTCTAGGGTTGGATGTTCGTAGTAGGCAGAAGACGTCAAGACAATATGGTCAAAAAATCATTGTATGAAGCAAGTATCAAAAAACCATTACGGGTTTTCAAATTATATAACAAAGGCGAGATTTCTCTCCTTTTGGTGTCAAATTAATGAGGTTATCAAGTTTAACCCAAAGCGCGTTTTGGAAATTGGCCCGGGGTCGGGCGTAGTGACGCAGATACTGAGGCAGCAGGGTATCGAAGTTGTTACAGTGGATTACGCTGATGATGTCGGTGCCGATGTTGTTGCGTCGGTCTTAGACTTGCCATTTCCTGATGCCAGTTTCGACGTTGTGATATGTTGTCAGGTCCTTGAGCACTTACCGTTTGTCGATTTCATTCCAGCTCTAAATCAAATCCGGCGAGTTGCCGTGATGGGAGCGGTAATATCATTGCCGCACACTGGACGTTATTGGAGATATTTATTCTCGATACCTAAGTTGGGTGAGTGGCAATTTGGACTGGATCTACAGTTCATGCCGCAAAAGCACGAATTCGACGGGCAACATTATTGGGAGATCGGAAAGCGTGATTATCCAATTTCAAGAATACGGGAATGTTTAAAGGGGGTGTTTCCGAGCGTTGTAGACTATAGGTATTACGATTACTATTATCATCATTTCTTCGTGTGCAAAGTGTAACTATTTCGTGGCTAAATTTTGTGTGAAGTGAAAATTTCGATCTTAATTCCAACCTGTAATCGTCCGCAGTTCTTGCGTGAGTGTATCGAGTCGGCTATTCGGCAGACACTGCCTGCTGACGAAATACTTATTGGTGACGACTCGTCAGATGATTCAAGCCAGGAGGTAGTAAGGCAAATCGCAGCGAAGTGTCGTTCTATTAAAATTTCTTACTTTCGGCATTGTCCAGCTTTGGGTCAGTCTGGGAATGTTTCGCATTTGATGAAAGTTTCAAAGGGCACTCATCTGACGTTGATTCATGATGATGACTGGTTGTTGGATGAAGCCTTGGAGAAATTATCAAAGGCGTTTGATGTTCCGGATGTCATAGTCTCGTATGGACGTCAGATTCTTGCGTCAGATTCTGGTGTCCTTAATTATGATTCAATAGAATCAATTAATAGTTCGTTTTGGCGATCAAGCGCCGATGCAGGTTTGCAAAATGATATACGGGAGTGTGCTCTCTGCGGGCAGTTTCCGAACAACGGTTGGCTTGTGGAGAGAAATGCTGCGCTGAAAATTGAGTATCAGGATATTAAGAATGAATTCGGCACGGGGAGTGATTTTCGTTTTTCTGCGCTTTTTTCAGAGGCAAATCCCCGAGGAAAGGCGTTTCTAGTCGATGCAAATACTGCTGTTTATCGTGCCTCGATAAAATCTATTGCACGCACAAAAAACTGTAGCACGGCGGCAATGCATGCATTCCCGTATGTTCTTTCAAAATACCCCGAATTCAATAGTCATAGGGTGGCATATTGGCTATCGTGGAATGCGCCAGTGGCAGTGGGACAGGCTATCAAAAATAAATCACTTAAAAAGGCATGGCGATGGTTTTTTACTAAATGGCATTTGAAATCGATTTTCACACTTGGTGCAGTTAAGCGAACAATACTGTTGGGGGGGCTAATAGTAAAAGTATTGGGTGATGCTGTGATGAGTCGAATACCGGCTTCGAAGTATAATCGATAATGCATATATTATTGATATCAAATTATTCTAATGACCGGCAGGAAAGCATGCAGCGGTATGCGGACATGCTGGCGACCGGTTTGCCGGCCCTCGGGGTCAAAGTGACGATGATTCGCCCCGAGCCTTACTTGGGGCGGCTCAAGCCGGCGGGACATGGGGTGGGGAAGTGGCTCGGCTACATCGACAAGTTTATCATCTTCCCGATCCGCCTCCGTTGGCTCGTCCGCCACGCCCGACGTCGGTCCTCCGTCCCTCCGAAGCTCCTAGCTCCTAGCTCCCAGCTACTAGCTTCCGACCTTCCGTCTTCCGTCTCACCGTCAACCGTCAACCGACCACCGTGCGAGCCGTGCTCGCAACCGTCCTCCGCCTCACCGGCCCTCCGGCCTTCCGGCCTTCCGGCCTCCGGCCTAATCGTCCACATCTGCGATCACAGCAACGCGATGTATGCGCTTCACCTCACCGGTGTGCCCCACGTGGTCACCTGTCATGACCTGCTCGCGGTGCGTTCCGCGCTCGGGCACTTTCCTGAGAACAAAGTGGGCTGGGCGGGCCGCCGTCTCCAGCACTGGATCGTCCGAGGATTGCGCCATGCCGCCAGCGTGGTGTGCGACTCAGAGGCGACTCGCACGGACCTGCTTGCGCTCGGCGGCATCGCCCCCTCGCAAGCCACCACCATTCACATCGGACTCAATCATCCCTATGGCGTCCGGGACGAAGCCTGGCTCAAGACCGCCTTGGCCGATTTGCCGCAGGTGGAAAGCCTGGGGGCAGGGGGCTATATTTTTCACGTCGGCGGCAACCAATGGTATAAAAACCGCGAAGGCCTGCTGCGCATCTATTTTTCCTACGTGAAACAAGGGGGGCGCCTTCCCCTGGTCATGGCGGGCAAGCTGTTGACGACGGAGCAGCAGGCTCTGGTGGCGGCCCGACCCGAGGGGGCGACCGTGATCACGCTGGGCAATGTGACCAACGATCAGCTCAACGCGCTCTATGGCCGGGCGGCCTGCCTGCTGTTCCCCTCGTTGCAGGAAGGCTTCGGCTGGCCCGTGCTGGAGGCCATGTCCGCAGGGTGCCCGGTGGTGTGCAGTGACCGGGCATCCCTGCCCGAAGTCGGCGGCGAAGCGGCGGTCTATTTTGATCCCGCCGACGAAGCCAGTGCGACCTGTCAACTGGCGACGCTCTTGGCTGAACCGACCATGACGAGGGAATTCCGCATCCGGGCAGGGCTGGAGCAGGCGGGGCGATTCAATACTCACGACATGCTTCAACAGTTAGTTGGGCATTATCAGAAGCTAGAAATAAAAGATGAGGAATGAACCATGGGATATGAGGCGCGAGCACTTCAAGCTTCGGGTTTTCGCTTTTCGATCTTAATCTATAATGTTTATTGTATTTATCTCTTCGCATTGAGTCCTGATTTCAATATCCTAAATCACATTTATAATTAGACTAGATGGTTTTATGTTGTCGATTTGTGGTTGAGGGAAGTTGAAAACCAAAAACTCTGGTGATTTTTTTGAGACATCTTTACTATTGAAGGTATATGCTCAGCTTTTGATGAAGTGGAAAAAGCCACTCGTCGGGTTCTTGATTGGGCAACCTGCATTGCAACTGGTCAATCTTGTCATTGGGTTTTTGCTGCTGCGGTGGTTAAGTGTGGAGCATTATGCCCAATTCGGAGTGGCCTTTGCTTTCCAATCGACGGTCACCATGCTGGCCGATTTAGGCTTTGCATCCTCGGTATTGGCGCTTGCTGGGGAACGTGCGCGCGATCCGGAAGTGCTCGGCAAGTATCTTAAGGCGGCTCAATATTTTCGCATCCGGCTTTCGCTTATTGTGCTGGTGATATTTGGTGTGTGTTTCCCGTGGATTGTAGCCGGACAAGCATGGGATGGTCTTACCAAGGCGATCATGTTTGGCTCGATTGCCTTTGCCGTCTTGGTGCAGGGCTGGAGTATGTATAGCGCACCGTTACTTGCGCACCGTGAGGTGGCGAAGGTCTATCGGCCCCAAGTGGCCGCAGGGGCGCTGCGGTTGGTGTGCTGCGGACTCCTGCATTTGGCGCAGATGCTCAATGGTCTTTGGGCCGCCTGGATAGGCTCGCTGGCTCTTGGTTTTTCGGGTTGGTGGACGAGGCGACTTGCCCGGCCATGGGTGAATGAACCGGTGAAAGCCGATCCGGCGGTGCGTCGGGAGATGGTGCGCTATCTGGCGCCCCTTATGCCAGGGGTAATTTTTACGGCTTTTCAGTCGCAAATATCCTTGGCCATCATAACGCTTCTCGGGACAACCCAAAATGTGGCGGAAGTGGCGGCGCTGGGGCGACTCGGGCAACTCTTTGGCATTCTTGCGGCGTTTAACGGCGTGATCATAGGTCCCTATATTGCCGCACTGCCTGCTATAAAACTTAGGAAGCGTTACTTTCAATTTCTAGGCGCGGCCATCGTAGTGGCCGCGGTCTTGTCCCTTCTTTCGTTCTTATTCCCCGATCCCTTACTATGGCTGCTGGGCCCGCACTATCGGGCATTGCGTGGCGCCGTCGGTTGGGTGGTTCTTACTGGATGTCTAAGCTATGTCGGCGGTGTCATGTGGACCATGCATTCAGCCCGCAAATGGGTCTATTGGTGGAGTTCATTTTGTCACATCGGACTGCTTGTAATAATTCAGATTTTAGCGGTGGTCTATTTGAATTTAAGCACAACCATGGGGGTTGTGTATTTTGGAGTAATAACCGCAGCCACTGTTCTTCTTGTGCACATTGCGACAGCAATAGTTGGTCTTAAAATCAATAATATATAAAATTATGCAATACGACTTCGCCAATGATCCTGAATTTCATGTTTGGGACCTTGCAACCTACGAAAGTATAGATGCGGAAGCGGCTTTTTCATCCGGCTGGATGGGGAAATATCTTCGTCGTGAGGATGCCGTTTTAGATGTCGGGTGCGGTCCAGGTTACACTGTCAAGGTGCTTCAAGACCTCGGGTATTCCGTCTTGGGTGTTGATCTTAATAAAGAACTTATTTCTCGCGCTCAACGTGTGGGGTTAAACGTAGTCGAAGAAGACGGTTTGGTGGCAATTCGAAAGCACGCGGATAAATACAATGTGATTTGCATGAGTGATTTCGTGGAGCATGTTCCGCTCAAGGTGGTGGTCGATATTTGTGCGGAAATTGCGCGATTTCCAGGCAAGCGGGTTTTTTTATGCACGCCCAATTTGGATTCGGTGATGGGATTTAAATTTTGGTTCCACATGCCCACTCATGTAAATGCAATGCATCCTTTTGTGATTCGTAATATGCTTAAAAAATTAGGCTATCGTGTCATCGAAGAATGGACGGAATATGGTCAGTTACCCGGGAAAGGCTGGAAACTAAAATTAAGGCGATGGTTGTTAATAAAATTGCTAGGTCCTGCTCAGGCTCAATTATTTTTTGGCGGAGCCAATGTCTGTTTTTTTGCGGA
This sequence comes from Opitutaceae bacterium, assembly GCA_041662485.1. GTDB lineage: Bacteria > Verrucomicrobiota > Verrucomicrobiia > Opitutales > Opitutaceae > Rariglobus. The sequence continues at coordinate 27,893 of JBAZSJ010000045.1, read as the reverse complement.
AGTTAAGGGTTGATAGATTGGCAGTATTAGCACTGTGGCCGCTATTTTTGACGGTAAGCAAATGTTCTGGGCGCCGAATCCATCTTGAAGTGGGACTGTATTATGCCTGAACGAGAGCAAATTTTAAAAATCGATGCACCCACCGCTTAAAATTAATTTTTTCGTCCAATTCGTTCACGAACAGGGAACGTATTTTCGGTTTCATAATCTGGCCCGTGCGCTCAGGGCGGCCGGTGAGGATGTCACCGTCTATGGGTGCGACAATAATTGGCGGTCAAAAGCCCGAATCGAGACACGCGACGAGGTGCCTTATGTAATTACAAATTCCGTGCCTGGAAGCCGGTTTATATTCCCTGCAAACAATCCAATCAATGAGATCCGGCGAGGATTTTCCCATTACCCAGCTTGTGATATTGCTCACTTATTCCAGCCTTTTTTAAGCGGGCGGCTCGCTTGGCGTCGGACTAAGGCCCGCCGGCACTTCTTTGATTGGGATGATCTGTGGGGAGGCGGTCTATTTTCGGAGTCTGCACGCTCTCTTCGAGGACGACATAACCAGTGGATTACGGAAGGGCTGGAGCATAGCCTGCCGGCGAAAGCCGATCACACCACCACATGTAGTGGATTTCTCGCGCGTCTGGCCCAGGAGCGTGGGGCTAGGGAAACCACGGTTATTCCCAATGGTTATTGGCCTGCGCTTCTCATGGATCGAGCTGAAGCGCGAGCACGACTGGGATTGCGGGCTGATGCATTGTATGTGGGATTCATGGGGCGAACCTGCAATGAGCTTACGTGGTGTGTAGAGGCTTTGGCGAAGAACATGGAGCATCATTCATCACTGCGCTTTGCCGTGTGCGGTGCGCCGACTGATGCATTTGCTCATGTGCCGGAGCCTATCCGGTCACGCATTGATCATCTGGGGCAACTCCCCAGCCAAATGATTCCTCAGTTTGCCGCCGCCTTGGATCTAGGCTTGCTTCCGCTTGAGAAGACCCCGTTCAATGAAAGCCGGTTCCCCGTAAAACTGGCGGAGTATCTGGGGGCGGGGGCACCTGTTTTGTGCTCTCAGGTAGGGGAGATTGCGCTCCTTACGCAGGGACTCCAAGGGGTGATCAGCGCTGGTTCGACCAAAAAAGCATGGCTAGAAGCTTTTTCACAAACCATCAAGGTTGCGGGTGATGGGCGTTTAACGAGTCCGGAGACTGGTGCGGTCGAGACCATTTTCGGATGGGGTGGGATTGGGAAAAGACTCATCGACGTTTATCGGGCAAGTTTGTAAACAATTTCCCCATTTGGAATTGCGAGATGAAATCGCCGATTTTTGGAACAAACAATGTCCATTTGATATCAGCTATTTATTAATATGAAAAAATTTATAAAATCACTGCCCATTATTGGGCCTCTGTGTATTGGTATCGGAAAACTTCGGTGGAAGTATCATTGTTGGAAAGTCGATCCTCATCGTAATCTATGTAGGATTTTGAGACGGGAAAAGGATTTGTTCGTTGTCCAAATTGGCTCAAACGATGGGGCTACAGGTGATCCCATTTTCCGGTTATTGCAGGGGAATCCTAAATGGGAAGGACTTCTAATCGAGCCGGTTCCATTCTTGTTTGAGCGGCTCAAACGGAATTATCGTGGAAATAAAAATATTCATTTTGATAATGTGGCGATCACGGAAAAAGCCGGCCGCGCTGATTTTTTCTATATAGATCCTTTGGCGAAAGAACGTATCCCTGAACTGCCTGAGTGGTTTGATCAACTGGGGTCTTTTAATCGCTCTCATATCACGCGGCATTTTGGGGATAAGGTTGAGGAATTCATTGTCTCGATGGAGCTGGAAACGTTGCCGCTTGCCGCGGTGCTTGAACGCAATCATGTGAAGCAGATCGATCTGCTCCACATTGATACCGAGGGGTATGATTGGATTGTGCTGCGTCAGTTGGATTTTAATCGGTTCAAGCCGAAGGTAATATTATTTGAACATAATCATCTCAACGAGGCGGATAAAAAGGAAGCGGTGGGGTTTTTAAGAAATCATTATCGGATTTATGACTTGGATCGTGATTATTTATGCCGCCGTATTTAGTATTCATTATTCGGGTGGGGGTTCATCGTAATCTAAATCGAAAAGACGATAATCATGGCTGGTTTTCAAATTAAAGTGTGGATAGTGTGTTCGGGGTTGGGTCATATTCAACGTGGTTACGAGTCGTTTACGCGCGAATGTTTTGATGCTCTGAAGACTGAGCCATCGCTCAAATTGAGGTTGTTTAAGGGAGGTGGGTCCGATGCGAGTCAGGAGACGCGCTTATGGAATCTGCCACGTCACGGGTATTGGGGTGGAAAATTAGGACGGTGGTCGGGGCGCGGGGCTTATTTTGTGGAACAAGTCACCTTTTTTTTAAGCCTGCTGCCTTGGTTGATTTTCAAAGGCCCGGATGTGATCTATTTTAGCGATGGAAATCTGGGTAATCTGCTTTGGCAATGGCGCAGGATTTCCCGTCAGCGTTACAAATTATTATTCTCCAATGGAGGGCCGATTTCTCCGCCTTTTCCCCGGTGGGATTTGGTCCAGCAAGTCGTCCCATCCAATTATGAAGCTGCTTTGGCGGTCGGTGTTTCTGCTGATCGTATGGCCTTGCTGCCTTATGGGTTTAAGTCCGCTTCCGAGTGGAGTCCGCTGACGACGTCTGCCCGTGCGGAGTTGCGCATGGCATTGGAATTGCCGCCCGAGCGTTCGATTGTCTTGTCGGTCGGGGCGCTCGATGCCTTTCACAAGCGCATGGACTACGTGATCCGGGAAGTGGAGGCGTTGTCTGCGTCGCGCCCCTTTCTGCTGCTCTTGGGGCAGTGGGAGGCGGAAAGTCCGGCCATTTCAGCCTTGGCGACGGAGTTATTGGGCTTCGACAATTTCAAACTGTTGACGGTGCCTGCTGAAAAAATGCCAAGTTACTATGCCGTGGCCGATATTTTTGTGCTGGCCTCGTTGAATGAGGGTTTTGGGCGGGTCTATGTGGAGGCGGCACTGGCAGGTCTGCGTTGTGTGGCCCATGAGAGTCCTCTCACCCGCTATGTTTTGGAGGGAGAGCCACATTGTCTGATCAATATGCAGGCCAAGGGTGCGTTAAAGTCTGAATTGGGGCGATTGAGATTGGAACCCAAGGAACCTGCGACTGGGGAACACATCCACTCCCGGGCCTATGCCCGTTTTGGATGGGATCATTTACGGGCGGGATATGTGGCGATGCTGCGCGCTTGCGCGGCACAGTCCTGAAGGGACCAACAACCTATGTCCGATCAGCTTATTTCAGTCATCATCCCAACGCTTAATCGGCCGACCGACTTGGCACGCTGCCTGAAGGCGCTCTTGGCGCAGACTTCGCCGGTGGAAGAGGTCTGTGTGGTGGTTGGCCCTGGAGATGTTGAATCACCCAAGGTATTCGGTCAATTGGCAGGAGGAAATTCGGCATGGCGGCTTGTTCATGTGGAACAGCCCAGCGTGGTCACAGCGATGAATCTGGGGCTCTCCGCAGTAAAAAACGGAATCATTGTGTTTCTCGATGATGATGCGGAGCCACCGTCACAGTGGGCGGCGATTTTGAGGGAGAAAATCGAGCAATATCCCGATGTGGGAGCATTTGGAGGAAGGGATCACCTGCAGTTGCCGGAAGAACCCGGCTTGATGAATCCACCACCGGCCTCGCGGGTAGGGGTGTTTACCTGGAGCGGGCAGTTGATAGGCAATCATCACTGCGGAGTGGTGGGATCACTTGCAGACGTTGATGTGATTAAAGGGGTCAATTTTGCCTTTCGCCGTGAAGCGATTCCGGCCATGTTTATTGATAGAAATCTTGTTTTTCGCGGGGCCGAAGTCGGCTGGGAAGTGGATATCTGTTGCGCCATCAAGCGGGCGGGCTGGCGCATCTTTTATTTCAACGATTTTTGGGTGAACCATCATGTGGGCATGCGCAGCGACGAGGATAATAGGGCAATGAGGGATACCCCGGTGGCGCTGAGGAGGGTTTTTAACATGGCCTATTTAATTTTTAAACATCGACCGCCGGTGAGTGCTGCATGGTATTTCCTTAGGCACGTCCTAATCGGAAACCGGCAGCAGCCGGGCATCGTCATGATGGTCTTGCTTGTGGCTCATGGGGATTGGAAGGCGCCAAGTTTGGCTTTTAAAATTGCCCGACAATTATTTGTCGGGGCCTGTAACGGTTATCGTTCGAGAGTATAGTCTATTCATCATGTTATTTAGTATAATCATTCCCACGTGCAACCGGGACGAGGATTTACGCCGATGCTTGGTCGCTTTGATTGGGCAGGTGCGGACGTTCGCGGAACGGGGGACGGAGATCATCGTTACTGACGACAGCCCGGCGGGGCCACCTAAGGACTGGATAAGCCGCGATTATCCAAGTGTCCGCTGGATGCAAGGCCCGCGACGTGGCCCGGCTGCCAATCGCAATCATGGCGCCAGACATGCCACCGGGCAGTGGCTGCTCTTTATTGATGATGACTGTATTCCTCAACCCGATCTACTTAAGGCGTATGATACCGCCCGTAATGCGGAGGTTCAAGTTATGGAAGGCAAAATTGTTGCCGATGGACCCATGCCACGGGTGGACTACGAGTGCCCGGAAAACCTTACGGGCGGGTATCTGTGGTCGGCCAATTTTGCCATCCGTCGCGATTTATTTGGGCTTTTAGGTGGTTTTTGGGAAGAATTCCCTTATGCTTTTGGCGAGGATGTAGATATTAGGGAGCGACTAAAAATACTCGGTCGTAATATTTTGTTTTGCGATGCAGCCATCGTGATGCATGGCTGGCGTCCTCGCCGGGGCGGCGAATTTATTGCCAAGCGCAATTATTCGACTTGGATACTCTTGAAGAGGCATGGGCAAAAATTATTCAAAACCAAAGATATTCGGACTCTGAATTTACTGCGTTTAGTAAAGAGACGAATTAGTGGGGCGATTCGCATTCGGAATGCAGCGGGTTTATTTGGTGTGATCTCGACTGATATTTATGAGTATGCCACGCGGGAACAAATTTTCGATAGTGGTCATGGCGGAAGGCCTGTCATATAATCATATAATAATGCCATGAAATTAATTGATAAATCGTTTTTTCGGTTGAGGGAGAGGGTGTGCTCCTTGATTATAGGTCAACTTAGGCGTGCCTATTATAAGATACAAGGCATGAATGTTGGGACTGGAACCAAGTTGCCTGCGTGTCTGGTCACTTGGCCTCATAAGGTTAAAATAGGTTCAGGTTGTGTTCTTGAGGAGGGGGTGTTTTATAAGCATGATGGAATTTGGAGTGAGGGTAAGTCGATTGTCATAGGGGATAGGGTTTTTGTTGGTCGATTTGTTGAATTTAACATCCGGAAGGGTATTCGGATTGGCGACGACTCTCTCGTGGCTTCAGGCTGTAAATTTATAGATCATAATCACGGGTTCCGTGATTTGAGTGTCCCCATGAATATTCAAGCCCAAGAAGAAGAAGAGATTGTGCTTGAGGAGAACGTGTGGCTGGGGGTTGGCGTTGTCGTGCTCAAGGGGGTTCGGATTTCTCGTGGTGCCATTGTCGGAGCGGGTTCCGTCGTGACAAAGAATATTCCTGAAAATGAAATCTGGGCCGGTATTCCGGCGAGGAAAATCGGGTCGCGATAAGAGGGCATGCCTAAATGATTTTTCAACTTGAGTTCGATTCTTGGGTTTTAAGCATTGATTAATATTGACCGCGATGTTTCCGAGGCGGCGCTTGTTGAAGGGGCGCCGAGATATATTTTTTTCTATATTAATAATCGTTTCCAGTATGGTCATTGTTTCACATCCCACCGGCAATGCGAACGTGCGCGCAGTGGGCGGGGCACTGGCGCGGTATAATTTTCTGGCCGAATTTTGGACCAGCATTGCGTGTTCGAAGAATGCTGCGTGGCTAAAGATGGCGCCGAAGGGTATTCGTGCGGAGTGTCTGCGGCGTTCGTTCGATCTGCCTCATGAGCGGATAAAGACCCATCCGTGGCGGGAATTGGTGCGGTTGGGGGCGGTGCAAGGTGGTTTTAGCCGCATCACGGCGCATGAACGGGGCTGGGCCTGCATAGACAGGGTCTGCCACTCGCTGGATCGCGCAGTGGCTCGCAGGTTGGGAAATACGAGCGGGGTGCGTGCAGTCTATGCATACGAAGATGCAGCGCTGGATACGCTGCTGGCGGCCCGTCGCCGGGGCATGGCGGCTCTCTATGATCTGCCCATTGGTTATTGGCGTGCGGGGCGCCGGTTGATGAACGAGGAAGCGGAGCGTTTGCCCGAGTGGACCTCGACGCTGACCGGCAATCGTGACAGTGTGTCTAAACTGGAGCGCAAGGATGCGGAACTGGCCGCAGCGGACGCCATTTTCGTGGCGAGTTCTTTTACCGCACGCACGTTGCGGGATTATCCCGGGCAATTGGCTCCGGTAAAAGTGATCCCTTATGGATTTCCTCCGGTGAGCGGGCTGATGAAACCCGACGTAATCCTCTCGGCGTCTCGTCCGTTGAAATTGCTTTTCGTAGGCGGGCTTTCCCAGCGAAAGGGCATTGCGAACATGTTTGCGGCCGCAGAGGCGTTGGGTAGTCGAGTGGAGTTGACGGTGGTCGGACACAAGGCGGGCACGGGGTGTCCGGCGTTGGACCGGGCGCTGGCGAGACATCGGTGGGTGCCCAGCCTGCCGCATCACGAAATCCTCAGGCTCATGAGAGAGCATGATGTATTGCTTTTCCCTTCGCTCTTCGAGGGCTTCGGTTTGGTGATCACCGAGGCCATGTCTCAAGGCACGCCGGTTATCACCACCGACCGCACCGCCGGCGGGGATCTGATCGAGCACGGCCATAATGGGTGGCTGGTAGAAGCGGGATCGACGGCCTCCTTGCAGGCGGCCATCGAAACAATCCTGAGTAATCCAAGACAAATCACCGAGGTGGGGCGGGCCGCGCAGGAGACAGCGAGCCATCGGTCATGGGATGATTATGGGGATGAGCTGGTCGCGGCGATTCGCGGACTCATCCGCTGAAGCTAGAAGCTATGAGCTAACAGCTTGGAGCTTGCAGCAGACTTGGATGGACAGATCGAGGAAGTGACTCGCATGATTTTCGGCCTGGCCAGTTCGCTTAAAAACGACGCTAAACGCGAATAGCTCCCAGCTCATCCTTGCTTTCGTTTAAAGCTCCCAGCTAATAGCTCTCTTCCTCATTCCTTTTGTCTTCGCTCACGGCTCCCAGCTTACAGCTCATATCCCCCTTTGCTTTCGCTCATAGCTTAAAGCTATCAGCTCTTTGCTTCAGAAAATGAATCCCCGTCTCGAACGTAAACTCGCCGGCCGCTCGCGCCGTATCGCTTTCATCCCGCCGACGGTGAAGCAAGTGAAGGTGCTCATCTGGATCTATTTCTGGTTGATCATTTTTGAGGGATCGTTGCGCAAATGGGGACTGCCGGCGTTGAGCGACCCGTTGCTGATTATCCGAGATCCTGTGGTGTTGTTGATCTATTTGCAGGCGGTTCGGGGGGGATTCTTCCCCCAGCATTGGCTGGTGAAGATCACGATTTGGCTGGGGGTGATCACTTTTTTCTGGGGCTGCGTCCATATTTTTGAGGGAGGCTCCTACCTGACGGCGGTGGTGACACTTTACGGGGTGAGGACTTATTTCCTGCATCTTCCCCTGATTTTCATCATGGGTCACGTGTTCAAGCGTGAGGACGTGCTCAAGGTGGGAAAATGGTGCCTGATTCTGGCCGTGCCGATGGCTTTTCTGATGGTGGCGCAATACAAGGTGGATCCCGGGCATTGGCTGAACAAGGGCACCCTTGGCGATGAATCGGGCCAACTCAGGGCGGCGATGGGCAAGATACGGCCACCGGGCACCTTCTCCTTTATCACCGGGCCGGCGACATTTTATCCCTTGGTGACGGCCTTTCTTATCTACGGAGTGATGCAGGCGCGCACCTACGCGCACGTGTTGCTGGCGGCAGCGGCCGGGGCCACCTTTTTGGTGCTGCCCGTTTCGGGCAGCCGCACGTTAGTGCTGGCTAGTGCTATCGTTGTGGTGATGGCGGCAGTGGTGTTGGTAAAAAGGCCCAGTCTGATTCCCCGTTTTGCCATCTGGACTGCGGTGGTGATGCTTGGAGGGCTGGCATTGCTGACTCTGCCAGTAGGGCAACAAGCGGTGGAATCGTTTACCGCCCGCTGGGACTCGGCAAGTGAGTTCGAGGGCGAGGGGAGCGGTGCTACGGCAATTTCCAAACGGTTGGGAGGCGGGTTTGCCGAAGTGTTTTACCTGTTGGACCAGATTCCTATCGCGGGTTATGGCATTGGTGCCGGCACCAACGTGGGAGTGAAACTAATGACCGGTGGAGTGGGTTTTATGTATGGGGAGAACGAGTGGACGCGCAATGTGATGGAAGCGGGGCCAATCCTGGGATTTACCTACATCGGATTCCGTATCGTTTTCGCCGTGTTCTTGCTCAATCTGGCCTGGAAACGCTTGGGGAAGGGAGATCCATTGCCGTGGCTTTTGATGGGCTGCTGCGTGGTCAACCTGATCATGGGGCAAACGACCCAACCGACCACGCTGGGCTTCATGGTGTTTATCGCCGGGCTATCGCTGAGCTCGGTCGGGGTGATGCAGAAAAAGGAACCTATCAGCGAAAACCGCAGGCGCTGGCTGGCGCAGAAGGAGCGGGTGCGCAGGCAAGGGATTCCGGGCTAGCGGCGAAGCCGCGCGGCAGCTATGAGTCGAAGGGTGCAAGGACCAATGGCGATGGGTTACGAGCCCGAAGACGGAGGACGGTCGCGAGCGAAGCTCGCACGGTGGACGGTTATCGGAAGACCTGACGAAGCCGAGAGGCGGAGATGGTCGCGCCCGCTGGGCGTGGCCCGAAGCGCCAGCGGAGTGGGTGACTGCGCTGGGAGCCCTTCGGGCAGGCGAGGAAACAAACTGGAAACCTGAAACCTGGGTTTTCCGATCCTTCAGGTCTCGGGTCTCAAGTCTCATCCCTCAAAAAGCTATCAGCTATTGGCCTCCGGCTTTTCCCAGCTCGGTTTCAATGCGGTCCACGCAGGCGCGCCAAGTCCATGCTTCGGTCACCCAGGCGCGGCCGTTTTCTCCAAGACGCCGGGCGCGCTCCGGATCACGCAACAAAGCGAGCAGCGCGCGTCCCAGTTCCTGTGGGTCGCGGTCGGGGATCAGAAGGCCGTTAAAATCCGTCCGCACGGTCTCGCGGATGCCGCCTTCGGCCACGGCCACCACGGGCGTGCCGCAGGCGTTGGCCTCGAGCGGAGCAAAACCGAACGGCTCCAGTCGCGAGGTGCAGAGCAGGACCGCGGCGCGATTCAGGGTGTCCACCAGCTCGGCGTCCGAAACCATCGTGCGCGGGGAAAACCGCACGCCGAGCCTCGCGGCGCGGGCGGTGAGTTCATTGACGTAAACCTCATCCGCCATGTTGCCTATCCACACCAATTCGGGCCGTTCTCCATCCGGAAGCGAGGCTATCGCGTCGATGGCGGTGGCGGGGTCTTTGTGCCGCTGGAGCGCGCCCAGGCCGAGCACGAAACGTTCGCGTGCGACCCCGGTCGGGCGGAACAACCCGGTGTTGATGCCGAGCGGGCAGACATGCGACTCGCACCCGTAGCTGCGCAGCAGGCTTTCGCGACTGTAGGCGGAATTGACCAACACCCGGTCGAAGGCCCGGACATTCAAGCGCTCGTGCCGGATATCCACGTCCCGCCAAAAATGGTTCAACGCCCGAATCGCTCCGGTAGCCCGGAGACCGGTGATCGCCTCGTCTCCGGCCAGGGCGGCCTCGTAGCGATCCCGTTTCGGCTCCTGACAATAAATGACCGCCGGCATCTTTACATGACGGGCGATGGAGGTGACTCCGTGATCCTGGCAATTGGCGGCCAAAACCACATCAAAACCGCCCGCATTGATGGCCTCTGCGCAGGCGCGGGCGTGCCGGTCCATGGCGCGCAGGTGGCGGCCATACCCCCGCGGTCCGGGAAGCAACTTCTGCCACCCTCGCGGGCGCAGGGGCGCATACGGTTCCACGTGCTCGGGCATGAGCTGAGCCAGCGGGAGAAAGTCGCGATGAGCGGTCGGCGGACACCAAGACTCGAGCCGATGTCCCCGCGAGACGAGCGCCGAGGCGATTTCAAACCAGGCACGCTTGGCTCCTCCGCTGGGCAAGTTGTTCCAAAGCGCGATTTTCATGCGTTGCCCAACCCATGCCGCGAGTCGGTGAAGGAGGCGAGCCAAGAGCTGGGAACTGGATGACCGGAGCGACGGAAGGGCGGAGACCGGAAGACGGAGGACGGTCGCGAGCGAAGCTCGCACGGAGGGCGGTTGTCGGTGGACGGTTAACGGAAGACCTGAAGGTTGAAACTTGAGACCGGAGGCCTGAAACTTGACGGAGAGGAGAGGCGGAACCTCGGAATGACGGAGTTTCGGAATCGCGAGCAAGCTCGCTCCCACGAAATGACCATAACCGATTTCCGAAACTGGAGGGGCGACCTCCCGGTCGCCTCAAAACGGGACCGGTCCCATCTCCACGTTACAGCGACTCTTCGCGCAACTTCGTGTTCTTCGCGGTTAAAAATCCGGAAGATTGAAGGCCACCAAACTTAATCTGCGCTTCGCGCCATGGCCGCCCGTAATCCAGATACTCCCAAAGCGTGGCACCACGCGGCGCGCCCGATCATCGGGGTCATCGCCGCGCAAGGGGCGGCGATGGCGTTGTCTTTGGGCACGGGGCTTTGGGTCGTGCGCTCGCTGCCGCCCGGGCAATACGCGCTCTACACGATCGCAACCTCGGTGCTGGGCTCGATGGTGCTGCTCTGCGACGCGGGTATCGTCGCCGGAGCGATGGCGCTGGGCGGGCAATGCTGGCGCGAGCCGGCGGAGTTGGGCGCGGTCGTGAACACGGCCCGGGAGCTGCGCCGCCGCCGGGCCTGGCGGGTAGCCCTCGTCGCGCTCCCGGTGCTGGCCGCGCTGCTCCATCAGCGCGGGGCGGGCGGCTGGCAAATCGTCCTTTGGACGGTCGCGGTGGCCGCCGCCTTTGTCGCGGGGCTGGGGCAGTTGGTGTGGGAAATACCGTTGCGCCTGCATGAAGTGCTGCGCGTCACCCAGCGCGTCGCCATCGTCCAGGCGGCGGGTCGCGCCGCCCTGACCGGGCTGGCGTTGGCGTTCTGTCCGATCGGCGTGCTTGCGCTGCTGGCCACGGGTCTGGCGCAGGCGTGGGCGAGCTGGCGGATCGCGCGCGAAGGCGCGAAGCTGGTCGACGGTCCAGCGGACGGAGGACGGAGGGAGGGGGACGGAGGACGGAGGACGGAGGACGGAGGACGGAACGACGGAACGACGGAGCGACGGAACGACGGAACGACGGAGCGACGGAAGGACGGAACGGCGGAGGATGGAGCCAGGAGCTCGGAGCTAGCAACTAGTGGCCAGAAGCCAGTGGCCAGCAGCTCTGAGCTGAGGGCTTCGATCCTCGCGGTGGTGCGGAGAGCGTTGCCGGCGGCGGTTTATGGCGTGCTCACCCAGCAGTTCGGGCTTTTTTTCCTGTCGTTGGCGGGCACCACGATGGCGGTCGCCCAATTCGGAGCACTGAGCCGCATCGCGGTGGTGCTCGGGGTGCTGATCTCGGTGAACCAGATCGTTTTTGCGCCGCGTTTCGCACGCATCGAAAACAAGTCCGAACTGCCGCGCGCCTATGCGCGTTACCTCGGGTTCATCCTGGTGCTTTGCCTGCCCCTGAACCTGGCGGCCTGGTGGATGCCGGAGATTCTCCTGAAGCTCGTTGGTTCCAGCTACGCAGGCATCGTTCCCGAGCTGCGGCTGGCGGTGCTGGCCGCGACGCTGCAGGCGGCGGGCGGCAGCGGCTTCGCGCTGGGTTACGCCCGCGGCTGGCATATGCCGCCGCTTGTGGGCATAGCCTCGATGATAGCCGTGCAGGCCGCTTGTGTCGTGTGGCTGGATCTCGGCGTCCTTCACGGCGTCCTCGTGATGGCCGTGGCTATCGGGCTGCACCAAGTGATCGTCAACGTCGGCTATTGCGCGTATCGGATGAGCGCGCCTGCGCGCAGTTGAAGATGAAGGTTTAAGGTGAAGAGAGACGGGAAACCCTGAGACTTGAGACCTGAAACTTGAAGGACGGAAGACGGAAGTGGGAGCGAGCTTGCTCGCGAGGTTTGGAATCGCGAGCAAGCTCGCTCCCACGAAACGCACATAAACGGGCTGCCAGTGGATTTTGTAGACCAGACCGGCGGTCTGGTGCTTCGGAAAGCCCGATCAGCGATCGGGCCTACACCAAGATCCTTCGCTTAATTCGTGTTCTTCGCGGTTCAAAATCCGGAAGCTGACATCTGATCGGTGGGATCGCGTTCTCGCTCCTAATGCCCCTCGCATTATTCTCTCCTGTTTTATCGAGCTGCTGGCGCGCGCCATGGGCGACCGTGACGGCCGGGGTGGCTCTGTTTTTATCCACGCTGAATTTCCCGTTGGCGCCGGGCGCCGGGCTTGACGAGACGTGGCAGCTTTTGCTTTCGCAGGCGCAACTGCACGGTTGGCGGCTGGGCAAAGACGTGATCTTCACCTACGGTCCGCTGGGTGCGCTGGAAAACAACGTGCAACTGCCCGCCCTGTATTGGGACCAGGTGTTGTGGCAGATTTTCTCCCGCGCGGCGGCGGCCTTGCTTATCACGCGGCTGGCGTTGCGGCTGCCGGGTTTTCTGGGGTTGGGGGGGCTGGGGCTGGCGCCCCTGCTTTACGCCGCGCATCAAGGGAGCAACCCGGTCGATCCCTACCTGTTGTTCGCGGTGCTCGCTGCGGGATTCACCTTGCTTGAGCCATCCCCCGGCCGCGCGTGGCGGGGACTGGCATTGGCCGTGTTGACCACGTTTGCGCTGCTTAAGTTCACGCTCTTCGTCGCGGCAGGGTTTGCCGTAATCGTTGTGATGTTGGAGCAGGTGCGCCGGCGAAAGCCTCTCGCGGCATTGGCCACCGTCGGGGTATTTGCGGCGGGTTATCTGATTTTATGGAGGCTGCTTGGGCATCAATGGGGAGACCTGCCCGGCTGCCTGCGCTGGTCGTATGAGATGGCGGACGGCTACATCGACGCGATGCAGCTGCGGTGCAGCTGGGGGATGCTTCTTGCCGCCACTTTGCTGACGACGATGACCGTTGGGCTGTCGCTTTTGGCCACCTGCGTGCGCAAGCCGGCGAGGGAAACATGGGCGGCGCTGTTGTTGACGACGGGCTGTCTTTATCTCGCGTGGCGGCATGGCACGGTGCGCGGAGATGCGAGCCATCTGCCGGGGTTGTTTTGCGCGACCGCGATCTGGCCGGTCTTTCTGCTGGCGCAGGGGCATGCGAAATCCGCCCGGCTGACGCTGGTTGCGCTCGGCTTGGCGGTGGTTTCCATCGGGGGCCTGGTTCGCACGGATGTGTTGTGGGTGAAGGTGTGTGACCTGTCCCAAAACCTTGAGGGCAACGTGACGAAGCTGATCCGCCCTTGGCACGCGCATGCCCTGTGGTTGAACGAGGCGAATCAAGCGTTGGGCCGGCTGGAGAAGCAGGCGGACAGCCTTCATTGGCCGGCGGGAACCACGGTGGGCGCGTATGGCTTGGACTACGCGGCCCTTTCCATCCATCCCGACCTTAAACCCCTGCCAAATCTCCAGTCCTACTCGGCCTATACGCCGGCGCTGGCGGGGAGGGATTACGATGCATTTCTGCGGGAGAAGCCCGATTTCATGTTTGTTGACCTGACGACGATAGACAACCGGCTGGCCGGCGGCGAAAATCTGCCCCTGCTCACGCGGCTGCTGCAGAATTATCGTTGGGAGAAAACCATTGGCCACTTCGTGTTGTTGCGCCGCAACGCGCGGGCCGCCGAAAAAACGCACGAGAAAAACGAACCCTTGCAGGTGATGGAGTCCGTTCGTTTCGGGCAAACGCTGCCGATCGACATCCCTGGAAACGCACCCGTGCAAATGGAGGCCGAGCTGACCTTGACCAAGCTGGGACGCCTCGTGCGGATTTTCTACGCCTTGCCGTCGGTAAAACTCAACGTGGTGACCGATGAAGCATGGGAGCCGGTCCCTTTCCGGATCACCTGGCGGCTGGCAGGTGAAGGCGTGGCGCTGCATCCGTTCCTGACGTCCAATGCCGATCTGGAAAACTGGATGCGCCGCGGCCAAAGCGCGAAGGTGAAGACGGTGTCCTTTGATGCGGTCGCCGCCCGCTGGTTGTATCGGGAGCCTTTCAAGGTCACGCTGCGTCCGCTGCCCGTGCCCGTGGTGGCCGACAGCCCCTAGCTCCAAGATTTTTGGCCCATCGCCTTTTGCCATCATTATCCATGTCCGCGCTTATCCCCGATCTGACGCTTCTGATTCCCACGGCGGGACGGACGCGCTATCTGCCGGAGTTGTTTGCCTCTCTGGAACTGCGGGGCGACGAGTCGTTGGAAATCATGGTGGGTTACCACGGCTGCGAGGAAACTGCGGGCCGGTGGCTGGCGGCGCTGCCGTTGCCCGCCGACCAGGTGCGCACCTACGCCATTCCGGCGGGCGGCGGCATCCCGGCCAACTGGAACGCCGGGCTGGAACGGGCGCACGGGCGTTACCTGTTCATCATGGGCGACGACGATGTGTTTGCCCCCGGCGGACCGGCCCTGATGCTGGCGGCGGCGACTTGCGGACGAGGAGATATCCTGGCCTTCGAGCGCGACATCATCGATGCCGAGAGCCGGCCGCTTCCGGAGATCACTCGGGAACACGGGGCCTATTTGAAGGGACGCAGCCAGGGCCTGCAACGCGTGGGCATGGCGAATGCGTTTCCCGCACCGCCCTTCATGTCGAGCCTCTATCGCACGGAGTGGCTGAGCGGGCTGGGGTTTCGCGGCGAGGCGGGCGGGGCGGCCGATCTGGACCTTTTCTTGCGCGCGGCCGCGGTGGGTTACGACTTGGACGTATGCGCGGGCCGACCGATACGGTATCGCGTGCATGCCGGTTCCTACACGGAAAGCGCGCCGCTGGTGAACCAGGCGCTGGCGGTCATGGAGTGGAATGCGGCACGGCTGCCGGCTTGGCGGGACAGCGAGGGTTTCCGCCGCGAGGAGGCGTGGTTGTGGCGTGGAGAAATCAACTCGCGGCTGCGCGCCGGACGGTTTGCGGAGGTCCGGGAAATCCTCCGACACAAAGGGGGTCGACTCTCCTGGCATGTGCGTGCACGGCTGACGCTCAAGGCGGTGCTTGGCATCCGTGAGTGGCGGCCTCAACGATTCAGGACGGAAGACGGAAGACCTGAAACCTGAAGGCTGAGACCTGAAGGACGGAGGCGTGCAAGGCACGCACGGTGGGCCGGAGGAGCGGAACGACGGAGGGCGGAAAGCTAGAAGCTAGTCGCTGGAAACTCGGATACCCAAGCCAGAGGCGACGTTGACTCTATTTCTGTAAAAGATATCTTGGCTCGCATGGTCACGCTTGATCACAGCCCGGTGGCGTCTTCCCCAAAGGTCTTGGGAGGTACGTTGGTTTTCCAAGGCACGCGCGTGCCTGTGCAAACCCTGCTCGATTACATCAATGATGGGTTTACACTTGAGCAATTCTTGGAGTTTTTCCCGTCGGTCGGCAAAAACGATGCGATTGAGTTTCTTCGCTGGGTTAAGGCTGAAGGCCGATGAAGGTCATTTTTGATGAGAATGTCCCGCTGCCGTTGCGACAATTTTTTGTCGGTCATGAAGTGACTTCGGTGCAATTGGAGGGCTGGACCGGAGTCGAAAACGGGGCGATCATCGACCATGTGGAGGGGCGCTTTGATGTGCTGTTGTTGGCGGATAAAAATCTGAGGTATCAGCAAAATCTCACCGGACGTAAAGTAGCCTTGGTTGAGTTGCCCACCAATAGATGGCCGATTTTACGGCAAATGGCCGAGCGCATTGTGGAGGCTGTTTCTCGTGCGCGTCCTGGCGACTATATCATTTTGGAAGTCGGGTAATGACCAACGGGATTTTTGTATTCGCACTGGCTGCAATACCTCGAAGCAAGCTTCGGCTTGGAATTGTGGCCGCGAGCGCCAGCGAGTGGAGGTTCGTCGGCTCGCTGATGCTCGCCGCTACGCCGGAAGAACGCCAACGCGGTCAAATGCCCCGGGGTTGTTTACCCACGGATTAATTCTACTTTGGTAAGCTGGCTGAGCCGCCTGCGGCACGCGGCAGTTGAAGTTGAGGGTTTAAGGTGAAGGACCGGATGCCAGTTGCCAGGGGCTAGCCGCTAGTAACTAGAAGCTAGGAGCTACAGATGATCGGAAACATTCACACCATCAGCCCTGAACTGCCGCCCCGCATGGGTGGAGTGGCCGACTATGCCTCGCGGCTTTCGGAGCACTGGCCTGAGGGTTCCCTTTCCTCGTGGTGGGTGGCGGCGGGTGCTGAGGAAGCGGCGCGTGCGAATCCTCTGTGGACGGTGCGACCGGTGCCGGCCGATGCTTCCGGGGGAAACTGGCCGGAGTCGGGCACGTTGCTGGTGCACTACACCCAATACGGCTACGCCGGCAGCGGGATTCCGTGGAGGCTGGTGATCGGATTGCGCCGGTGGCGGCGGGGCGGACGGAGGACGGAGGACGGTTGCGTGCGAAGCACGCACGGAAGACGGAAGACGGAAGACGGAGGACGGTGGACGGAGCGACGGAGCGACGGAGCGACGGAGCGGCGGAACGACGGAACGGCGGAGGTTGGTCCGCTGGACAACCGGATATCCGGCCTTCCGATCTTCCGACCTCCGGACTTCCGGGCCTCTGGCCATCCGGCCATCCGGCCATCCGGCCCTCTGCCCGACCGCCGCCTCGTTGTATTTTTTCACGAGACTTGGCTGGAAGGTCCGCTTTGGCGGCGGCGAGGGATGGTTGCTCCTTTCGCGCGCTGGTGCGCCCGAGAACTCGCGCGTTCCGCCGATGTCGTGGTGACCAATTGCGAGAAGCACTCCGCGCAACTGGCCGACGTGTGCGCCGTCACGGTGCTGCCGGTGCCGGCGAATATTGAGCCGAGCGGGGGACGGAGGACGGAGGACGGAGGACGGAGGACGGAGACCGGAACGACGGAACGACGGAACGACGGAGGACGGGGGGCGGAAGACGGAACGACGGAACGACGGAGGACGGGGGGCGGAAGACGGAACGACGGAACGGCGGAAGTCGGGGGACGGAGGACGGAGGGGCAGAGCGGCGGAACGGCGGCTTCCGAACCTCCGGCCTCTGGATCCGGTCTCCGATCTTCTGGTCCTCTGACCTCCGGCCCTCTGGCCTCCGGCCTTCCGATCTTCCGACCTCCGGACCTCCGGGCCTCCGGTTCTCCGGCCATCCGGCCTGCCGGCTTACGCCTCGTCATCTTCGGCCTGCCTGAGACGCGGTTGCGGACGTTGTGGGCGCATCGTGATTTTCTGATCTGGCTGCGCTCCCGGGGCGGGCTGGGGGATCTGGTGCTGCTCGGAGCGGGAGATGGGGCGGATCGTTTTGCCGTCGAGGGATCACGTCTAGCCAAGGAACTTGCGGGCGACGCGGTGCGTCGTGTTGGGGGCGCCGATGCGGCGGGGGTTAGCGCGGAGCTGGCCCGGGCGGATATGGGCCTCAGTGCCTACGCCGCCGACGAGGTGGGGAAGTCGGGGACGCTTGCCGCGTTATTCACCCATGGTTGTCCGGTGGGTTGCGCCGGGCATGACGCCGGCGGACTGGCGCTCGACCTTTCGTTGGGAGCGGACGGAGCACCGCGCGACTGGCCGGCGTGGCAGGATGCGGACGCCCGCGCGAAACGGGAGGCGCTCGTCGCCGCCTATGTCTCCGAGTCGCTCGATTGGAGCGCGCACGCGAAGCGGCTGGCGGAGCTCGTTCGGAAAACCTGAGGGCTGAAACCTGAGACCGGAGGACGGAGGACGGTAGGCGGAAGACCTGAAGGCTGAAACCTGAGACCGGAGGACTGAAAACCTGACGGCGCCGAGAGGCGGAGAAGGTCGCGCCCAGCGGGCGTGGCCCCGAAGCGCAAGCGGAGTGGGTGAACTGAGCCGGGAGCCCTTCGGGCAGGCGAGGGAACAAACCTGAAGGACGGAAGGGCTGAGACCTGAAACCGGAGAGCCGGAAGACGGAGGCTCGGAGGTCGGAAGACCTGAAGGCTGACGGAGCAGGGAGGCGGAACGGCGGAGAGTCGGAAGTGGGAGCGAGCTTGCTCGCGAGGTTCGGAATCGCGAGCAAGCTCGCTCCCACGAAACGCGGCAGGATGCCGCGTCTACCTTCCTGCCAACTTCATCTTCAACTCTCAACTTAATCGGCGCCTGGCGCGCCATTGCGGCTCGACACGAGGTCGAGCCCTACGAATCCACCAGCCCATCGCCCTTGGCCTTTGTCCAAAAGCTCACTCGACATGCGTCCGCTAAAACGGGTGACTGTTCGCAACCCTGTTTGTAATTTCCCCCTTTTGATTACCTTCGCATAGTGAATGTCCTGATCCTCATACCCTCGATCAACCCCGGGCAAGGCGGCCCGGTGGTCGTGCTGGAGCAATTTGCGCGTTATCAGTCCCAAGACGGGGACAAGCTGCATGTGGTGTCGTTCGACGACCCGGCCAGCGAATGGGTGCGCACTTTTGAATATCCCCTTACGGCGTTGGGGCCGTGCGCCACGTTTTACGGTTACACCACCAAGCTCGAGCCGTGGCTTCACGCTCATGCGAAGAAATACGATGTGGTGATCGTGCATGGCATTTGGCAATACCAGAGCCTCGCGGCGGGGCGGGTGCTGCCCGCGCTGGGCGTGCCCTACGTGATCTATACGCACGGCATGCTCGATCCGGGGCACCATAAAGTGGGCCGACGCAAGCAGCTCAAAAAGCAGCTCTATTGGTGGCTCGCCGAGTCGCGGGTGCTGCGCGCGGCGGCGGCGGTGTTTTTCACGACCGAGGAGGAGCGGCGGATCGCCCCGAAGGGGATGTGGCCGGTGAGGTGGCGTCATTCGGAGATCGTTCCTTACGGGGTGGAGCAGCCGCCGGACGATCAGGCGGGACAACGCGAGGCGTTTTTGAGGCGATTTCCTGGTCTGCGCGGCCGCCGGATTCTGCTGTTTCTCGGGCGTTTCGATCCCAAAAAAGCCGCACGCTTAGTGATAAAAGCCTTCGCGGAGCGGACGGATACCCATCCTGAGGTGACCTTGGTGATGGTGGGGCCGGATGACAAAGACGAAGGGCCGGTGCTTCGGTCGCTCGTGCCGGAGACAATCTGCGACCGGGTCCTTTGGACCGGCATGCTGCTGGGCGACGAAAAATGGGGTGCGTTCCGCTCAGCGGAGACCTTTGTGATCCCCTCGCACACCGAGAACTACTGCATTGCGGCGGTCGAGGCGCTGGCGTGCGGGGTCCCTGTGCTGATGTCGGACAAGGTCAACATCCACTCCATGGTGAGCACACAGGGCGCGGGTTATGTGGAAAATGACGATCTGGCCGGCTGCGGACGGTTGCTGGACCGCTGGCTGGCCACACCGGCGACGGAGTGGTCCGCCATGCGCGGGAACGCCGTGGATTGTTATCGCAAGAACTTCCAAATGGAAGATGCTTATGCATGTTACCGCGAGGCGCTGGTTCGGGTGGCAGACACCGCGAAGGCGTCGCGTTCCCAGTCATGAACAAGTCTCAAAGCAGGCTTATCTTTCTCGCCGGGTTTTTGCTGGTGGCCGCGATCGGCCTTCAATGTGTGCCCAAGCAGCGAGCGCCTTATTTCACGCCGCCCAAGCCGCTGGAAAACCTAGTGCCGGCCGTGGTGCCCGGCTGGGACGTGCAGGAGCGTGAGATGGGCGAAACGGAGGAGGTGCGCGAACAGGTGCTCAAAATTCTGCACTACGACGAGGCGTTTTTCCGCACCTACCGGCAGGGCAACACGGAGGTTGGTGTGTATGTGGCCTACTGGAAACCCGGCAAGATCGATCCGTCCGACGCGGCGATCCACAGTCCGGATCTCTGCTGGGTGAACGCCGGGTGGCGCGAGGAGCGCCATGATTACGCGGAAAGGTTGAACGATGGAACGGGGCACCCCCTGAAGATCGCGCAGTTCCGCGATTTCAGCACGGCCGGAGGCACCCATCAGGAGGTGGTCTTCTGGCATCTCATGGGAGGGGAGTTGTCGGGCTATGTGCTCGGGCCGAGCAGCCGCTGGCGAGAACGCCTGCCGGTGCTGTGGGAGAGCCAGCTCAACAACAGGTTTGGCTTCCGCCAGCGGGAGCAGTTCTTCATCCGCATCTCGACCAACCGCACCATCTCGGAACTGGTCGCGGACCCGCTATGGACCAAAATAATCGCCGGCCTGGCTCCAACGGGAATTTTGCAATGAGCAAAGAAACAAATCATCAATCTTCTTCCGGCATTCGGACAAGAGTCAGGAATGATCAATTTGATCCGAAGCTTAATTTCTCAAGAGGGGCCGGAACATTCAGATTTGCCGCATGGCAGCTTGTGAAATGGGCGTTTTTTCGGACGGTTTTTCCTTGGCCGGTGCGGATGAAGGTGTCTTTGCTCCGTTTTTTCGGCTGCCGTCTGGGAGTGGGTGTCGTGATCAAGCCCCAGGTTAACATACATCTTCCATGGAAATTGCAGATAGGGGATCATGCTTGGATAGGGGAGGAGGTTTACATCTTGAATTTCGAACCCGTTAAAATCGGGTCTCATGTGTGTATTTCCCAGCGTGCTTTCATTTGCGCGGGCAACCATGATTACCGGACGGTTTCAATGGTCTATCGAAATGCCCCCATTGTGATTGAGGATGGCGTCTGGATTGGAGCACATACCTTTGTCGCCCCGGGGGTGGTGGTTGGGGTTGATGCGGTCGTGGCGGCCGGTTCGGTTTTGGTGTCCGATGCAACCCCCGGCAGTGTGTATTCCGGCAATCCGGCCAAAGAAGTTGGCCGCCGCTGGCGCGAGGTGTAAATCGCTTCAGCCCTCATTTTGAGGGCATTTTCTAAGATGCAAAAAATTATTCCGCTGTGAAAATCAGACTTTTAGATGTTTCCCGATGGGTGATGTCCACCCTCCTGCCGGTGGCGATTTTTGCCGGCACCTTTCTGGCGCAGGTGAAGCTGGGCTATGAGGTCTCGCTCTTCCCCCTCTACATGATGCCGGTGGCGGCGTTCAGCTGGACCATGGGCGTTCGCGGGGCGGTCTTCTCCGTGCTGCTGGCAACGGGACTGTGGTATGT
The DNA here is from genome assembly GCA_041662485.1 of Opitutaceae bacterium. Taxonomy (GTDB): domain Bacteria; phylum Verrucomicrobiota; class Verrucomicrobiia; order Opitutales; family Opitutaceae; genus Rariglobus. The sequence goes on along the minus strand of JBAZSJ010000045.1, from coordinate 6,626 downwards.
CGGGAATGTGATGACCGACTTCAGCTATTCATACCCGTGGGTGATCTATTATAACACGGCCGCCCGTGGCACGGTCTTTGCGATGGTCGGCGTTTTCATGATTCTTTTCAAGCGGGTGGTGGAGCAGCACCGGCAGCGCATGGAGGCGATGCGCGCATTGCTGAACGTGTGTCACGGCTGCGGCTCGCTGCAGGGCAGCGACGGGCAATGGGTGCCCTTTGACCAGCTCACCGTTCCCGAGAACCGCGCGGTCTGCGAATGCCCGCGCTGCGCGGCCGCGGTGGTCGTGGTCGCGAAGACGGAGGACGGAGGACGGTAGCGGCGGAGCCGGACGGAGGGACGGAAAACCGGAGGACGGAGGACGGAGGGCGGAGGGACGGAGGACCGGAGCGACGGTAGGCGGAAGACCTGACGGAGCCGGGAGGCGGAGATGGCCGCGCCCAGCGGGCGTGGCCCCGGAGCGCCAGCGGAGCGGGTGACTGAGCCGGGTGCCCTCGGGCAGGCGAGGGAACAAACTTGAGGGCTGGAGGACGGTCGCGTGCAAAGCACGCGCGGAGGCCGGAGGACGGTAGGCGATGGAACAAACCGGAGACCGGAGACCTGAAGGGCGGAGTGAGGAAGGAAAACCTGGGCCTGAGACCTGAAACTTGAGGACGGAGCGGCGGAGTACGGTGGACGGAACGACGGAGGGCGGAAGAAACGACTTGAGAATGCACGCGCGCAGGATGACTTTTTGATAATGCCGGTTGTGGCCAATACCTACGGAGGAACCGCTCACTTGTCCCCGCTGCTGAGAAAAGCCCGGCGTCTGGGACTGGCTACGCCCCATGCCTTGCTTCGTCTCGCGGTCAAGCGAGGGTGCGATCATTATACGCCGACCGATTACGACGAGATGGCCGTGGTTGATCCCGGTCTGGTCTCTCTTTCGGATGCAGAGCTGGGCATGGCCCTGATTTCAGGGGCGCAGGAATACGATCCGCAATGGATGCGGTGTGCGGCCCAACTGCTGAGCCGTCCGGGTTTGACTGCGTCTGGTTTGGTCCGGCTGGCATTGATGGAGCGTTGCGCCCCCGTGTTGGGCTACATCGCCGCCGAGGCGGCGCAGTGGGACGCGGGGCGCGAGGCGTTTTGGACGGAGGTGCTGGCGGGACTGCCTGTCGGCATGGCTGCACCCACCGGCGTATGGCCCCATCCCAGTCGCTTTATGACCCAGTCCGGATATCGCCGGGGCGGCGGCCAGGCTTTGCCCGTGTGGCTGCGTCCCCGTGCGACTGCTCCCCGATGATCGGCAATCCACTCCGTATCCTGCAAACGTTGGACAGGCATCTGCACCAACCCTTCGATCTTTACGTGTATGGGCGTTCGGCGCTGGCTTTGGGTTACAGGGAGAGTCTTCCGGTCTTTCATGCGACCATGGATGTGGATGCGATCTTGCCGGCCCGTGACATCGGAGGGACGGAGGACGGAATGACGGAGGACGGAGGGACAATCAGCCGCAAAATGATTCGTGCTTGGCCATGATGCCTCCGATTAAACGACCAACAGATTCGGCTTCTTGGGTAAGTGCGGCGTGTCCATCAATGTCCAGATACTCGCACGCCAAGGCCGTATCGATCCAATGCAATGTTTCCTGTAACTCACCATCCGAGTCAGTCAGTTTGGACAAAAAGTGAGCGGGATATCTTCTTTTCGCCCACGCCTCCGCAAGGTTCGATCCGATAGAACGGGAAGCGCGTCGCGCTTGATCAGTGAGCGCGTAATTTTCTTCACGCGGCCAATTTTTACTCGCGAGAAAGATCTCTTGCTGAAGCGAAAAGGCCACTTGATAAGCCTCTAACTCTCGAAACGAACGAATATTCATAATATTGCACCGGTAAGCAGGAAAACGGCCATCACTCCTCCTTCTGCCACCGCTGTCTCTCGATTCTGTCCCTAATTTTCCCGTTCCTCCGTCCTCAGGCCTCCGCTCACCGTCCTCCGTCCTCTTCCGTAATCCGCCATCCTTTCCCGAAATGTCCCTTCGCATCCTGCACGTCATAGGTAGCGTCAATCCTGCCGCGGGTGGGACGATCGAGGGCGTGAAGCAGTTGTCGAAGGTCAACACCGCCTACGGGCATACGGTCGAGGTCGCCAGTCTGGATGATCCGGCCAGTCCGTGGGTGGACAAGCTGGGGTTACCTGTCCACGCGATGGGGCCGTCGTATACGCATTATGGGTATTGCCCGCGGCTGGTGCCGTGGCTGCGAGCCAACCGCAAAAATTACGATGCAGTGATCGTGGACGGCATCTGGGGTTATAATGCCCTCGGGGTTTGGCGCGCGCTGCATGGCACCGACACGGCTTACTATGTCTACACCCACGGGATGCTCGATCCGTGGTTCAAATACCGTTACCCGCTCAAGCATCTTAAAAAATGGCTGTTCTGGCCCTGGGCGGTGTTCCCCGTGCTGAGCGATGCGCGCGGCGTCTTTTTTACCTGCGAGGAAGAGCGGCGGCTGGCGCGAAACTCCTTCTGGCTTTACGACTGCAACGAAATCGTCATGACCCACGGAACGCCCGGCGTGCCGGATACCGCCAAGGATTACGGAGCGGCGTTCCTGGAAAAACGGCCGGAGCTGAAGTCGTTTCGTCGCTTTGTTTTTTTGGGCCGCGTGCATCCGAAGAAAGGACCCGACATCATCATCCGGACGATCACCGGCCTGCAGGCGGCGGGCCGCTGGGATCCGGCCGTGATGCGGCTGGTATTGGCCGGGCCGGCGGACGGCGACTATGCGGCGCGGTTGCAGGCGTTGGCGAAAAAGCTGGGCGTGGACGGAAGCATCGTGTGGACGGGCATGCTGCTGGGTGACGACAAGTGGGGGGCGTTGCAGAGCGCCGAGGTGTTTCTGCTGCCGTCGCACCAGGAAAATTTTGGCATCGCGGTGGCGGAGTCGCTGTCGGTGGGCGTGCCGGTGTTGATCTCGAAGGCGGTCAACATCTGGGCCGACATCGTCGCCGACGGCGCGGGCACGGCGGGGGAGGATACGGTGCCGGACTTCGAGCGGCAGATGACCGACTGGCTGGAGATGAGCGAGGAAGAAGTCGCCATCATGCGCCAGCGGGCGCGGCTGTGTTTCGAGAACCGCTACACCTCGAGACGCGCCGCCGTCGCGATGCTGGCCAATATCTATCAAATCATGGCGGTCGAAAAGCTGGGGGCGGCGGAGCGGCACGGAGGACGGTGGGCCGGAAGACCGGAGGGGCGGAAGGCCTGAAGGCGGAAACCTGAGACTTGAGACCTGACGGAGCCGGGAGGCGGAGCGATGGAACGTCGGAAGTGGGAGCGAGCTTGCTCGCGAGGTTCGGAATCGCGAGCAAGCTCGCTCCCACGAAACGCCCATAAACGGGCTGCCAGTGGATTTTGTAGACCAGACCGGCGGTCTGGTGCTTCGGAAAGCCCGATCAGCGATCGGGCCTACACCAAGCCCCCTTCGCGAGCCTTCGCGTTTTTCGCGGTTCAAAATCCGGAAAGCAGCAAACAGCTAGAAGCTTGCCGGATGCGGAAGCGTCGCCGACCTTGGTGGTCATGCGGCGCTTTTTTTGTGCATTGATCCTGGCGGCGGGCACGGTTCTTGCCGTGCGTGCGGCGCCGTCGGCCGAGGTCAAGGAACCCGTGGCGGCCTGGGGAATCGACGGCTGCCTGACTTGCCATGTGCCGGTGGAGGCGGATTTTCAGGGGTATGTGCGGCTGCTGCAGGAAACCGGAGTAACCTGGGTGAGGGAGAGGGGCGCGTGGATTGATGAAGCGGCCTTGACCGACGGCGGCAATCAACTCGTAAGGCGGCTGCGCACGATGCGGGCGGCGGGGCTTCGCGTGGTGGCGTTTGCCGGAGGTCCGACGCTCCGCGTCGAGCAACCGGGAAACCAACTGCCGGAGGACTTGCAGGCGGTCTATGCGGTCGCCTTCAGGCAGGGCCGCAATGCCGCGGGCCTCGTGGATGCGTGGGAGATGTCGGGCGAGCCGGACGTGGGTTATTGCAGGGACCTGCCGGACCGGCTGGCGGCCTACAACAAGGCGATGTATTTGGGGTTGAGCGACGGCGCGGCCTCCGCCGGGCGGTCCACGGTGGTGATGATGGGGGCGCTGGCTCTGGCGCCGGGTCCGTGGCTGGAACGGGCAATGAAGAACGGGCTGCTGGACTACACGGACGCCTACAACTTTCACTTTTATGGACATGCATCCGATCTGGCCGGCGTCATCGCGGCGCACCGGGCGGTGCTGAGGGCGGCGTTTCCTCCGACGGGGCTGGCGGCGCGCCACGGCCGGCCCGGGGCGATGTTTCCCGAGCGCCATCGGGAACGTCCCCGATTGCCCCTGTGGCTCACCGAATGCGGGATCAACGCGGCGTCACCCGATGATTTTTATAATCCGCAGCGCCGGGCGTTGCAGGCGGCGTTTGCGCGCGAGACGGCGGGCGTGGCGAGGGCGGCGCGGGAGATGGCGGTGTTCATGCCATTCATCCTGGTGTGGCCGGGCGATGCGCATGCGATGACGGTCAGGTCCGATTTTCCGCTGCCGGCGTGGACGGCGTATGCGGATTATGTGCGGAGGCATCCGTGGCCGGAGCGTCCGCTGATGCGGGCGGCGGCGAATCCCAATCGCGTCGTGGTGCAGTGGATGCCCGACAACACCACCACGGTGCCGCACAAGGTGGCGGGCACCTATCGTTTCGGCGAAGACGGACCGGTGCGCGGCGTGTTGCGGGTGTATAATTTTGGTGGGAAACCGGTCGGCGGGCGGATCGAGGCGGGGTTGCTTCCGCACGTGAAGATCATTTCGCCGGCGTTGGTGGCCGCGGGTGGGGGGAGGTTGGTTTCCTCCGGGCTGATCGTGCCGGCCGGCGGACGCATCGAGTTGCCACTGGAGTTCAGCCCGTCGTCGCCAGGCTATTTCCGGGATGAGTGGGAGGCGGCTTTTGTGGACGGGGGCGGACGCCGTTCCCCGGTGGTCTTCGGGTTGGAGCGCTGGCCGGAGGCGAAGGCTTTTACCGGAGCGCCGCTGGCGTTGAAACCGACGGGAACGGCCGGCCCGTGGACGCCATTGAACGGGCTGGAGATAAAAGAAGAGGGAGGGCGGACGATGTTTCAGGTTGCCCGTCTCAGTCGTGATCCGCTGTTGCCCCCGCAGGCGGTGGCGGCGGTGGAGGGGCTGCCGGCCCGGGGATTTCTGCGCCTGCAACTGAGCGATCCGAAGGTGCGCGTGCGGGTGGATCTCGTGGACACGAAGGGGCAGCGCTTCGCCGTCTGGGAAAACTTCGGGGTGAATTATGAGCGGCCCTCATCCGATGTGTGGCTGAGTTTGGATGATTTTAATCTTTATTTTTGGGGGCGTTGCGGCGCCGACGCCCGTCTGTATCCGGAGCGCATCCGGGAGGTGCGACTGAGGTTCTTTTTCCAGAAGGCGAACGATCCGACGGAGGCGCGCCTGTCTTTCATGACGGAGGCGGGGCCGGAGATCGGTGGACGGTAGACGGAGAGACCTGAAGGCTGAAACCTGAAGGACGGAGGTCGGTGGACGGAACGGCGGAGGGGGGAGAGCCAGAAGATGAAAGCTTCGGTGGAGGGACGGTTTGACGTCGGGGGCCGCCGCGCTTGAGTAACGGGGTGAATCAAGCCCACGACGCCCCTTCGTTTCCTTCCCGACGCATTCTGGGGGTTGATTTTTTTACCGGGCCTCTGGAGTTGGCGGTGGAGAGGGCTATCGGAGGACGGAGGACGGTGGACGGTGGGCGGAGGACGGAGGACGGAGGACGGAGACCGGAGGACGGAGGAGGAGAGACGAGGAATGGCGGACTTGTGGTTGCCCCGTCCGCGCCGGGGCTGGCGGTGGATCTGGTGCGGGCACCGGCCTACCGGGAGGCCTTGCAAACCGCCGATCTGGTGCTGACCGACTCGGGGTTCATGGTGCTGTTGTGGCGGCTTTACACGGGCGAGCGGTTGCCGCGGCACTCGGGGCTCAAGTTTTTGCGGGCGGTGCTGGCCTGTCCTGAATTAAAGCGGGCGGGGGCGGTGTTCTGGGTCATGCCCTCGGAGGGCGAGGCCGTGCGCAACCGGACCTGGCTGGAGTCGCAGGGCTTTTCCGTTACGGCGGACGACATCTATCTGGCGCCGGCGTATCCGGCGACGGGCGACCTGGTGGACGACGTGCTCCTGGCGCGCATTGCGGAGCGGCGGCCGCAGGTGGTGATGCTGGCCATCGGCGGCGGCGTACAGGAACGATTGGGGTGTACCCTGCGCGCGCAACTGCCGTATCGGCCGGGCATCCTGTGCCTCGGCGCGGCGATCGCCTTTCTCACGGGCGGGCAGGCCAGCATTCCTCCCTGGGCGGACCGGCTGGTGCTGGGCTGGCTGCTGCGCCTGATCTCCAACCCGCGCAAATTCTGGCGGCGTTACTGGGAGGCGTTGCGGCTGGCGCCGTTGCTTTGGCGGCAACGCGAGCGGTTGCCGGAGCTGGCGCGCGGCTAAGCCGTAACGATGCAGTAGGAACGTGATTTTTGAGGTGATTTTTGAGCGAGTGCGCTACGCAGGGCGTGGGCGAGTTCCGACTGCATTGCAGTTGGGGTTGGGCGAGAGCAGTTTCTCCCAAA
>JBAZSJ010000044.1:0-44267 GCA_041662485.1 Opitutaceae bacterium | reverse complement strand
TGGTGTAGCCGCGAGCGCCAGCGAGTGGACGACTGACCACTCGCTGGCGCTCGCGGCTACCGGAATCGGAAAACGATATGACGACATGACAGGTGGTTTGATCAAATGCCCCGGAGCTTGCTCCGGGGATGTTTACTCTAAAATGCTCTAAAACGGGAAATCGGCACCGGATGCCCGGGCGGCGGGCTTTTTTTCGATGAGCTTGACCGCACGGCCATGACGGCGAAGTCCGGTGACGCGGATGGCTTTCACCGGACGGACGGGGCAGGCGTATTCGCAGGCGCCGCAGCCGATGCAGGCGTCCTGATTGAGCACCGGCAGCCGGAGATTGTTGCCGTAGGGTTCCGTGCTCACGGCCTTTGTCGGGCAGTGCTCGGAGCAGGCGGCGCAGTCGGTCCCGTTGGTCACGACGATGCACCGCGAGCTGTGGAAATCGGCGACGCCGATCCGCGCGGCCTGCTTGTCGGCGGGCGCGAGCGGGAGGATTGCGCCGGAGGGACAGACCTCGCCGCAGCGGATGCAGTCGAAGTTGCAAAAGGCCGTCTCGTAATCGAGGCGGGGTTTGAGCAGGCCGGCCAAACCGTATTCGAGGAGGGCGGGACGCAGGACCTGCGTGGGGCAGGCGCTGATGCAAAGGTGACATGCGGTGCAACGGTCAAGAAAACGCCCGAGGTTCGCCGCGCCGGGCGGAACAACGCCGCCGCAGGCTTGGCCGGTCTTCACGAGGGCGGAGGTGTTTTCACCGGCGCTGGTGTCGGCACCAGCGAGTTTTCCCGTCATCATCACGGCGGCCGCCGCGGCGGCCGCGTCGGCGAGGAAGGTCCGGCGTCGGGGATCGGACGGCGTTCCGGCGTCCGGTCGCGCGGGTGCGGACGGAGACGGTTTCCATGCAAACGCGTAGCCGATGCCCGCCTCGTCGCAGGCGTTGATGCAGTCGTAGCACGCGACGCAGCGCGAGGCGTCGATCGTGCCGGCGCGAAGGTCGATGCACTGCGCCTTGCAGTGGCGGAGGCACTGGCCGCATTTGACGCAGGCGCCGGGGGCGATGCGGAGACGGAAGGCGGCATGCCTGGAGACGAAGCCGAGCAAAGTTCCCACGGGGCAGACCGTGTTGCAGTAGAGCCGGCCGCGCAGCGCGGCCATGATGGTCACGAGCGCCAAAATCACGACGGGCACGGCGAGCGCCCAGGCTCCGGCCCAGTGGACATCGATGCGGTAGACGCTGCGGAGGCCGATGGCGTTCGCGGACGTGACGACGGAGTTGTTGGCAAGAGTGATCAGGGGACGAAAGAGCCCCGCGGCGATACGTCCGAAGTTGCTGTAGGGATCGAGCAGGGCGAGGGCGAGGGCGCCCCAGCCGGCGAGCACGGCCAGCGTGGTGCCACCGAGAAAAGACCAGCGCAGTTTGGTGAACGGACGGGCGTGGGGGAGAAGCGGTTTTTTGAGACGGAGGAAACCGGCCGACCGGCTGATGATGTCCTGGAGGATGCCGAGCGGGCACAAGGCGGAACAATAGACGCGGCCCACGGCGAGAGTCAGCAGCAGCACCAACAGGCAGCCGGCTGAAAACGCGACGCCGGTGGCCAGCATCATCAGCGACGGGACCAACTGGGTGGAGGCCAGCCATGATCCGAGGCCGTCGGGGACGAGGTTGCGGAAATCGGAAAAGGCCGCCGTGAATCCGACGAAGACGGCCAGGGCGACGACGATGCGGAGGTGCCTGAGAAGACGGCGTGTCACCGATCAGGCCAGCTTGAACCGGCGGATATCGAGGTTCTCGAGGTCCAGCCGCCCGAGTTTCATCGCGGCGGCGATTTTGACATGGGTCACGTCGGAGGGCTGGTGGCCGAGAAGTTTGGCCGCGGCGGCGTCAACCGCCACGATGTCGGCGGAGGCGAGCAGCGTGCGCATCTCGACAACGTCGTCCACGGTCTTGCCGCGCGGGCCGTTGCGGACCATCGGGTGATAGGCGTCGACGATGTTGAGGTCGGGCCGCCGGATGGTGAGGAGATCGGCGATGCACTGGTGGAGATCGTTGCGGTGATAGAACCCGCGGTCCCAGATCACGCCCATGAGGTTTTTCATGGAGGCCGTCATCAGCGCGCCGCTGTGGTGTTTCAGGACGGGGACGTTGATGAACACGTCGCTGTCGAGCACGAGGCCGTGGATCTTGGCGGAGTGAAGCTTGATGCCGCGGGGGATCGCGGTCTCGCGGTAGAGGGTTTCGTCCTTGCCGTTGACGATTATGGCGCCGGCGTCACGCGCGGCCTTTTCGATGCCGCTGTTGGCGTAGGCGCGCTGCCACTGGTCGCAGGTGTTGTCGAAGACGGTGACCGATTTCGCCCCGGCTTCGCGGCACAGGGTGACGAGGCGGCCGATGAGGTCCGGGTGGGTGTTGGCGCCGCGTTCGGGCGGGACGTCCCATCCGATGTTGGGCTTGATAAGGACGGTCTGGCCCGGCCGGACGAAGGCCTTGATTCCGCCGAGCGTCGCGAGGGCCTTGTCGAGCATCGACACGCGGTCGCCGTCGCGCACGGCCACGAGCACGGAGCGGTCGGAAACCGCGGGGGACGAACCGGCGGCGGGCGGGGCATCCGCGGCGAAAAGCCCGCCAAGGTCGATGAGCGAAAAACCGGTGCCAAGGGCGAAGCCGGCCTTGATGAAGTCACGGCGCGTTTTCATGTCGGGAATGGGAAGAGGGTTGGCGGAAGATGGCGGCGACGACCGGATCAGCTTTTGGGAAACCGCTTCACCAGGATCAGATTGATCACGGTCAGCAGCACGAGGCCGGGCAGACCGGTGGTGAGCGTTGCAACGAAAAGTCCGGCGGGGGTTCCGGAGAGGTCGTGAGGGAGCATGGCCGTCTGCAAGCCGGCTCCGAAGATGAAGGCGGCGATGGCGGAGAGAGCCGCGAGCAACCAGCAGCGTGGGGCACGTTTTACCAGCCAGGCCGCCGCGATCGCGAAGATGACGAGTTCGCTTCCGAGCAAGGCGATCATTTTCCAGGCGGGAAGGGCGGTGAGCAGGAGGTTGACCAACGGCGCGATCAGGCCGGTGAGCGCGCCCACCCGAGCCCCGAAAAAATAGGCCGCCACAAAGGTCGTCCAAAACATGGGCAATAGGTGCGCTCCGACCGGAAGGGCATCCCAGGACGGCAGCAGATGCACCAGCAACGGCAGGAGGGCGGCGGACACCAGAAGCACGGTCGTGGTGCGAAGCGTGGCCTTGCGAAACACCGGGGCCAAGGCAACTGCCGCTGACGGGGTCATAGTGGCGTCAACCTATCCTCACGAGCGTCGGCAAACAAATCGGAACCGCCGCAAGGACAAGTTATGCCGAGCTTTGGACAATCGCTGCGGTGTGAGAGGGTGACGTTACGCTAGTTTGTGACCGTGGAGAGAAGCCCTTCTCATTTTGAATCCGTTTTAATCGCATGACCCCGCTTTCGTTCGAATCCATTGTCGCGCGGTTGTCCGCCTGGAGGTTTCCCGATCGCCTCGACGGCGTGGTCGGCATCGCCAGCGGAGGAATCGTGCCGGCGGCGCTGGTCGCGCAGCGGCTGGGTCTCGGGTTGAAGGTCGTGGCGGTCAATTATCGCGATGAAAACAACACGCCCAGGTTCGCCGAGCCGCGGTTGCTGGCGCCTGCGCCCGATCTGGAGGGCTGGCGGCGGGTCTTGCTCGTCGATGACGTGTATGTCTCGGGCAAGTCGTGGCGGGCGGCGCGGTCGATGTTGCCGGCCGACATCGAGGTGCTGCCGTTCGTGCTCAAGGGCAAGGCGGACTTCGCCCTCATCCGCGACATCGAAGGCTGCGTGCAATGGCCGTGGCGGATTTGACGGCTTCGGCCGGCTCCTTGCTGGCGCGGTCCGGCTGTAGCATTTCAAATAAAGTTGTAGCCGTTTTGGCGAACGAGAACTCCGGACAAAGTAACCCAATAGGTTACTCTGTCTGGGAAAAAGATGAGTCTGATGACAAGAATGGGGCCACGTGGAAAGCTATGCCTTTATTTGAAATGCTCTATTTGTTCATGCCGGTGACACGGGAGGCCATCGGTGCGACGGTCGCTCCGTCGGTGTCGCGATAAGGTGTCTCCCCGAAGTTCACGGTGACGGTCATGCCGTTGGCGAAGGTCGTCTGTTGAACGTCGCGATCAGGCGTGAGGAAGCGGTGGTTGGTCATCTCGCTGTAGCCGACGTTGCGGACGTAGGGACAGATGGTCTGATAACTTTGCACGAAGCGGGCCTTGTTCCGGGTCCACAGTTCGCGACTGAACATGAACATCGGCGGCGTGCCGTAGAGAACGTTGAACAGGTCGCGTTTGTCCCAGAGGGCGGGCAGCTTGTTGTTGTAGTCGCCCCAATACCACTGGGACACCACGCATTCGTGATAGACGAGCTCCCAGAGCGGCAGACGATACCGGTGCCCGAGTTGGAACTTGGCGACGGACGCGGGAACGTCGTTCCAGATGCGTTGCATGTCGCGGCCGGAATCCGGCACGCGATACGGCCCGAGGCTCAGCATTCCCTCGAAATAATGCAGGAACGGCACGGCCGCGTCGTGGCCGGTTTCGCAGCCGGTCACGAGTTTGCGGTCCTCGGAAACGTAACGCAGCAATTCCATCTTGGCGCGACGGCTGTCGGTGCGCGTCATCGGATGATTCGGGGCGTAGCATTCGCGCCACGGGGAGGCCGTCGTCGTGTCGATAAAACGGCAGTGGTAGGGATGCGTGGCGAGGTCGGCCGGGATGCGCTTGCGGGCGTAGTCGAGGGCGCGCGCGTCGCAGGTGACGCCGCACGGATACCATTGGCCGTCCTTTGCCTGGATGCCCCAGCCGTGAATCCAGCGGCCGTTCGCGTCGGTGATGATGTCCTTGGGCCAGGCCTCGGTGGTCCAGTCGGGATGAAGCCACGGGAGGAGCTTGAAATTCGCCGGGTCCATCACGTCCTGGTAAATATCGTAGCGGCTGGTGAGCACGCCGAGTTGGTTCAACGCCTTCAGGCTCTCGGCGGGAAGCTGGTTGCTCCAAAGGATATGCCCGATGCCCGCGGCCTGCATTTCCTTGACGATGCCGACGGCGTCACGATCCCAGCACCACACGTTGACGGCACCGACGAGCAGATCCACGTCGGAATTCGCCTTCCGTTTTTCCGCGAGTGTTTTGAACAGGCCGGTCTTCTGGGCGTAGGCGCGGTAGCGTTTGGCCATGGCGACATGGCCGCCCTTGGCGAAGAATACGTAGCGCAGCACGCGTTCATAGCCAACCTGGCCGCGTTGCGAATCCCACTCGGGGCGGATGGCCAGTTTGCCCGCGATGCGGGCCATGCGGATCGCCGCGTCGTCGGGCGTTTCGATGATGGCCATTTGTCCTTGTTCGCCGTCGGTGGCTCCCCAGAACGCCATGCAGATGCCGTGGCCGCCATAGGCGATGAGCCGCGCAGGGGTGATCGTTGCGTCTTCCACGGGATACGAGATGCCCTCGTTGAGGGGGACGACCAGATAGTCGCCGGAGCGCGAGACAAACGGGGCGGGATAGACGATGGGGATGGTCAACTCGCCATCGCCCTTGAGCTTGAACGTGAACTCGGGAAGGTCCGCATCCAGACGAATGGCCGCCTCCATTTTTAATCCCGATGGCGTGTGGATAAGCGAGAGGTTCAGGCCGTTGGCGGTGACGGTCGCATCCGTGACGATCATTTCCTGCACGAAGGCTTGCTGCTGGAAAATGCGTCCGTCGCGCCGGTCGAGGACGGAGAGGGTGGCGTTGGCCGTGTCGAGCGTGACGGCGAGGACCGTGTTGCCGATGACCAGTTTTTGGGGAAGGTCTTTTCGGCGGGCTTGGTTGACGTTCGATAGTTTTGAGAGCGCGAAGTCATCCAACCAAATTTCCGTCGGGCCCGTGCCGATGAGGCGCGCCTGAATCTGATCGGTCTCTGGCGGGACGATGAATCGCGATTGCAGCCTTTGCCAGTCGGCGGATTCACGGGTGGCGCGCGCCGCGTAAATCCAGTCCTTCACGTTGCCCTGGCGGTCCCACGTCGACACGCAGAGGGTGGCCTCACCGCTTTTCACTTTCACCCATGCGGACAGTTCAAACAGATCGCCGGGCTCTACGGACAGGCGTTCCTTGGTTTGGAAACTCCAATCCTTTTCGCCTCGATGCCCGATGTGAATGGAGTTTTTCCCATCGTGGACGACTTGGGTGTCGAGGGTAAGCCGGCCTGCGTCGGCCTCGCGCGTCCAAAGCGAACTCCATCCCTCCATGCCGTCCTCAAAGCCTCCATTGATGATGGAAGCGGCGAAACCGGATGTCGTCAGCGCGGCCAGGCACGCGATGAACTGAAGAGGAAGGGGTATGTGCATCACGGTTTTTTTGTTTCAGGCTCGGTGCCAACAGCGGGGGCGGGGGACTGGGTCTTGCGGCCGAAGCCCCATGAAAACGGGGCGTTGAGCGCTTCGGTGCCCCCGAGGCGCACGCCGTGAAACATCGTCTCGGCCATCGTCGTGGAGTGAAGAAGCCGGGCCACGTCGATCATGAGCTCGGCGTCGGCGACCAACCGCTCGACATCCTCGCCCGGATAGCCGGCCCAGTATTTCAGGTCGTGGAGAAAACCGGCGGGGTAGATGCTCACGCCCTTCCATTCGTTGACCCAGCCGGTGCAGCCGTCGCTCTTGAACGGACGGGGAGGGGGATCGCGTTCGATCTTCCTCCAAAGATCATGCAGCCCGTAAAACGTGCAGATTTCCTTGATGCGGGAGAGCGGCACTTCTTCGCCCATCTTGGGCAGGTCCAACTTTGCGGGGACAACCGCCACGGCGGGCTCGGCTGCGTGCAGAGGCGCGACATGTGCGAACACGAGCAACACGGGGAACATCAGGCAGAGAAGCGGAAAACGACGCATGGTGAAAAAGGGGGCGCCATCCTGACGGCGACGCCACCGCGATTCCAGAGGGAAACTTTGGGCCGGCGAAACCGTCCGGTTTTGAGCCGCGATTCGCGTTCGCGGGCAATGTTCAAACATTCCCATAAGGAAGGATCGCTTCGCCGACGTTTTCGTTGCCCGGCGCGCAGCGGTGCGATGGTCTGACCCTCTTCCCCTCGTGCAGTTTTATCCTCCGATTTTTATGACCCCAAAGACCAAAACACTTTGCCACTGCCTGTGCCTGCTGGCCTTTGCGCTGCTGGCTCCCATCACCGCGCACGCCCAGGCCAACGGCGGGTTCGACTCCAAATTTCTCGCGCAAGCGCCGCAGGGCAAGGCGTGGGAACCGGCGTGGGGGTTTTGGCCAAAAGCCCCGCCCGCCGCCTGGCAACAGACCCATTGGGGTTTCGTAAGCAAAGCCAAGCAGGGCGGCGTGGACGTGCTGTTTTTGGGCGATTCCATCACCAAGGGCTGGGCCGGCGACGGAAAGGAAATCTGGGCGCAACACTACCAGCCTTTGAAGGGCCTCAATATCGGGATCGGCGGCGACACCACCCGGCAGACTTTGTGGCGCATCGAGAACCAGGCCATGGACGGCATCCAGCCGAAGGTCGTCGTGCTGATGATCGGCGTGAACAACATCTTCACGGGCACGGGTTCGGACGAGGAGATCGCCCAGGGCATCGGCGAGATTCTCAAGCGAATCCACGTGAAGAGCCCCAAGTCCAAGGTTCTTCTTTTCGGCATCCTGCCGCTGGGCAACGAAGGGCAGAGCGCCCGCGCAAAACACATCAACGGAATGATCGCCAAATTCCAGTCCGCCTCGGTGCGCTTTGTTGATCTCGCCGGAAAATTCCAGAATGCCGACGGCACGGCGAAAGCCGATTTATACCGGTCCGACTTGGTGCATCTGGCCCAGCCGGGCTACGTGGTCTGGGACGCCGCCATGAAGCCGATCCTGGATGAAATGCTAAAATGACGGCGCGGGCCTGCCGCCGGCCGTCGCGCCGGGTCAGACCGCTCAGGCCGCGCCGCCGTGGATGTAATCGCGGAGGTGACGGGCTTCATGTAGATTTTCCTCGAGCAGGCGGCGGTTGATGTCGCCGATGGAAATGATGCCGGCGATCTCGCCGTCATCGAGGATGGGCAGGTGCCGGATGCGGCGTTCCATGAAAAGGGTCATGGCCTCGTCCACCGTGGTGTCCCGGTTGATGGTGACCAGCTGCGTGGTCATCACCGACCGCACCGGCGTGGTCTTGGGATCGAGATCCTGGCCGACGATGCGGCTGAGCACGTCGCGCTCGGTGAAGATGCCGAGCAGGTTGAGATTGGCGTCCGTCACCAGCACCGCGCCGATGTGGAGCTGGTTCATGATGCGCACGGCTTCGCTGACGGTTGCCGAGGAGGAAACGGTGGTCACCGACGAGCCCTTTTGTGAAAGGATGTGGGATAGCGGGGTATTCATGTTGGGGGTATGCGGACGGGGTTTTCTACGCACTCAGGGAACAGGCGGACTCAGGTTGGGAGCTCTCGTGTTTTGGAAGCGCATCGCGTGTTTCGTTTTTCTAAATTTTGCTGAAACCACCTCGGACCAAAGCGGGTTTATTGTCGTGGCCATTGATATGCGCGAACGCTCGGCTGCGAAAGCCTCAATTGGCTTTGAGGGACAGCTATTCAAACCGGTTATACTGATGCAGGCCCGCGCCGGTCGGACTTTGAGTCCTGTCCGTCTTCTACATGGGCTGTCCGGCGAGGCATGAATCGGGAAACGCGTGTTTTCGTCGCATCCACAGCACGCGGCAGAGGCTGTTCGTAAGCGCCTCGTGCAACGCCGAGCCGAAATCGTAGGAGCGGTCGTCAAAGCCGGCGGCCTCTATCGCCTCGTCCATCCCTATCATCACCGCAAACATGCGCGCCCGCAGGACGGGGATGTAAACCGGATCAAGGTCCACCGAGGGATCGGCGGCGTGTGCCTCGCATGCCGCCGCGTCGCTCGTGTGATGCACGCGGCAGGCTTCCGGGCGGCCTTGGTAAATGGAGCATCGGCCGTCGGCGTGGAGCAGCGCGCACGGTTGCCTTACGCGGTCGCGGTCATCGCTGGAGAGCCCCGCGATTCGCGCCCGACGGGCGGCGGTGCGCTCGATCACCCCGGCGAGTTCGTCGGGGCTGAAGTTCAACTGGATATGTTCGGCCGCAAAAAAAACCTCGTGGGCCTGCACGTCCACGGGTCCATGACAGCAATGGCTGCAGCCCGCGCGGCAGGCGACTGTTGCCAGCACCTTGGCCGGCGTCTCTTCGCAGGTGCGGTCCAGTTCCTTCATCCCCCGGCGGAGAGCCATGATCATCGCGGCGGGTTCGGTGACCGACTGCAGATGTTGCTCCATGTGCCGCACGGTTTGCGTGTAAAGCTGGCGGCGTTGTTTTTCGAGGGCGGGGGAGAACATGGTCTGGCCCCATCGCCGCACGGCCGTGTTTAAATCGCGATGAAAATGACGGCTGCCGATTTCAGGCAGCCGGCCGTCAGGTCTTCATTGATCCTGGGAGATGCCGGGTGCTTCGCCTTCATTTTTCCATGGGTGAAACCCGTTTCGCCGGCTCCGGTGGCTTCAGCGCGAACTAAAGACAGGTAGGGAAGTGCCCCATACTCTTTCTCGGAGAGGTCGGCTAGGCTGTCAGGATGAACATTATTCTGCTGATCATCGTGCTGCTGCTTCTCTTCGGTGGCGGCGGCTTCTATGTTGGCGGCCCGGCCGTTGGTGGCGGGGGCCTCGGCCTGATTGTGCTGATCGTGCTCATCGTCTATCTGATGGGCGGATTTCGAAAGAAATAACCGGCGATGCGGGGTCACCGTCGCCCTGCTTTTTGACCTGTGCATTGGGGTGTGGATGCTCCCCCGCCGACGACGGCAGGCGCTGCGCTGGTATAACCGGGGCTTCATGCCGCCGGATATAAGGGCCGTGTGCTCGGAGCGCCGCCTTTGAGCCTCGTCGGCACTCATTGACCCGGTTCTTAAAATACGGGACAACCCGGCATGGGATTGAAAATCAAATGGAACGACGACCGGGTGCGCGGGACGACCACGGCGCTGCTGCTCATCTGCCGCGACCGGTTGAGCCGCGGTGAAACGGAGAATCTGATCGAGGCATCCCTGGCCGACTACCGAAACGATCCGGCCGGCTACAAGGAGAACAAAGCCACGTGGGCGGACGTGAATGAAACCACGCCGCTAAAGAACCCGCAGCACGTGGCGTATTACAAAACCCTGCTTTCGGACGTCGACGGACTCCTCAAAAAGTTCGTTCAGAACAAGCGGCAGTTTAACAGCCTGGTGGAGCTCGATAACTTTCTTGTTTTTACGCTGCGGTGATCATTTTCGCAACGGTCATGCCCACCGTTCGATCATGAACGTGGCGAATGCGGACAGGGCGACCGCGACAATCAGGATAGGAAGCAGGTCGGTCATGCCGGCCACGGGCCTGCCCGACAAAATAATCGAACGCCCATGCCGCCGGCAGAGGCAGGAGGAACAGCCCGTAGGAGAGCCGGCCGAGCACGTCGTCGAATGCAATCCGAATAGGGGCGAACGAAGTGTGATGGACGATCGGCCTGCCCGGCAAGAAGTCGGGGATGACCCGGGAGGCAGGGGAAGAGGGGTTGCGGCAGCAGGACAAGCACCAGCAGGAGAAGCAGGACACAAGTCCAGCAAACTGCGGAAAACGTCCGGTCAAAGGAATCCGGCGGCTTTCGGCGGCTTTATGGATTTATACATCGCCGCGCCGGTCAGGAAGGTGAAGAAGACGCCCGGCGGCATTCGATAGTCCCCGATAGTTGTAATGATTTTATCTCGGGGTGTTGATATTTGGTAATATCGCGCCTTGAGGGACGGGATGGCTGGACCGTGCGGATGGAGGATTCAAGATGGAGGTTTCACTGCCAGGGCCGCGGCCATCCATGCGTGCCCACTCCCATGTCACTTCCCATCGCGTCTGCGCGACAGACCGCTCCCGTCACCTGTGAATTGCTGGCCAATGCCCGCCGACTTCGGTCCGTGGTCCGCGTCATCCAGGAAAATACCACGACCAAATACATCACGCATTCCGAGGTCATCGAGCACCGCGCGGAGCACACCCGCCGCTGGGCGCATTTCCGGCGCTCGTTGCTGGCCGACGATCTCAAGCGCGCCATCCGTCGGAGCAGGCGGGGCGAGGGAGGGGTGCTGGTCGCCGCCCGCGGAAAGAGACTCCTGGGCGTGGCCGTCCTGCTGTTCGAGCGGCGGCACCGCTACGGAATCGTCGAGGACATAGTCGTAGGCGAACACCAGCGGGGCAAAGGCATCGGCAAGCTTCTCATCGGATCGGCCATCGAAATGATGCGCGGGGCGGGGATGGAAAACGTCATCCTCGAGTCGGGCGTCCGCAACGTGGAGGCCCACGCTTTTTTTCGCAGCCACGATTTCCGCGAGGCGGCCATCATGTTTCTGCGCAAGCTGTGAGACCGGGGCCGTCCGGAGAGAATACTGCCGCGACGGTTCCCGCAAATGTCCGCGACGACGGCGGGTGCGGAGGCTTCGTATTACTGAGTCTAGCGTAATAGGGTGACAGGTAGGGACGGACCGCTGGGCCGTCCGTTGCGCGGTGCCCAGTGGTAAATCGCGGCGGGCCCAGCGGTCCCGCCCTACCTGGAAATCGTCACTCTATTATGCAAGGCTCAGTAAGAACAAAGGCTCATGGGCTCTTGGGGGCGACCGTCGGCGACGTGCCTGTTGACGAGGCCCGGACCGTGAGGACCGGCGCGGAGTTTTCCAAGGTCACGTTGGCGAACGTCGAGACGTTTGCGGCGGTGTCGGTTCCCGCGCATACCGCCAGACCCGCATGCGGAGTGTTGGCAAAGGCAAGCGCCGCGCTTCCCGCCTGTTTCCAAGAGAGGTTGTCCGTGGAGTAGGAAGCCGTGCAGGTGCCTCCCGCGAAATTCAGTTTGAACCAGACCGGAGCGGCAACGGTTGCGCCGGCCTGAACCGCGACCGCCGCGCCTCCGGCGATGGTTCGAGACTGAAAGATGATGACGCCGGCAGGCGAAACCGTGAGTGCGGCGAAGGGGGCGTTGGCGTCGGTGCCGTCCCGTAGCATCACGCCCGCCTGCGCGGAGCCGTGGGTGTTTTGCACCGAAGTCACGCGCGCGAGGATCGCCGGGGTTTTGGTGGCGGTCAGCGCGGATGTGAAATTGAACTTGTCCGACGTTCCGCCAATCTGCGTTCCGCCGCCGGTGACCGTCCACGTCGTGCCGGCGTAGTTCGCCGAACCGGCCAAGGCGGGCGATCCGATGTCTAGAGTGCTCCATCCGTCGGGGATCAGGCTGGTCGTGATCGTGCCGGTTCCGCTGAAAACGACGCCGCGTCCGTTGAGCTGGTCGGCCGTGTAGGTGCCGGCGGCCATGACGGTGTTGCCGACGGTCAAACGGGCGACTTTGACGCTCTTGTTGTTGGTGACGGCCGAGCCGGTTGCGGCGATCAACGGACCGGAGCTGGTCAGGTTGGAGGGAAACGAAAGCGTGCCGGCCATCAGATTGAGTTTTCCCCGGTAGTTGGAGGCATTGGTGATATTGAGGAGCATGGAGCCGAAGGAGCCGGCCGCTCCGGCGGCGTTCGTCAGGATGAGATCGCCGGTTCCTGTCAGTTTCGCCACCTTCAGGTTCAATCCGCATTTCGGGGCGGTTGCGGTGCCTCCGTTGGAAATCTGGGTTGGCGCCAGGCTGTTGAAGGTGCCGACCGTGAGGAGTTGCGTGAGGGAACTGGTGGCGGGGACGATGCCGCCGCCGTTGGTCGTCAGGGAGGCCAGCGCATTGGCGGGCATGCCGCCTTGCCCGTAATACGTGGTCAGTGTCAGGCTCAGTTTGGCCGCAGGTCCGTCGAGAACGAGGTTGTTTCCATAGAAGCTCTGGTCCGGCGGATAGAAGGCGTTCTTGGTGTTCAGCGTGAATCCGTTGGTGTGGAATCTGTCCGCAACCGAGCCGCGCGTGAACCCGGTGAACTTCACGCCTCCCGTGGGCTGGCTCCACCAAGTCGCGGTTGAATTCCAGTGGATGTCCTGGGGCGAATTAGGGACGGAAACCTGATTGGCGTGGAGATACCAGTCGGCCGGCGGGATATCGGTCCGGTCGTGGATCATGACAATCGCACGATCATCCGGCCCCGTCGCGTAATTCCCTCCCGGGGTGACCGTCATCACGACGCTCTGTTCGCCCTCGTAAACGGTGTTGGGCATGGGAACAACCTTCACCGTCGTCGAGGATGCGCCGGCCGCGATGGTCACGGGACCCGAGGTCATGGTGTAGCGCGCGCCATTGGTTCCGGTTCCCGTGATCGTGTAGTTGACCGTCAGGGCCTGCGTTCCCGTGGTCGAAAGGGTGAAGACGCCGGGCGTGGCGCCGGTTTCGTAGGCCTCGGGAGCCGTCGCTTTCACCGTCACCACCGGACGGGGGCTCTCCGTGATGTTGATGGAGCCGCCGTTGGGCAGGGCGTCGTATTGGACGATTCCGCCGGTCACCGGCACGCTCGTCTGCCGTGTGTCTTGGGTGACGACGGCGGCTTTCCAAGCGGCCGGAACCTCGGTCGTCACCGTGAGGGGAAAATCATACAGCGCGTTGGTGGTCGTGCTCAGGGTCAACGTGACCAGCGAACGGGTCGCGGCGGTCACCGTGATCGTCGCGCTGTTTCTTTCCGTCTCGTATTTGTGGTAGGAGATGGGATCCGTGATCCAGAGAGCGCCGCTGTCGCGCCGGGTCTTAAGGCCGTCGAGAAAGTTGCGAAAAACCTCTTTGTCGAAAGCCCAGAAATCCTGTCCGCCCATGTCGGGGTCGCCCTCCGAAGACCTGCGCTGCAGGCCGTGGAAGATCGTGTAGCCCATTCCTTTTTTGGTGATGGCGGTGTCGGCGACGGCCAAGAGGGCGGGGAGGGTTTTGATCCCCGTAAAAGGCGCCTGGTTGGCGATGAATTCCGGCCGGCTGATCATATTGTATTTGGCCAGGATGTCCTTCAGCGGCTGGCCGTAGCTGAACCAGGTCGTGACACCGGGCTGGCCGTAGGAGATGAGGTGCGGGCTGCTGTCGCCCGGGTAATGGATTTCCTTGATGGTTTCCCAGCACTTGCGGATCGCGTCCTCCATCGCGACGAGGGTGGTGGTGTTGCCGTGATCCCAAGTATGGTCGCCATAAACCATGCCCAGTTTCGGAACCACGTTCTTCCATTGGTCGGAGTTGGATTTGAAGGAATGGCCGCCCGGATTGATGTAAAACGTCCCGATCATGTCGCGTTTCACCATCTCAGGCACCGCCACCTGAAGATGGCTGGGGCAGCTGTCGTCATACATCAGGAGGAAGCACGCGGTCTTGTTGTCCTTCCAGCGCGCCACCTGGGAGTCGCCCGTGGCGGCCCGGACGGTTGAGGAAAAACCTGTTGCCAACAAAGCGGCCAACAGAAGCCAACGGGGGTAGTGTGCCATAAGAAATCTTCGCGAGATATTCGGGGAATGCTCGAACTTCGCGAGCCGGTTCCGACCTGCGGACGGCTTCGTTCTGTTAAAGACGGGGGAACTTTTAAACAAACACGGTCGCGGGGCCCGAAAAGAAGCCGCATGGAAGTCCACGTGAAGTGAATTGTCTTACTACGAGTGAAACCCAGAGTCCCTGCATGAATGTTGCGCGACGTGCCTCGGTGTTGCTGATGGGTGCGGCCACGGCCGGTTTCTCCGCGGAATCCGCGCAGCCGTCCGCGGCCCCGGTTGAAATCCGCATGGTCGAGGCCATCCCTTATGGCACCGGTGGTGGCCGTCCGCTCTTGCTCGATATGGCGGCGCCCGTTGCGTCCTCCGCCAAACCACGTCCTGCGGTTGTCTTCATCCACGGCGGAGGCTGGGCCAACTCCGACCGGAAGAACGGACACCCGCTCATCAAGCTGCTGGCGCAAAACGGAGTTGTCGCCGTCAGCATCGACTACCGGCTCAGCGGCGAAGCGGGCTTTCCCGCGCAACTCGAGGACGGCAAATGCGCCGTGCGGTTTATGCGCGCGCACGCCGCCGACTATGGCATTGATCCCGACCGCATCGGCGTCGCCGGCGGGTCCGCGGGCGGACACCTTGCCGCCTTGGTTGCGCTCGTTCCGGATAGTGCCGGGCTGGAAGGAAAGGGTGGATGGGAGGGTGTTTCCAGCCGCGTGTCGGCCGTGGCGGATCTCTACGGCGTCAGCGATCTCACCGCGTTGATCAGCGCGCACAAACTTTTGGCCTCCGTGGGGAAGCTCATGCGTTGCACGCCCGAGAGCCGTCCCGATCTCTACCGTCAGGCCAGTCCTCTTACTTGGGTGAAACGCGGGGCGCCGCCCTTCTATCTCGCACATGGCGACAAGGACGAGACCGTGCCCTTTGACCAGAGTGAGAAACTTTTCGCCGCGCTGCGGGCTGTCGGCACCGAGGCGACCCTTCGACCGATGCCCGGCATGGGGCATGGATCCATCGGAACGCTGCCCGACTATGTGCGCACCGGCGTCGTGGCTTTTTTCAAGGCCAAACTCGGCACGCCAGGGCAACCGGCGCGCTGAATGCGCGACTTGCCGCCGCCGCCGAACTGGCCGTTGGTAGGGTGGACGGCTCTCGTCAATAGGCCAGGCGCAGCTCGGCGCCGGTTTTGTCGCGGAGGATGAGACGCTTGTTGGGTTCATCCACGCCGACGAATATCACGCCCAGCTCCGGGGCGATGACCGCGCCGGCGCGAAACAAACGTCCGTTGAGCATCGCCTTTGCCGAGGCGCCCTGAAGAACCCCGCTCACCTTCAACGCTTCCGCGAATTGGATGAATGCGAGGCTCGGCTTGGGCAACGCGGGGTCGTCGGAGAGCAGAACGCCGTTTTGTTTGCCGCCCGCATACGTCGAGACACTGCCTGTCTTTGATG
Source organism: Opitutaceae bacterium (assembly GCA_041662485.1). Classification (GTDB taxonomy): domain Bacteria; phylum Verrucomicrobiota; class Verrucomicrobiia; order Opitutales; family Opitutaceae; genus Rariglobus. The sequence goes on along the minus strand of JBAZSJ010000044.1, from coordinate 28,404 downwards.
TAGGATTGTTTCCGGTGGGCGAAGGAGACTTCGGGGCCGTGGAGCCGTCATCGAGGATGCCATCCAGATTTTTAGGGGCCTTGAGCTCCGGCGGTTCCACGGGCTGCTTGCCGTCACGGAGAGCCACGTCGTTCAGGGTGTGGTCGAGCTTCGCGCGCAGCTGTTCTTTTTCCGCCTTCGGACGCGTGAAATAATAGACCGATCCGCCGGCCACGCCCAGGAGGATGGTCAGAATCACCCCGTAGACCACGTAGTCGCGGAGCGTGGATTTGTTCTTGGATTTTACCGACTGAAAGCCGTCCGGAGACGCGGATGAAGGAGGCATCGGGTAGGACGACATGGTGAAATTTGGTTTGGCGTTCTGCCGATGGGTTAAGTGACGGCTTGTTTTCTTACGAGCCGCAATTTCGGCGTCCTTCGGCTCGACGAGGCCCGCTGTCTTCTCAAGGCTGCGTTTCTTCTCCCATGAACTTCGAAACCCTCCAGTTGCACGCCGGCCAGGAAATTGATCCCACCACCCGTTCGCGGGCGGTGCCCATTTACCAGACCACGGCCTATCAATTCAAAGACTCGGCCCACGGCGCCCGGCTGTTCGCGCTGCAGGAATTCGGGAACATCTACACGCGGCTGATGAATCCCACGAACGATGTCTTCGAGAAGCGGGTCGCCGCGCTCGAGGGCGGCGTCGCGGCGCTGGCCACTTCCTCCGGACATTCTGCGCAGTTTCTGGCCATCAACAACATCACCTCGGTGGGCGATAATTTTGTCACCACCTCTCACCTCTACGGGGGCTCCTACAACCAGTTTAAAAACGCCTTCAAGAACATCGGAGTCGAGGCGCGCTTTGCCGACGGTGTGAACGTGAAAAGCTACGAGCCGCTGATCGATGCGAAGACCAAGGCCATCTATCTGGAAACGATCGGGAATCCCGGTCTCACCGTGCCGGATTTCGAGGCCTTCTCCGCGCTGGCGAAGAAGCACGACCTGCCGCTCATCGTGGACAACACCTTCGGCGCCGGCGGCGCGATCTGCCAGCCGCTGCGCCACGGCGCGCACATCCTGGTTGAGTCCGCCACCAAGTGGATCGGCGGCCACGGCACCAGCATGGGCGGGGTGATCGTGGACGCGGGCACCTACAACTGGGGCAACGGCAAGTATCCCCAGTTCACCGCGCCTTCCGCCAGCTACCACGGCATGGTGTTGAACGACGCCTTCGGCATCGGCGGTCCCTTCGGCAACATCCAGTTCATCATCCGCTGCCGCGTGGAGGGATTGCGCGACTGGGGTCCCGCGCAGAGCCCATTCAACTCGTTCCTGCTGCTGCAAGGATTGGAAACGCTGTCGCTGCGTGTGGAGCGCACCTGCGAAAACGCCATCGCGCTTGCCCGCTGGCTCGAGACGCATCCCGAGGTCGTCTCCGTGAGCTATCCCGGTCTGGCGAGCCATCCCACGCACGCGACGGCGAAGAAATACCTGACCCGCGGTTTCGGCGGCGTGCTCTCGTTCCAACTCAAGGGCGATCGCGCGCGGGCGGAGAAATTCGTGAACAGCCTCAAGCTGATTTCCCATCTGGCGAACGTCGGCGATGCCAAGACGCTGATCATCCATCCCGCGTCCACGACCCACTCGCAACTGTCCCCGGCCGAGCAGTTGTCGGCCGGCGTCGCCCCCGGCGGCTTGCGCGTGTCGCTCGGCATCGAGCACATCGACGACATCAAGGCGGACATCACCCAGGCGCTTGTGGCGTAAACGCCTTCCGGCGGCCTCATCTTTTGCGGCGCGTGTCCTTCGGCCCGGTCCGTTCCTCATGCGCTCACCGGCCGGTTTCCGCCCACTTTTTGCAGCGGAGAAACTTGTTGGCGTCGCCGTTCCATGCGCTTGGCAGATAGGTGTTGCCCAAGGCGTCGAAGCTGGTCTTCGCGAACTCCCGGTCGCCGGCAAGCGATGCCAGCATGGCGGTGCAGTTCAGAAATTCCAGTGACTTGGGATATTTTTGACGCATCTGCTCCAGCCCCGCGCGTGTTTTCGGCCACGAAGCCGCGGAGTCTTTGAAAATGTTTTGGTGGTAGCCGAACAGGTTGAGGACGATGCGGGCGTAGATTTCCGGCCCGAGGCCGGCGGGGTTCTCCGCCGCCTCGCTGGCGTAGGCTTCACAATCGCCCTCTTCGCCATACCAGCGCGGAAGCAGGGAGTAGGCGCGGGCCGTGTCGTATTCCCAGAAACCGGGTTCGGCGGATTTGGCCTCCTTCACCAGGGCGTCGTAGGCGGGTTTGGGCCAGCCTTGGCCGAGGGCGACGGTTAATGACACCCGCCACCACATCGGATCTTTTTCGGGGAGTGCGCGTGCCTGGGCGAGGACGGTGCGGGCGGCCTCCAACCGCTCCTCGAACAATCGCCAGCCTTCCTTTTTCACGGTGTTGGCGTAATCCGAACCTCGCGCCTGCCATGCGTAGCGAGCCAGAAAATCAGCGTAAGCCACCCGTGCGGTGATCGAACCGGGTTTGGCGGTGATCCAGTCCTGGTGGATGCGATCATGCAGTTGCCACATGCTCTCCGGCTCGTCGTCGGAGCAGGCGAGGGCACTGTAGAATTTGCTGATTTTCCAGGTGCCGTTTTCGAAGAGGGCCTTGGAGGTCCGCAACTCGGCGGCCTTTGTTTCCAACTCATCAAAGCGGCGGTTGTTGTAGGCTTGGCGTATTTCTACCCGGAAGGCGTAAATCTCCTCCAAGATCGGGTCTTTCACGCGTTGCAGGCTTTGGGACGGATTAGCCGGAGCGACCGGTTTTTCGGACGACGGTTTCTTGCATCCGGTCAAGGCGCCGAGGCCGAGCGACAGGGTGAGGAGCAGGAAAATGGTTTTGTTCATTGTTTGGCCTGAATCCAAGGGGGAGGAGAAAGGACCGAGTCTGAAAGCGGGGACGTCGGGACTGAACGTCAACCATGCGGGGGATGTTTGATGCTGCGGTCCGTCGCGACTCACCAAGTTTCCTTGGCCGCGAGAGCATCCGGGGTGGAAACTTCGGAGACCAGCTGGTCGCCGACGTAAATACGCGCCCAGATACCGTAGAGGGTATCCTTCACGGGCGCGGTGCCGCCGGTCTTGGACCATTTTACGTTGCCCTCGAGTTCCGTTTTTGTCGCGCGAATGGTGGTGGTTTGAAACAGCGCCTTGTCGCGGGCGTCGATCGCGGCGATCACCTTTTGGCCCGAGGTGCGGACAAGGGCGGTGCCCTGCGAGCTGTTGCCGGCTCCCGCGGTGGGTTTGACAAACAGCTGGTATTCGATGCGCACGTTTGTGAGCGGCTTGGAAAGCCGGTTGGTGAGGGTGACGCTGTAGCCCCAATCTTCCCCTATGGTTATGATGCTTCCCGCGATCTCCTGCCGGCCGCTGGTCAGCGTCCGCATGACGACCTCGGTGTTGAGCTTGGTGCTTTTGAATTTCGCGCGTCCAAAGACGGCGTCGATCGCGCCGGCCGGGATGATCGACGCTTGTTTTTTTGCCCATTCGAGCAGGTCTTTCCGGTCCGCCTCGCTGAGTTGGTTCAGGGCCAGTTCGAAGGTGCGGCCGTCCTCGCGCTTCACCTTGGCGACGCCGTTTTCAACGGAGATGACCTCCACTTTGATGGAGCGTCCCTGTTTGTCCGTCAGCGTGCGCATCTCGGCCTCGGCCAGCACGGGAACGGCTGTCATCGCACAAACCGCCAGCAGGAATAGGTGGAGGAAAAGGGCGCGCATGCGAGTGGATGCAGTCATGGGAGCTGGATGGATGCTCGGCCTCGCGACCACCTTGGGCAAGGTCATTGATAGGGGCATGGGATAGAAATCAGCTGTTTGAGAGTCAGTTTCTTGGCGAATAAGGCGAGTGATCGCGCCGCCTATCGGGCGGCGGGCTTTTCGATCACGAACATCGGATACTGGCCGTAGCGGCCCGCCAGGCGCGGGAAACGGTTCTCCAGCCATTTCACGGTCGTCAGGGTCAGGCGCCCCAATCCGCGGTCGGAGAAAAAGCGCCCCAGGAACGCCGTGCTCACGGCGCTCCACACCTTGAGCCGCACAGGATAACGCGCCTCGATGTCCCGGACAAACCAGTCGTGGTCCTGCGGCGAAAAATACAGCGAAGGGAGCGAGGGGTCGGGCTGCCATGGTTTCATGGGCGGTTGGTTGCCTTGGAGCGCGCGCTTGATGCGGCCCAGCGTGCCGCGCAGGCCGAAGTAAAGATGCATCGCGACCGACTTTCCCCAGACGTAAACGATCACCACGCGGCCGCCCCGCTTGGTCACGCGCACCAGTTCGTTGACCGCGGTGGTCTGCTCCGCCCTCGGGACATGGTAGATGGTGTGGAGGGAGATGACGTCGTCGATCGCGTCGGAGGCGAGCGGCAGTTTCGTGATGTCTCCCAAAACATAGAGCCCGGCGTTGTCGCCGAGCTTTGCGCGCGCCTCTCGCAGGGCGCGGATGGAGAAGTCCACGCAGATGCGGATGTCGTAGTGGCGTGAAAACCCGAGATACTCGGCGTGCGGGATCGGGCCCGAGGCCACGTCGAGCAGGTATCGCCCGCCGGGCAGCTCGCGCCCGATGCGATGGTTGCAGCAGGTCACGTAGTCGCGGGCAAACGCGCGCGGGTCGGTGAACATCGCGGTGTCGTTGAAAAGCCCGCCGTCGGTTTTCACCCAGCCATACTCGTCGTAAAACGACTGCACGACCTTGCGTTCCGCCGTGATGGCCGCCGCCTGCACCGCGCCCGCGTCCACCAGCGCCAGATCCGACAGCAACCATACGATCGATTCCTCGATCCGGTAGATTTCGCCTCGTGACGGCGTGCCCAGCGCCGCCGTCAGCGGCGTCCTCGCCGGCGAGCCGTCCCGGTGCAACTTCGCGCGCGCCTCCAGCAGCCGGTTGATCCCGGCCAATTCGTCCGGGGTGAGGATCGAGAGCGTTTGCCCGGTGATGGGGCATCGCAGGATTTCGACGCACTGATCGATGGCGGCCGGCTTCATTCAAAGGCAGGCTGATGGACGGTCTTTTATATAGTCAACTCAACGGCTTGCGGAACGAAGATTTATGAAACGGCGTGAAATCGCGCCCGCCGTCGGTCAGCGCCGTTACGCGCGTGAACTCGGCCCCGAAAAAAACGATCTGAGCCGCGTAGTAGCACCACAAGAGCAGCACGAGCAGCGAACCGGCCGCGCCGTAGGCGGACGTAAGGCTCGCGCGACCGAGGTAATGCCCCAGCACGGTCTTGCCGGCCGTGAACAGCATGGCGGTCACCGCCGCGCCGATCCACACGTGCTTCATCTTCACCGGGGTGTCGGGCAGCAGGCGGAAGACGAGGGCGAACAGGCCCGTGACGACGCAGAACGAAAGGGTGTTGTTCAGCAGTTCCAGTCCGAACAACGGCAGATTGAGGCGACCTGCGGTCTGTGCGCCCAACCAGCTGAGCATTGCGCTGGCGACGAGCGATACGAGCAGCAGAAATCCCGTGACGATGACCATCGCCAGCGAGAACAACCGGCCCTTGAGAAAAAGCCACCAGCCCTGTTCGGGCGCGGGCGGGACGCGCCAGATGGCGTTGAGCGCATCCTGCAGCTGGTTGAAAACCCCGAGGGTGCCGAAGATCATCGTGCCTGCGCCGAAGAGCGTGGCGAGCAGCCCGGACGTGCCGGTATCGGAACTGTGCACGGCGGCCACCGCCGCGCTGGCCTGCGAACCGGCGAGACGTTCGATTTCGCCGATGACCTGCTGGCGCGCCTCGCTTTCGCCGAAAACGGTTCCCGCCATCGCGATCGCCAGCACGAGGAGCGGGGCGACCGCCACCGTGGTGTAAAACGCCAGCGCCGCCCCAAGACGGATGATGTTGTCCGAGACGAAGGCGTGCACCGTCTTCGCCAGGATTCGGCCGGAACGTCTGAGGATACCGACCTGCTCGACCGCCGCCGTCAGCACCTCCGCCACCTTGGGAAGGGTATGCGACTTGTGATGGCGGCCGGAAAGAGCGGACATGACGGTCAGCTCGTCGTGCTGGCCTTGACCTTTCCGTAGGCGTTCTGGGTGCGCACCCAGGCGAGTCCGACTTTATCCTTCCGCTGGGCCCAGGTCGGGGGGGTGGCCTGGCTCAACTCTGCCACGACCGACTTCAAGTGGGACCGGGAGTTGTTCATTTCCTTCATGGCGAAATCCCATTCCTCCGTGCGGGTCGTGCCCTTCATGGTGGCGCGTTTGGCGACCAGTTCGGCGATTTGTCCATCGAGCTTGGCGTCCAGCTGTTTCATGCCGGCCAAAAAATGAACACGCTGGTCGAAGGTATCTTCCTTGATGTCGGCCCAGTTGGCGGCGGCGATTTCAGTGGCGACCGTGGAGGCCGCCGGAAGGGTCGCCGTCATGGTGGACGGCGAGGGCGCTTCGGCTATCTTTTCCTTTTGGGCGCATCCGGTGGTTGAGAAAAACGCGCAGCTCAAGGCTGCGAAAAAAAGACGGGGGAGAGAGCTTGGTTTCATATGAGTGGTCGATCAGGCGGACGTCGGCGGGCGTCCGAGAGGGTCAGAGCAACCGGCAGGCTTCACCGAACGTCAGGCGGGGGCCGCGAGGGAAAAGCTTCGAGGCGTCGCCATAACCGAGGTTGCAAATGAAATTTGATTTCACGGGGCCCGCCGCAATGAAGTCCCCCTCGGGAGACGTTTTCGACAGGCTCAAATCGGGAAAAAATTCCGCGTCGACCTTGGCGTTGTCAAAACCCGACATCGGGCCGCAATCGAGGCCCAGAGACCGCGCCGCGAGCATAAGATAGGCTCCTTGCAGGCTGCCGTTGCGCATCGCGGTGGCGTCCGCCAAGTCCGACGACTTTTCAAACATCGCCTTCATGTCCGGCGCGGACGGAAACAACCGGGGGAGCTGTTCGTAAAACTTGGAATCGAAGGCGATGATGGCGACGACGGGTGCCGTCATGGTCTTCTCGACATTGCCTGCCATCAGCGCCGGGCGGAGTCGTTCCTTCGCTTCATGCGTGCGCAAAAACAGGATGCGCGCCGGGCAGCAGTTGGCGCTGGTCGGACCCCATTTCATGAGGTTGTAGAGCTGGTGCAGGAGATCGTCCTCGACCGGACGGTCGAGCCATGCGGAGTGTGTCCGGGCCTCGCGAAAAACGATGTTCAGGTCGTCGTCGTTCAAGTGATTGCTGCTGCGGGCGGGAGAGACGGAAATCATGGTGTTATGTCGTGAGCCTACACAGGGGGCGTCCCCCTCGCCATGGGGTGTTGTCCCACTCGGAAACATGAACCCTTCGACATGCGGGCGTCCGCCGGGCGGGCAAGGCCCCATATGATTTTATTCCGGCGAGGCGCATGGTTGCGCCGCAATGACCGGATCACACGGAGGCGATGCTCCAGGCCTGCGCCGAAACCCGCCTCCAATCCGGTCTCCAAATGTCGGAAACCCGTAAAGTCATGAAAATAAAATTCCACCCCGTCCGTCTTCTCCTAGCGACCGCCATCCTCGGTTTGCTTTCCGTATCCGCCTCTGCCGGCCCCGGCATCCAGCATTGGCAGCGCACCATGCCCGTCACGACTTTCTCCGAGGCGAAGAAAGTGTGCGCTGACGACATGATCATGATGCAGTGCAATCACTGCAAAACAGGAATGATGGCGACCTGCAGGGAGATGGGCGTCACGGCCAAGGATAATCCCGAATGGTGCATGGTCGGAGCCAAAAGCATGTGCACGGAGTGCAATGGCGAAATCACCGTGGTCAAAGGCAAGACCGACGACGCCATGCAGATGAATTGTTCCAAGTGCGGCGAGGGAGCGGTGAGTTGCTCCATGGTGAAGGCTGAAAAGAAGACATCCTGAAGGCCGGGTCTTCTTCGCGAATAACAACCTGCCGGAGACGGGGCGGGGTGGACCTCCCTCCCCGTCTCCGGCTTTCGCGCCCGGCGCACAGGCGAGGGTAGGGAAGTGCCCCATACTGTCCGGCGGGGCGGTCACCTATATTGCCGCGGAGGGAACCGACAAATTTCCCCTCAACCGAGGGGCCAGAAAACAAAAACACAAAATGAAACAAACCAAACTGATACTCGCGGGCGTTTCGCTATTCTTGGCCGGAGCCATTGCGGCCCAGGCACAGAGCGACTCCACGACCACCACGGCCACTACGACCACCACCAACAACACGACCACGACTTCCTCGTATAATGCGGCGGATGAGTTTGGTCCCGTCAAGGGATCGTGGGAGTTTACTCTCGGTGGCAGCGGCGGCAGCAACAAGGAGTTGAACAACTCGCTCGGCGGCGCGAATGCCAGCCTGGGCTATTACCTGACCAACACGCTGGAAGTTTCCGTGCGGCAGTCGGCCAACTACACCAACGACACCGGCAACGGAGGCGCCAACTACGACGGTTCTTTCTTCGCCGGGATCGACCAACACTTCGGCACGGGGCGCCTTCGTCCGTTCGTGGGGGTCAACTTTGGTCGTCTCTACGGCGACTCCACCAACGACACATGGGCGGCCGGCATCGAGGGCGGACTGAAGTTCTACGTGCTGCCGAAGACCTTTCTCTTCGCGCTGGCGAACTACGCATGGACCTTCGATGACTCCGACAAGGCCACCGACAACTTCGACGACGGCGCCTTCCTCTGGTCGGTGGGCGTAGGCTTCAACTTCTGATGTCCGTTCGTCTCGGTTGAAATTCAACCTCCGGTGCGCTCCGCAGATTGTTCTGCGGGGCGCTTTTTGTGCCGGCTGATCGCAAGCAAGCCCGATGCGCCGAGTCCGCCGACGACGCCCAGCCACGCGAGCGCGGACACCCACGCGGGCGTCGAGCCGTCCGAGGCCCCGCAGACCTCCTGACTGCCCAGACCGAGCACGGCGCCGAGACCGGCGTAGGCGAGCACGCACAGCAGGCACTTGGGCGCGAGCGCGAGCAGCGCCGCCGGCCACAGCCAGCGGACGGCGCGGCGGGAAAACTCAGCGCGTGACGGCGGCACGGGAGGATTGATCGTAACGGTCGTGGTGGCGAAGCCACTCCATGCCATACTCCATTCCTTCCTCGTCGCGGCCCTTCGGGGTCAGGTCGAGGATGCGGTAGGTTCCCATGATGAATTCCACTCCGCGTCCGTAGGTGGAGTAGGTGTGGTGGATCGAGCCGGCGGCGTCGCGCGCGAAGACGCTCACGCCGGGGGCCTCCTCGTGCGGGAATGCGCGCGGGCCGTAGTTGTAGTAAACTTTTCCCTCCGCCATCTCCTCCGGCGTGAACGACACATGGTAGTCGAAGTTGAAGTCGTTGTCGTGCGACGAGACCCAGTTGACGTTCCACCCCATGCGTTTTTTGAAGGGCAGGATCTCGGCGAGCGGCGCGCGGGAAACGACCGCGAATGCCGTGTCGCGGGCGGGCAGGTGCACCGCGGCGGCGTTGAAATGATCCGTCATGAAGGAACAGCTTTTGCAGCCTTCCTCCCAGCCGGGCCCGAGCATGAAGTGCTGGACGACGAGCTGGCCGCGGCCCGCGAAGAGATCGGCCAGGGTGACGCGGCCCTCGGGGCCTGCGAAGACGTAGGGCTTGTCGATCTTGACCCACGGCAACTGGCGGCGCCGCGCCGCGAGCTTATCCTGGAGCCGGGTGAGTTCTTTTTCGTCGCGCAGGAGTTCGCGGCGGGCGGCGAGCCATTGGTCTTCCGAGACGACGGGCGGAGTTTTGAGTGTGTTGGTTTTCATGGGAGGCGATGATGGTTGTTTATGGGCAAGGCAGTGGCCTTGGGTGTGGTTCAGGCGGGGAAGTGATCGGGCGGGTTACGCGTTCTGAGCGTCGCTCAGGAGCTTTTCGTAGATCGGCCTGAGCCTCAGGTGCGGCGCCCAAAACAGGGGACGCGGCGTGCCTTCAAGTTCGGCCACGAGGAGGGAAAGATGGGTGTGCCAGCCCGCGCCGTATTTGCTGATTTCGGCCTGTTCCTCCGCGCCTTGGGCGCGATGCGTCAGGACCAGCAGCACCTGTTTGCCTTGAGGCGTGAGCTCGAAGGTCACCACGGAGTCGTCGTTGCCAAACGTATAGGCGAGAACCTTCGGCGGGGCGTAGCGCACCACGCGACCTTCGAAGTTCACACCCTTGCATTGCACCTGGGCGAATTCCGCCGGCGGCGTTTCACCGGGGGAGAGGTTTTTGTGGAGCATGGCGAACCCGACCTTGCCGCCCGGCTTTGGCTCGGTCACGCCGCCTGCAAACCAGCGGGCGCGCTTTTCGGGGACGGTGAGATAGTCCCACACGCGTTCGATGGGGCCGGGGAGGAGGCGCACGATCCTCACTTCGGCCGGGCCGGTGAACTTTCCGTATTGTTCGTTCGTGTTCATGACTTGTTCTTTTTCGCCTTCCGGGCGTTGGCCGCGTCCTCCGCGCGCAGTTCGCGTTCGAGGGCGTCGAGGCGGCTCGACCAGACCGAGCGCGTTTTTTGCAGCCAGGCCTCGAGGTCGTCAAAGCCGTCGGGGTTGAGCGCCTGGATGCGCGACTGTCCCTCGGCGCGGGTGGTGACGAGGCCGGCCTCGCGGAGGATGTTCAGGTGCTGGGAAATCGCCGGGGCGCTCATGTCGAACTCGGCGACGAGTTCGCCGGAGGTCCGCTCGCGGACGGCGAGCAGTTCCACGATCTTGCGGCGGGTGGGATCGGCGATGGCGGCCAGGCTCTGCATGCCGAAAACAATTAAGACAAAACTTAATTAAGCAATGACTAAATTGATAATCCGTGAGATCGTCTGTTTGGCGACGGCGTCCGCTTCAGTCGGAGGGCGTCGCGTCCCCAAGCAGGCCGGCGATGCGTTTAACGAGCGCGTCTCCCCTAAGGCGTTCATCCAGGACCGTGCCTTGCCGGTCGATGATGATGATGCGTGGTATGCTGTTTATCCCTTGCGCGGCGGAGTATCGGGTCTTCCAGCCGAGCCCGTCCGCGTAGTGCGGCCACGGCAGGTTTTTACCGACGACGTAGTCGCGCAGCTTGGCGAGCGATTCCTCTTTGGTGGGACGGGAATATTCCAGGGCGATGCCGACGATCTCAAGGCCGAGGTCATGGTAGTCCGCGTAGAGTTTTTGCATTGTGGGGAGTTCCTTCACGCAGGGTCCGCACCAGGTCGCCCAGAAGTCCACCACCACGACTTTCCCCCGCATCTTGGCGATATCGACCTCGCGCCCGTCGACCGCCGTGAAGCGCCAGGTGTTGATCGGGCCGAGTTTTTCCAACTCGGCCCACTCTTGCAGGCGCTCGCGGGCCGCGGCGGCAAGGCTTTGGTTTGCGCTGGAGAGGAACGCGCGGAGGCGTTGCCTGGCCTCGTCGGGATTGGTGCGATAAAGGAAACCAGCGTAGGCGGTTTCCAGATTCGCAAGCAGCGGCGAATCGGGTCTCTCGTGTGTGAACTGATTCAGGGCTTCGCGCCATTCCGCGGAGAAAAGTGTGCGGGCGTTGCGCGAGAGCGAAATGAAGACGTAGCCGTCGCGTTGTTCCGGCGTAAGCGAGCGATCATTGAGTTTTGCGGACAGCAGGCTGTTGAGCCAGGTTTCCGTCGCGGCCTGGTCGGGCAGGCGCCGGACGGCCATCCAAACGCTGTAGCTCACGTAGTGGACCGGAAAGGTTTGGGAGCTTTGCGCCGACCAGGCGGCGATGACCACTTCGAGCGCGGCGTGAATTTTTTCCGGATCTTTTTCACGGGAGAGCTGCGACAGCGCGAGGCTGAAGCCCGGTCTGGGCGTCGGGAGTGTCTGGTTGGAAGCGGATGCGGTTTGGGCCGTCCGCCGAAGCTGCTGTTTTTGCACCTGCCAGAGACCCATCACGAAGCCGCGATCCTCCGCGGAGAGCCGTTCAACGGGGAAGAGGAACGTGGTCTGGTCCTTGAGCCGGAGAGCTTTCACTTGTGTCTCGGTGATGTCCACGATGCGAACGGCCACCTTTTCGCCGGTCGCGCTGGTCAGCTCGCGCTCGATCGCCGGGTCAAGGGGCAAGGCTTGAAGCAAGGTGCAGGCGGACCACGCCAGCGAGGCGGCGAGCATCGGGCGAAACAGGGCGGATGTGGACTTCATGCGAGCGCGCAGATGGGGTGGGGCTCAGTTGTTTTCGGGGAAAATCATCTTAAGCGCGGTCTCCAGCGGCATGCGTTGGATCACGGCATCGCCCGACATGTAAACCGTTCCGGTGGTCTGCATGTTGGAGTGAATCAACCGCGTCTGGTCGTCCAGCAGCCAGTCGAAATAGTATTTGTCGGAGAACTTGGCCATGAGCGGATTGGCGCCGATTTTCTGCGGGTAGGAAATATACCAGGTGATGCCGTAGTCTTCGATGGCGCGGCGGATGAGCTGCCGGACCGCGCTGTCCTCGTAGGCTTCGCTCACCGAGGGATCGTTGCGGTTGGAATAGGGATGGATGGAGATGATCTCAAAACCGCGCTTGGCGTATTTGTCGTGGAGGAGCTTCAACTGCTGGAGCGTTTCCCCCATGTTTTCCCGGAAGTAGAGCGTGTGGACATACACGAACTTCCCTTTGAAATCGCCGGAGGCGACGATTTTCCCACGAACCATGTCGAAGAAACTGAACGCGATGGGCTGGACGTTTTTTCGTTTTAGGAGGGGGATTTTTTCTATCGTTTCGTCCACGGGAATGCGACGCGGGCGCGGGGCGGCCGATGTGGCCGGGGCCGAGGCTTGAGATTGTGGCAACGGGAGGCTGACGACCGGTGCGGTTGCGGGCGGTGGCGCCGGAACGGCGGTGGCCGTGGCGGGTGATGCGCCCGCGCCCGGTGCGATCGTTTTGATATGGTCGCGATCAGCCTGGCTCAGCGCACTCAAGTCGACTTCGATGATTTTCCCGTCGGGGGTTTGAAGGGTGGCGCGTTCGCCTTGAAACGTCCTGAATTTGGCGCGCATGACGGTGCCGACTGCGCTTGTCCAAACGCGGAATTCCGCGTCTGGGCGTCCGTCGGACGCAGGATCAAAGGGGTCGGTCTGGGCGTGCAGGCAGACACACAAAAACAAAAGGGTAAGGGAGTATCGCATGCGCTGTTGAAGTCTGTAAGTCGGAAAACGATTGAGTCTATAACAATAGCCACGATCTGGCGATTATTCCGCTGGCTACACTACGTTCGTAGCGTTCCGTCTGGAGGTGCGACACTCGGGAGCGCGGGTGATGCGGACGCGCGGATGAACTTGGCATTGCGGGGAGGGAAGGGGCCTTCACGATGGCGGGCATGGCTTTTGCCCAGCTGGCACTTCAATCCGTCGAGTTCGCGCATCCGGGGATGACCACGCCCTTGTTCACCGATTTGACGGTGCAGTTTCCCTCCGGCTGGACGGGCATCGTCGGTCCCAACGGCGCGGGCAAAACCACGCTGCTGAAGGTCGTCACGGGCGAACTCGCCGCGCAGGCCGGTTCGGTCACCCGGCAGGGGCTGGCGCTGTATGTCGCGCAACGCACGGACGATCCGCCCGAGTTTTTCGAGGATTTTATCTGGGCGCCCGACGCCACCGTGCTCAAGGCGCGCCTGCGGGTGAGCGAGGACTGGCCGGAACGCTGGCCCACGCTGAGTCACGGCGAACGCAAGCGCGCGCAGATCGCGGTGGCGCTCTGGCGCGAGCCGGCGGTGCTGGCGCTCGACGAGCCGAGCAACCACATCGACGCCGATGCGCGCCGGTTGCTGCTGCAGGCGCTCGTGGAGTTTAACGGCATCGGGCTGCTGGTGAGCCATGACCGTGCGTTGCTGGACGAGCTTTGCACGCAGTGTCTGCTGATCGATCCGCCCGACGCCGTGATGAGGCCGGGCGGCGTGACCGAGGCGATGGAGCAGCAGGACATCGACGAGAAATCCGCCCGCAGCGCCAACGATGCGCTTCGCCGCACCGAAACCCGCCTTCAGGCAGAAGCGCAGCGCCGCCGCGTGATCGCGGATCAGAAGTCGGCGGCTTCGCGCGGCTCCAAACAGATCAAGATCCCGGCCCACGACCACGACGGCCGCGCCCAGCGCAACCTTGCCAAGATGTCCGGCAAGGACGCCTACGCGGGAAAAATGGTCGCGCAGATGAACCAGCGCGCGGGCAAAGTGGCGACGCAACGCTCCGAGATCGCGGTGAAGAAGCGTTACGAAACCGGTATTTGGGTCGACGGCGCGTCTTTCATGCCGCGAGATTTTCTGCTGCGTCTGCCGGCGGGCAGTCTGCCGTTGGGGGGCGGGCGTCGGTTGCATTTTCCCGATCTGGAAATCGGCGGCACGAGCCGCATAGCGCTCACCGGGGCCAACGGACTCGGCAAAAGCACGTTGATCCGCCATCTGCTCGCGCATCTCAACTTGCCTGCGGAGAAATTGGTGACCGTGCCGCAGGAAATTTCAGCGGAGGATTCGCGCGCGCTGCTGGAGGCGATCAAACGCCTGCCCAACGACGAACTCGGCCGGGTGATGATCACGATCAGCCGGCTCGGCTCGCGTCCGGCGCGTTTGCTGGAGAGCGCGCTCCCGAGTCCGGGCGAAGTGCGCAAACTGCTTCTGGCGATCGGCATCGTGCGAGGGCCGCATCTCATCGTGATGGACGAGCCGACGAACCACATGGATCTGCCCGGCATCCTGTGCCTGGAGCAGGCGCTGGCGGATTGCCCGTGCGCGATGCTGCTGGTGAGCCACGACGAGTCGTTTCTCGAAAAAATAACCGGGACCGACTGGCACCTCGCGCGCGACGACTCGGGCGACACGAGGCTTGAGATCCAAGGGTGAGCGCGTGTCACTGATGACGGATCGGATCTGGGCGCGTCGGGAGTAAAGATCCCTAGGGGAAGCCCCGAGCCGCCAATTGTAGGAGCGGCTTTACGCCGCGAATCCGATCATCGCGAGCAAGCTCGCTCCCACGGTCTAACCATCCCGGCATAAAGCCGTTCCTACACAACCAAGCCAAAGCAAGTTTTTCGGTTCCAAAGGAACCAACAATCCCCGCCCTGGATGGCTCTGGCCGCAACCAGATCGTCAACCGCGATTGCCGGCGAGCGTGGCGTTTTCCAGCGACGCGACGACCGGGGCAGGGGAGACGGCGGGGCGGGTTGCTCCGAGCCAGGGCTTGCCGGCGGGGAGGAGTTCACGGCCATGGAGATCGTTGAGAATAATGCGCGCCATCATATACCAGGCGCACAGCGCGCATCCGATGAGCACGAAGGCGGCGACCGTGTTCAGCACGGGGAAGCCGAAGTGGCCCAAGTCGAGCAATACAAAGCCGGCGAGCAGCAGGCTGAAGGTGAGCGCCATCGCTCCGTGGATGCGCAGCGCGCCGATCCACAGGATCACCGTGAAAAGGGTCCAGGCGACCAGGAACCAGCCGACATCGGTGGTGCTGATCTTGAAGAGATTGAAGTGGCCGGCGAGCAGCATCAGGCAAAGCGCGATCCAGAACGCGCCGTAGCCGGTGAAGGCGCAGTAGCCGAAATTATTGCCCGTCTTCATTTCCTGGAAACCGGCGATCATCTGCGTGAGTCCGCCGAAAATGAGTCCCAGGCAGATCACCGGTCCGGTGCTCACCCAGCCCAGGTTGTGAAACTGGAGCACCAGGGTGGTGAGGCCGAAGCCGGCAAGGCCGACCACGGCGGGATTGCATGATTTGGGAGCGGAGGAGGTTGGATTGGCCATAAACGATGAAGGGAAACCGGTCAGCACAGCGGAGATTTTCCAAGGGAGGCGAGCATGGGGTGCGCGCGCATGCGGAAAGCCGGGATGCTACTATCCGGAATAAGCGGAGGTTGCCGTCTGTCCCCCCGCTCGATTGTCCGGAGGGACGATCTTGGTTCTTCGCTGTTTTCAGTGGGTGAAAGTCGGAAAGGTTGGCGAAGCAGCCAGAGAGTGGACCGAGATCGTGAGAAAGCTCCCGGGGCATAGAGGGGAAACCGGGGGGATTCAGTCCTGTAGCGGGGAGCGTGAGCGACCCGTTCCAACCCCGGGTCGCTCACGCTCCCCGCTACTTCCCGATCTTGCCCATCGAAAACAGCGAGGAACCACGACCCTCAACGAAGGCTTTGGTTGCTCACCGCGTCGGTGAATACGGCCAGGGATTCCGCCGTGACGTCGGCGCGGCGGCATGTGAGGGTCCAACGACTGTTGACGCCTCGGAATCCGACATCCAAACGCAGCGTGATCTCATCGGGCGTTTCCTCGATGTGCAGCGCATGGATCGCCGTCCACGGACAGCCTCGGGTTACCAAACCGCCTTGCTGGATCACGCCATGAGGAGTGAGGCGCCAAGTGTATAGGACGAGCGATGCCAGCGCCGGGATGCGGCTTAACAAGCCCGGCAATTCGAATATCAGGGCGAAGGACAACGGGGCGAGAAACAACCCGGTGACGAGATGCCGGGTGATCGGAACATAGCCGGCAAAATGATGGAACGTCCACAAGGCGACCAGGCTGAGCACGGGGCCATAAACCACGACGGTGCGGCGGATAGGACGAACGCCGGCCCGGAGTTCGCGTTGGCGGATGGGGCTGAAGCGAGGAGCTTCCCTGAAAATAATAGGACGGCGGCGCATGTCTAGGGCTTGCGGTTTTATCGGACTCGTGACCGCACCATGGCTGGTCCGGCTCCCTTCGGCTAGCCCGCAGATGGTTGTAAAGCGTTTCTTCAAGCGTGTAGGCTCATCGGGGACGGCGATTTCGCGACGGAGCATTTTTCCATCGGGCGCGACGGACCCGGTGACTTACAATCCCGAGTTCTACGTGATGGAACACCACGCGTATTTTGTGCGACCGGCTCCCGCGTGCTCATCACGGCCAATCGTTGTGACGCGCCCGTGTGGATGGAGGTTGAGATGGACGGCCTGCCGCGCCGGCTGGAGTTGTCCGCCCAGTCGCTCAACACCTTTACATTCTAAATTGGCCCACTTTGAAGGCGCGGCGCCGGTTTCTTGCGGGATCTCCCATGTCATTCTACGATTAGACCCTGAGTGAGCCGCGGAATCCACGACCGCTGTAGTAGGATTGCGCGCCGTTGTGATAGATGAAGACGTGGTCGTAGCGACGGTCGCCAAAGAGCGCGCCGCCGAGTTTCCGTATGTCGTCCGGCGCCACTACCCAGCTAGACGACTTCCGGTCGAATTTGCCCAGCTTCTGCAGCTCGCGATACTGTTCTTCCGTCAGCATCTCGATGCCCATGGCCGCGGCCATGTCCATGGCGCTGGTTTTGGGTTTGTGCTCTTTCCGCGATTCCAGCCCTTCGCGATCGTAACAAACGCTGGTGCGTCCGTCGGGGCTTTCCGCCGAGCAGTCGAAGAAGATGTATTCGCCCGTCTTTTTATCCTGGCCGACCACGTCCGGCTCGCCGCCGGTTTTTTCCATTTCATGGAGCGACCACAGTTTTTCAGGATTGGCCGACAGCCGGGCTTTCACCTTGGCCCAGTCGAGGCCTTTGTGGCGGTTGATGTATTCCTCGAAGCGGGCCTGCAGTTTTTTGAGCAGCACTTCGCTTTGCTCGGGCGACAAGGTCTTTTTGGTGGCGGCGGCTTGCATGGATGGTTCCTTTGGTTGCTTGGAGGATGAAGGGCGGATCGCGCTCAGTCCTGTTTTTTAGGAAAAGACGGGTCAGCAGATGGCCTTTCCACATCCACAATCCGGAGAGAAGAATGACGGGAGCGAAGATAAACCGAAACATGGGGCACACGGCTGAACTTCCTCCGGCGGCCCGTAAATGAAACCGATGATCGGAAGGCCAAAGAGGATGTGTATCCAGCGAAGGATCGAACGTCGGGCGCCTGGGTTCATGATGGTGTGATGCGGATTTCGGCAGGGGGCTGCCAGCAGGTTTCAGTCCGACCCTTTCGGCGCGCTCTCAGGATTTCGGTAACGATCCGGGGTAGGGGCGGATGCCAAATTTCGCGAGAAGGGACAGGGTGGAAAAGCGGGTGTATAAGGAAGGCCCCGGCAGGCGCTGGCCGTTTTTGAAGGCGTAGTCATTCGGGCCTTCTTGCAGGCCATGCATCACCAAGCCCGACTTTTCGTGGGCATAATACCACCACGTCTCGGTTGACTGATCGCCGTGATGAACGAAACAGGTGACAAACATGGGCTCCCAATCCCCGTTCAACTGCACGACGCGTTTGATTCGATCCTGCTTGTCGTAGGTGAGGACCGCTATCTGCACCGGATTTCCTTTCTTGTCCTGCAGAAGGGCGACGATGGGGAAGAAACGTTGGTCGTAGTAATACGACGTGCTCAAATGGATGCCGGTATCGTCGTGCCGATAATTTGCCACGGGATAGCCGTCCTGATACACAAAACGGTAATAAGACGGCGTGCCGGGTGGCGTCGACAGGGGTTTGTAGGTCATGCCCAGCCACCAGTCGAAGGTGCTGACTCCTGGCGCAAAATATTCCAGCTTTGCTCCTTGAGGTTGAAATCGGGTCCGCAGTGCTTGCTTGGCCCTCGAGATCGACTCTCGGACTTGGGTTTTGGTCAGTTTATATTCATCACCAAAGGCATCGGCCTTATAAGGCTCTTCGACTGCCGGCAGACCGAGGGTGATGAGAAAAAAGAGGGTGAGGAGCCTGATCATCGGGGTTTGATGGAAAGGAGGCAGTCAACAGCCCCCAGGGCTGGACGCAATCGCTCAGGCGGACTGGATATCACGACCGAGCGCGGGAAGCAGGGGAGGTGGCTGTGAACGGGGTCGCGTAGGCGGATCGATGCACCCATAACCGGTCTCCTCGGCTCGGACGCGATCACGGGTGCGGTGCCATCACCTGGTTGAACCGGCAGAGCAGGTGAGGTGAAGCCCGGGAACGAGCGAGCGAAAAGCGCTTGGGTGGGAACTTTGAGCGCCGTCGCGCCTCCTCGTCCGTCGGCAGTCGCTATTTCCCTTTGCCGTAACTAGCTTCTGGGCGAATGACCCTTTCTCAGAGCGAACAGTTTGACATGCTCGGCGATCTTTTGGCCGCGCGCCGTGATGCCATCCTGCGCACCTGGCGCCGCAATGCCTGCGCCGATCCCGGCCAGACCACCGGTCGCTCGCTGTCCGTCGGCCAGTTCCTCGATCACATTCCCCACATGCTCGACGCCTTCGAGCTCAAGCTTCGCTCGCACCATGGCGGCCCCGGCGCGCGCACCGCCGCGATCGACAAGAAACTCGAGGAGGTGAAACACGGTCTCCACCGCTGGCAGCAGGGTTACCGCATGAAGGAACTGGTCAACGAATGCGGACACCTCCAGCTCTGCCTCTTCGACGAACTCGACCTCATCGCCTCCGAACACCCCGAGCTCGACCGCGGCGTCATCGCCGCCGCCCATCGCCAGATACTCACCCTCGTCAACGACACGATCAGCGAAAGCGCCACCCAATACCAGCGCATGCAGCAGGCCGAGGCCGCCGGCCACGTCGGCGACCTCCGCGGCGCGCTCGCCTCCCTCCACGAGATCGAGCGCCGCCGCACCGCGTTGTTTCACCAGGCCGTTCACGATCTCCGCAACGACGTCGCCGGCGTCCACATCTCGGCGCAACTTCTCGAACGGCCCGACATGGCCGACGCCCAGCGCACCGAATTCGCGGGCCTCCTGCGCCTGAGCGTGGAAGGCCTCACCACCATGCTCGGCGAACTCATGGACCTCGCCCGCCTCGAAGCCGGCCAGGAGCAGCGCAAGATCACCCGCTTCGACGCCGCGACCCTCATCACCGACCGCTGCGAGGTCAACGAGCCGCTCGCCGGCAAGCACGGCCTGTTTCTACAGACGGAAGGTCCGCCCGAGCTCTCCGTCGAAGGCGACGCCGACAAGGTCAACCGCCTCCTCCAAAACCTGCTCACCAACGCCGTGAAATACACCGTGTGCGGCGGCGTGACCGTGAGCTGGGATGCGGACACCGCCAACTGGTGGCTCATCGTGAAGGACACCGGCCCCGGCCTGCTCTCCCACGCGGGCGCGCCCCTGGCGACCGGCCTCCAGGAGGCGACCGCCAGCGCCAAGGAGTCCGACGAAAAAAACGCCGCGAGCACCGGCCAGCTCTCACAGGTGCTCCCGCCACCCGAAGGCGAGGACGCTCCGTCGGGGGGCACCCGCCACCAACCCGGCGAAGGCATCGGCCTCTCCATCGTGAAACGCCTGTGCGAACTGCTCGACGCCAGTTTGGAAATCGCCACCTCGGCCGAGTCCGGGACCACTCTCCGCGTCGTCTTCCCCCTCCGTTACCCTGACGCCAAGTGAACGCCCGGGCGACCGCAGGGTGGAGTGAAGGCGGGCTGAAAAATCACCAAACAGAGGCCCGACCCCTTCGGTTCGTTTCTAATGAAACTAATTCACTTGCCTGATAGGTGAACATCCCGGAATACCTTCGGCCATGGGGAACAACCGCTCCGAGGTGAAAACCTCAACCCGTCCCGAACTGGTAAATCTCCCCAGGCGTGATTTCCTGAAGATGATCGGCGGCGCGGGAGCCCTGCTCGCCACGGAGGGCGCCGTAAACTTCTGGCCACTTCAGGCCGCCCCCGTTCCGCCCTCGGTCGCCTCCCAGCGCAACGTCATCATCTTCCTGACCGACCAGCAGCGCGCCATGCAGTGGTTCCCCGCAGGATGGGCGGCCGCCAATCTCCCTTTTCAGACCGCGCTTGCCGCAACCGGCGTGACCTTCAACCGGGCCTACACCAACACGGCCATGTGCACCCCCGCCAGGACCACGCTCTTCACGGGGCTTTATCCGGCGCAACATCTCTCCACCGACACCCTCAGCGAGGGCTTTGTCCAGTCCGAGGGTGAGCACCAACTCAATCCCACTTACCCCAACGTAGGAACCGTCCTGACCGCGGCCGGCTACGAAGTCGCCTACATCGGCAAATATCATCTCAGCAAAGGCATCATCCAGCAGAACGGGGTGAACATCTGGGATGACATCGAGCGCTACAAATTCAGCCAGTGGGATCCGCCCGATGCGGGACGCAACACCGCCTTGGGCGATTACGGCGGAGGCTCCGCCAACCACGATGGACGCTACATCGAGGACGCCCTTGCCTTCCTTCAGAACAAAATCGACAACCCCGGGGGCAAGCCCTTCTGCCTCGTGATCTCGCTGGTCAATCCTCACGACGTGCTGGGTTATCCCACGAACCTATCCGACGGCGGCTACATTCCGTCGCAAAATCCCGACTGGGAGGGCAACCAATGGCTTGCGGACCAGCAGGGCGTGGCCCTCGCCGATGCAGACTGGACCGCCGACACCACCCCGCCGATCCAGCTTCCCCCGACGGTTGACGAAAACCTTCAGACGAATTTCAAGCCAACCGTGCAGCAGGCCTACCTGCTGGTCTGCGCGTCACTCGGCCCGCTGGTAACCCCGCAGGACAAGCGGAAATACCTCAATTTCTACGGGAACCTGATCAGCTACACCGACTATCAGTTCAACAAGATCCTCCAGCTGCTCGACGCCTCGCCGGCCGGCCGGACAATCCGTCGCAACACCTGGATGATCCGGACCTCAGACCACGGCGAGTATGGCTTGGCCCATGGCGGCCTTCGGCAGAAATCGTTCTCGATTTACGAGGAGGCCTTGCGTGTCCCCATGATCTGGTCGAACCCGACCGACTATCCGCTCGGCTCCGGGCAGCAGTGCAACCAGCTGGTCGGGCATGTTGATTTCCTGCCGACCCTTTGCTCGATGCTCGGGATCAATCCGAAGCAATACGCGTTCGCCGGAGTTGATTACAGCTCCTTGATCAAGGCTCCCGTGACGGCGCCCGCCGTCCAGCCATACGTCCTTTTCACCTACGACGATATTTGGTGCGGTCAAAACGCCCAGGGCAATCCCAACGGCATCGTCCCCGCGCCGAACAGGATCAGGGCGCTTCTGGAACTCGATTATGCCTACGCCTACTACTTTGACGGGCAGAACCTCCAGAAGCCCCAGTCGGAATTCTACGACCTGAGAAACAGCGCCGCGGGAGGCACCGACTGCGATCCCGTCACCGGGGAACCCGTCGAGCTGAAGAACCTGTCTTCCTGGGCCTACAAACAGGGGCAGACGGCCCCGATCACCCGCGAGCAAACATCCGTGCGGAACACCATGGAGCGCGATCTCCAGCTTGCGGTGAAGACAAAGCTCAAGCCGCTTCCGGTCCAGCCTGCCGTTCCGCCCGAAAACTTCACCATCGGTCAGGTCAACTGGACCGACACCTACGGCCAGCAGGCCTGCATCCAGATCACCTGGCTTTCGCGCTCCTCCACGATCTACGAACTGCAGATGTCGTCGGACAACGCCACCTGGACGACCGTGGGCAGCCCGATCACCGGGAACAACGGCCCCATCATCCTCAACCAGCCGCTCAACGCGCTGAACGTCTCCTACCGGTTGGCATGGCGTCCCAATCCGGACAACCAGTGGATCGTTGAACCCGCAAGAATCTCGTGAGCCTGAGGCCTTCGATCATGAAACACCCCCTTCTCATCGCCGGACTCCTGGGTTTCTCCACGCTGCTTCACACCGCGTCGGCAGCCCCTCGCAAATCGGGCGTGACGTCGCCCTCGCTGGGCACCCAATACATCTACATCGAGCCAAACAACGTCACCGTTGTCGCTCCCCAGTATCTCTACACGGGGGCGGGGCTCCTCACCCAGAATGGAACCACCACGGATGTTGTCTATGGAACCACCAGTCCGGAGGTTGTCACCGAGCAGGTGGTCGACGGACAAATCGCCACCCTCACCGCGTCCAACAACTATGCCACCGGCGGGAAATTCACGGTCGCAAAGGTGACGGATGCAAACCCGGTCTGCACCCTTCGGCTCGCCGGCGATCCACCGAAAAACGCCCTGGGTGTTCCGCTCAAGGCCAATCAATACGCCTACGCCGCGGGAACCCAACCGGTTACCTACTACGTGCTCGTGACCGCCGGAAAAATGACGGGAGAGTTCTTCTCCGTGCAGGGCAACACCGCCGACACCCTGCTCATCTACACCGCGGGGGTTTCCGTTT
Organism: Opitutaceae bacterium; assembly: GCA_041662485.1. Taxonomy (GTDB): domain Bacteria; phylum Verrucomicrobiota; class Verrucomicrobiia; order Opitutales; family Opitutaceae; genus Rariglobus. The sequence goes on along the minus strand of JBAZSJ010000044.1, from coordinate 5,475 downwards.
CCGCCAAGGACATCAAGGCCGTCAACCTGCTTCCCTATTGGTCCCTGTCGTCGCTCTTCCCCGCGAGCCAGGCGAACATCGCCTTCATCCCGACCACCGATCCCTCCAACGTGATGACGAAGTTGGTGATCAACCCGCCCGTGATCCTCGGGCCGCAGCTGCCCCAGGTGGTCGGCAAGTCTTATTACTTCAGCGCCTCCCTGGGCGCCTGGGTTTCGGTCGACAATCCTTCGGTGCCCGCGGGCGACACGGTCCTTCCGCCCGGCGGCTACATCTACTTTCAGAACACCGGCAGCGTTTCTTTCCCCCTTCGCGTGTTCATCTCGGGATCGGCGCTCGTCGATCCGTTCAAATTCTATCTCACCTCCATGAAGACTGTGAGCACCGCCAGCACGTTCGCGCTGCCGCGCAACACGCCCTATTCCATTAATGAGATGGGGTTCAACAACTCGAACTTCGCCCAGAGCCGCGGCACCGACTCCTCCCAGCGCAAGGACGAACTCATCGTTGACGACGGCCATGGTGGAGTCGCGGCGATCTACTACCGCTACAAAAACAAGTGGTATAACACGGACTCTCCGGTCCCCGTGACTCCCGTCTTCGCTCCAGGCACCGCCTTCGGGGTCAAGAAGCCGGCCAACAACAAGGGAGAGCACAATGTCCTGCTGATTAATCAGTCCAACCTCAAGTGAGCCGGGGCGGCTACAGCATTTCAAATGAAGTTGTGACCGATTCCATCTCTGGTGTAGTCACGCCCGTGCCGGGCGTGTTCCGGGATTACGCCATGATTTCGATCCGCACGCCCGACACGGGCGTGACTACAACGAGATGGAATCGCTCTAAAATCCGAATGCCGAAGCGCTGACCCCTTCGGCTCGCCCTCTGGAAACGATTCAGCCCTTCGGCGGCCATTCCACGCCGGCGAGTTCCTTGGGCAGTTGCTTTGGGTCAACCGGGTAGATGAGCGAGAGGTCCATCTGGGATTTTGAACCCTGCAGAAACTCCAGTTCCTCCGGCGCGCCGATGATGAGCCAGAGCACCTCGGCGTCGGTGTCGTTGAACACCTGCCGCAACACGTCCGGGCCGACCATCACGCCGCCATGGCGCGGCACGGTCAACGTCTCGTCGCCCACGCGCAGGCGGCCCGTGCCTTCCAGCACGAAATAAAATTCCTCCGCGCGCATGTGCTTGTGGAGCGTGTTGGCGCTCCGTGGCGGCAGCCGCCAAAGCCGCGCGCCCATGTTCTCGCTGCCGGTGCGCTCCAGATAATCCGCGTTGGGGATGCGCATCAGGTTGGAGGGCCGCCAATGGAGATCGTCGGGCTTGATGAGATGGTAACCTTGGATGGGTTTCATGGATTTTTGGGGGGAGGGGAGGCGTCGGAATCAGCGGGGAAAGTGGCGGAGTTTACAGGACGGAATTTTGTCTTGAGAAGGATGCGAAGGATGAGATCTGACGGCAAGTTGGGGGCGTTGAGAAATTGAAAAACGCGCTCCGGTCCCCTCGGCTCGACGCGCGAACACCGTAGGGATGTTTCCTTAGCCGTAACGATGCAGTCGAAGGCGGAGCAGCGGGGTAAGATGGCGAGCAGATTTCAGATGTAAAATCCAGTCGCTGACTGGAAGGTTTCCAGCAGCTTTTGTAATCGAGGGGTGATTTTAAAGAACAAACCGGACCGCTGCGAGGGGCCTGCACGCCTGATGCAGCTACGCCCAGACGAAGGCCGGGGAGGCGAAAAGGACCGCCTGGTTGATCGACCAGACCACATTGCACTCTTTGCCGCCCGGATCATAGGGGTCCAAGGAGCCGGCGTAGCCATTAAGCTCAAACAGGGTATCCAGCGCCCCGGTCTCACCGCTTAGAGTGAAGGTTGTCCTCAGATAACCACCTGGCGCCGAGATCACCCTGGTCACCTCCGAAGTGCCGACCTTAAAGCGAAAGGTGTCGGCCGCCAGCGTGCGACCACCACCAGGAGCGGCCGCATCAATGTAAATCCAGGCCGGCGCCGAGGTGTAAAGCGCAGAGGCATCGGGAATCGTGACGCCCTCGCCCCAGACGTTGCGCCGAGCACCTATGGCCGTGCCCAGGGCGATAATGTCCGTCCCGTAAGAGGGGCCATCCGTCCCGGATGAGGTTGGGTAATTGGCCTTCGTGTCTGCCCAATCTACGCCGGACGAAGAGCTGAATTCGCGCACACGAAGGCCGGAGGCGTAAGCGGTATTGAGCGGGAGCATCACACTCTTAAGGAGCTGGATGGCCCGCCGGATGACGTTCCAATAGTGATGCAGCTGGTTCTGCCGATTTGTGACGGCACCCGCGCTGGTCAATCCCTCGGCCGTAGCGGCGACATCGAGTAGGGCTGGATAACCAGAGCCCAGGGATGATCCCCACCCTGACATTCTCAGATTATACGGGGCGCCGACCGGCTGATCCTCAAATCGGGCAAACTTATTCAGGAAGGCCTCATTTTGTAGCACCTCATAGAGCCGGTTCCAGCGCAGCACGCCGTCGACCGGAGACTTCCAGCGCACCTTGTCGGTGAGCATGTCCTCGGAGTCGAAGGCGTTGACGGCCGTCCAGTCGATCCCGGCGCCGTAGCCGGCCACGTCGACCGCCCGGAGCCGTTCATCCAGGGCCAGCCACAAATCGCGGCGCATCGCCCGTGTGAAGATTTCCTCGCTCGTGAGGTAGGCGGTGAAGAAATCCCAGGCCATTTAGATCATGCCCGCCTGCGCCAGGAGGGCGAAGAAGAACTCCGGCTCTTCGTCCCCGTCCACGTCATACTCGAACTGGATGTAGAACGGTGAACCCGTCAATGAGCCGAGCTGCGGAATGACATGACCGACGAACTTCACTTTGGTGCCGATGGACAGCGCGAGTAGGTCGCCGAGCTGCGGTGCCGAGACGGCCGTCGTGTAAATCGCCTCGATGGCGGCTTTGATCTCGGCTTCCGTGGGAATGCCTGAAGTGGCCGCGATGGTGATCGCGCCGGCAAAAACACGCGAGGAGACCTTCAGTTGCGTGCTGCTGCGGGTGCAGGGTCCTCTGACTGATAGTCCTTGGGCCATGGTTAGAATATTCCCGTGGTGCGCGTCAGTCCAAGATTGGCCTGACGCTTGATGCGGTTGAGACGGTAGCGGGATTGGAGCACGTCGGGCGTGAGCTGTTTGGGCCAGCCGCAGGTCACGTTGGTGGTGCCCGTGGTGGGATCGGCGGAGGCTGACTGGACGATGGCTTTCATCGTGAGCCACTCGGCACGGCCGCCCGAGAGATTGATCGCCTTGCCCGGCCGGATCGCGAGGGCGCAGTCGCGCTCCTTGAGCGTGAAGGTGAGGTCGTAGCGCGGCAGCGTGGCATCGGCCAGGAGGGCGTCTTCCAGTCCCTCGGGCGTTTCCTCGGGCGTGCCGCTGCCATCAGACTCCAAGTAACTGTAGGTGCGCGTGCTCACGTTGGTGGCCGTGAACGCCCGCGTGACGAGCGCGACGTAGGGGGTGGCGACACCGTCAATCGTGCGTGTCGCGGTGACCTCGTAGCAGACCTCCTGCTCCTGCACTTTGCGGTTGAGCCCGCCGGTCATCATCCACGGCGCGACATTCCCGTCGACCAGCTCGCGCACCAGGCTGTAGTCCACCTCATCTCCTGGGACCTCTTCCATAACGCCGGTGTCGGGATTGGGCTCCAAGGCACGGCGATAAAAGCTAGCATATGCGCCGACGGGCTTGAGCTTGGTGACGACGGTGCTCGGTAAAAGCAGCCATGACTCGCAGCGCCCAAGGAACTTCAACGCATCGGTAAATCCAGCCCCATCATCCGGAGTCAGTGTCTCTGTGCCGATGGAGACGGGAATGAGCGCGGTGACGCATTGCTGCGAGACGGTGCTCTGTGAACTCCCCGCCAACTGGATGGTGTGAACAACGGCATTTTCGTCGGTGGGTTCGCCTGTTCCGGCGTTGCGCTGAACCAGCTGGAGGTAGTTATTTCCATCGACGGTGTTCACCCGACGGTAGGTGAGGAAGACGCCGGTGCTCATCAGGTCTTCGCGCTTCACCGCGCGCACGGTTTCAAACGCCGCATAGGTGCCGGCCTCGAAGGCCGAGACGGGGGTGTTGGCCGGCGCGATGGCGAGGGTGACCTGCTCCAGATCGGCCGAGCGCACGATGTGGATCGTGGGCGCGGGGTTGCCCAGGCCGTTGAGCGTCGTATAGTCCCACCACACGACCACATCCGTCGCGGTCGCGAGCAGGCGCGTGATCGCGTCGGAAAAATACAGGTCGGCGATCTCATCCCACGCCACCTTATAGTCGAAGCCGGAGATGTCGCCGAGCAGGATGGGCACGCCGACCGCGATGGCCTGGTTGATGATGGTCGTGAGCGCCTGGGCGACGGTCACGGTGTTGCCCTCGTCGTCCTGGTTGAGGATGATGAGGCCCTGCGGAGCCATCACGGGCGGGCCGACGCCGGTGTCGGGATACACGGCCTGATTTTGGAGAAGTTTGCGGAGCGCCAGCCAATCCCAGGGGCCGAGGATTTCGTAGGAAGTGGACTCGGCAGTGGGACCGGCGAAGCGAGGGGCGGAGCGCACTTTGCCCACGAAGACGGTGACGCCGTCCTTCTTCACGACTATCTGCTGACCGTAGGCGAAGATCGGGTCGGCATCCCAGGCGGCCGTGAGATGGTCCACCGTGAGCACATCGGCCTGCATCGACGTGTAGGCAGGCTTCGGATTGGCGAGGCCGAGGCTGGCGAGCGGGCTGTCGTTGATGAGCCAGGTGGCCATGGTTACTGGGAATTTCCTCCGAGCGTCTTGAGTTGATTGGCCAACACCGCCAGCTGCGCCTTGAACGCTGCGCTCTCCTCGTTCCTCTTCTTGAGTTCGGTCTCCAGATTTTTCCCGGCGGCGGCGAGAGCCCGCACCTCCTCCGCCGTGGTTCCACCCTCGCGCGCGGCCTGGGCGGCATCGTTGAGCGCCTTGGCGGCGTCAAAGAGATCGGTGGCGCCCTTTGTCTTCGCTGCGCGGCCGATATTCTGCGCGCCCTGCTGCAACACCGGCGCTTCGTAGGTGCCGATTTTATCAACCAGAGCCTTGTCCGCGTCCTTCTTTTTAGCCGCTTCCAGCTCGGCTTTTTTCTTGGGGTCTTCGGTGATCTCGGTCGCCTTGTTTTGGTTTTCGGTGGCGGCCTTGTTCTTCGCGTTGATCTCAAGGGCAGTCTCGGCCTCTTGCCTGGCCTTTTGGGCGGCGTCGATATTCTTGCCCTCGGCCTCTTTCACCGCCGCCAGCGCTTTGGTGGCGGCTTCGAGTTCGGCCCTGAAGCGGGTGAGATCATTAAGCGTCTGCTGCCCCTCGGGGGAATCGGCCCGCTGCCCGCGCCCCTTGGCGACGGTGGCGTCATAGAGCTTTTTCGCATCGGAGGCGGCATTTTCGGCCGCGCTGATTTTCTGCTGCGAGGTTTCGATCTGCTTTCCGGCTTCATCCCG
>JBAZSJ010000043.1:0-44309 GCA_041662485.1 Opitutaceae bacterium | reverse complement strand
GCGCCGCGCCACAGGCTGCGCATATCCTCCCCCCGGCAGGGGCGCGCTGCGCTTCGCCGGGGGCTCCGCGCGCCCCTCCGGTTTTATCAGAACTCGGTTCACGTTGGGGCTTACACAAGCGGCTTTATGCCGCGATGACGCGCGCAGCGCGCTTCCGGAATCGCGGCGTAAAGCCGCTCCTACATCCAAGCCGAAGCAATCTTCGGAGTATTGGACCCAAGGGAATAAATAATACTCGGCCCCTCTTTGGCTTATCGCTTATCGGTCAGCTTGATCACCTTGGCGGGATCAAATTCTAAATTCCTGCTATCCGGATTAGGGTTATAAATCAGTTCACTGATTCGCACATAACTTTCCCGCTTGGCGCCCAGTTCAATTTTTAGCCGTGCCTTCGTGCCATCGGGGAGTAACGCAAAATATTCATCAGAAAAACTATTGCGCCATTTTTTACCACCCGCAGGAGAGCCCCCATATTCTCCGGAGATCGTTTCGAGGTAGCCGGATTCAGGTGCGCTAAAGGCAAATTCATGCGTTCGTTTCTGCAATCCTCCTCCCTTAATACTAATGGTGTATTTCCAATAACGCCCATGTTCCACCCCTGGCGTTGAAACGATTTCGACGAGCATTTGCCCCGCCCCCTCACCCGATTTGAGCAAGATCCCGCGCCTAAAATCAAAAACGGCGCTCTCAACACCCTGAGGCAGTCGCATGGCATCCACCGGCTGATAAATTACCGGCTCGGTCACTCCTTTTTTATAAAGCACAAAGACCGCTGGGGATTCTTTGCTCGTCAGCTCCCCCGGGTTAAGAATGCGGCGTGACTCTTTGCCGTTATAGTATCCCTCCTTGGAAACTTCTGTATTAATCGCCGCACCCTTGACGCCCTTAATATGGAAACGCCCTTCGGAATCACTTGTTCTAAAATACTCCGACCCGCTCTCCCACGGCTTGTCGTTAACGCCAAAACGCACCTTGGCGGCCTCTATCGACTGCCCGAACTGATCAACAACCCGCCCATAAACTGAGATCGATTGATCAAAGAACGCTTTGACCAATGCAACCCTGTCAATCGGTGGCGCAGATGGAATTCCCAAAGAGGTTGCAGACGTGGAAGACGGAAAAGACCGTTCTGCTTTCTCTGGTTGAGTAGTATGGAGCCTGTTCTGCAACAGGTATAGGCCCGCTACGAGAAGCAACAGTAAGGCCGCTAAAGAAATGCCAATTCGAGTGCGATGGTTCATATCAGAGTCGCCAACATAAAAAGAGGTAAGACGTAAAGAGTCGGCCGCTACTTGTTGATTTTAACATCATTGGAGCGGCAAACATAACTCCATCGTGCCTCACGCAGGGCTCCGGCAAGACATCGCATAGACGCAGCTCTCCGGCCTCCCCGTCAGCGGCGTGGACTGAGCCGCCGCCTCCCTGTCGAATGGGGTTAGGGAATTGTCAGATGCTTTCGCCGACCCAAAAGATGCCTTCATGGTTTCGGAAAAAGCAGCTCGAAGCGCGTGCCTGTTTCCGGCTCGGAGGCGAGCACGACCTTGCCGCCCAGATAACGCTCGGTCAGCAGCCGGATACTGTAGGTGCCGAGACCGCGGCCGGGCCCCTTCGTGGAGAAACTGCGTTGGAAAAGCTGCAGCCGGACCTCGCGCGGGATGTGCTGCCGGTTGTGGCACCAGAAGACAAAGTGGGCGGGCCGCTCCTCCGCGCCCAGCTCGACGGTGTCGCCCGGCTGGCCGGCCTCGAGAGCGTTCTTGACCAGGTTGCCGAGCACGCGTTGCAGCAGGGCGAGGTCGGATTGGAACGTGAAATCCGCCGAGTCCGGCGCGAGCCTGATCTCTTTGTCCTTGGCCAACTCGTGGGAACGGTAGGTCTGGGCAACGAGATCGAGCTGCTTGATGGAATTCGTCGGCGCGAGGGTGACCTCAAGTTCGTGCCGCTCCGCCGCAAGCAGCTGACGCTGGCTTAGGATCTCGTTGACGAGGACCTCGGCCGTCTCGTGGAGATCCTCCTTGAACATCTCCATGAACGAGGCGTCGCTGCGGATGAGCTCCGTCATGCCCTGGAGACTGCCGGCGGTGTTGAGGATATCGTGGAAGAAAATCCGCTCCAGCACCCGGCGGCGTTTCTCGTCGCTGATGTCGCTGGCGATGACGAGGGCGTAGTCGCCGGACGGCAGGCGGAAGGGGCTGGCCGTGATGCTCAGATCGTAGGCCTCGATGTCGGTGGTGGCGATGCGGCACTCCTGGGTGCCCTTGTGTCCGTCGAGGGCGGCGAGGATGGCGTTGACGGCGCCGCAGGTGCGGCAGGCCTCGCCCGTGCCGCAGCCGGAGGGCGCTTGGGCCGCCTCGCGACAGTAAAGGAGTTCTCCCGGACGGAGGCCGAGCAAGCGGTCGCCAGCCCTCTCGTGGGCGAAGGCCTGCAGCGCCTGGTTGGCGAAAATGATCTGCCGCTGCGCGTTCAGGATCATCGCGAAGTCGGGCAGGCAATCGAGCAAGGCGGCGACATTCCCGAGGGCGGCGGCCTGTTGGCGGATGCACCCGGGGGACAGTCGTTCCGGGGGGGCGAAAAAAGTCTGCGGCGACGCGGGGGCCTGCGGGTTCATGGGGTAATGGGGTTGACCAGTGACATCAGGATATCGTCGAAGCAGAGGACGGCAAAACCCATCACAGCGCATTTTTTGCCCGGCCCGAGCCGTGGCTCGCCCGGCGGCTACACTGTTTACCATCCCCGGCATCGTCGTTAACGGCAAACTCCGGAATGCTCTCAAGTGGCGCCCCAATCTACCCCCCGCCCCCGACTGCTTCTTCCTGTGAAAACAAAATCACTCTCGCTCCTTATATACGCCTCTCTCGTTGCGATCACCACGTTCGCCCCGGACATGCAGGCCTCGATCCGCATGTCGACAACCGGCACCAACGCCTTCGAGACGCGCACGCGGCTCGTGACGAACGGCGGCTTCGCCCTTCCCGACGGTGATTGGACGATCGGGATCTGGGACGACAATTACAGCGGCAACGGAGGCAGGTTGATCAATACAGGCGCCCCCGGCGGGACCGGGGCGTCCATGAATCTCTTCTTCGACAAAGCCGGCGGCAACTACGTCGTGGGAGGCAGGGACAGCGCCGGCGTCGCGTTCGGCAGCGTCACCACGGCCATCGCCGGCACGACCGGCACGCTCCCCGGCAAATACCGCGCCCGCATCACCGGCAAGTTCACTCCGCGGCTCCACATCATCCGCCGGCGCTCCGGCTTCAACGAGTATCTGGTCGCCGAAGCCGGGCACGCTCCCATGCTTGTCTCCAGTCAGGAACGCCCCTTCGCCGGCTTTCCCGCGAGGTCATGGTATCTCGGGTGCTATGAAGATTGGCAGGATCTCTACGATTGCGACTTGGAGGGCTTCTTCATGGCGCCCGTGGCCGTGAGCGATCAGGACATCGCCCTTATGGCCGCCGGCTGGAAACCCTCGAGTCTCCCGGCGCTCGCCGGAAATCTGCCGATCTATTTCCCGATGGAAACCGCCGTGCTTTCGAGCACGGCCGATCCTACCACGTTTACCAACGCGGGGAGCACCACGACGGTCGGCTTGAAGCGAATGGGGCCTGTCGGCAAATACGCCGACGGACCGATGTTGCGCGGGGCGATCGCGGAAAACAATACGCCCGCCCAAGTGACCGAACCGTCCAACGTGGTGGCGCTCCATAGCTTTCAACCCTTTCAAGTGATCCGTCATCTCAACGGCTTTGCCAACGTCACGTTCACCGGCTTCGACTGCGGCACCGGAACGGCGGATATCGAAATCCGCTTCATTGACGTGGAGCACGGAACCTCGACGGCGTGGCAGCCCCTGCTCTCCGGCTCCGTCGGCGGAGGCGCCGCCATCGGCGCGACCATCCCGGTGCCGAAGGGCTATTGGAAAACCATCGAGCTTCGGCGGGTGAATTCGGCCGGAGGCACCGGCGACAGCAGCCGCCCGAATCGCAGTTGGTCTCGCTGGGCGGTGGGCGAAGTCGTGGCCGTTTGGGGGGACAGCATCCAAGGCCAGATCGAATCCACCGGGCGGGCAAGTATCGTGGCTCCGAACGGCTTTACGGCCAAGTATCCCAGCACCTACCCCAACACCATCGCGGGCGACACCAATCCGCTGAACTACTCGATGTGGAACCTGCTCCGGGGAACCGGCATGGGCGGAGGCTCGCAAGGGGAAAACGAAATCGCCAATCGCCTCTCGGAGGCCTCGCAGTGCTGCGTGGGCATCTCGGTCGTCTGGGCGGGAGCCACCCGGCTGACCTATTGGGCCGGCGGCGGCGCGTCTTATCAGACCGCCAAAGCACTCACCTTGGCGAACGGCGGACTGAACAAGCCGAACATCTTCACGTGGGTCTCAAACCTGGCCAGCGCCAAGTATAACGACGACTTTTACGCCAATCTCGACACGTTCAGGGACCTGCTGAACACGGACTACGGCGACGGAACCTGGCGGCTGGTTTTGGCGCCCGGGCCGATTATTTATAGCAACGAGGTCGATCCCGTGGCCATGCACAAGCTGAGAGAGGTCAGCACGCGTTGGATGCGGGATAATCCCAACTACGGCGCTTACGCCGGCCTTTCCGTCGATTACCTGACTTCCGACGGGGTTCATCCGGATGGACCCGCCTGGGACATCATGGGGCCTCGCTGGGGCAACGCCGTCGCGCATCTTCGCGATCCCTTGAACCGCGCCGATCCGCGCGGCGGCGAAATCGTGAATTTCTATCGCTCGGGCGTCAGCCTGCTCGTGCAGGTTCAACTCCACGCCGGCACCGCGCTGAGCCTCAAAGATCCGTCCGCGAACATCAGCGGCTTCACCCTGTCGAGCGACAACTTCGCCACCACGATTCCCATTACTTCGGCGGTGCTGGAGAACGCCACGACCGTCCGCGTCACGCCGGGTTCATTGCCGGCCGGGCCGTTGAAACTCCGTTACCTGTTCGGCAAGCCCGGTCCCGCAGGCACCAGCACCTTGGCGGCCGCCGGGGTGGACAATATCCTCTACGTGAACGCGGGGCCGGCCAACATCGTGGCCATTCAGCCCATCCTCGGATCGTCGGCCAACGCGTGGTCCCTCGCGGAAGGAACGGCCCCGACGCCGCCCACCATCACGACCGCAACCTTGCCGGCTGGAACCGCGGGGCAGGCTTACAATCAGACCCTGGCCGCGACCGGCGGGCTGAGCCCTTACACGTGGAGCATCGCCTCGGGCAGCCTTCCCGGCGGGTTGACCCTCGGCAGTGACGGGGTGATTACCGGCACACCCGGCGCGGGTGGCACAACCAACATCACGGTGAGGGTCACGGGAAACGACGCCTCCTCCTCCACGGCCACCTTCAGCCTGACGGTCGCCTCCGCCTTTGCCGGCTGGCAGGAGAGCCGGTTCACCCCCGTCGAAGTAGCGGCGGGCGCGGCGGACGGCACGGAGGATTTCGACAATGACGGTGTTCAAAATCTGCTCGAATACGCGTTTGGCGGAAACCCCAAGACGTCGGACACGGCGCTTATCTCCCCGATCCCCTCGGTCGTCGGCGACGAGCTTCAGATCACGTTCTCCTGCGATACCGCCTGCAGCGACATCACGTATACCGTTCAGGCCTCGCCCACCCTCGCCGCCAATTCCTGGACCGATATCGCGACAAGCGTGGGCGGGGCGAAGATGCTTCCGATCACCTCGCTGAGCCGGGTGTCGGACCCGGGCGCGGGCCGCCGGACGGTGACGGTCACCGACACCACTCCGCTCATCGCCGGAAGCAAACACTTCATCCGCGTCCGCGTGCGCGGACAATGACCGCCCGTTGAGCCGAAGGAGGACCACGCCTCCGACTCCTGTGGCCCCCTGATCCCATCGAAATCTATCCCAAAAAAAAGCAAGATAGAGCATTTTAAATAAAACTGTGGCCGCGAGCGCCAGCGAGTGGACGAGCCACCACTCGCTGGCGCTCGCGGCTACGGTCGTTATAGCGGCTACGACATTTATTAAACCGCTCTAGTATGATGTAACATCAAAAGATTCGTATCTTTCGCCGGGATTTTAGGTAGGGACGGACCGCTGGGCCGTCATGACTTCGCGGCGGGCCCAGCGGTCCCGCCCTACCGACGATCCGAAATAAAACGTGATACGGCATACTAGCCGGCCATGCGGGTATACTCTGAACACCGCCGTTAACCACTTATTCGGGAATCGGTCCCTTCAACAAAGGGGTCGGGCCGTTAGGTGATACTATTTTGGTGGCCGCCGTTTTTCAGTCCTTCGGAACCGCCAACGATCTCCCCCGACAAATAGCGCATGATTATCCATGCCCGGCCGACCACCGGGGAGGAGCCGTGATCATTAACACAAGTCCGCCATTTGACTGGCGTCCGCCGCATCGCTTCGTCACAGGAAAACGATGCCTCCCACGGATGAAACGCCCCGCCCACGCTGGGTGGCCGCGTGGGCGGCCGCCGTGCTCGTCAGCACGGTCTTCCTGTTTTTCTACGCCGGACTGCTCAAAGACTACCTCGACCGCGTGACCGCCACGCGCCTGCACGGCGAAACCCTCACCGTCCCTCTCCAGCAGGTCCCGCAGGGCTTCGCCGCCGACGGCGAGACGTGGATCCGCCACGCCATCGCGCTCACCGAGGGCCACTCGTTGCGCCTGCGCGAAACCGACATCGACAACGCCCCCTTCGGTCGCGAGGTGCAGTGGAACTCCGCCTGGGCCTGGTGGCTCGCCGGCCTCGGACACCTGCGCGCCTCGATCACCGGCGAACCGTTGCCCGCCGCCATCGAACGCGCCGCCTTCTGGGCCAACCTGCCGGTGCTGCTCGTCGTGCTCGTCGGATTTTCCGCATGGGCCGGCCGCCGTTTCGGCGCCACCGGCGCGGTCGTCACGGCGCTGGCCATCGTCGGGCATCGCGGTTTCTACGAGGGATTTTATCCGGCTTATCCCGACCACCACGGCATCATCGGAGCCGCCATCCTCGGCCTGATTCTCGGCGCGGTATTCATGGGAGCTGGCTGGTGGCGTGACGCCGCCGAAAACCAACCCTCCCTCCTTCCGCGCTCACGCGCCCTCGCCCTGCGCGCCGCGACCGTCTCGGCCGTCTTCGGCGCGCTCGGCCTCTGGATCAGCGCGGCCTCCGTCGTCATTCCCGTCGCGTTGGTCGGCATCGCGGGCCTGACAACGGCGCTCCTCGCCGGACGCGACCTGCAAAGCATCGGAGCCGTCGCCGAGCCCGCGGTATGGCGGCGCTGGAGCCGCGTGGGCGCCGCCGCGAGCTTCGCGTTTTACCTGCTCGAATACGCGCCCCACTTCACGATGCGCCTCGAGGTCAACCACCCGCTCTACAGCCTTGCGTGGCTCGGCGGCGGCGAACTCGTCGCCCTCGTGCTCGCATGGCGAGCCGGCACCGAAACATCCGCTCCCCCTCAACGTCTTCGCTGGACCCTGGCCGCGCTCGCCGTGGCCGCCGCGCCAATCGCCCTGCTGATCGGCGGAAGCACCTGGTTCATTCCCGCCGAGCCGTTCATGCGGCGCATCCACGCGCAGATTGACGAGTTTCAGCCGCTCTGGGTCCGCATGCACGAACTCGGCTGGCGCGCCTACCGCGATCATGCGGTCTTCCATCTGCTACCGTTCCTCGCCGCCCTCCTGCTGCTCGTGCGCCGACCGGCGCCGACGGCCCGCGCCCTGATCCTCTTCGCCCTCGCCGTCGCCTTGCCCATGACCGCGCTCGGCTGGTTGCAGAACCGCTGGCTGCTCACCGCCGGCGGCGCGCAGATCATCCTCGTGATGGTTCTGCTGGCCGCATGGTTGTCCTCATGGCGTCCCAACCGCCCGCTCTGGCTGCGCGCCGCCGCCGTGATCGGCGTGTGCGCCGCGCTCTACGTCACCGCCCCGCGCGCGCTCCTCCATGAACGCCTCCTTGTGGCGGCAAAAAACGACGTGCAAACCGGCGAGGCCATGCAGCTGCTCTACCGCGACATCGCCCAGCGCCTGCACGACGACAAGCCCGCCGGCAACATCGTCCTGCTCGCCAGCCCCAACGCCTCCACCGCCATCGGCTACTACGGCCGCTTCCAGACCGTCGGCACGTTCTACTGGGAAAACCACGACGGCCTCCGCGCAACGGCGGAAATCTTCAGCGCCGCCACCGACGCCGAGGCCGCGCAACTCATCCGCCGACGCGGCATCACCCACATCGCGATGGTGTCGAACTCCAATTTCCTGCCCGAATATTTTCACGCCCTGCAACCCGAATCCCCCGTCGAGAACGTGAAGGCCGCATTCGGCTGGCGGCTCCTTTTCAACGACCACCAGCCCGTCTGGCTTCAGCCGATTCCCTACGAGGTGCCGCCGCAATTCTTCCGGCTCAGGAGCCGTGTCCGCCTCTTCGCCGTGGACGATGCCGTCATGGACGCCACTCCGAAAACCCCGCAGGCCGCCGCCCGCCGCGCCTGGCGGCTCGCCACCTCGCATGACGATTCCGTGCGTGACGGCGCCGAGGCCGTTCGCTTGGCGCAACTCGCCGTGCAGTCCTTGCCCGCCAGCGCCGCCGCCCGCGAAGTGCTCGCCGCCGCCTTCGCCGAAAACGCCCGCTGGGCCGAGGCCAACGGCGCCATCCTCCACGCCATCGAGCTCGCCGAAAACGCCGGCAACGCCGCCCTCGCCGCCCGCCTGAAAGCCCGGTTCACCGCCTATCAGAACCGCCGCCCCTGGCGCGAGTAGACCCGCGACTCCATCAAAAGGTAGGCGGGTTATCCCTAACCCGCCGAAATATTCACACGCAAACCGGCGGGTTAAGGATAACCCGCCCTACCTCGAGCAAGCTCGCTCCCACCTCCCCCTTCCCTCTCCCCCGCTTGCGAAATATCCCCTCCTGCGCACGGTCTGAGTGCCCATGAAACCCCTCCTCCTCGCCTCCCTCTTCCTCGCCATGATCCCCTTCCTCAACGCCGCCTCGCTCAACGTCGGCGATCCCGCTCCCGCCGTCACCGCCGCCACCGAGACCGGCGCGCAGCTCAACCTCGCCGACGCCTACAAACAGCAGCCCTACACGCTCGTTTACTTTTACCCGAAGGCCTTCACCGGCGGCTGCACCGCGCAGGGCTGCTCGCTCCGCGACGCCTACGAAAAACTCGCGAAGGCCGGCGTCGCCGTCATCGGCGTGAGCACCGACAGCGTCGAGACGCAGAAGAAATTCAAGGACGCGGAAAAATTCCCGTTCACCCTCCTCGCCGACACCGACAAGAAGGTCATGAAGGCCTTCGGCCAGAGCGGCATCTTCTTCGCGAGCCGCCAGGCCTACCTCATCCACGACGGCAAGATCGTCTACGCCGACCACAAGGGCTCCACCGCCAAGCAGGCCCAGGACATCCTGGATTTCCTGGCGAAGGAGCCCAAGTGACGCCGTCGTTTGTCACCAGGCTATGCCGATGTTGGCATTCCCGCCCGTGTCGATGAATTTGATGCTCTGCAGGCTCAACTCGGCCGGCGACGACGTGACGCTGGCCACGCTGTTCGTCACCACCACGTCGTAGGTGCCGAGCGTCAACGTGGTCGCCTTCACCGAATAAGTCGCCTTGGTCGCCTTGAGGATGGGCGTGCCGTTGCGGCGCCATTGATACGTCACGGCGGGATTCCCAGTGGCGACCACCGAGAATTTCGCCGCCTTGCCCGCCTTCACGCTTTGCGACACGGGTTGCGTCACGATGCTCGGGGCGTAGTGGACGACCAGCTTGGCCGCCGAGGAATTCACGGCCTTCACGCTGTTGGCCACCGTCACGGTGTAGCTGCCCGCGTCTTCCTTCGCCACGGAGGCGATCGTGTAGCTGGCGCCGGTGGCGCCGGGAATCACCGCGCCGTTTTTCTTCCATTGATAGGTTGGCACCGGATATCCGTCCGCCTGCACCGTGAAGGTCTTCGCCGAACCGGCGACCACCGTGCCTCCCGTCGGCTGCGAATAGATGACCGGGGCGACCCGCGCCGCCGCAACGGTGTCGTCGGTCATGCCCTCCATCCAAAGATAGTGCTCCCACGGACCCGATCCGACTCCCTTGAACAGGCCTGAGGAAAGCAGCTTCATGGACGTGCCTGCCTGGATGCCGCCGTTCGTGAACGTCGGCAGGATGCCGCGGATATTCAAGGGCGTCGCGGCAAACAGCGGCGCGAGGCTGAACGTCGCCGTGTCCGGCAACGACTCCGCCGCCGCAAAACCGGGAAACACGTCGGCGACCGGCACCGTCCCGGTCAGCATCGTCCGGAACAGGGACACGTTGTCCAAGGTTGTCGCCCGTTGCTGCGCCGCGTCGTCGGCCTGCGTATCGACGCCGAACAAGTAGGAGCCGCCGATCGGCGGCGTGCGGGTCCACAGACCGGCGGCGTCGGCGTTGACGTAACATTGCGCGGCGGCGTCCAGCAGCTGTCGTGCGGACGTCCGCTCGGCGGCGCTCGAACCCTTGGCCGCCGAGAGAAACGCGGCGTTCTTCTTTAACAACGCCACGGGACCGTCCGCCTCAAAAAACGTGCCGCCCGAGAGATCAAAGCTCCAGTTGAAGCTCTTGCTCAGGAGACGCGCGCCTTGGTTGAACTTCAAAAAGGCGAGCATGACCTGCACGTCGGGGTATTGAATCACGATGTCCACCGGATGCCCGGTTTCGGAGGACGGCAGGGTCATCTGGAAATCGGTCGCGGTGACCGCCGCAAGGTCGTTCACCACCGGCGCGAGGACGCCGGAGTCCTCCTTGGTGGCAAAGGCGAAAAATCCGGTGAGATTGGCTTTGGCGGCGAACTTGGGATGGGAATCGTAGGCGCCCTTTCCGTTCAAAACCACCAGCGTGGACGGACGGGTTCCCACGATGGTAAACCGCACTCCCGCCGAGTTGCGCCCGTCTTCGATCGTGAGATTGTCGCCGGGGTGCAGCGTGAAGGTCGCCGTCTTCGTCTCCGGGTTCAAGCTGCCTTCCAGGTTTCCCGGCAACTCGCCCCAAAAATACTGGTTCCCGTTCGCCGAATACGCATCAATGAATCCCCAGTCGCTTCCGTTCAGTATGAGAGAGCCCTCATAATCGAAAAGGCTTCCGACATTGGTGCCCAATTGCAGTGTCAGCGTGTAATCCGCCGTCCCCCGGTTCTCAAAACAGATCAACGGCTTGTTGTCCTCCCCGTATTCGAAAGCCCTGGCCAGCGAGTAGGTCGCCCCGCTTTGCTTCCACGTGGAGCCGGTGTCGTAAGTGAAAGCCGTGGGGAAATCCACCGCTGTGCCGTTCCCGAGCGGATCAATGGTCGCGCCCGCCTTCGCGCCGAGCGAGACGAGATAGACCGGCACGTCGTTCTTTGACGCCAGCCCCAGAAGCGCGATCGCATGCAGCACATGCGCCTCCTGGCTGTTTGACGGGGCGCCCGCGATGATCGCCTCCGTATCGGTCTTGAGCGCCGCGAAGTTTCCCGCCGCCAGGTCCGCGTGCGCATCCGCCAAGGTCACGGCGGCCATCGACAGGGACGTTCCTCCAAACACCGCCAACAGTAACACGGCAGCCGCCAGGCGCCGGCAAACAGATGATAATTGCGTTTTCATAGGTATGATCTCCTCGGTTTAATTCACCAAATTCGCTTCGGACTTCGGCTCCGCCGCCGCCACCTGCGCCGGCCGGCCAAGCAGCTTCACCCGCAGTCCCGCCACGCCATCGTGCTCGATGCACAGCAGCCCGGTGCGCTTTCCCCCGTCTTCCAACAACAGGATCAACCGGCCGGCCCTCACGCGCGGCATGGTGCCTGATACGACCGCCCGCTTGTCCGGCAAAGTGACGCTGAATCCCGAGGGCGACGACATGCGCTCCCAACCGGCGAGCGTTTTCAGCAGCGACTCCCAATCGGCCGCCGCGCATTTCAGCTCCAGCAGTTCCAGCCGCGGGTTGCGAACGTCGAACCCCGTCGCCGGCATGATGAACGGGCCCCGCTTGCGCGTCGCCGGCGACACCTCGTCGGCCTTGAGCCGGCATAACACCCCGGAGGTGCTGCTGGAAAAAAACGTCAACGCCAGCCCTTTGGCCCCAATCATCCCCTCCGCTTTCCCCAATGAGGATGAAAGCAAAAGACCGATTAGGATCAATCGGCGCAGCTGACGCATACCCATATCGTTAGCCTCCTCAGGCAAAGACGTCCACAGCCGTAACCCGCAGACACCGCGTTATTAGGACGTGAAATCGTGTTGGTAAGATTCCGATGACCCGTCCGCCTACAACTCGTCGTCGTGCGTCGGCCTTAGCAACGTCGCCTTCGGATCGAGCCGCGCGCGCTCCAGCCACTCGGCCAGCAGCGGCTCTTTCGCCACCAACTCCGCCGGCAGCGGCGCGGCCAGCAGGTCGATCGCCCGCAGCTCTCCGTCCGCCGCGCGCACCAGATTCTTTGAGTGCAGGTCGGCCACCAGCCACGGCTTGCCGTCCACGAAATAAAGCCGCGGATGATCCCGATGCGCCCGCAGGAACCGCGACGGAATCGGTATCAACGGCGCCGGCTGCACCCCCGACGTGTCCGCGCCCTCCGCCAGCAACGTCCCCAACGTCTGCTTCGTCACCAGCACGCCTTCGTTCTTCGTCACACCAATCACCTCCGTCGGCATGCCGTCGAGCCGCACGATGAGGTCGAACTTCTCCAGCATCGCCCGGTAACTCCCGTCGGCCGCGTCCGCCAGCAGCGCGACCTCGTCGCCGCGGTGAAACTCAAACGTCCCGCCGATGCGGCCGTCCGTGCGCGGCATGAAAAACTTGTAGATCGAGCGGTCCTCCGCCTGGAACGCCGTCGCCTCCACCCCGCTGCTGATCGGCCGCAGGCGCGGACCGCACTCCGCCAGCAGATCCTCGACATGCGCGGGAAACCCGAAGTCCTCCAGCGAGATGATCGGCAGCCATGCGCGAAACTCGCGCGCCGCCTCGTTGAGCTCGTGCCAGAGCGGATCGGCCTGCGCCAGCAGGCCTACTTCGTCGGCGTCCCAGAGGACGAGGTCATCGTCCGGATCCGTTCCGATGCCGACGCGCGCCGCTGCCGCGCGGAGACGAGCGAGCGCTTCCAGTCTTCGCCCGTGATCGTGTTGAAGCGCGCGTCGCTCTTCGTCGGGCGGGAGCCGTCCGCCTTGGATGCAGGTCGGTCGTCCGGTGAAGGGGTCTGCTTGCATGAGTCGGTCATGACAGGCGAAAACTCGCCCGCGTCCAACCCGAACGCAAACGGAAGTTCCTCAAAGTTGCCCACACGTTGTTCGCAGCGACCGACGCCTCCAAAGTAGACGCGGCATCTTGCCGCGTTTTTAAACGTCCCCTTCAGGTCACGGAAACGCGGCAAGATGCCGCGTCCACTTTGCGCGCAAAACGCGTTTGCACCGCGACCGCCTGAGCGCATGAATCGCCCTCCCATGCGTAATACCCTGATCTGCCTGGCACTCGTGTGCCTCGGCGCGCCCCTTCGCGCCGACGTCATCCCCGCAGCGTTGTTTACGGACAACGCCGTGCTCCAACGCGACAAGCCCGTCCCCGTCTGGGGCACCGCCGACGCCGGAGAAAAAGTCTCCGTCACCTTCGCCGGCCAGACCGCCGGCACCACCGCCGACGCCGCCGGCAAATGGCGCGTTGACCTCCCCGCCCAGCCCGCCAATGCCACGCCCGCCGATCTCGTCATCAAGGGCAACAACACCATCACCCTCGCCAACATCGTCGTCGGCGAGGTCTGGCTCGCCTCCGGCCAGTCCAACATGGAGTGGGTCGTCAAAAACACCTACGACGCCGCCATCGACATCCCCGCCTCGGCGAATTTCCCGCTGATCCGCCACATCCAGATCAAGAAGAAAGTCTCCGAGTCCCCGCTGACCGCCGCCGAAGGCAAATGGCAGGTCGCCGCCGCCGACACCACCGGGGGCTTCACCGCCATCGGCTACTACTTCGCCCTCGATCTGTATCAGGTTCTCCGCGTCCCCGTCGGCATCGTCCACAGCTCATGGGGCGGCACCCCGGTCGAGTCCTGGATCGATGCCGACGCCTACAAAACCGTCCCCGCCGAGGCCGCCAAGGTTAAGGAACGCTGGAGCAAGGCCCTCGCCGAATACCCCGAGAAGAAAGCCGCGTTCGACGCAAACATCGTCGCCTTGAAAGCCGAAGAAGCCGCCGCCAAGGCCGCCAATCAGCCATTCACCAAAAAGATCCCCTCCCCGTGGAATGCCCCCCAGGGCCCCGGCCACCGGAACACGCCCTCCGGCCTCTACAACGGCATGATCAACCCGCTCGTCCCCTACGCCCTCCGCGGCGCCATCTGGTATCAGGGCGAGTCCAACGCCGACCGCGCCAACGAATACCGCGCCCTCTTCTCCGCCATGATCACCGGCTGGCGGAAGGATTTCGCCCAGGGCGATTTCCCCTTCTACTGGGTGCAGCTCGCCAACTACCAGAGCCCGGTCGCCACCGAGTGGGGTTTCCTCCGCGAAGCCCAGACGCAGACGCTCTCCCTGCCCGCCACCGGCCAGGCAGTCACCGTCGATATCGGCAACGTGCGTGACATCCATCCGCGCAACAAAAAGGACGTCGGCCGCCGCCTCGCCCGCCTCGCCCTCGCCCGCGACTACGGCCAAAAGATCACCGACAGCGGCCCGGTCCTCGACAAGGCCACCCGCGAAGGCGCCGGTTACCGCGTCACCTTCACCTCGATCAACGGCCACCTGATCGCCCCGCAGAACATCCTCGGCGGCTTCGAGCTCGCCGGCGCCGACAAGAACTTCAAGCCCGCCGACGCCAGGATCGAGAACGACACCGTGCTCGTCACCAGCGCCGATGTCGCCGAGCCCGTCGCCGTCCGCTACGCCTGGCGCAACGCCCCGCTCGCCGGTCTCTTCAACCAGGAAGGCCTGCCCGCCGTGCCGTTCCGCACCGACACCTGGTAATCGTCACCGCAAACCACCCGTTCTCGCACCTCACGGCGGCTCCTTTCCGGAGCCGCCGTTTTGCTGCCCGCGTCCGCCAAGAGCACTGTGGTCTCAAAGGAGGTCGGACCTCCCGGTCCGACCCGATTGGCCGTCCTCGAAAAAATATCATGACGGCCCTGAAGGTCCGTCCTCCTCGCAGCCGATTACGGCTACCGTTTTATTTGGGATGCTCCAAGATGGCCAACACGTTGACCCCAAACGGCGCCGACCGTTCATTTTTTGGGATAACGCTTGCCGCTTCGAGGCTTGCTCCATCTGGTTGCGTTCTCTTTCGCCACCTCGCCCCATGATCCGGCTTCGCCTCCTGCTGGTTTCGTTGGTTTTGTTTCCCAACCTCTTCGCGTCCGCGCACGCCGCGTCCCGCGCCTTCATCGTCGTCGGCCTCGCCGCCGGAGAAACGCAGGCCTCCCGCCTCGAAGCCCACGCCAAAACCCTGCGCGAGGGCTTCATCGCCCGCGGCCTTTCCGCCGACGCCGTCACCGTGATGGGCGCCTCCGGCGAACGCCTCCGCCGCGACGCCATCCTCGCCGCCCTCAAGCCGGCCGCCGGCCCCGTCGCCGCGAACGACGAAACCTGGCTGGTGCTCCTCGGCTCCGCCAGCGCGCGCAACGGCGAGCCCAGTTTCCAAATCTCCGGCCCTCGCCTCACCGCCGCCGATCTCGCCACCGCGGTGAAGGCGTTGTCCGGCCATAAATTTGTCGTCGTCGCTACCACCGCCAGCGGCGGCTTTCTCCCGCCGCTCCTCGCGTTGCCCGAGGTGGACGCCGTCGCCGCCACCGCCGATTCCGGCGAGATCAACGAGCCGCGTTTCGCCGAGGCCTGGGCTGAGGCGCTCGTCGCCACGCCGCAAGCCGCGTTCGCGGACCTCGCCGCGTCCGCCGCCAAGCGGATCGAGACCTTCTACAAATCGGCCTCGCTCGCGCAGGGCGAACACGCCCGCCTCATCGACCGCGCCGCCGGCAAGATCATCGAGGCGCCGTTCACCCCCGTAGCGGGGAGCGTGAGCGACCCGACTCCGCGCGCGACTCCCGCCTCGCCCACGCCCGGCTTCTCCGTCGCCGATATCGAAATTCCCAAGCCCGCCGACGACACCGACATCGAACGCCGCCCCGCCACCGACGAAACCCGCGCGCTCGTCGCCGAGGCCCGCGCCGCCGCCAAGGACGACGCCCACGCCGCGATTTTTCTGCGCAAGGACATCGCGATCACCGTCGGCCGCGACTTCTCCGTCATCGAGCGCCACCGCACCCGCGCCTACCTCCGCACCGGCGAATCCCTCGACGAACTTGGCACGCTCATCCTTCCAACCAACCCGCCCGATTTTTCCACGCGCCTCGAAGGCGTCCGCGTGATCACGCCCGATGGCTCGCAGGTGCTCGTCAACCCGCGCGCCTACGACGAACGCCGCGCCGAGGACACCCAGGAGGCCGACGACGCCCGCGCCAAGGGCCGCAAGGACGCCCCCGTCGCCCCGCCTTTCCTACCCCTGCCCGAAGTCACCGCCGGCTGCATCATCGAAGCAGGCTGGATCGTTGAGCATCGCAGCTCCGCCAGCATGCCCGAGTTTTCCGACGAGTGGTTCCTCGCCGAACACTATCCCGTGCGCGCCCTTCATCTCAGCGTGACCACGCCGACCGACGCCCGCTGGCGCGTCTTCGCGCCCAACCTTCCAGCAGCCAAATCCGAAGGTAGGGCGGGACCGCTGGGCCCGCCGCGAACCACCAACGACACCCCTTCGCCTGAACCCCCCTCCACCCGCACCTACACCTGGACGCTCGCCGACCTCCCCGCCTTCGAGCCCCGCCCCGGCGACGCGCCCGCCAAAACCACCGCGCCGTGGGTCGGCGTCAGCTCGCTTGTCTCATGGGACGCCTTCGCCGCCTGGTATCAACGCATCGCCGCCGGCAGCGACACGACCGGTCCCGCCGTCGCCGCGCTCGCCGAGGAAATCGCCAAGGCCCATCCCGACCGCACCGGCCGTCTGCGCGCCGCCTACGAACGCGTGGCCGCCCTCCGCTACGTCGCCGTCGAGCTGGGCGTCGGCGCCTTCCGCCCCCGCACGCCCGAGAAGGTCTGGAAGCAGCGCTACGGCGACTGCAAGGACAAGGCCAACCTCCTCGTCGCCGTCCTCGGCAAGCTCGGCATCCCCGCCGAGTTCGTCCTCGTCAACCGCTTCGACCACACCTTCACCGACTGGCCCGCATGGCAATTCAACCACGCCCTCGTCCGCATCCCCGCCTCTCCCGCCGACGAACAACCCTGGAACCTCTGGCTCGACACCACCGACCGCCTCGTCCCCTTCGGCATCGTCGCCCCCGGCGATCTCGGGCGACACGCGCTCGCCTTCTCGCGCGATTTCTCCAAAGCCGCCTTCCACGAAATCACCGCCGCCCAGGAGCCCCAAAGCGAGTGGCACGAGGACTACCATTTCGACGATAAGACCTCCACGTGGACGTTGCGGCTTTCGGCCAAAGGCTCGGCCGAAGTCACGCTGCGCCGGATGTTCGTCAACATGCCGGCGGGCGTCCGCGCCGAGCATATCCAAAGCGTTCTCTCGTGGCGTGAAGCCGGCTTCGTGCAACAAGTGGCGACCAACGACCCCTACGACGCGGGCACGCCGTTCATCGCCACGATCCAGCTCAACAACTCCGCCGACGCGATGAGCCAGAACCCGCCGCACTGGCTTGTCCCCGGCCTGGAGTTTTTCCGCGCCCGCATCTTGCAACGCTCACAGTCGCTGTGGTGGGACGAAGGCCGCACCTGGACAATTTCGCGAGGCCAGGAAGACACCTCCATGAGCCACGAGATTCCAGGACACGTCCCCGCACCCAAGCCCGGTGAAGGTTCCCTTCCTTTTTACGTCCCTTAAACTTTCTCCACTCCACATGACCGCTCCCTCCACGCCTCCCTCCACCGACGAAGCCGATGTCGCCCTTCTCCGCGACGTGCCGGCCCTCTACGCCCGCCTCCAAGGCGAACTCTCCAAACGCATCGTCGGCCAGGAGGAGGTGCTGCGGCATCTCTTCCTCGGCCTGCTCGCACAGGGCCACTGCCTCATGATCGGCGTCCCCGGTCTCGCCAAGACGCTCATCGTCAAAACGCTTTCGGAGGCGATCGACCTCTCGTTCAACCGCATCCAGTTCACCCCCGACCTCATGCCGAGCGACGTCACCGGCTCCGAGATCATTGAGGAAAACGACCACGGCAAACGCGAGTTCCGCTTCATCCCCGGCCCCGTCTTCACCCAGCTCCTCCTCGCCGACGAAATCAACCGCGCCCCCGCCAAGACCCAGTCCGCCCTCCTCGAAGCCATGCAGGAACGCCGCGTCACCGTGGCCGGCCGCACCCGCGACCTGCCCGCGCCGTTCTTCGTCCTCGCGACCCAGAATCCCATCGAACAGGAAGGCACCTACCCGCTCCCCGAGGCGCAGCTCGACAGATTTTTGTTCTGCCTCCACGTCGGCTACCCGAGCGCGGCCGACGAGGTGCGCATCCTCCACTCCACCACCGGCGCCCCGCCCGCCGCCTTGGAAAAAATCTGCACCGCCGAAACCCTCCTCGGCCTGCAACGCGCCGTCCGCCGCGTCCACGTGCCCGCCAGCGTCGCCGAGTATGCCGTGCGTCTTGTGCACGCTTCGCGTCCCGACAACGCCCTCGCCCCCGCCTCCGTGAAACGCTGCGTGCAGTGGGGCGCCGGTCCGCGCGCCTCCCAGGCCCTCGCCCTCGGCGCCAAGGCCGCCGCCGCCCTCGACGGACGCCTCAACTGCGCCGCCGAGGATGTCGCCGCCGCCGCCAACATCGTGCTCCGCCACCGCCTCATCCTCAACTACCGCGCCGAGGCCGACGGCCTCACCGCCGACGCGATCATCGCCGACATCATCAAGGCCGTGAAAATCTAAGCTCCACCGAAGCTCCTTGTTGTAGGAGCGGCTTTACGCCGCGATCCCGTCCCCCAATGGCATTCATCAACCCAGTTGCCTCCGGCGTCACGCACGCCGTTCCGCCGCCCCTCCCACGGCGCATCGGCTACCACCCGCCGCTCGTGCAGCCTCTCGACATGGCGGAGCTGGCCGCGCTCGGAAAACTGCCGCTGCGCGCCCGCCGTCTCGCCGACGCGCTCGGCATCGGCGGCCACGCCAGCCGGCGCAAGGGCGCGAGCATCGAGTTTGCCGACTACCGCGATTACCAGATGGGCGACGATCTCCGCCGCGTGGACTGGCGGCTCTACGCGCGCACCGACCGCCTCCACCTGCGCGAAGCCCACGAGGAAACCCCGTTGCGCGTCATCCTGCTCCTCGATGTTTCCACCTCGATGGCCTACGCCAGCGCCAAGGATTCGCTGAGCAAGCTCGACTACGCCCGCGCTCTCCTCGGCGCGCTCGCCCTCCTCGTCCGCCGCCAGCGCGACGCCTGCGGCGCCGGCCTTCTCTCCGACGACCTCGCCCAGTGGCTCCCGCCCTCCCGCTCCCCCGTCCGCCTGCAAACCGTCTGGGGCCTCCTCGACAAACCCCAGCCCGGCCAGACGACCAACCTCGCCCGCGCCCTCCACACCGTCCTCGAAATCGCCCCGCGCCGCTGCCTGTTCGTCGTCGCCAGCGATTTCTACGAGGACCCGTCCGCGCTCACGCCGGTCATCCAGCGCCTCCGCCACGAACGCCACGACCTTCTTGCGCTGCAAATCGCCGATCCCGCCGAGGTGGATTTCAACTTCAAGGACCCGAGCGTCTTCTTCGACATCGAGACCGGCGACGATCTCCTCCTCGATCCCGCCGCGCAGGCCCGCGACTACCGCGCCAAATTCTCCGCCCACCGCGCCGCCGTGACCGCCGCCTGCCGCGACTACGGCTGCGAAGCCCTCGCCCTCCGCACCGACGAACCCCCTCTCGACGCCCTCCGCGCCTGCCTAGCCCGCCGCGACGGCCAACGCTGACCTCATGTCTCCTTCATTCGTCATTCGTCATTGGTCATTCGTCATTGGCCACAGCTCCTCCACCATTGGTCATTGGTCATTGGCCATTGGTCATTTCGCGCAGCGACGATGAACTGGCTCAGCCCCAATTTCCTCTTCGTCGGCGCCGCGATCGTCCTCCCGCTCGCGCTTCACCTCCTGCGCCGCCGCGTCACCCGCACCATCCCGTTTCCCGCGCTGCGTTTCCTCGCGCCCAACCAGCCGCGCCAGCGCCGCCAGAATTTCTACCGCCGCCTCGTGCTCACGTTGCGCTGCCTCGCGCTCGCCATGCTCGCCGCCGCGTTCGCCCGTCCGTTCTTCGGCGAACCCGCGCCCGCCTACGCCCGCGCCTCGGTCGTCGTCATCGACAACTCCTTCAGTCTCCAAACCGGCGACCGCTGGTCCCGGTTGAAATCCTGGACGCACCGCGAACTGGGCATCCAATCCCCCGGCGACACCATCGGCCTGCTCCTCATGAATCCGCGGCCGACCTGGCTCGTGCCGCCCACGCGCGACACCGCCGCCGCCCTCGCCGCGCTGGACGCGCTGCCGCCCGGCTGGGAAACCACCCGCGCCGAACCCGCCCTGCGCCTCGCCGCCGACACGCTCGCCGCCGGGTCCGCCCGCTCGCGAAAACTCATCTACCTCGGCGACCATCAGGCCGTCGGCTGGGCCGGCAGCGACTTCGCCCGCAAACTCCCGCCCGGCGTGGTCACCTCGTTCCCCGACGCGCCCGCAACACCACCCGCCAAACAAGCCGCGCTGCTTTCCGCCGCCGTCACCCAACCGTCCGGCGCCACCGTCGTCGCCTCCGTCACCGTGCACAACTTCGGCGCCGCCCAAAAGCGCACCCTCAAGCTCTTCGCCGGCGACGACCGCGCCGAACTCCACGCCGAGCCGCTCGACCTCGCCGCCAACGAAACCCGCCCCGTCCGCCTCACGTTGCCCGCCGCCGCGCTGGCGAAAGGCTGGATACGCTTCGCCCTCGACCCCGACGACCTCCCCGCCGACGACACCGCCTGGGCGCTCGCGCCCGCCGCCGCCGGGGCCCGCCGACTGATCCTCCTCGACCGCGCGCCCGCCGGAGCCGACGCCGACTACGCGGGCACCGCCTGCCAGACGCTCGCCACGCTTCCTCCCACGTTGCGCATCGCGCCGGTTCCCGCCGCGCCCTGGCCCGCGCCCGCCGCCGCCATCCTTCGCAACGAAACGTCCTTCACCGCGGAATCGTCCGCGCGCCTCGACGCCTTTCTCGCCGCCGGCGGCTCCGCCTTCATCTTCCTCGACGGCGACGCCGCGCAACTCCGCTGGCTCTCCGCCCACGGCATCACCGTCGTCGCCCAACTCGCGGGCGAAGCCCGCATCCGCGACTGGTCGGTTGATCACCCGCTCGTCGCCCCGCTCGCCAACGCCAATCTCCGCAGCCTCGTCGGCTGGTCGTTCAAGCGCGGTTGGTCGCTCCCCGCCGACGCCGTGGAGCCGCTCGCCTCGTGGAGCGACGGCACGCACGCCCTCGGCGAACTCCGCATCGGCGCCGGCCGCGTGCTCATCGCCGGCTTCACCGCCGACCGTCGCGACGGCGACTGGCCCATCGCGCCCGCCTTCGTGCCGTTTCTCCACCGCGTCGCCCTTCACCTCCTCGACACCGGTCCGGTTACGGGCAACGCCGCCGCCGTCGGACAACCCCTCTCCCTGCCCGACGGCGCGCCCGGCTCCTGGCGCGCGCTCGCCGGCCCCGACTCCGCCAAGCCCGCCTCTACCGTCTCCGGCGCCGTCACCCCGACTGCCCCCGGCGTTTACGAATGGTCACGCGACCGCGAACGCAGCCTCTTCGCCGTCAATCTCCCGCCCGAGGAAAGCGACCTCGCCGCATGGCCTGAAGGCGCGCCTTGGAACCAGCTCGCCTCCGCCGAACCCGCCGCCTCGTCGGCCGCCTCCGCGCGCGTCAACCTCGCCGCGCAGGACGCCGAGCGGCAAAGCCCGCTCTGGTGGTGGTGCTTCGCCGCCATGGCCGTCTTCGCCCTCGCCGAACTCGCCTTCTCCAACCGCACCTCCCGATGAAATTATCCTCCCTGCTTTTAATCTGCATCAGCGCGCTCATCTCCGCCTCTGCCAGCGCCGCCACACCCGACCCCTTCGGCAGTTTCTCCCAATCATGGATCGACTCCATCCAAGCCGCCAAACCCCTGCGCCTCGAAATCTGCTTTGGCGAAATCCCCATAACCAATCCTGTTACAAACGCCGTCACCCCCGAGTTTCTCGCTGTCGCCAAAACCCTCCGCATCGCCGTGGCCCCCAACGACCAGGGCCGTATAGAGACACCCGACGCACTCACCGCCATCTATCGGCTTACAACCAAAGGCCAGGCGCACTCCCTCGACGTGAGTTTCTCCCTTGAGGCGGGAGGTCGCCGGGAAATCAACACCTCGGTAACACTCACCGAACAAATCCCCGACAAATGGATCGTCATCGGAGGACTCACCCGAACGGATGTCATCACCACCAAAGGCAAGACCACCGAGACCCGCAAAAACCTCATCATCGCCGTCCGGCTCGTCTCCGCAAAATTCTAGTATTCATATCACTCAGGATTTCGAGATGCCTTCGCCCAATCCTGAGATGAGCTTTTCGCCACAGAGAACACCGAGTTCCAATCCAGAGATCACAGAGCCAATCCAAACCATGAAACCCGACCTGCCTTCGCTCTGTGACCTCCGGCTCGGAACTCCGGCTCGGCTCTGTGACAAATCCGAGAAATAATCCTATATAGCCTGCCGGCTCCCTCTCGTTCCTCTCCTGCTGCGGCCCTCTTCCGATGCCTTCGCCCCACAACCCCGACCACCTCGTCCGCACCCAGCAGCGCCGCCGCCGTCACACCACGCTCGTGTGGGCGCTCGCCTTCGCGGTTCTCGCCGCCGCTCTCGCGTTCGCCGAACACCTCGCCTGGCTTCCCCCGACATTGGTCATTGGACATTGGTCATTGATCATTTCGTCAGCGCTCGCGCTGACGATCTGGCTCATCCGCGCCCGCCGCATCGACGCCGGCGCGGTCGCCCGTGATCTCGACAGCCAGTGGTCCCTCCAGGCCCGCCTCGAAGCCGCCGCCGAACTCTCCGGCAACCCTTCCGCGTTCGCCGCCGCGCAACGCGCCGACGCCGCCGCCAAGCTCGCCGGCCACCGCGTCCCCCGCGCGCTCGCCTGGCACGCCGGCCAGTTCGTCCTCATCGTCGCCCTGCTGCTGTTCCTCACCGAGTCCGGCATTTTCGGCTTCAGAATACTCTTCAAACCGCCCGCCCCGCCGCCCCCGCCGGCGGACATCAGCGCCTCCATCGAATGGCGCTCCCCCGCGAGCGAACTCAAGGCCACCGCCATCGAAGAGATCCCCTTGGTCGCCGCCGCCGACAGCCACACCGGCTTCCGCGCCATGAGCCTTGAGATCTCTATTAACGGCGAGCCGCGCCTCTCCCGTCCGCTCGATACCGCCACGCTCGCCGCCCTCGCCAAACCCGGCCCGCATCCCGTCAAGCTTCCCCTCTACCTCGACGAAACCGGAGCCGTCGAATTCGACATGGTCTCCTACCATCTCCGTGCCGACCGCATTCCCCCTCAGGTTTCAGGTCTCAAGTCACCGCCTTCTCCTCTGCCCGCCATCACCTCGCCGCTCCAATTCATCCAGATCCGCCCCGCCCGCGAAGACGTCCGGATTATCAAGCCGCCTCCCGGCGGAGGTGGAAAAATAGGCGAACTCGCCGCCATCATTGGCGCGCTCAAGGCCGCCCAGCTCTCCCTTCTCAAACAAAACTTCCTCCTCGCCCACGCGCAGATCCCCAAGACCGACAAAGCCTGGACCGAGGCCAACACCACCGTCGCCACCGACCAAAAGACCCTCGCCGCCAAGACCGGCGAAGCCCGCGCCTTCGCCATCGCCGCAGAGCTGGACACGCTCATCGTGGATATCCTCACCCAAGTCATCCCGATCATGGAGGAGGCCTCGAAGCTCATCACCTCGACCCAAAACGAACCCGCCGCGCGCCCCCAAGGCAAAGCCCTCGGCCTCATCACTGAAATCGAAAAGCTCATCCAGAAGGTCCTCCTCGATCCGGACGCCAAGTCCGCTGGCGGAAAACCGCCGCCCCCGAACCCCGATCCCTTCAAGGACGACCAGCGCTACAAACTCCCCCCGCGCAAAGACACCGCCGCCGGCCAGCTTGAGCAGCTCGCGCAGGACCAGACCGAACAGGCCAAGAAAACCGAGCCCACCTCCCCAACTCCTAACGTAGCGGGGAGCGCCAGCGACCCGACTCCGAAACCGCCCTCCGCCGAGGACCAGGCCGAGCTCGCCCGCCGCGCCGCCGAACTCGCCAAAAACCAGCAGCTGAGCGACGCCGCCCAAAAAGCCGCCGCCCAGGCCGCCCGTGACGCCGCCGCCGCCGCGAACCAGTTGAAGCAGGGCGACGTATCCGCCGCGCGGGCACCCGCCCAGGCCGCCGCCCAGACCCTGCGCGACGCCGCCGCCGCCCAGGAAAAAGCGGGACGCGACGCCGCGCGCGCCCAGCTCGAAGCCGCACGCCGCGCCCTCGACGCCGCCGCTCGCGAACCCGACGCCGCCGCTCGCGCCGCGAAACTCGACGCCATCGCCGCCGAGCTCCAGGCCGCCGCGCGCGCCCAGCAGGAATCCGGTTCCGCCGAAGCCGCCCGCCAGCTCCAGGCCGCCGCACGCGAAACCGCCAAGGCCGCCGAAGCCGCCCGCAAAGGCACCGACGCCCCCGGCGACCAATCGGGCAACGAACCGGGTGACAAACCCGGCAACGTCAACCCCGGCACCGAGCCCGGAAAAACTCCCGGCGATCAGCCCGAAGACACGCCCTCCGCAAAGCCCGGCGATCAACCGGGCCAAACGGCCGCCGCCGATCCCAATGGCGATCTCCAGATGACGGTCTCCCTGCCCGGCGCGGGCAAAGAACCCGGCAATGAACCGGGTTCCGGACAGGGCAAGGAGCCCGGACAAAACAGCAGTCAAAAGCCCGATAAAGACGGCACCGGCCAAGGCCAAGGCGAAGGCAAAGGGGAAGGCCCCGGCAAAGAGCCCGGCGACAAACCGGGTTCAGACAAGGGTTCCGGCCAAGGTGAAGGACAGGGCGAAGGGTCGGGCCCGGGATCAGGTTCCGGCTCCATTCCTCGCCTCGTCCCCACCGACCGCGCCGGCCAAACCGCGGCCAACGCACAGGCCGCGCTCTCCGATCGCACCGAGACCATCAACCGCGCCGTCCGCCAACTCGAACGCGGCTCTGGTGCCGGCTCCGGCTCGACCGTAGCGGGGAGCGCCAGCGACCCGACCCGCAGTCCCGTGCCCAACGCCCGCGCCACCGACCTCGTCCTCGGCGCCCAGCTAGCCCAGGCCGTTCTCGCCACGTCCGAGGCCGCCAAGCTCGCCAACACCATCGTCAACCGCCTCCGCCGCGAACCTTCAGGCGCCGCCAACGTCGTCATGCCCGCCGACCTTCGCGGCGCCGCCGACCGACTCCGCCTCCTGCTCGCCGCCGCGCTCAACGACGACCGCCGCGACGAAACTGTCCGCCGCTTCAATCCCGAGGACATAGACCCCGCCTACCGCGAGGCCGTCGAGGCCTACTTTGAACGTCTCTCGCGCGAGGCGCGCAAACCATGACGTCCACCGTCGAGTCCTTCTCGTGGCGTTTCGGCGGACCGCTCGCCGGCCTCCCGCCCTCGCTCGCGTGGTCCATCCTCGGCGCCATCGGCGTCGCGGGCGCGGTGTGGATCGTCATCGGCTACCGCCACACGCTCGTCTCGCTCACCCCGCGCCGGCGCCTCGCGTTGTCCGCCCTCCGTCTGTTCGTGTGGCTCCTCCTGCTCGTCGCCCTCGCCGGCCCCACCCGCGTCCGGCGCATCTACGCGCAAAAGGAAACCCGCCCGCTCGCCGTCCTCATCGACCGCTCCGACAGCATGACCGCCGCCGACAACCGCGGCGCCCGCCGCGCCGACGACGCCCTCCGCCGCTGGCGCGCGCTTGCCCCCGCCGCCCTCGAAACCTTCGGCTCGACGCGCACCTTCGCGTTTGCCGACGACTTCGTTTCCATTTCCTCGCCCGAGGCAAACGCCCGCCTCAAAACCGACGGCACCCGCGTCTTCGGCGCGCTGCAACGCGCCCTCGCCGAGGCCCCGCCCGGCGGCTGGGGCGGCATCGTCGTCCTCACCGACGGCCTCGACACCAGCGGCGAAGAAATCGTCCCCGCGCTCAACGACACCGTAGGCGCCGCGCTCGCCGCCGCCACGCCCGTCTTTCCGCTGCCCGGCCGCAACCGTTTCGCCGGCGGGGAGTTTCTTGCGCTGCGCGATCTCAACATCCCCGCGCGCGTTCCGCCCCGCAGCACGTTCCGCCTCGAAGTCACCCTCGACAGTTTTCAATCCGCGCCGCGCACCCTCCCCTTGCGACTGAAGGTCGGCGACACTTGGCGCGACCCGGAAAACCTCCGCCTCGACACCGGCCGCCGCGCCCTCGCGTGGAGCGTCGAGCTGCCCGCCGGCGCACCCGGTATCATCCCCATCGAACTCGTCGCCGGCTCCGCGCCCGACGCGCCCCGCGCCCATGCCGAGGTCGTCGTCGCCAAGCCCGACTCCACCCGCATCCTCTATTATCAGGGCGCGCTCGACTGGGGCTACCGCTTCCTCGCCGACATCCTCCGGCGCGACCCCGCCTTCACGCTCACCACGATTTTCAACCTCGCCCCCGACGGCCGCCGCCGCGCCCCCGCGCAGGTTGAAACCCTCCCGGAACTCCCCGACACCGCCGCCGGCTACGACGCGTTCGACATGGTGGTGCTCGCCAACGCCGCCGCCGCCCAGCTCTCCCTCGCCCAGCAGGCCGCGCTCTCCGCCTGGGTGGGCAACGGCGGCGTGCTCCTCTTCCTCGCCCCCGACAACGACGCCACCCGCGGCTTCGCCGGCTCCGAGCTCGAAAAAATGCTCCCCGTCGTCTTCGCCGAGGCCGCGCCCTCCGCCGTCGAAGATCCCAAGGTCACCGACTTCCGCGAACGCATGCGCGCGGTCGGCGGCTCGCGCGAAAGCATGGAGGTTCCCTTCGCCCGCGACGCCGCCCGCAACACCCGCACCCCCGCCCTCTCCGCTTTCGCCTGGGAGCCCGGCGCCGTCGATCTCTTCGGCTCCGATCTCGCCAAGACCGCCCCTCTCTTCGCCAACTACGCCCGCGTCGCCCGCGCCAAGCCCGGCGCCGTCGTCCTCGCCCGCCACCCCCGCGACCTCGCCCCCGCCTCCGGCGAACGCGCCATCCTCCTCGCCTTCCAGCGCTACGGACGCGGCCAGAGCGCCGTCCTTACCAGCGACGCCCTCTGGCGCTGGAAACTCAACCAGCCCAGCACCGAGCGCGGCGTGGAAAAATTTTGGCAAAACCTCCTCGCCTGGCTCGGCCGCGAACGTCCGCGCAGCCTGCGCTTCGACCACGCCCCCTTGCAGGTCCAGAAGGGCCGGGAAATTCTGGTGCGCATCGCCGGCGCCGCGGGCTCCGTCACCATGACAGCCCGCGCGGAAATCGTTAACAGTGCGCCCGTCGCCACCCTCGTCCCCGCCGGCGAAGAAAAAGGCGTCCGCCTCTTCCGCTGGACCCCCGCCGCCGAAGGCCCGTGGGTTCTCTCCGCCCGCGTCGGCGCGGACGAACCGGTGCGCCATTGGCTCAACGTCACCGCCCGCGCCGGCGGCGAAAACTCCGGCCTGCCCGCCGACGAAGCCCTCCTGCAAACCCTCGCCCAGCGCACCGGCGGCGCTCTCCTCGGCGACACGCCCCCGCCCGCCTGGCGCGGCGCCGCCGGCCAGACCGACGCCCTCCTCCGCGAAACCGCCGAACCGCTCTGGCATCAGGGATGGATTTTGGCGGCCATCCTGTCAGCCTACGCGCTGGAGCTGGTCCTCCGCCGCCGCTGGCAACTCCTGTAACGACAATCCCACGACAAGGCCCCGCAT
The DNA here is from genome assembly GCA_041662485.1 of Opitutaceae bacterium. Taxonomy (GTDB): domain Bacteria; phylum Verrucomicrobiota; class Verrucomicrobiia; order Opitutales; family Opitutaceae; genus Rariglobus. Next base: position 16,387 of record JBAZSJ010000043.1, on the reverse strand, counting down.
GAACCGCAAAGAATTCCTCCGCCTCATGGCCCTCGGCGGCGCCGCCTTCCTCGGCGGCAAGGTCGTCGCCCGCGCCGCCGACGGAATCGCCGCCGCCAAGACCGGCCCGAGCATCCCGTGGGGCCGCCTCCGTTTCCGCGGACGCGACATGAACCAGGGCATCGATGCCGACGACTGGGGCGTCCACCCGAACGGCGACCTCAACCTCATCCAGCACCTCGACGAAAACACCACCGTCAACATCGCCTCCAAGTGGAACGTCGCCGACGTCGCCAAGCTCGACGAGCTCCAGCACTACCCGTTTCTCTTCATGCACGCCGAGGTGCCGCCCGACTTCGCCGACGCCGAGCGCGCCAACCTCCGCGAATACCTCCTGCGCGGCGGTTTCCTCTTCGCCGAGGACTGCGTCATCGGCAACGCCCGCATGGGCCGGAATTATCGCAACGACTTCCTCTTCCGCCGCATGGCCGAATACGAGTTTTCCAAGATTCTCCCCGAGGCGAAACTCGAGCGCCTGCCCAACGACCACCCCGTTTTTCACACCGTTCACGACTTCAGGAACGGCATGCCCCACATGCAGGGCACGCCCCACGGCCTGCACGGACTCACGCTCAACGGCCGCGTCGTCGCCCTCCTCAGCCCCAGCGACCTCCACTGCGGCTGGACCAACGGCGACAACTGGTTCGGCCCCGGCCAGAACCGCATCGCCCTCCAGATGGGCGCCAACATCTACGCCTACGCGATGACGCGCGCGTGAACGCCGTGACGCGCCGCCTTCTCCCGCTGCTCGCCTCGCTGCTGCTTGCCTCCGGCGGCCTCCATGCCGAGTCCGCCTACGCATCCCCGGACAACCCCGCGCCGCCTCGCGGAGGCCGCGTCGGCTGGGCCCGCCTCATCAGCGACGATCCCGAGTGGCGGCGCCACACGCGCAGCGACAACAATCTCTCCGACTACATCAAGAACCGGACCAGCCTGAACCTTGATCCCGTCTGGCACACCGCCGACCCGGCCAAGCTCGACGACCTCGCGCTCTACCCGCTCATCTTCTCCACCGGCCTCGCCACCATCCGCGACGCCTCGCGCCAGAAAAACCTCTCCGAATACCTCGGACGCGGCGGCTTCCTCATCGTGGATTCCTGCATCAACCACAACGTCACCCCCGACCCCGACGTCTTTCTCGCCGACAACACCGCCGTCTTCCGCGCGATCCTACCCGGCTGCGCGGTGAGGGCGTTCCCTCCCGGCCACGAACTCTACTCCTGCTTCTTCGCCCTGCGCGACAAGCCTCCCCACACCTACCACGACGCCGTTTACGACCCGCGCTGGGCGCGCCATCCGCTCTACGGCGTGTTCACGTCCGCCGGCCGCCTCGCCGCCGTCATCAGCCTCAGCGGACTCCAATGCGGTTGGGACCGCATGATCGCCCCCGCAGGCCACACCGAGCAATGCATGCAGATGGTCGTGAACATCTACGTCTACGCCATGACGCGATAACGTAGACGCGGCGTCCCGCCGCGTTCCCAAAACCGGAAACCCCGCTCTACTGATAGAGTAAATTCGTCCGCTTTCCCCTCCGCTTTCATATGCGGATCGCTACCCTGTCCCGATCCCCATCTCCCCATGACCTGCCTGAGCGAATTCAAAAACACCGAGACCCGCCAGCTCACCACCTTCGATCTCGCGAAAAAATCCAAGACGCTTCCCGTCCGTCGCGGCGAAAAACTGTCCCTTCCCGAGGTCAAGGGCTCCGGCTGCATCACGCAGTTTTGGATGACGTTCCCCGGCTGGTTCTGGCAGCACTGGGACCGCACCGCCCCCGCTTCACAGACGCTCCTCAAGACCCTCGTCATCCGTATTTTTTGGGATGGTGAAACCCGCCCCGCCGTCGAGGTCCCCGTCGGCGACTTCTTTGGCAACGGCCTCTGCGAAATCTCCAACTTCACCTCGCGTTACTTCGGCATGTCGAGCGGCGGCTTCTTCTGCAAATTTCCCATGCCTTTCCGCAAGGGCTTTCGCATCGAGTTCGAAAACAAGGACGAACACGTGGACACCGACGTCTTTGTCAACGTGCTCTACCAGCTCACGGACACGCCCGCCGCGAACCACGCCTATTTCCACACCCACTTCCATACCGGCGGCAACCTGGGCCCGGACCCTGTCACCATCCTGGAAGCGCACGGACGCGGACACTACGTTGGCTGCACGCTCTCCATGCAGGCCAAGGAGCAATCCTACCTGAGTTATCTGGAGGCCCCGGAATACGTCTGGGTGGACGACGATTGGGACTCGCCGCGCATCACCGGCACCGGCCTGGAGGATTATTTTCTCGGCGGCTGGTATTTCCGCGAAGGATTGTTCACCGGCGAACTTCACGGAGTTCCGTCAAAGGACACCCTCAACTCCAGCATCGCGATGTATCGGGCCCACGCCGAGGACGCCATCCACTTCAAGAAACGCCTCCGCTTCCAATTCGTGAATCCATGGGCGCCCGACCGGCTGAAGCCCTTCGTATATTCCTCCGCCGCGTTTTTCTACTTGGACAGTCCGGCGGGACAAGGCCCCGGCATCCCGGACCGGAAAGACCTGCTCTGCTGGTATCGCATCAAGGACACCGACCACCTCAGCGTGCCGTAAACGCCTCCGGATCATTTCCGACGTAGGAGCCCATTTATGGGCGATGGTTTGACGAAGTCTTGAAGCGCTAAAATCGCCCATAAATGGGCTCCTACATTCGAAAAAGCGCTCCTCCCCCTCACAACCCCAGCAGCGAGCCGTTGCGCTTGAGCCACCGCTCCGCGTCGCGCCACTCGGGACACACTTCCTCGACGCGCGCCCAAAACCGGTCCGAGTGGTTCATCTCCTTCAGATGCATCAACTCGTGGTGGATGATGTAGTCGCGCACAAAATCCGGCGTCTGCACGAGCCGCCAGTTGAGAGAGATTACTCCGCCCATCGTGCAAGAACCCCACCGCGTGCGCTGGTTGCGCACGGTGATCTCCGTCACCTCCATGCCGGTCACCGCCGCGAGTTCCCACGTGCGCGCCGGCAGCTCGACCTTCGCGGCCCGCAGAAAATGCGCCTCCAGGGTCGGCCTCAGGTCGCCGTCGAGCCGAGGCACGCGAAACACATCCGCCGCCACGCACACCTGCGGACGCTCGCCGTCCACGGCCTTGCGAATCTCCGTGAGTTCGCCGCGCCAGAGCACATGCGTGCCGAGCGTCCACACCGTCGCGCCGCGCGGACGCTGGCGCTGGCGTTCGCGCGCGCGCTCCAGCCACTCGCGATGCTCCTCCACAAAAACCCGCGCCTCCCGTTCGCTCCCGCGCATCGGGATGACGGCCACCGCCACGCCGTCGCGCCGCAGCGTGAGCCGGTAGCGATGCGCACGCGGACTGCGCTCGAACACGACATCGGGACGCTCCTCCGCGGACGGCGGCCCCTTGTGCACGCCGGCCTCCGGCGCGAACAGACCGAAAAGACTTTGTTGTCCGGGATCGTTCACGTTTGAGCCGCGAGTAAACCCATCCCCGCGCCCGGCGCCAGAACCATGTTGGGACGCAACGTAGCGGGGAACGTCAGTGACCCGTTCCGAATCCAGTTCAAGCACGCTCCACAGAAAGACGTCACACCTTGACTTTTGACAACAGCTTGTCGACGCGACGCTTTTTCCCGACATCCGCCATGCCCCGCCTGACAAACTGGCTCACCGACGCCGGCTTTCCCATGACCAGCCGCCCGGCCAACCAACCATTGCTGACCGATGTCGCCGATTTCAGCGCCATCGCCAACAGCACCTTTCCCTCGTCGGATTTTTTGGCCGGCAACTTCGCCAAATCGATATTCGCGGCTTGGGCATAGGCCCCAAGCGCTTCCTCCCAACTCCGGTCCCTCTCATCCTTGACCGCCTCCGGCTCAAGGCCGGCAAAACGCCGCTCCCGCCACTGGGTCAACCGCTCGCCCATCCCCTCCCTCATCAGCCTCTTAAACTCACCATCACCCACGCACCAACCCCGGCTCAGGTGCTTCGCGCTCAAACTCTCTCTCACCTCTTTATCGCCCATCATCACCCCCAGTCTGGCGCAATATTGCCGCCAGCCCGCAGGGTTATCCTTCAATCCGCCCACGGCGTTCAGCAACCATACGCCGTCCATCCAGTCCGCGCCCTTGTCATTCAGGTAATGCCACAGACTGCTGCGCCGATATGCGCCAATCTCATCGACCGGCACCACCCTGGCCCTCGCCGGATTGAGATGGATGTAATCGCAGACCCGCCGAAAGCCTTCGCCATCTTCGATGACCAACGATTTGAACCGCCCCTGAAAGGGTCGCCCCGCCTGATCCCGGAACCTGTTGAACCGTCTGGCCCACGTTCCCTGCAGCCACTTCATCCCGATGCTCAAATTCGGCTCCGGGGTCTCCAACCCCAGATGGAAGTGATTTCTCATCACCACATATGCCGCCACCCGCCAGCCAAACCGTGTCGCCGCCTCCCCGAGCGTCCGCTCAAACGCTTCCGCCGCTCCCTCGTCTCGGAATACATCCCGACGGTAGTTTCCCCGATTGATCACATGATAGCGTGCACCCGCATACTCCACCCTCGGTGGTCTCGTCATGTCCTCAGCGCACCCACCCCAGCATTTTTGTCAAGAGTCAAGGTATGACGTCTTCGGCTCGGCTGTCTTCGGCTCGGCTCTTAGGCTTGTTGACTGCACCGGCCAAGCCGCCGCCCGGCCCGACCGCACACCACCGGACGGAGCGCAAGCGGAGGAGGAAGCAGACGGCGTGACAGCGGGTCGGCGCTGGCGCGACGTGTGCCGCTGGATCATTGGAGACTTTGCGAACTGGAAAAACTCACAAAACACGGCCTGGCTCCTTACGGCTTATTCATTTTTGGCCCGTTTGCTTTCTCGTGCCGCTTTCTCGACTTTAGCTTGCTCTATAAGAGTCCTAGTGCGTGCCATCTCAGACTTTATGTTATCAAGTTTATCTTTTCCGAGCGATTCCGGGGACGACGGCAACATGCTCACATAGTTAACGGCCGTTGAATCATAGAGCACTAGCGTCCTTGAGTGCTCGTGGACGTAGCTCACGGCGTGAAAATTAGCGTTCGCTTGACTTACATGTTCGCGAATAGTTATTTCAACCGCATTAAAATCAGACCCTATTGCGTTGCGTATCTCAGCTCTCAGGAAAGTATATTTCTCCAATAGTTTGGCTACCAATTCTTCGTTTTCTTGGGAAACGGGGGAGGGAAACGAATATCCAAGCGCTACCAAAGTGCCGTCCTTCACATACGCCACTGCTGGAAGCTGTCCTTGTGAATCTATAACGATTGGCGTCGCTCCTTGAATTAGGACATTCTTGAGTTTAGACATAACACCTCCATCCGTTTCTAGTCGCCTCAATACTTGTGCCGGAAGCGGGCGTCCAAGGAAACGCGTGAGTTCAACGTATTTGAACGCGAAAAGAGATCCTTTATTGTCCCCTACACCCAAAGCGTTGCCGACGTCGGTCTGCCTCGAAGTGCCTGATGGTGTCAATGACGAGGTCTGGCCGCTGGAGTTTAATGCAGTCGGCGCGACTGATGCCCCATCTTGCTTCTTACAAGAGAACAGGGCTAGGCAGAGAACACTCAGGCCAGCGCCAGCTATATTCCTACTGAGCGGTGATTTCATGGGTATATAGGGGAATCGTCGGATTTCATGGTGGCCTTGAAGCCGTTGTGTTCATTAAAAGGGGAATCCCATATCCATAGATCACCAGCATTCAACTGTCCCACAAGATCAGCCTGGATAGCTGCTACATCCGGATTTCCCAAAGACGTGGAATGAGGGCTTATAACCCCTTCCAGATTGTTATGCAGATCCATCGTGGTTTCGTATGCCCAATTGTTCCCGCTGGAATAATTATTATTTTCATGAGCTGAACCCAACAGCAAGGCGAATGTGGGCCCAATCCCTACGTTTGAAGCGCAATAGGCCATCCAGAGGCCGTGCTGAAGGGCATTGCGCCTAGAAGGCTTTGCGGGATATACGCTAGACCATGATATCGCATCATCTGCGTATTGGTCGGCCTGAAGCACCAAAGCCGGCCCTACAACTGGTCCACGGGCTGCTACCATAAGTGCCACCCATTCGTAGTGCCCGATTTTGCCGACGTCAGGAACATCCACTTTGGCCGTGAAGACCTTGCCGCCTACTGTCACTTGCATTGTCTTTACACCAAAACTACCCGGCCACCGCAACTCAGGGGTTTCCAGAGTATTTTGGGGAGGTGTTGGTTGGCCGTCAATTGACCATACAATGAAATTAGCAGGTAGTTTCGAGACATCGAAACCGCCAAGATTGACCCTGGCCTTTATCCAATCTCCTTTCAGATTGTTCGGTTGCGTCGATGAGCTATGCACATTCCAAACGGATACAACGTCCCGGATTACCCCCCCTTGGCTCCGCCATGTTGGCAGCGTGGGGGCAGAATCGATATTGTTGCCCAGCCACCTCGCATTATCTCCAAGCCAACTGGCATGAGATAGAGGGGTAACGCTACTATCACCACGTCATTCTTTTCTACCGTTAACACTAAAGGCTCCGCGCTAGGAGTGCATCCCTCTACGAGGATTATGCCCTGATCTTGATTCTTAATCCGATCCAAAAAGTCGACATTCAACTCGATACCACCCGCCGGAACCAGACGTGTCGGAGCGCTGGTTGCAGGCAGAGCAGCGCTATCACCGTAGCCCGTGGACGAAGGACCTGCCGTTTTATAGTCAAAAGCGGTTGTTCGTGTTAGGCTCGTATAAACAAACTTCAACGCGCCGACTGAGTGACTGAGCTTATATTTTATCGTGGCGCTGGGTGGCAGCACGGTCAGCAGTTGCTTTATATCAAGGAAGACCGGAAAGAAATCCTTAAGATCACTAGCCCCATCAACAAGTATATTGTTATAATCGACCTCGGGCGTCTCGTCTGGATTATCATCATCGTCATTGGACCAAAAACGGAAGGGCTTGTCAGCCGAGGTCGTGTCGGAAGCATCCTCCTTGATCTGTCCGTCGCGGTTGGCATCGACAGCCATGCTAGGGGCAATATATTTTATAGTGTAACTGCCATATTTATCTCTTGGCGGCACAAAAGTTTGCAACTCCGTCTTTCCATCCACGACAGGAGCGGTAACAGTTGTGCAAACAGGCGTAGTATCCGGCTGCCCAGAAACCAAAAATGGTGTATAGGTGATAAGCCAAGTTGCCGTTAAAGGCACATTGAGATTGGCCTGCGTATTCCAAACAAACTGGAATTGAACCGAGTGGTTATCAAATTGAGTTTCCTCCGGATGCAATCCATACGAAAACGCCACATAATCAACAGCAGTTAGGCTTCCAGTAAATGTGCCTCCAGAGGCCAGTCCATTGGTAATCAGTTCTGGCGTAGTATACTCATCACCCAATTCCATAGTAACATGAGGGAAGATGGCCGTAGTCCCCTTTTGGAATAGATCCAACCTAAGGGTGTTAAAATGTGCAGACGTGACGGAATCTATTATGGTCGGGCCCACATCCCCCGGAAACCAATAAGGGGCATCACTTTGGAAGATTATTGGCGTCTGCTCATCTACCATCGTATATTTGGTAGTAAATGGCCCGCTGGAAGTTTGAGTGCCATCCAGGGCGGTAATCGTCCCAATGCCGGATGCAATGGTCATGGTTCGATAGAATTTCTGGGGTGAAGTAGGCAGAAATGTCCTGTGACTATAAGGGTCCCAAATATTCCAGCCGACAGGATTTGACGGCACATATTGACTTGCAAATAATCCGTATTTGGAAGCTCTGGTGCCGATTATTTCAGCCATCATCTTCGGCAATAATGGATTCCCCAAGGTTATCTTCGTCGCATTTCCAGGAAGTGACCATGTGCCATTATTAGGCAATGAAATCGATAGTATTTCATTTGGCGTTGAATTCGTATAGGTCAGGTAAACTTGCGCGATGCCATCTGCACTTGTTGTTACCGTCGTTTGGTTGCTTCCAAGCCCTCCAGCGGTTGAGGAAACCTGACTGGCGCCGGTTGTGCTGGCAACGCTCACGCTCCCATTCACAAACAAGGTTCCATCACTATTGGTAATTTTTATGGAAACTAGACCTTGCGCTCCTACATCACCACTTGGATTTACAAAGCTTATAATCGGAGCGTTCCCTTCAAAAAAATCATTGGGGTCGAGTCCCTCGACATAGGCTTGGACGACTGAAGTATTACTCCCTGACGGATGAAGATCACGGTCATCCACACTCAATGAAAGGCTGTATTGCGACTCCCAGAGGTCATCAATGCCATCGTTGTTGGCATCGGCAAACAAGAGATTCGTCGAGCCAACATAAATATGATCAAGGCTGGATTGATAATCAGCACTACCCGTAACCACAAAGGAAGTGAGTGCCGTAATGGTATTGTCCAATAAGCCCAAGTCGGCTGCGATCATTTTCCCATTGAGATAAAGATCCCAAGTTTTTTTCGAATAGTTTAATCGCGCCGTCAAGCGAACCCACGTCAGAGAAACATTCCCCCAGCCCAAATTGATATCAGAAGAATTGGGCGCCCAAACACCGCCCCCTTGACCGTCACCAGTAAAAGCCTCCAACGTCGCATGCTGCCCATCGTCAGTGCCGTAGCTTGTTACGAATGCAAAACGGGCTCCGCCAATTTCAAATGTGGTGGATTTTGTTATGTCATCCTCTACAGCTGGCTTTGCGTAAAAATCCACATAAACAATATCCTTTCCCGGCAAGGGAGGGAGTGTCGCCTGCAATATCTTGGATCCAGATTCAAGAATTATGGAATCTGAGCCTGAATAGGCATCTTGATTTGAAATGGACGCAGCTCCTTGCACTACCGACCAGCCTTGCTGCTGATCAAGCGAGCCAGGCAAATACCCTTCCGCTTGCTCAAAGTCGATTATTACCGGATCAACAAGATGGATGGACAGGCTCGACAAGGCCCCGATTTGGGTAGCGGATGTTGCCATCGAAGTAATTGAGTTTTGAGCCATGACAAGCATATCGACAGGCGAAGCTGACGTGAAATTCACATAAGCTCGGGCTACGCCGGAGGCATCCGTTTGCACCGTGATCCGTGAATCACCACCACTCCCAGAAGCAGATGCAATCAAAGCACCGTTACCGTTAACCGTAAACACGACTGGTGCATAGGCAATTGGCGATCCATCCGAACCAGTGATGAGAACCGAGACCAACCCGCCCGCTCCGGGAACTCCGCTGCTATCAACCAAGGATGTAATAAGCGGTGGTGTTAAGTTAACACCCAGCAACCCAGCATTGGAATTCAAGTAAACCTGTAAATTGTTACTACCATCAGCCTGCACACCTTGCCGGTCATCAATGCTTAGGCTTAAACCATTGGTTTGTTCCCAAACGTCATCCAATCCGTCATTATTCACATCCGCGAACAATGGATTAGTATAACCAGCCGAGAAATGATCCAGCAATGTTGGCCCGGAATCGTTCCCCACAACCAAGAATTGGCTCATATTAGAAGCATAATAGGCCGGCACATTCGCAATCAGCATATGTCCGTTTACATACAGGTCCCATGTGTTGGCACTGTAATCCGTCCTTATGGTAAACCTAACCCAATCTGCAGCTTGCCCGCTTTCACTTAATGGAACTGTAACGCCAGTCCCAATCCAATCGTAAACACCGGCATCGTATACATTAACTTCGCCAAGATTGCCCGTTCGTTTTAAACTAATTCCAGCGCTTTCCGTCCAAAAGGACGCAGAATAATTAGGGTCATCGGTGACTGCCGGTTTTGCGTAAAAATCGACATAAACTACAGGAATTGATGGATCAGACGAGAAATTTTGAGTTGCAGCTGTGTAGAGAGGATCCGGCTGAACCTCAATCGCCTGAGTGCCAGAAAAGGCATCCGCATTTATCACCGTGACACCACCGGTGCTCACCCAACTTACAATCCAGCTGTTTTGATGATCCAGAGGCCCGATTGAATAATTTTCGGAAGCCTCAAAATCGGTAGCATAGGGAAGCACCACAGGAGGCAAGGCGGACGCATCAACATTCGCCCACTGGGTATCCGAAGTTCCTGCCAGCCCATTGGCATCGGTCGCAACGGCGGTAATCCCGTAGGTTCCGGCAGGAATATCGTTCCACTCAAATTGATATGGAGTGCCAGTGGATGTTCCTATCTTTGTAGCACCTGCATAAAAATCGACCTTTGCGACTGTGCTCGTAGGGCTTGTCGCTTCGGCGCTCAATGAGATGGAGCCGGGTTCGGCAAAGTTGCTGGAGCCATAATCAATGGACAACGCGACCGTGGGCGGTTGTCCGCTGGAAGCTGCGGTTGTGGTTGCGTCAATCGTCACGCTATAATTCGAAGCCACCCCATTAACCTGCGCCTTGATACGATAATGATAAGTTTGTCCGGCAGACAGTTCGGTGTCGAAATAGCTCAATGTATTGTTGATAGTTGCAATGACCTGATAGGTGCCATTGGCCGCTTGCCGTTCGATTATGTAGCTGGTCCCGTTCACATCTCCCGACCACGATAACAGGACTTGTGTCTGCGAAACCGTCTCGGCCGTCAGGTTGGCGGGCACCGATACCGAATTGAGATATTTTGTTTTGAGGGTCGTTTCCACCTGGATGCGTTCCGTGTCACTGAGCGCGCGGTTGTAGACTAGGATCTCCGCGATCTGGCCTTTGAAAGCGCCGACATTCGCCAGCGCCCCAATGAACAGAGGATTCAGCGTCTGGCGCAATCCATCACTGCCCTCCGAGTCGTTGCTCTGGAGAACGCCGTTCAAATAGCCCTTGATGCTCGTCCCGGCCTGAACTTCCAGCGTCATCACATGGGCGCTTCCGTCCGGCGCACTGACCGCCCCGCCGTTCGCCCAGTAATTTTGGGGACTATACCAGCCAACCCCATAACGGTTGTTGATTCCGTCCAAGTCCTGGACTCGGAAGGCGGCCCAATTGGTCCCGTAACCCAGCATCGCATTGCCGCTAAACTGCTCCGCAGCCGGCTTAAACACGACCACCACGCTCGTCGCGTTGCTGCCATCGAACAGATTGATTACCCTCGGAGTTTTCAAGAAAACCGTTCCGTTAAATTCCAGTGCAGGCAGCCCGTTGATCGCCTCGTTGGCATAATCCGGCTGCGCGTAGTCCAAGCCCTGCAACACGTGTGAACCATTCCCTGACACGTCCGTCCACTGGCTGACTTTGTTGTTGCCGTCTTTGGTGACGCCCTCGTCGGCCCGATACCATGCGCGCAACCCGTCGGCCACCACCGGTGCCGGCCATGGGCTCAACCCCTGCTGGTAGCTCTGCAATAGCGTCCGGCCCACGTTTCCTGGATCGGAACCCGCATCGTTGCCAATGCCTCCAAAGTATTTGTTCTCCCAGACGTCCGGCAGTCCGTTGCCATCGCTGTCGGCGGCGATGTATTTCGTCATCAGAGCTGTCTCAATCGCCTGTCGCTCGGTGTTGTTCAGCGCCCTGTTGTAGACTAGGATCTCCGCGATCTGACCGTGAAAACGCCCACCGCCGTTAGTCCCTGCGCCCACAGCCACCGAACTCAACTCTTCGCTCAGCCCTTCTCCGTAGTCGGGATCGCTGGTCTGGAGCACGCCGTTCAGGTAGCCGGTCACATCCGCCCCGGTCGGAATCACCAGCGTCATTACTTGGGCGCTGCCGCCAGTTGCAATGAGCGATCCACTGTTCCCCCAGTAATTCTCCGGATCGCGACTGGCCCAGACGGCTCCGTATTGATTGTTCTCCTGATTCATTTGCTGCACCCCCAAGGTGTCATAGCCCAGCAACAAACTGAAGGCTGCCTGCGTCTCGTCGGGCCGGAAGACGACCACGACGCTCGTCGCGTCGCTGCCGCCAAAAAGGTTCACCGCCCTTGGGCTCTTGAGAAACCCCTCTCCGTCAAACGCAACCGCAGGTTGGCCGTTGATCGCCTCGGCGGCGTAACTCGGCAGCGCCGACTCCCAACCTTGTATTACGTGTGAGCCTTGTCCCGAAACATCGGTCCACCGGCTGACTTTGTTGTTGGAGTCCCTCACCACGCCTTCGTCCGCACGATACCATGCCCTCAACCCATCAGCCACGACAGGCGCAGGCCACGGGCTCAAGCTTTGCTGGTAGCTCTGCAATAGCGTCCGGCCCACGTTGCCCGGATCGGAACCGGCATCGTTGGCAATGCCTCCAAAGTATTTGTTCTCCCAGACGTCCGGCAGTCCGTTGCCGTCACTGTCGGCGGCGATGTATTTCGCGGCCAATGCGGCCTCGACGGATTGCCGTTCCGCGTCGCCGAGCGCCCGGTTGTAAATAAGGATCTCGGCAATCTCGCCATGAAAACCGCGCGAAGGAGAGAGCGGCATGTTGCCAACCCCAAACTGCGTCACCGGCAACTCCATGCCCGCCTCGACCGTCAACGTCTCGCCAACGGCGCCGTTAACGTAATCCGTGGCGCTGGTGCCGTTCTTGACCGCGCTCAAGACCTGAACCTGTCCGACCATCGTCCCTTGCCCGACGGTGGTTTGTTCGCTGCCCTCGACGTCGTTTGCCCAGCCGAGATAAAAGCGATTTGGGGTGTAATAGTCCTGCGACCAGTGGAGGCCGTAGGGTTGGTCCATCGAACCGAGATGGATCAGGGTGCTGTTCGTCGGCTGCCCCGGCTCCGGTTTCACCACCGCAATCACCGTGAAGTCGTTGCCGCCCGCCTGAATATCCACAGGGTCACGGCTCGCCAGCATCATGCTTGCGCTCGCATCATACGCCACCGCCGGCTGGCCATTCATGGAGGTTGCCGCGAGCACGGGCTGCCGGCTTGTTTCCGCCGTCTGCACCACATGGAAACCGTGACCGGACACGTCCGTCCACAGGCTCACTTTGTTATCGCCGTCTTTGGTGACACCTCTGTCCGCACGATACCATACGCGCAGGCCATCAGAAACAACAGGCGTCGGCCACGGGCTCAGCCCTTGCTGATAACTCTGCAAAAGCGTCCGGCCCACGTTGCCCGGATCGGAACCGGCCCCATAGCTGCGAGTGCCCAGTTGCTGATCCTCCCACGCGTCCGGCAATCCATCGCCGTCGCTGTCCGGGTTGATATACTTTGCCTTCAAGACGGACTCGACCTGCGTTCGCTCGGCATCCGTAAGGGCGCGATTATAGACCAAGATCTCGGCGATTTGGCCATGGAAGCCAAAATAGGGCGCCACCGCGTTGCCCACCGCAAAGGGTGCAAGCACCGCCTGATGCATGCCTGCCGCCACCGTGCGCGATGTTTCGACTACGCCGTTCATGTAGTCGGTTGCCCTCGTCCCGCTCTTTATCGCGCTCAAAACCTGCACTTGTCCGGCCACTGCATCGACGCCCATAGATCTCTGCTCTCCGGCCTCATCATCAGCCCAATCCAAATAAAAACAGTGCCAGCGAAAGCCGTAAGCTTGGCCGCTCCATCCGAGATTGATCAGGGTGCTGTTGGAGGGCTGTCCCGCTTCCGGTTTCACCACCGCGATCACCGTGATGTCATTGCTACCGGCTTGAAGGTCAACCGGACCTCTGCTCGCCAAAACCATCCCCGCGCTCGCATCGCAGGACAAGGCGGGCAGACTGTTCATCGCCGCGGCCACATAATCCGGCTGCCGGCCGGTGTTGACCGGCTGCATCACGTGAACGCCATTGCCCGACACGTCCGTCCACTGGCTGACCTTGTTGTCTCCGTTTTTGATGACGCCTTTGTCCGCACGATACCATGCGCGCAGGCCGCTGGCGACCACGGGGGCGGGCCAAGGGCTCAGTCCTTGCGTGTAACTTTCCGCCAACGTTCTGCTGACATTGCCCGGATCGGAGCCCGCATCGTTGCCGATGTGGCCAAAATATTTGTTCTCCCAGACGTCCGGCAGTCCGTTGCCATCGCTGTCGGCCGCGATGTATTTAGCCATCAGAGCCGTCTCAATCGCCTGCCTCTCCGTGTTGTTCAGCGCCCGGTTATAGACTAGGATCTCCGCGATCTGGCCGTGGTAACTGAAATAGGGCGACCCGGCGTTGCCCACGGTCAGTGCCGCCAGCACCGCCTGATGCATGTCGGCGTCCACCGCGCTCGTTCCCTGCATCGCGCCGTTGAGATAATCCTCCGCGCTCGTGCCACTTTTCACTGAACTCAGAATCTGCACCTGCTCAGCTATCGCACGCGATCCGGGGGTATTCCGCCAGTCCCCCACATTGTTTTTCCAAAACAAGGCGGCACGATTGGCTTCATCCGCGAACCACCAAAAACCGTAGGCGTCGCCGTCGTAAATCCACCCCAGATTGAGCAATGTCGAGTTCGTGGACTGGGTGGTCTTCGGTTTCACCACCGCGATCACCGTGATATCGCTGCTGCCCGCCTGGATATCAACCGGAGTCTCGCTTGTCAGCGCCATGCGCCCCGTTCCGTCGTAGGCCATGGCCGGATGGCCGTTCATCGCGGCGGCCACATAATCCGGCCGCCAGCTGGCATCGTCCGTCTGAACCACATGGAAACCGTGACCGGACAAGTCCGTCCACAGGCTGACCTTGTTATCGCCATCCTTGATGACGCCCTCGTCCGCGCGATACCATGCGCGCAGGCCATCGGCGACCACAGGCGCTGGCCATGGGCTCAGCCCTTGCTGGTAGCTTTGAGCGAGTGTTCGCCCCACCGCGCCCGGATCGGTCTCTGGCCCATAACCGGCCGTTCCCAGTTGCTGGGTTTCCCACGAATCGGGCAGGCCGTCCTTATCGCTGTCAACGAAGAGGGGATTTTCATCCACGGTTAAAAAAGCATCAAGTGAAGTGTTCCCATCAAGCGCACCCTGCAGCTTGAAAACCGAAAAATACCCGGCCGAATTATCTTTAAACCCCAAACCGTGGGCCACCATGGAACCATCCAGATAAAGGTCCCATTTTTTCGCGGAATAGTCCTGGCGGAACGTGAACCGGATCCAATTTTCAGCCTGACCGTATTGATCTATTGGAATCGCAGTATCCAAGGTAACCCAGCTGCCGCTTCCGGTGCCGTTTCCGTCCAGCACCGACAGTTTCCCCTCGGAGCCCACTTTGACGAAACCGGCCCAAGATTCCTGCACCCCGATCAAGGACGACAGGCTGATGTCGGCATTGGCAAAGGGTCGGGCATAAAAATCGACGAATGCCACGGTTTGGCCGGTGAACTGGGCAAACGACTGCGTGATGATCGATGCCGGGGACGCAGGCGCCAACACCACCGACCATGTCCCCGAAAAGGCATCTGAAGCCACAATCGAGGCGGAGCCTTGACTGACTTGCCATCCATTTTGGGCATTGATGCTACCCAGTGTGAACCCTTCGGCGGATTCAAAATCCGCGATATAGGGGATTAAAACCTGCCCGATGGCTGGCAGCAGCCAAAATTGGGCTAAAATGGCAAAACCGCACAGTCGCTCAAGAATTGAATAGGTTCTCATTACTTATTTAATATCAGACAATAAAGAAATTCATTCTAAACGAAAGCGCCCATCGTTAAGCCCTGCTACGCTCATATAACCATGAAGCTATAGGTGCATATAGACATGTGCATTAAGACCTACAGAGGGCACTCACTCATCTGCAAGCAAGTGGAAAATATATTTTATTCCATGACCAATAGAGAGTTCCCCCTAGATCGACGTGAATATCGACGAGGACGACGAACTGGATTAAATTTATATTATGCTAATGAATAAAGAAATAGGACTTTATTCTTAATGCCATGATGTCAACAAATAGACCTTATAAAAATTGAAGATAAGTCTCTTTAGCCGCTACTACATCAATCGAGTTACAAACATTCAAACCATGGGCCATCAGCACGCGGCCGCGGCTCATTTTTTGGCAAAGAAACTCTTCTCAATCAAGAATATGCCTAGGCGATGAAGCTAGTGTTCTGTCGCACAAATAACCATACGTAAAAACAACCTCTGAAGGCCGAGCAACAGGAGCGGCGATGTCCCCGTCGCCGGACGGAACACCCGTTCCGCCGACAACGGAATGACAAAAAACCGCGCTCACGCGCTCCCTGCGGCGGGGACGCCGCCGCTCCATTTATGCGTATAGTTATTTGTGCGCCACTACACTAGAGGCCCATCTGGCACGCGCAGGCATAAGCATCGTCAGATCGGCGACAAGTCCGTGCAAACAGGACGGGGAAATCGTATTGGCCATCCGCATCCGCGAGGAGTCCGGGGCTTGGTTCCTGATTTCCTGAGTTCCAAGTAAACATCCCCGGAGCAAGCTCCGGGGCATTTGACCGCGTCGGCGTTCTTCCGGCGTAGCGGCGAGCACCAGCGAGCCGACGAACCTCCACTCGCT
>JBAZSJ010000042.1:0-45248 GCA_041662485.1 Opitutaceae bacterium | reverse complement strand
CTTTGGGAGAAACTGCTCTCGCCCAACCCCAACTGCAATGCAGTCGGAACTCGCCCACGCCCTGCGTAGCGCACTCGCTCAAAAATCACCTCAAAAATCACGTTCCTACTGCATCGTTACGGCTAAGAGTGCGTCTAAAAAGCTGACTTGAGGTAGGGCGGGACCGGGACCGCCGGGAACGACCACGGGCGGCGTCCGTTCACTTCAGCGCCGCCGCGACGTCGGCAAACAGCTTCTTCCTGAACGCCGCGTCGCGCTTCCGGTCGGTCACGACCTCGATCACGCGCACGCCGGACTCCGGCAGCATCGCAATCAATTCGATGAGCTGCTCCCCGTCGCGCGCGACCGTGTGCGATGCACCATAGGCCGCGCAGAGTTTCGAGAAATCCACATCCTGCGGCGTCGCCCAAAATTTCTCAAACGGCGGATCAAACTTCGCCACCGAAAGGTGATCAAAGATGCCCCCTCCGTTGTTGTTGATGAGCACGATGGTGAGCGATCCGCGCAGATGCTGCGCCGACAGGAACCCGTTCGTGTCGTGCAGCAGCGCGAGATCGCCCGTGAGCAGCACGGCGGGCTTGTTGCCGTGCGCCACGCCCAGCGCGGTCGAAAGCGTGCCGTCAATGCCGTTGGCCCCGCGGTTCACCAACACGCGAATGCGCCGGTCCGACACCGGCCAGAAATACTCCGCATCGCGCACCGGCATGCTGTTCGCGATGAAAAGCGGTGTCTCCGCCGGCAGATGCCGCGACAGTTTCCAAACGACGCTGCCCTCAAACGCCGCGTCGTCCGCAAGCGCCACATCGATCAGTCCGCGCGCCGACACCTCGGCGTGCCGCCACGAGGCCTCATACTCTTCCGCGCCCTTGCCGGGAAACGTCTGCGTCGTGCTCATCGAAACCTCCTCGATGCCGTGGCGGAAATGCCACGTCCGCCCGTGCAGCGGATCGCGATTCTGCGCCGAAGCCGTGAGCAACATTGTGGGCACGTTCAACTCGACCAGCCACTCGCGCAGCACCTTGCTCGTCGGCCAGTTTTCAATGCACACGACAAACTCCGGCTTCAGCCTCTTCGCCAGCGCGGACGAACGCAGGATCGCATCGTAAGTCGTGACCAACGTCGCCTCCGCCGAGGCGTGCGTCCGCAAGGGGTTGAGCGCGTCGGCCAGCACCGGCCAGCCGTGGTGTTTCGCCAGCGTCCACACCGCCTCGCTCCAGCGCCGGGGATCGGTCGGCTGCGCCGGCCCGGCGATGATCAGTCCGCGCGCCGCCACCGGCACAAGGCTCACCGGATGCGTCTTGATCGGCGGCACCACCGTCATCGCGAAAAACGCTTCCCAATCGTGATCCCTCAATCCGTCCGCCGTCTTGTCCTCGATGGGAGCCAACGGATCGCGGAAGGGCGCGTTGAGATGCACCGGCCCCGCCGTCGGCCCAAGCGCGCGGTCAAACGCCTGCACCGTCGTCTGCCGCAGGTAGCGCAGCAGCTCCATGCGCGCCTCCGGCACCGCGAACTCGTGCTGCCAGTTCACGTGCCCGCCAAAAAGTTTCTGCTGATCAATGGTCTGTCCCGACGAACAGTCACGCATCTCCGGCGGACGGTCCGCCGTGATCACGATCAACGGCACTCCGCTCTCCTTCGCCTCGATCACCGCCGGAAAGTAGTTGGCCCCCGCCGTCCCGCTCGTGCACACGAGCACCGTCGGACGCCCCTGCTGCTTCGCCAGCCCCAGCGCGAAAAACCCCGCCGAACGTTCGTCCAGCACCGGAATCGCCTCGATCTGCGGATGTCTGGCAAACGCCATCGTCAGCGGCGTGGACCGCGAGCCCGGCGAGATCACCGCCTGCGTCACCCCGCTGCGAACCAGCGTCTCCGCCAGCACGCTGCACCACAAGGCGTTGGTATTACGAAAATCCAGAGGCGTCATGTAATCTCCCACGATGCGCCCCACCCACCCGATCTCAATACGCGAATCCATTCTTCACCCACCAACCAAAGTAACCTATTGGGTTACTTTGGCGGCCGCCTGCCATCGGCAAAGTCACCCGTTTTCCCTATCGCCAAGCCCGTCCGCGCCCTGTTCAGATTGAGGCCATTTTTCCGACCATGTTGATCCTCCGCGGCTCCCCCGCTCTCTCCGAATTCCGTCTCAACAAGCTCCTCAACGACCTCGTCGCCGCCGGCCTGCCCGTCCGCGCCGTTTCCGCCGACTTCGTCCATGTCGCGGAACTGTCCGGTGAACTCACGTCCGCCCAAAGCGACATCCTCGGAAAACTCCTCACCTACGGCCCCCGCCGCGACTCCGCCGCCGTCACCGGCCTCGTCCAAGTCGTCGCCCCCCGCCCCGGCACCATCTCGCCCTGGTCCTCCAAGGCCACCGACATCGCCCACATCTGCGGCCTGACCTCCGTCAAACGAATCGAGCGCGTCATCGCCTACACCCTCGACCTCGGTTCCGTTTCCGACGTAGGCCGCCCGCTTGCGGGCGCTTCCGAGAGCGCGAGCAAGCTCGCAGCCTACGCTTCCGAACTCGCCGCGAAGCTCTCCGACCGCATGACCCAGGTCGTCTTCGCCGACCTCGACGCCTGCGCCGCCCTCTTCAGCCACGAGACGCCCCGCCCGATGACGAGCGTCCCCGTCCTCGCCCAAGGCCGCGCCGCCCTCGTCTCCGCCAACCAGTCCCTCGGCCTCGCCCTCGCCGACGACGAAATCGACTACCTCGTCAAATCCTTCCAGACCCTCGCTCGCGACCCGAACGACATAGAGCTGATGATGTTCGCCCAGGCCAACTCCGAGCACTGCCGCCACAAGATTTTCAACGCCACCTGGGACATCGACGGACAGCCGCAGGACAAGTCGCTGTTCCAGATGATCAAGAACACCTACAACCTCCACAGCGACGGCATCCTCTCCGCCTACAAGGACAACGCCGCCGTCCTCACCGGCACCACCGGCGGTCGCTTCTACGTCAACCCCAAGACCGGCGAATACGCCTCCCACGAAGAGCCGATCCACATCCTCTGCAAGGTCGAGACGCACAACCACCCCACCGCCATCTCCCCCTTCCCCGGCGCCGCCACCGGCTCCGGCGGCGAGATCCGCGACGAAGGCGCCACCGGCCGCGGCTCCAAACCCAAGGCCGGTCTCTGCGGATTCACCGTTTCCAACTTAAAACTCCCCGGCGCCGTCCAACCCTGGGAACAAGAGCACGGCAAACCCGGCCGCATCGTCTCCGCCCTCGACATCATGATCGACGGCCCCCTCGGCGCCGCCGCGTTCAACAACGAATTCGGCCGCCCCAACATCAACGGCTACTTCCGCACCTTCGAGCAGGCCGTCCCCTCCGCCACCGCGCCCAACACCACCGAACTCCGCGGCTACCACAAACCCATCATGCTCGCCGGCGGTCTCGGCAACACTCAGGAAGGCCACATCCAGAAGGGCGCCATCAACCCCGGCGACCACCTCGTCGTCCTCGGCGGACCTTGCATGCTCATCGGTCTCGGCGGCGGCGCGGCCTCCTCCATGGCCAGCGGCTCCGGCCAGGAAAACCTCGATTTCGCCTCCGTCCAGCGCGACAACGCTGAGATGGAGCGCCGCTGCCAGGAGGTCATCGACCGCTGCTGGGCCCTCGGCGACGAGAACCCCATCTCCTTCATCCACGACGTCGGCGCCGGCGGCGTCTCCAACGCCCTCCCCGAACTCGTCAACGACGGCGGACGCGGCGGCAAGTTCGAGCTCCGCAAGCTCCCCAACGACGAGCCCGGCATGTCCCCGCTCGAAATCTGGTGCAACGAATCCCAGGAGCGCTACGTCATGGCCGTCCCCGCCGCGCGCATCGAGACCTTCAAGGCCATCTGCGAACGCGAACGCTGCCCCTTCGCCATCGCCGGCACCGCCACCGAGGAGAAAAAACTCGTCCTCACCGACTCCCATTTCAACAACACCCCCATCGACCTCCCGCTCGACGTGCTCCTCGGCAAACCGCCGCGCATGCACCGCTCGGATCTTTCTCTTTCTCGTTCTCTTTCTCCTCTGAAATTGGACGGCCTCACCCTCGCCGACGCCGTTCACCGCGTCCTCGCCCACCCGACCGTCGCCGACAAAACCTTCCTCATCTCCATCGGCGACCGCACCGTCACCGGCCTGATCTCCCGCGACCAAATGGTCGGCCCGTGGCAAGTCCCCGTGGCCGATTGCGCCGTCACCGCCGCCGCCTTCGACGTTTACACCGGTGAGGCCATGTCCATGGGCGAACGCACGCCCGTCGCCGTCAACTCCGCCGCCGCTTCCGCCCGCCTCGCCGTCGGCGAAGCACTCACCAACCTCGCCGCCGCCCAGATCGGCGACCTCGGCAAGGTCAACCTCTCCGCCAACTGGATGGCCGCCCCCGCCGTCCCCGGCGACGGTGCCGACCTCTACGCCGCCGTCCGCGCCGTCGGCATGGAACTCTGCCCCGCCCTCGGCATCACCATCCCCGTCGGCAAGGACTCCATGTCCATGTCCACCGTCTGGAAAGACACCGAGACCAACGAGTCCAAGCGCATGACCGCGCCCACCTCGCTCATCATCTCCGCCTTCGCCTCCGTCACCGACATCCGCCTCTCGCTCACCCCCCAACTACAAACAAAGGTGGAGCGCGTTGTCCCTAACGCGCTTTCCGAAGAACCATTCGACACCGAACTCCTCCTCATCGACCTCGGCCAGGGCAAAAACCGCCTCGGCGGCTCCATCCTCGCCCAAGTCGCCTCGCAGATGGGCGAAGCCCCCCCCGACGTCGAAAACCCCGCCCAGTTGAAAGGCTTCTGGAACGCCATTCAGCAACTCGGCCGCGAGAAAAAACTCCTCGCCTACCACGACCGCTCCGACGGCGGCCTCCTCGCCACCATCGTCGAGATGGCCTTCGCCGGCCACACCGGCGTGGACCTCGAAATCCCCGCCAGCCACAGCGCGTTCTCCGCCCTCTTCAGCGAAGAACTCGGCGCCGTCATCCAGATCCGCTCCGACGACCTCGACGACGTTTCCGACATCCTCCGCGCCAACCGCCTGAAAACCTGCGTCAGCCGCATCGGCACGCTCAACTCCCACCACGCCCTCCGCATCAAGCGCGGCGGCCAGGAAATCTTCAACGAGGACCTCGGCTCCCTCCGCAACATCTGGTCCGACGTCACCCGCCGCATCGCCTCCCTCCGCGACAACCCCGCCTGCGCCGAGCAAGAACACGCCCTCCGCCTCGACCGCACCAACCCCGGCCTCACGCCCAAAGTCACCTTCGATTTCACCTCCGCCCCCGCCATCGCCGGCAAGGCCCGCCCGCCCATGGCAATCTTGCGCGAGCAAGGCGTGAACGGCGAAGTCGAGATGGCCGCCGCCTTCACCCGCGCCGGCTTCAAGGCCGTGGACGTCCACATGACCGACATCATCAGCGGACGCGTTTCGCTGAAAGATTTCCGCGGCCTCGTGGCCTGCGGCGGCTTCAGCTACGGCGACGTCCTCGGCGCCGGCGAAGGCTGGGCCAAGAGCGCCCTCTTCAACCCCCGCGCCCGCGACGAATTCTCCGCGTTCTTCGCCCGCACCGACAGCTTTGCCCTCGGCGTGTGCAACGGCTGCCAGATGATGAGCAACCTCCACAGCATCATCCCCGGCGCCGACGCCTGGCCGCGCTTCGTGCAGAACAAATCCGAACGCTTCGAAGCCCGCGTCGCCTCCCTCAAGATCGAGAAGAGCCCCAGCATCCTCTTCGCCGGCATGGAAGGCAGCGTCCTCCCCATCGCCATCGCGCACGGCGAAGGTTTTGCTGAGTTCCCGTCCGCCGACGCCGCCGCGACGTTCAGCGCCTCCGGCCTCGTGAGCGCCCGCTACGTGGACAACCATCACAACGTCACGCAGCACTACCCGCTCAATCCGAACAGCAGCCCGCACGGCATGACCGCCCTCACGACCACCACCGGTCGCGTAACGATCATGATGCCCCACCCCGAGCGCGTCTTCCGAACCGTCCAGCAAAGCTGGGCCCCCGCCGCGTGGCGCGGACAAGAAGACGCCCCCTGGCTCCGCCTCTTCCAAAACGCCCGCACCTGGGTCGGCTAAGCCCGCCTTGACTTCGCCCATTGTGCTACATTTATTGTAGCACAATGAAAACCGCGACCGTCCGCACCCTGCGTAACGATTATGCGAAGCTCCTTCGTCGCGTTGAAACCGGCGAGGAAATCGCCATCTCCCGCCATGGCCGCGTCGTCGCCCGCCTCGTTCCGGCCAATTCCGACGCCGGCAAGGTTGATTGGACGACAAGCTCAGCCAGCCGCCTGCCCCGCTCGGGAAAACCCATGAGCGCCGCCGCCACGGCCAAGGTGTTGTCCGACAGTCAGGGTGCCTGGTAAGCCGCCGTCATGCTCTGCGCAGACACGAGCTTCCTCTTTTCCCTCTACGGGCACGACACGCATACCGAGGACGCGCTCGCACTCCTGTCAAAGGCCGCCCAGCCGCTCCTGCTCTCCGCTCTCAACACCTACGAACTGGGCAATGCGCTTCGCTTCGCCGAGTGTCGTGGACTCCTGCCCTCAGGCGCGGCTTCAGCACGCCTTGAAGCGCTGGCCGAAGACCAAGCAGCCGGACGCTGGCGCCTGAGTGAAATCCCCCTTCCCGACATCGTGAACGAGGCAGGCCGGCTCTCCGCCTCGCACACCCTGACCGGCGGTCACCGCTCCTTCGACATCCTGCACGTCGCCCACGCCAGACTGGCCGGCCCCAAACGCTTTTTAAGCTTCGATCAAAACCAACTTCGCCTGGCAAAATCGGCCGGCTTGTAATGCTGATGCCGGTCTAAACCTATGACCGAGTTGTTAAAAGAAGGATGGATGATCGTCCCCGCTCGCCTTGAGCGCACGGCCTTGGAGACGCTGCGATCCTCCGCCTTTTCGAAAGGAAGCGCCGGACAACGCTGCCTGTTGGACGACGACGCCGTGCGCCAAACCGCGGTTGATCTGCGACGAGAGCTTATCAGTGCCGGCACGCTTCCTAAGACAGCTGTCGCCATCCAAGCCATCGCCTTCGACAAAAATCCAACAACCAACTGGAAGGTCACCTGGCACCAGGACCTGATGTTTCCCTTCGCCCGCAAAGTGGAGTCACCGGACTACACGCTTCCCTCTATCAAGGACGGCATCGATTACGCCCGCCCTCCTCGCGAAGTCATGGATGAGTTGCTCGCCGTCCGCCTTCACCTCGACGACTGCGATGAGACCAATGGACCTCTGCGCGTCGCCTCTGGCAGCCATCGCCATGGTATTTTCAAGGGCGCCGAAATCCCAGCCATGCTTCAACAAAGCCAAGAAGTCGCCTGCCTCGCGAAGGAAGGTGAAGTCCTCCTCATGAAGCCGCTACTGCTCCACGCTTCTTCACCGGCGACTGCGCCCAAACACCGTCGCGTTCTGCATTTCGTCTATCACTCCGGCAACCCCATCGCTGAAGTGTGGCACCGAAGCATTTAGCGGAACGCAGATAGAGTAAACAGACCACGCGGACGATCCGCCTTCTCGGCAGAAGGGTAACACCAATCGTTCATGTCGGCTTCGCTGACGCTCACAAAAGCGCCTATCTTTAATGTCCCTAGTGCCACAGGGTCGTTTGCGAGGAAACCGTGAATCTGGCCGTCACTGATCGCACGCACCGATATCCATATAAACTCCGTGTTCCCCGCTTCGGTGACTGGTGCTTTCACGCTAAACCCGTCCCGTTCCACGCTCGCATGAAACGCAGCCACAAACTCCGGCCAATGCCTGCGCGCTTCGGCAACGGCGGCTGCCATTTTTTCGGAGTCACCTTCAACGCGGATGACCGGAACGTATGCCTTAATCTCGAAAATATCCTCCGTGCTCCGGCTCGTTATCATACTTTTCACCTCATCCGACCAAGGCGCGATACGACGGGTATTTGGATGATAGAGAGCCAGGACGTCATCAGCTGATGCCAATTCAGAAACCATGGACCTTATTTTGCCCATGATTTCATCCGAATTCGCGTTATCCGGCCCGCGCAAGTAATCCACCGATAGCCACGCCTCGTGCTGGCGCACAATATTCGCACGACGCAACTCCTTCATTTCCTTCGCGACGGCTTCCGGTTCCTCAAAATAGTTGCTCTCCCGGTAGTGGATAATGAACCAACATTCGCCTAGTTTCAGGATGTAGTGGTTCTCTTTGCCCACGACAAAACCGTCCGCGTCTTCAGATTCGCCAAAGCTCACACCAAAGGCTTGCTCGGCATGTCGGCTCAAAATTCCCGCATCAAGAAAGCGTGGGCCTTTCAACCAAAGAACCAACGAATTTTCAGGAGGCTCATCCCCATCCGCATCATCGCCATCAGAGATGGCCTCATTGGATTCCCTTAATAATTCAGCGATTGTGGCTCGCTCGGTCCAGTGCTGCCAAATCGCCCAGATACTGACAACGATCAACGCTCCCGTCAGAATTGTGAACGGCTTTTGCAGTCGCATGTAAGCGAGCCACACTCCGCAGATGGAAAATGAGCCAATTCCCGCATGCCACGCCCAACGATGCCCTGTGAATTGAGCAATCCCCGGAGTGAGCAATAGCAGGGCCAATGCCCCCATCATCCCATTCGAGGTCCTTATCGCTTCGACCAGACAAAAAATACCGCCCCCAAACCATAGCCCCCAGTCAAATAAGGTGAGCCTATGCGCCATTTTCTTCAGACGGTGGAAGGGAGTCTTCATACGCAACGTTACACCATGAAATGGAAATTACTCTTGCTTGGCTAATCCTTTATAAACCATCGAGGCAGACCACGTCCTCATCAATCAAGATGTCTGCGAGTTCCTCCAAACGATTCCCGCTGAGCTTCACCTCCACCGTCGTTCGCCTCGAAACCGGCATGCGCTACCATGCCCTTCCCGTCCCCGATGACGTCGCAGAAAAGTTTAAAACCTTCGGCACCCGTCGTCTCCTCGCGACCATCAACGGCCACGTCTTCAAGCGCGCCCTCCAGAACCACGCCGACGGCGGCAGCTTCATCATCCTCGGTCGCGAACAGCTCAAAACCTGCGGCCTCAAACTCCGCTCGACCGCCACCGTAGCCCTCGTCCCCGATCCGACGCCCGACCTGCTGGACATGCCCGAATGCTTCGCGCTCGTCCTCGATCAAGACCACGAAGCCCGCACCCGCTGGGAGACTTTTCCCATCGGCCGCCAGCGCTCGCTCCTGCACTTCATCACCAGCGCCAAGCAGGAAGCCACGCAGATCAAGCGCTCATGGGAGCTCGCCGAAAAGATCCGCACGCACTCCCTTTACGGAGACACTCGCTGACAGAACCCCCAGAGCCTTCTATCCGCGGTTGACCGGCTTCAGCCGCGCCCGCTCGACCGTCATCCCACCGCCCAGCAGACGTTCACCGCGCGCGGCAAACCACGAAGGATCGTCCGTCGTCACAAACCGCCGCGCCCCGCCCTTCGTCAAGCGCCGTTCCTGATCGGGATGTCGCCGCAGCCAGTCGGCGAACCGCGTCGTCACAATTTCACCCTGATCCAAAATCTCCACCTCCGGCGGCACGATCCGGCGCAGCGCCGGCAACAACAGCGGATAGTGCGTGCAGCCCAAAAGCATGCGCAGCGGCAACACGTCCCCGCCCAGAACCCGCTCCAACGACCGGCGCAAAAACCATTCCGTGCCAGGTCCGTCCAGCTCCCCCGCCTCCACCAGCGGCACCCACAACGGACACGCCTGCTGCACGAGCGTGAGACGCGGCGCGAGTTTGCGCAGCTCGATGCCATACGAATCCGACGCGATCGTGCTCTCCGTGCCCAACACCGCGACCACCCCTTCCGCATCCGACGGCGCGGTCTCGCCCGGGATCGCCACCGCTCCCGCCGGCAACCCCGCCAGCGCCTCGACCGACGGCCTCACCACGCCCAGCACGCGCCGGTCGGGCCGGCGGACCGGAAGATGCAGCTGCTGGATGTTGCGCAGCGCCCGCGCCGAGGAGGTGTTGCAGGCAAGGATGACGACCGTGCATCCCTGATCAAAAAGCCACTCCACCGACTCCAGCGTGAACTCGTTGACCACGTCCGCACTGCGCGCGCCATAGGGCGCCCGCGCGCTGTCCGCCAGGTAAACGTAGTCATAGGCCGGCAACGCCCACAGCAGCGACGCCAGCACCGTGAGTCCGCCGAAACCAGAATCGAAAACACCGATCATTTCCCTCGGACGTTGTCGCGCGCGCCGGCGCTTAGCAACGCGCCAGCTCGAAAAAAACCAACGCGCACGGCGCCACCGCCTGCTTGAGCGTAAACTCTCCTTCGATCATGAGCGTCTCGTCGCGCAGCAGCACCGGCTCCGCGGCCGCGCGCAAAGCATCAAGCTCCGCCGTCTTCGGATAATCCGGCGATCCCATCGCGCGCCAGACGTGCAACGCGTTGCCACGCTCGTTATCGACCGTCCAGACACGCACGCGGTAGCGACCGTTCAGTCCCTTGAGAACAAAAGCGTCGCTTCGCGTCTCGCCCTTGGTCTTCCAATCGCCGCCACCCAGGTCGGTCTCGATCACGTCCGGTAGATTCCACGTCAACAGCCGCACGTCGCCCTGCGTCGAGCGTGTGGCCCGGGCCGAGCCGTGCTCCAGCGGCAACTCCGCGTCATACAACTTCGCCAGCCAGCTGAACGCATGGAACGTCGGCTTCTTGATGCCGTGCTGGTTCACCAGGCCGTATTTGCCCGTGAACGGCCGCAGGCTGATCCCGGTTTCCTCGAAAATGTCGCTCACCGTCCACCACATGTAGGAATCCACTTTTCCGGAAACCTCCTTGAGGGTCTGGAGCGCAAACGCCGCCGTGAACGACGTGTCCTTGCCGTAGACATCTTCGTGCGCGGGGCTGGAGTTCCACTCGGTGAAATGCAGCTCCGCCTTCGGAAACGCCGACGCCGCGATCTGCGCACGCACGCGGTCCACGTCGCCGACCATGCCCTTCATCCCTCGGTAATACATCGGTCCCTCGGGCACGCCCCGCACCAGATCGGCGTCCACGCAGTAGTGGTGGGTGGAGATGAAATCGAGCGGCACCTTCTGCTCCTCGCAGAACTTCAACAGGTCCGACACCCACATGGTCTTCGACGTGGCCGGACCGCCCACGCGCAACCGGGCATCCACCGACTTCACCGCGTGCGCCGCCTCGGCGTAGAGTTTGAAATAGTCCTCCATGGTTCCGGTCCAAAACGCATTGTGGAGATCCGGCTCGTTCCACACCTCGAAATGCCACGTCAGAACCTCCTCGATGCCGAAGTGCCCGACCAGATGTGCCACAAATCGCTTCACCAGCCGTGACCACTGCGCCCAATCCTTCGGCGGCGTGACATTGGCGCGATAATCAAAAATCGTCTGAGGTCCGCTCGCCAGTCGCACGGGCATGAAGCCCAGCTCCACGAACGGCTTCATCCCCTGCCCCACGAAGAACTCGTAGATTTTGGTGGCGTTTTGAAAGTTGAGCTTCGGGCCGTCGGCGTCCTCGCCGTTGTGGATGACGCCCACGTATTCGGTGAAAATTCCGTGGAAGCGGATGCCGCCGAAACCGATTTCCTTCTGCGCCAGCCGCACGTGTTCGCGCAGATCCTCGCGCAGCGTCAGGTAGGCGTGGCAGGAGCCGACGCCGCGCTGGAAGAAGCGGTTAAAGGAAACGACCGGTGCGCCGAGATCAACAAGCGTATGGTTGGCCATGGAAGGGGTTACCGCGAAACACGTCTTTTTCCGCAAAGCGGCAAGTGTAGAAACCCGGCAGTCGGATTTTCACCTTTCCGTGGTCGGCCTTGGACACACACGCCCGGGTCCATTCGGGCTTTCCCCGTTCACCCCTAATCAGTCGCTATTCACGGCGGACGGGATTAGAGTAACAGGCAACGCCGCGTAACAACCCGAAATCACACCCTTTCCCATGGCCAAACCTCATCGCCTACGTGCTGTCTCCACTGTCAGTCGCGCTTACAGCCACGACCCCCTCGAACGCATCGACTCCATCGGTGGCGTGAATTCCGACCGCACGCGCTGGAAACTCTCCCAAGCCGCCGCCATCGCCGCGATTGAAAGCGGCTCGGACGAATTTTTCGTCAATACCGGTGGCCACGCGGTGAAGCTCGTCGTGGTCATTCATGAGCAGCAAAAATATCTCACGACGGAGCGCGAAGCCACGCACCCGGACGACCTGCTGACCCTGCTGGCCGGTTGAACGGCGTCACTGGCAAAAGATAAAGCCGTTCAAGTAAAGTTGCCGCCGTATAGGAGATCGGACCTCCCGGTCCGATCCAATGGAACTCCTTCGAACGATCATCAGGACGGACCTGGAGGTCCGTCCTCCGCGCAGCCATCAGAGGCTATAGTTTACTAAAAATTGCCCTAATCAGATACCTTGTCCGCCCCGAGCTGTCCTGAGCCGGGCAATGCCCCATCCCAAGCTCGAACACCCGCCGCGCGGTCCATACTGGAAGCGCATGCACCACAGCCCGTTTTTCTGGGTTGCCGCCGTCTGCATCCTGGTGGCCATGGTCGTTTATGTGATCACGAACAACCTCGCCTTCTGGCCCGGCCACAAGGCGCAGCAGCCGGTCCCCGCCATCGTCCATTGAACGGATCGTAGCGAGGACAGGATCCGTGTGCCGGCGCTTACTTCACCACGGGCATGTGAACCGAGCCGGAGTCATTCAAGATGCCAAAGCCGTAGAGCAGCCACAGGATGACCACGATCACGACGACGATGTTGAGGATCTTTTTGATCGTCGCCTGCATCGGGATATAGGCGTTGATCAACCAGAGGACAACGCCGACGACGATCAGCGTAAGAACTACGTTTATGAGAGGCATTCCCCACGATAGCTCCTGGCGCTGCCGCAAGGTATGGGGTCAAACCCGCCGTCGCCGTCAGCGCATATCGCCAGCCTCATTCCAATTCACGTTCAGATGAGTTCATGTAGGGCCTCACCTTGCGTGAGGCCGCGCAGTGCCTTCGCATGCCGCACCGGCCCGACAACGAGGTCGGGCCCTACGAGACCTTTGTTATGCGCAGTTTGAACGCGAATTGAAATCAGGCCGTCAACGCCGCCTTCTCGCGGTCCAACTCGTAGAGCAAAGGTTTCCCCGCCAGATAGCGGTCGAGTTCGTCCACCATGAGCTGGCCCATGCGGCGACACTCGGGCCCGAGGCACCCCGCGATGTGTGGCGTGACGAGGACATTGGGCAGACTCCGAAGAGGCGAATCGGACCTCGGCGGCTCCGGTTCGGTCACGTCGAGCAGCGCGAAAAGATCCTTACGCTCCTTCAAAACCCCGCACATCGCCTCCTCGTCAACCACCCCTCCGCGGGCGGTGTTGATGAAGGTTGCGCCGGGCTTCATGGCGGCAAAATGCGAGCGCTGCAGCATCTCCTTGGTGGTCTCCAGCAGCGGCGTGTGGCAGCTCACCACGTCCGAACGCTCAAAAAGTTCTTCAAGGGAAACCAGTTTGATGTCCATCGCCTCGGCAACCTCCGGAGCGATGAACGGATCATAGGCGATCACCTCGTGATGGTAGGTCATGAGCCGCTCCGCGACCAGACGTCCGATCACGCCGAGCGAAATCAGCCCGATGGTCGACCCCGCGTTGCCCGGCGCCGGCCCGGCAAACGGATCGGGCCCCTCGCCTCTCATGACCCGCGCCTGCGACCACATGCGTTTCATGCTCAGCAGAATTTGAGCGAGCGTGAATTCCGCCACGCTCTCGGCATTGGCCTTGGCCGACGTGGTGACGCGGATTCCCCGTTCCCACATGGCCTCGGTGGAGAAGCTGCGGATGGTTCCCGCCCCGTAAAACACCACCTTCAACTGCGGGAAAAAATCGAGGAATTCATCGTCCATCATGGCCATGCCCCAGCCGGAAAAAATCGCCTCCGCCTGCCTCGCCTCGGCGCTCGCGGTCCGCCAGTTCGCGGCGCTCAACACAGGGCCGATCAGCTGCGTGCGGCGGCCGATCTCGTCGGGCAGCGGATTGGCGTAAATCAGCGGATAACTGGGATCGTTCAGGAGAAAGATGGATTTCATCAGATTGAAGAGGGAGAGGCGACGGTGCCACCGGAGGCGTCAGGTGCGGCCGGTGATGGCCGCACGGGTGGCTGGTCATAAAAAGAAAGGATATCCACGATGTTGGTCTTCCTGCCGGGGCTGGGGAGGCCGTCGCGCAAGATCAGGAGCAAGCGCAGGCCGGGACGCATGGGGACGGGGTTGCCGGCGATGATTTCCGTCCGTCCATTCACCTGGGTCTTCGCGCGCAGCACGACGTGATCTGATTGCGAAGGGAAGGCGACCTGGTGATTCTCGCCGGGGGCCACGGTGAACACGGAGGTTTCCATGTTAAAGGTCACTGTGTGCCGCGAGAGGTTGACCGTGCGGACCGTGCCCGCCTGGCGACTCTCTGACGAGTCGTCCACCCAGGTGCCGGCATACGCGCCGGATTTTCCGCCAGTGAGGATAATGATGGCGTTCTTCAGCCCGGCGGGCACCGCGAGGCTGGCGGCGGTTTCGCGCCGAGTCTTTCCATCACGCACGACTTCCTTAAACAGCACCAGCGGTCCGGCACCCGTGAAAACATACGTGCCCGACAAGTCGTTTTCATCCGCGCGTATCGAGACGGTCTTGCCGTTGTCGACAAACTTGAGCGCATCCTCCGAACCCTCGCCCACGAGAAAACGGATTTCCACGGCGGAAGCGCAGGTTGCCAGCCCGAAGCTTGCGATCAGGAGAATGGGATGGAGCGTTTTCATGGGGTGTCAGCGGGAGGACGCCACCGGGGTGCCGGGACGCGCGGGGGGAATGTCGTAAAAGGAGATCATGTCCACGACCGCAGTGGACCGGCCGGAGGCAGGACGCCCGTTGCGCAACACCATCAGGAGGCGCAGGCCGGCGCGCACCGGAATGGGATTGCCCGAGAAGAGCTCCCATTTGTCGTTCACGTTGGCCGCGCCACGCAGAACGATGCACTCCTGCGCGGCATCAAACCGCACCTGATGGTTGCCTCCGGAGGGGATGGAAAACTCCTGTTCGCCAAATTTCAAGGCGGTGGGATAGCTCGACAGATTCACAAACTGAATCGTCTCCGCAGGACGCGAATCAGGCGCGTCGTTGATCCACATGCCCGAATAGGTCTTCTGCGCGGCGTCCGTGGCCGCAAGAATCAGAATGGCATGCGTCAATCCGGGAGGCAGCGGCAGCGTCGCCGCCGTTTCCCGGACGGTTTTTTCCTCCTGCTTGACTTCTTTGAAAAGCACCAAGGGGCCGGCGCCGGTGAAGCGATACACCGGGGAGAGATCGTTTTCCGTCCCTGAAATTCCGATCGTCTTGCCGTTGGCCGCATATTTGAGCGCGGACTCGCTGCCGTCCCAGACCAGCACCCGGAATTCAAGGGCGTTGGCCGGAGTCATCCCGGCGCACAGGGCCATGATCGCGAACGTGAGCAGGTGGCGTGGTTTCATAAGATTAAATGTCGCTGGCGGACAGCCACCGGAAGGAAACGACCTTGAAGCGCCGGCCGAAAAGGCCGCTGGGACTTGCCGCCGCCGGAGTCGCCCACGGGTTTACGGTTGTCTCGACGTAATCCGGCAGGCGTTGCACGACCGCCTCGCACCACGCCTTGCCCTCCACCACGGAGGTCGCCGGATTTTGCACGTCTCCATAGGCGCGGATCACAAACGTGTCGGAACGCGGTGTCAGAACCGGACCGAGCACCGTGAGCAGATCCGCCTGACTCAGATACCCCGGGGCAAACGCGGCTCGCGACGATGATGTCTGCGCCAGCGCGGTGCCGTAAACCGGTTGATCCACGGGAACAGTCGAAACTCCGGTGTTGACGCTGTAGGTGTAAATGGCGGAGGTGGGCGCCAGATTGCCGACCCAATTGTTCGGATATATTTTGTAGGGATCCCTCGATATGTTGCTGGATGACGGCGTTTGCGTCATCTGGGTTGTCAGGGAAGTAAACGGAGCCCGTGAATTTATCTTATCCGCGGCGATGGTAATCGAGGCGTCTGCATCGACTGCGTCGATCGCCGCCTGAAGCGTTCCTTTGAGCCCCGTGGCATCATCCTTAAGCCGCCGGTTCACGAAGTCGCCCATTGAGGCGAACGGGCCGCGGGCCTTGACCTCCGCGACGATTTTAACCGCAAGATTATCGAGCTGTTTGTCGGATAGAACGCGGCAGCCGCCCCATACGTTCGTATTGCTGCTGCCGTCCGGTGAGTTCGTGTAACGGGAAACCGGATGCTTGTAATCGGGTGTCAGGGCAGGATTGGAGGCGCTGGGAAGCGGGACGTTGTTATGGGCATAGAGCAGAGCCCGCCAGGCCTGCACCGAAGTGGAGTTCACGTTGAACCCCCCGTTCACCAACAAGTGTGCGGCGGCCCCGTCACCGGTCTTCATCTCGTTGAATTCCAAGTCGGCGTTCGCACCCGGACTTGCGCGCCAATAAAAGGAATTCCGTGCGTTCGGGAGATGATAATCGGCGGTGATTGACGCGGAGGCCGCCAGGCCGGAGGGAATCGTCGAAAAATAATACTTATCCCACAACGCCTTGTTCAGGATATACGAAAGATCATAAAGCTTGGTCAAAGGCAGGCTGACCGATGGATTGGGCGACCCGGTTGTCGTAGCCACGCCGATCCATGCCGATGTTGGCAAATCCAACCGGTCGGTGGTGGGATCCACATAAAAGTTGGGCATCGAATTGCCCACCGCGTAGGCGGGATAAAGGCTTATGAGCGAGAGCGTCGCATGCTGGAGTTGGGCCAGCGAAAAAAGCGGCACGCCCGCCGGCTGAAACTCCTTCAAAACCAGATCGGTCGGTGTGCCGATCGCGGAAACATCCTCCCCTGCCCCCATGGATGCCCGGTTCGTCGGAAGCGTAGGGGTCGCCATGACCCCCTGTATGTCAAAATACACAGACACACTTAGCTGGCCTCCCTCCAAGGTCAGGGATCGCGGTTTGCGAATGACTGCGGGCGCCGCCGGGTTTAGTTGCGCAAGCCAGCGAGGCGCCAGGCCGGATCCGCCGTGGATGCCTTCCGACATGTAATACTCGACCCGCATAAACAGCTTGGGCACCAGGCTGAATGATTTCACTTCAACCGCAGTATTGACCGGTGCGAATCTGTAAATCCCGGTCGATCCGATGTTCTCCAGATTCTGAAGTGTCTGACCGCCACTTGACAGGCTCACTGCAAGGTTGGAGGAGGTGTTTGAAAACCAGACCTTGTTGGGAGGAAGGTCTGCGGCCGTCATTACGGGGCCGGTCACGGTCACCGAACGGCCGATTTGGGGCGGGTCATTGGGGCTCATCATATTTGAGCCCGACACGTAGGTGCCGCTGCTATTCAGGGTAAAAACCAGACTCTGGCCCGGGGGAATTTGCGTGGGCGCGAGCGGAAACTTGAAAGGCTTGTAGGCGGAGAAAGTCGCCTCGGGAGCCTGCTTTTGATTGTAGAGATACAGTTTGGCGACCGCAGGAATAGGCGTGGCGCCGACCAACGAATTTTCCGCCTCCGCATGGGTGGCATAGCCCGCATCCCGAATGAGCTGAATCGCCGCCTGCTGATTCACATAGTCGAAGTTTATCTCATACTGGGCGGCGGCGATGGGGACGTTGTAGGGATTCCAAAGCACCACCACGGGATAGAAGTGAAAAAGTAGCGACTGCCCGTCGCCGGCGCAGCTGACATCGAAACCCAGCCGGCAGTAGCTGACGGTCGGAAAGATGCCTTGCTGAACATCCGTCTGGATACGCGGGGCCATTGCGGCACCGGCCGATAGGTTTGCGTAGGATCTGATCAGTCCCCACTTGGGAAGCGAGGGCGTGGCATCGGGCGTGGGATTAAAAATAAGATCGGAATCGAGCGGCGGGTTCGTCGCGCCGGCGGGAGCACGCAGCCAAGACGTAAGGTCTTTTTTCAAGCCTCCGTCCGCCGTGTCGGAAAGAACCGAGTAAGAACTCGCCGTGAGGTCATGATAGCGACTTTTGACCGTCGCAGAAAGAATCCCGGTGTTGGCCAGCGGCAGTTGATAAATTGAGAGGGTCTTGGGAAGGTTTGCCTTGAAGGTGCTGTCAGTGGCCGGATAAGCGGTCGCGCCCAGTTGGGTGGTGATGTCGGCGGAGGCGCTGACAGTGGATACCCCTTCGATGCCGGAACGTTGGGCGCCGACAAAGCGGTAAATCGCCGCAGTAGCATCGTTGACGCCCGTCGCGGTTTTCGTGTCCGCAGTGGGACTTTCCCACGGGTCCGTGAGCAACACCTTGGCTTTTACTCCTTCGTCACCGACCCAATAGGCAAAATTGCCGATTGTTGGGGTGCCGCTGAGGCCGGGAACCGCATTGGCGATAGCCTGTGTTTCCACCTTCACTTCGGCTCCCGTGCCCGCGCCAACCAAGGATACCGTGCCGGTGGCGGGCAGCGCACTTGTCGCGCTTGCCGTGCCCGTCGCCGAGGAGGGGGCCGCAGTGGAAACCAGCCAGGCGGGATTGGTCGGTGCGGCGGAATCCCACTTCCACACGCCTGTCCACTTTTGCTTGGCCGCATTTGCTCCCGCCACCAGTTCGGCCGTGCCGGTCACCCGTTGGTCCGGACCGGCGAGTTGTTGCAACCGTCCCAAGGCGATGTTCATGGCCATCAGCGCGTTTTGCCGGGCCCCGGCAAGCTGCTGGCTGTTGTTGGCCACCTGCGTTTCCACCCGGGTCAACGTGGAGAGCGACACCAGGAGGAGGACTAAAAACGCCAGCAAGGTGACCGTGATCAGCAGCGCAAAGCCCCGGTTTTCTCCAGTTTTGCTATAACGCTTTAAAGACATGGTGGTGGGCAATAAACGAGACGACATTGATCCCGCGGGACCTGCCGGCCTGGCGTTTCACGCGAGGAAAATCGTGTATAAATGGAAAGGGGTGGCCAAAAACTGAACGAAGGGATCAGGGGTGCTGTTGCGACTCTGTGCGCTTCGTCCAAATCGCGTCAACGGACCCATGGTTCTACCAATAGAACCATCAAACATCTGGTCCCGCCTCGCGTAGATATCACTCGGGGTTACCTGTTCACTGACCTCTGTTAATATTTATAATATAAAGACTATGCCTATTAATACCATGGCCGTTCAGTCATCCAGTCGATTGGTAGAATGGTAGGTCAATTGACCTGAAAAAATTCGCGCGCTCTGATAGCGACTCCCTCCTAACCTCGGCTTCACCCCTCGGATGATCATGCCTCTCTCAAAAAACATCATTTGCACGCTCCTGCTGGCCCTGACCTCCCCCTTCATGGCTGGCGGCGCCACACCCTCGGTATCGTTCGGCGACAAAGGCATCATCATCGCCAACGGCGTCGATGCCCCGCTCACGCTGACCTATCCCGCCATTATGAACGAGGCCCGCAAGGAGGCCAAGGTCGCCGCGGCCACCTTCACCCCCACGACCGCAACCGTGACCTATGAAGGCGGCGGGCAACTCACCCTCCAGCTCGGAAACGGCGAAGTGGTTTTCAACCTCTCCGGCCTTCCCGCAGGCATCAAACACCTGCACAGCGCGATGAACATCGGCCCCGAATACGGCGGCGCCGGCCAATGGAAGGTCGGCACGGGCGCGGCCACGCTTTTCCCCAAGGAAAAACCCGCCTCTCCTTTTCTTCACAAGGGCGGATCGACCGATTTCTCCCTCTTCGGCCCCACCGGCGTGCAGACCGTCTTCACTGTCCCCGCGTATTCCTATCAACAGATCAACGACAACCGCGAGTGGCTCGCCGACATCTTCCAGTGGCATGTCATGATTCCCGTCATCGAAGGCGCCTCCGGCGTCAGCATGACAATCGTCCCCGCCGCCGGAACCGCCGCCGCCACGCCGCCGGCCCCCGTCGCCGCCGCACCCGCGCCCGTCTCTTTGAAAGCCGCCATGCAACCCGCCGAACTCGACGCAACCTTCACCGGCACCCGCGTCCTGAAATGGAAGGACGGCAAACGCGCCGTCTTCATGATCGAGTTCGACGACAGCGCCGCCAGCCATTTGACGAATGCCATCCCGGAGCTCGTGAAGCGCGGCATCCCCGGCACCTTCTACATCAACCCCGGCAACGGCCCCTACAAGAGCCGCCAGGCCGAATGGGAAAAAGCCGCCAATCTCCCCGGTATCGAGCTCGCCAACCACACCTACACCCACATCGGCGGACTGACGGTCGAGGCGTTCGAAACCGAAGTCGTAAAGTGCAACGAAGTCCTCAACGCGCTTTATCCCGACCGCAAGCAGCCGCGCCTGATCTCCTTCGGCCGCCCCGGCGTGCCCAAGGAAAAATGGGGCATCACCGAGGCCCAGATCAAAGACGTGCTCGCCAAGAATCACATGATCGAGCGCCCCCAGTTCATCGGGCCGCCCTTCCAGTTGAAGACCGTCGCCGAGATGAACAAGTGGGTGGACACCGCCATCGAGACGGGCGACATGAAGCATCTCGTGTTTCACGGCGTCGGCGGCGACTGGCTCATCACCCCGCTCGACTACTTCGCCGCCGTTCTCGACAAGCTCGACGCCAACAGGGACCAGCTCTGGCTCACCACTCCGCTCTCTTGGCACCAATACCTGACCGAGCGCAAAACCGCCGTCGCCAGGGAACTGTCCTCGGACAAAGCCCTCATCCGCATCGCCCTCACCAGCGAGGCCGATCCTGCGTTCTATGATTTCCCACTGTCGCTGGCCACCCGCGTGCCGGCCGACTGGAAGAACGTGCTCGTCCAGCAGGGCAAGAGCAGCCAAACCGTTCCTTCCACCAACGGACTCGTCCGCTACGAGGCCATCCCGGGAGCCGGTGAAATCACCCTGAAACCGGCATCCAAATCGTAAACCATCCCCTTCCCTTATGGGCACTTCGCTGCTCGCCCCTTCCCTCACCACGTTGGAACAACTCATCCTAAAGGTCTCCGCCGCGATCTACACCCCGGTCGCGCCTCTGGAAATCACCTCGTGGCGCACGGACGAACCCGTGTCGTTCGCCCTCCGCGAAACCGGCGAACAAAGCACCGTCGGGCTTGGCGACACTTGGGGCAAACGGCTCTTCGACTGCGCGTGGATGCGATTCCGCGCCACGCTTCCGTCCGGCCTTGAAGGCCCCTTCGTTGCGCGCATCGATGTCAACGGAGAGCTCTGTATCGTCGACGAGACCGGCGTGCCGGTGCGCGGCCTGACCAACGTCAAATCCACGTTCGACGAACGTCTCGGCGGACCCGCCAAGACGATCTACCGCCTCCCTCCCGCCGTGATCCACGGTCGCGACGTGGAGTTTTGGGCCGACGCCGCGTTCAACGACCTCTTCGGCTTCCTCAAGGACAACGGCACCGTCGCCCTCGCCGAGATCGCCACCTGCCGCGAAGACCTTCGCCAGCTTTACTACGACTTGGAGACGCTGCGCGATTTCCAGTTGGAGCTGCCGACCGCCCACTCCGACGTAGCGACGAGCGTGAGCGAGTCGAAATCCTCACTCATCGCTAGGCAGTTAAACGAAGCCGTGCTGGCCGTCGCCGCCAACCTCGACTGCCGCGACCCCGCCAGCGTGGAACGCGCCCGCGCCACCCTTCGCCCGTGGTTCAATTCACCCGACAAGGACCGCCTTCTGGTTCACGCCGTCGGCCACGCCCACCTGGACCTCGCCTGGCTCTGGCCCCTCCGTGAAACCATCCGCAAGGGAGCGCGCACCTTTGCGAGCGCGCTCTACAACATCGAACGTTATCCGGAATACGTCTTCGGCTGCAGCCAGCCCCAGCTCTTCGCGTGGATGAAGGAGCACTACCCCGCCCTCTACGTCAAAATCAAGGAGGCCGTGCGCGCCGGCCGCATCGAGCCGCAGGGAACCTTCTGGGTGGAGCCCGACTGCAACATGCCGTCCGGAGAGGCGTTCGTGCGCCAGATTTTGCTCGGCGCGAAATTCTTCCGCGAAGAGTTCGGCATCGTCCCCACCTGTTGCTGGGAGCCCGACGTCTTCGGCTACAACGGCCAGCTGCCGCAGATTCTGAAGCGCAGCGGCCACGATTATTTCATGACGCAGAAGCTCTCATGGAACGTGGTCAACCGCTTCGGACACCAGTCGTTTCATTGGGAGGGCATCGACGGCACGTCCATCCTCACGCACATGCTGCCCGAGGAAACCTACAACAGCCCGGCGGCCGCGCGCTCCCTGCGCAAGATCGCGACCGATTACTTCGAACGCGACGTCTCCGATCATGCGCTGATGGCCTTCGGCATCGGCGACGGCGGCGGCGGCCCCGACGCGGAACACCTTGAGCGCCTTCGCCGCGCCCCCGGGCTGCCGGGATTGCCCGCCGTCAAAATCGAACCGGCGGCGGCTTTCTTCAAAACGTGGAGCGCCGACGCGTCCAAATTCCCGACTTGGAAGGGTGAACTTTATCTTGAGCGCCACCAAGGCACGCTCACCACCCAGGCCAAGGTGAAGCGCAACAATCGGAAATCGGAAATCGCCCTGCGCGAAACCGAGTGGGCCGCCTTCCTCGCCGCGACCCACGCCGGCCTGCCGTATCCCGCCGCCGCCCTCGACCGTCTTTGGAAGGAAATCCTGCTCTACCAGTTTCACGACATCCTCCCCGGCTCCTCCATCAAGCGGGTTTACGACGAGTGCAACACGCGCTACGAAATCATCCTCGCCGAACTCGCCGCGCTCCAGCATGCCGCCTACGCCGCCGCGGCCTCGAAGATCGCCCCGGCCGGCGCGCTCGTCGCGTTCAATTCGCTTTCGTGGCCGCGCAACGAATGGATCAAGGTTGACGGCGCCTGGGAACACGTGACGGTGCCAGCCCTCGGATGGGCACCCGTAGGTGGACGGCGATCTCCGAGCGCCGTCGGCTCGGAACCGGCCACGCAACCTCCCGGTTTCATGACGGCGCCCGGAGGTCACCGTCCACCTCTTTCGGCCCACCCCGACCTGCTTGAGAACGAGACGCTTCGCGTGACGTTCGCCGAAGACGGCCGCATCCGTTCTCTCTACGACAAGAAAGCCGCGCGCGAGATCGTCGCCGCCGGCGAATTCTGCAACGAGTTCGTCGTCATCCCCGACACGGGCGACGCGTGGGATTTCGAGACCGACCACGGCAAAAAAGACGTCTGGGGCTACCTCCGCCAGCCGACCCGCATGCCGAAGCTGCATCAGTCCGACGCCCGCATTGACGGCCCTTGCGCCATCCTCGAACAAGTGTGGCGCACCGAAAAATCGGAAATCCGCCAAACCATCCGTCTGATGAGCGGAGCCGACTCGCTCGCCTTCGAGACGACGGTGGACTGGCAGGAACCCGCCACGATGCTCCGCGTGCGCTTCCCTGTTGCGATCAAGTCCGACGAAGCCCGCTTCGAGATTCCCTTCGGCTCCATCCGTCGCTCCACGCTGGACGACACCTCGCACCGCCACGCGCAGATCGAAGTCGCCGCGCAGCAATGGGTGGACCTCTCGCAGGCCGACTACGGCGTCGCCCTGTTCAACGACTGCAAATACGGCTTCCGCATCAAGGGACACACGATCGACATGAACCTGATCCGCAGCGTGCCGCACCCCGGCGCGCCCCTGATTGGAAAAGACGACAAGGCCGACGGCTCGGCCGCCTCCGTTTACGGAGACCTCGGCCGCCACGTATTCAACTACTCACTCCAGCCGCATGCCGGCCCCGGAGCCGCAAGCTCGCTGACCGCCGCCGCGCGCATGCTCAACACCCCCCTGGCGATCGTCACGGCCGGCGCCTTTCCAAAATCGGCGGCGGCCTCGCCCGTGCCCACAGGTCCGAAGTTCACGATTGATTCCCCCTCTATCGAGTTGGCCGCCGTCAAACCCACGGATGACGGACACGGCTGGGCACTGCGTCTTGTCAACGTCGACGAGCAACCGACCCTCACAACCTTCTCCGGCTCACCCTGGACGGAATGTAATATGATGGAGCAAATCTTGCAGGCTTCTGATTCCCCCATCGGACAAAACAAAGGCTCCAAGCCGCTCGCTTTCCACCCGTTCGAGATCAAGTCTCTGCGCATACCTCATTGACCGCCAAGTTTGGGCATAACCCCATGCCCTTGTTTATTGTTCGATTTCGCCCCCAAAAACATCACGCAAGTCTCCAACACGTCTTCGTTCTATAACTAGAACATCGAAACTGTTGTTCCCCTGTTCCGCTTCACCCTTATTCGAAGCGCAACTTGGTTTTAGCCCCCACCCCACCCTTAAAAACCACCAGCCGCCCCCCTGCATTCTGCCTGTGATTGTCAATATTCGCCCTACACCTTTTATGAAAATGCCTACCCTCCCCGCCTCCAGCAGTTATAAACTAGGTTCTCTCATAACGCTTGGCCTCGCAATGGCCGCACAGTCCTCATTCGGTGCCACCGTCACTTGGGTCGGCGCCACCTCCAATCTTTGGAGCGTTGGCACCAACTGGTCCACCAGCACGATACCAGTCAATGGAGATTCACTGGTATTCGGCGCTGGAGGTTCGGCGGTCGCCCTTTCAGATGACCGTAGCGTGGCATCTTTGACCATTGGCGGATCCGGAACAGAAGGTCTGACGTTCGGATTGTCTGCCCCAGGCTATACCATCACCAAATCCGCCAGCCAGACCCTGACCCTGTCCACGACGAGTGCTGTTGGCATCAAGGATCTGTCATTGTTCAACCAAATCTACAATACACCGATTGCATATTCCAGTGACCAAACGGTTCAAGTGGGTGGAACTACGGGAGCCTCACTCTCCCAGCTTACGTTGTCGGGAGCGCAAACGGGCGGTTTTCGTCTGACGAAAACCGGCAACGGAACGTTGTTTCTGTCATCAAACTCCAATGCCTTGGGCGGATTGACTGTCAATGCAGGCGTCGTGTCTATCGGGGGCGATACGCAATTAAGCCAAACCGTCACGCCGAGCACGAATTGGATCATTCTCGATGGAGGCACATTGAGGTCGAACATTACCTCGCTGACAATCAATGCCAATCGCGGCATTACGTTGGGAAACAGTGGCGTATCTGGATCCGGGGGGACTATCGTGGTGAGTCAAGGAACGACCGTTGGAACAAACGGGACCGTCTATAACGGGGTGATCGCCAACGCGGGCACTGCGAACACCCTCACAAAGAGCGGCGTAGGAATTTTGGTTCTTGGGGGAACCAACACCTATACAGGCGCAACACGCGTGAACCAAGGCCAGCTTACCTTGGATTTCGGCGCAACAGGTGCACCGACCAGCAACATTATCAGCAGCAGCAGTGCTTTGGTCTTGGGCGGCATACCGAATCTCTTGGGCAACACTTCCGCCGGAAGCCCGATTCTTTACACTCAAGGCCATAACTCGACAGCCACCACCCAAACGTTCAACGGAACGACGATTGATATCGGAAACGCCAACGTCATTGCTCGGGCCGGAACCGGCTCTGTCAACACCACTATCAATCTCGGAACCCTGACGCACAACGTCGGCGGCACCGTTGGATTTAGCACGATGACAAATGGCTCCACCGGAGTTGGCGTGATAAAGGCATCGAACACTGCCGGCATATTGGGAGGTTGGGCCACCACGGCAGCGGCAGCGGGAACGGGAACAGCGGCACTGGCACAGACCGACTGGGCTGCCGTGGACGCAAACGGCAACATCGTGGCTTACAGCGGCTATACAACC
Source organism: Opitutaceae bacterium (assembly GCA_041662485.1). Lineage (GTDB taxonomy): Bacteria > Verrucomicrobiota > Verrucomicrobiia > Opitutales > Opitutaceae > Rariglobus. The sequence continues at coordinate 19,548 of JBAZSJ010000042.1, read as the reverse complement.
CCGACGGGGGCCGCTCCCGCCATCGTCAGCAATTCCGCATCCAATCTTAAACTTGATGCAACCTCGAGCGGCACCTCGGTCCTTTCAGCCGGCACCACCGAACTCAACACCATCTTGGTTAGCGACGGCACGGCCAATCGCACGATTACCGTCGGCGCCGGCAACACACTTCGCCTGGGTGTGTCCGGCGGCATTTGGAAAAGCTCAACCACGAATACCGCTATCAATATCAGCGGAGGAACACTTACGGCGGGTGGTGCATCCACAAATACTCCTGGAGAAATCGTTCTGAACAGCGGGGCTGGTGCAGCCACGTTCAATTCAACAATTTCGATATCCTCCGTTATCGCCAACAATGGAAGCGGCGCCGTGAGTGTGGTAAAAACCGGCACGGCCAGTTCCACCCTGACCGGGGCCAACACCTATACAGGAGGAACCTACGTCAATCAAGGCACGCTCTCCGTGTCCAATTCGACTCTTACAAATGTGTTTGGCACGGGCAGCGTAACAATCTCCCAAGGTGCTCAGGTTTCATTGACGAGCAATGCCACCAAAGTGACCTATGCGAACGCCTTCAATATCGCGGGCACGGCCCTTAACATGTATGGCAATACCATAAGCGGGGACATCACCCTTCTGGGTGATTCGCAGATCACATCCAATGCAACCGATGGCGGGGCAATCTCCGGAAAAATCAGCGGCGACTTCGGTGTTTCGTTCACCCGAGGCATGCACACGCTGTCGAACACCGGAAACGATTTTAGCGGAAACATCGGCATCAACGGAAATTCACCAACCGCCACCAGCATTCTTTTGGCCGCGGCTTCAGGTATCAAGCTGGGTGCGAGTGAAGTCCTGTCGAACGGCGCGGGCAAAGGAAACCTCGTGATCTCGGCGTCCGCCACCGTTACCGGAACTTTGGATATGAACGGATATAACGAAACCATCAATGGATTGGTTTCCGCCGGAACTTCGGCCGGCACCGCGCCGTTGGCCATTATCACCAACACGAACGCAACTGCGGCCACCCTGACATTGGGTGACAATAATCAGACGGCGACATACGCAGGCACAATCGTGAACGGAACGGGCACCGTAGCCATCACCAAGATCGGTGCCGGGACACAGACCTTCAGTGGCGCGAATACCTACACCGGTGCCACCACGATCTCGGCCGGCACTCTCGCCTTGGGAACCAATGGCACAATCGCCGGCACTTCTGGCGTGAATCTCGGCACCACCGGTTCGCCCGGCACCTTTGATCTCACCTTGAAGACCAGCGGCTTCACCCTCAACGGCCAGTCCCTGTCCGGCGTCGGCACGGTTAACATCGGCTCGGCCACGTTGACCATCAACAACGGCATCTTGGCCGCCGGCAACAGCGCCGGAATCGTTGCCGTCACAGGTAACCTTGCCCTCACCGGCGCGACCGCTTCGGCCTTCGAACTGGGTACAAACACGGCGACTTCCGATCAGGCCAATGTTTCCGGCAATCTTACCTATGGAGGCACGCTCAACGTGACCTTCCTTGGTTCGATCACCCCTGGAACCTACAGCCTCTTCGATTTCGCAGGCCAGTCAGGCGCCTTCACCAGTTTCTCCGTGGTAGGCACGGCGCTGACACCCGTGAGCACGACTGGTTTCAGCGGCACCAACATTGGTGGCTTTGACTACAGCTTCAGCTACGCTTCGGGTGACCTTTCGATTGTCGCCGCCATCCCCGAGCCCGCCACCTACGCGGCGCTCTTCGGCGCGCTGGCTCTCCTCGGCACGGCCATCCGCCGCCGCTCGAAGAAGAGCGAGTGACCTAAACCGTTTCGTTTAAATCCAAGGCCGGTGGAGCAATCCACCGGCCTTTTTATGTCATCGTGGTAACGTTCGCATCAGGCCATTTTCCTGCCCCATCCTTCTGTCACAATGTAGCCACAGGGGAACGCAGAGATCACAAAGAACAACCATCTGAACGGATACTCTTTTCGCTCTTCTTGGTCCTTTGCGCCTTTGCGTCAAAAAATCCGATTTCCCATTCCTCGAACTTCACCACAAAAATCCCGTGAACACCCCGCACCGCACCCCCGTCATTCTCGATACCGATCTGGGCACCGACATAGACGACACCTGGGCCCTCGCGCAGCTCCTGCGCAGTCCCGAGCTCGACCCCAAGCTAATCCTCATGGCGGCGGGTGACATGACTTTCCGCAGCACGGTCACCGCGCGCTTCATGGAAGTCGCCGGCCGCGCCGACATCCCCATCGGTCTCGGCGACCTCACGGCCGAAACATCCCCCCAATACCGCAACCAAGACCCGTGGATCAGGGGCTACGACGTAGCCCGCTACCCAGGCGAGATCGTCCAGGACGGAATCGGCCGCATGATCGAGATCATCGAGCAATCTCCAGTGCCCGTCACGATCATCGCCATCGCCCCTTCGCAAAACCTCGCCGCCGCGCTTGTCCGCGCCCCGCACATCGCCTCGCGCTGCCGCCTCGTGGGCATGTTCGGCAGTTTCGATGTCGGCTACTCGGGCGACCTGCCCGCCAGCGCCGAGACCAACGTCCGCATGTCTCCCGAGGCTTTCCGCACCGTCATGGCCGCGCCGTGGATCGACTCGCTTCTCACCCCTCTCGACACCTGCAACTTCGCCGTGCTCGACGGCAACAACTACCATCGCATCTGGAGCGCCACCGGCGACCCGTCCCTTCGCGCATTGATCGAAAACTACTGCCTCTTTGCGCCGCGCGTCAGTTGGATGCACTGCGACTATTTCGCGGTGCGCTCCACCGTCCTCTTCGACTGCGTGGCCGTCTATCTCGCCTACTCCGAAGAACTCGTGAAGACGGAAATCGTGCGCTTCCGGATCACCGACGACGGCTTCACCGTGCGCGATGCCGCGGGCGACTTCAGCGCGCGCGTCGCCCTTGGCTGGAAAGATCTCCCCGCGTTTCACGACCACCTGACCGCGCGTCTCCTTGGTTAACAGGTAGTTAAATAACGCCGTTCGTGTCCATACGCGTCGCTCGGCGTAGAATTAACTCGTTTCACCGGGTTCTTATTCTACTTATAGCACCATGAGTAGCCCCGCTCACGTCAGACAGAAGGATATCGCCCAGCGTGCGGGCGTCCACATCACCACCGTCTCCCTTGCGCTGCGAAACGATCCCCGCCTGCCCGAGGCCACGCGCACCCGCATCCAGGAGCTTGCCAAGGAAATGGGCTACGCGCCCGACCCCATGCTCTCCGCCCTCACGGTTTACCGAAACCGCATGAAGCGCGTGCACCACCAGGGCACGCTTGCCTGGGTCTATCCTCCCTCCAAAAAAGGCGACAGGCATTCCTCGTTCCTGACCTACCGCCACGGCGCGGAAGAACGCTGCAAGGAACTCGGCTACCGTCTGGAGGATTTCTATTTCTCCGATCTCGGCGGCCCCCGTCTTTCCAAGGTTCTTCAGGCCCGCAATATCACCGGCCTGCTGCTTCCCCCTCAAACCAACAGCCATGTCCATCTCGACTTCGACTGGGGGCTTTTTTCATCAATCTGCTTTGGCTACACGCTCACCGAGCCCCGGCTTCACCAAATCACCAACGCCCAATACAGCTCCGCACGCATCGCTGTGCGGGCTCTCCGTGAAAAATACGGTTACCGCCGCATCGGCTTTGCCATCGCCCGGGAAACCGACGAACGCACCGACCAGAATTTCAGCTCCGGGTTTCTCTCCGAACAACGTAACTTCGAACCGGAAAACCGCCTGCCCATTCTCTCGCTGACGTGCCTTTCCATGGCCAATGAAATCGAGGAAATGACCCGTTGGTATCATGAGAACAAACCGGACTGCATCCTGTTCCTGCACGAAACCGTGCCGGAGTTGATGCGCCTGCTTCGCGTCGACACCAAAACATGCGGACAGGCATCGCTCAGCCTTACCACCAAGGAAGGCAGTCTTTCCGGCATTCACCAGAATGACCTGATCATCGGGCGAAAAGCGGTGGATTTCCTCATCGACATGATCCACCGCAATGAGCGCGGCATCCCGGACCATCGCTTTAAATTTCTCATCGATGGCGAGTGGATCGACCGCAAGTCGCTGCACGTGCAGAAACGGCCAAAACCGGCGGCGGCCTGATTATTCAGAGCTCCGTTCTATTGGAAGAACTCCGACGGGTTTGTTTAGCGTCTTCTTCGGTCGAAAGATTGCGACGTTTGCTCCACGTCCCCCGCCCCGTTCATCCCCCGGCCTTCGTGCCAACGTTTTTCTGATTATGCGCAGCCATCTCTCCCTCTTTTGCGTCCAGTTGCTGGGCTCCGTTTTATTGCTCGGCCAATCCGCCCACGCCGCCTCTTCCTGGGACGGAAAAGCGGCCGTCGAATACGTCCTCTCCGTCGAGACGGATCGGGACGACGCCATCTACAAACAGGGCGAGACCGTCACGTTCAGAGTCGAGCTGCAGCACAATCAAAAACCCGCCGCCGCCGAGGAGATCGAATGGACGACATCCAAAGATGGTGTCGCCCCCATTCTGACCGGAAAACTCACGCTCAAGGACGGTCGCGGCGTGATCACCGGCACTTTGAAGGAGCCCGGTTTCCTCCAGTGCAAAGTCACTTTTAAAGGCGCCACCCCCGCGCTGACCGCGCTCTCCGCCGGCGGCTTCGATCTGGCCTCCATCAAGCCGAGCATGCCCGCTCCCGCCGACTTCGACGCCTACTGGGCCGCGCGGAAAAAGCGCCTCTCCGCCGTTCCGATGAACACGAAGCTGACGTCCGTCCCTCCCCCCGCCACCCGCAAAGGCGCGGAGACTTTCAGCTTTGTCGTGGACAGCATCGGCGCGCCTTCCACCGGTTTCTATGGCCGCCCGATCGGCGCAAAACCCAAGAGCCTGCCCGCCGTGCTCTTCGTCCCGGGCGCCGGCGTGCGCAGCGCCAACCTCGATTCCATGGCGGGCTGGGCCGCAGCCGGCATGATCGTCGCGGAGATCAACGCCCACGGCATCGCCAATGGCGAAACCCGCGAATACTACGCCGCGTTGGACGCCGGCGAATTGAGCGACTACCGCAAGCGCGGACGCGAATCCCGCGACACCTTTTATTTCCAAGGCGTGTATTTCCGCGTGCTCCGCGCCCTGGAATTTCTCACCCGGCAGCCCGAATGGGATGGCAAAACCCTGGTCATCCTCGGCGGCAGCCAGGGCGGCGGTCTCTCTCTGGCCGGCGCCGCGCTCGACCAGCGCGTGACTTTTATCGTCTCCAACGTCCCCGGTCACACCGATCACACTGGCATGGTGGCGGGACGCATCGCCGGCTGGCCGAAAGCGATCCCCGTCGGCGCCGACGGCAAACCCGACCCGAAGGTTCTGGAAGCGCTGCGCTACTACGACGGCGTCAACTTCGCCGCCCGCATCAAGATCCCCGTCCACATGGAGGTCGGCTTCATCGACATCATCTGCCCGCCCACCGCGAGCTACGCCGCCTACAACAACCTAGGCGGCAAAAAAGAAATGATCACCTGGCCCGACCGCGGCCACGACATCGGTCCGCAAATCTGGAACGACATGCGCAAGCTCACCCTCGCCCACGCCGCCGAAATGCAGGCGAAGTAACCCTCCTTCCCCATCCCGACCATGAAAACTCCGATCCTCGCCGCTATTGTTCTCTGCACGAGCCCCCTCTGGGCCGACACTGCGCTGCCTCTCGCAAACCCCGGATTTGAAGACGGCCCCCAGGACTGGGTTGCTTCCGCCGAAGACACGACCGCCAAGCTCAGCACCGTGATTCCCTCGGCCGCGCGCACCGGAAAAGCGGGCCTCCGCGTGACCCAGGCCGATGGCGGACCGGGATCGTGGTTCCAATGCGCCCGCATCCCGGTCGAAACGGGAAAATCCTACCGTCTCGAATTCTGGGCCCGCACGCTCAAGACCAGCGGAGTCGGCGTATGGGTGCAGTTTTTTGATGACGAACGTCACGAAGTCAAAGGCGCCACCCCCAACCTCGCCGTGCAGGTCCAGCAGGATTCCCCCGACTGGGCGTCCTATCTTCTCGATGTTCCGGTGCCCGCAGGCGCGACCAGCATGACGTTCGCGGTGCATTGCTACAGCAAGCGTCCCACGTTCGCCGACTTCGACGACTTCTCCATCACGCCCATCATCCCCAAGACACCGGGCGCACCCTGAATGGCAGCCGGCAGGTCTCATCACCCCGATTGACCGTGATCGGACGTCTTCGCAATCTGAGCCTTATGTCCGCCCCCCACGGAACTCATCTTAAAAATCCCTCTCCCCACGAGTCCTCTTCCGCCGACGTCGTCGGCAAGCCCCGTGTGCTGAAGTGGAAGGACGGCACGCGCGCCGTATTCATGGTCGAGTTCGATGACAGCGCGCCGTCGCATCTGGAGTTCGCCATCCCCGCGCTGAAGAACCGCGGCATACCCGGCACCTTTTACATCAATCCGGGCAACGGTCCCTATAAAAGCCACCAGGCCGCCAGGGAACGCGAAGCCGCCAGCCCCGGCATCGAACTCGCCAACCACACCTTCAGCCACATCGGCGCGCCTTCCGTGGCGGAGTTTGATCGCGAGATCGCCGAGGCCAACGACGTGATCGACCGCCTTTATCCGCACCGCCCCGTTTCCCGCCTGCGCGATTGGGCGCGCCCCGGCGTTCCGCGCGACCAATGGAAAATCAGCGAGGCCGAAATCCAGGACGTGCTGGCCAAACACCACATGATCGAGCGTCCGTTTTTCTACGGGCCGCCGTTTTCCATCAAGACGATCCCGGAGATGTTGGACTGGGTGGACGGCACCATCGCCGCAGGCGAAATGCGTCACCTCGCTTTTCACGGCGTGGCCGGCGACTGGCACAGTGCGCCGCTCGACTATTTTATCGGACTGCTCGAAAAACTGAATTTCTGCGCTGATCAGCTCTGGCTGACCGATCCGCTGTCCTTTCACAAATATGATACCGAGCGCCGCACGGCCAGGGTCAACGTGCTCGCCGCCGACGACGCCTCCATCCGCCTTTCGCTGACCACGGCCAGCGATCCCCTTTTCTACGACCACCCCTTGACGCTGGCCGCGTGCGTGCCGCCCTCGTGGAAACACGTTACGATCACCCAATCCGGAGCGAGCCAGATCAAACCTGTAAAAAACGGCGAAGTGCAGTTTGATGCGTTTCCCGTGAACCCCGAGATTGTGATTACGTTAAGCCAGACTGCGTCATGATATAATCCGCCCGCAGTTCTAATGATAGAACCTCGGCATCCTTGTTTGAATCGTGTTGCGGTGGCTGCATGCCGTTCCCCTCGGACGCATTGTATTCGATCGTCCGTTATCCTGAGAACACTCTACTTCCGTCATGAATGCACTGAACCGGGCGCTTTGCCTCCTTGTGTTGCCGTTTTCCTTCCTTGCCTGCGCGCAAGCCGCCTCCTCTTGGGATGGCAAGAAAGCAGTGGATTACATCCTGACCGCCGGGGCGGACCGCCCCGACGGCGTCTACAAGCAGGGTGAGACCGTCACCTTCAAGATCGACCTTCAGTTCCAGAAAAAGCCCGCCGGTTCGCAGCAAATCGAATGGCTTCTTTCGAAGGACGGCGGTCCTCTTTTGCAGAAGGGCACGGCCATCCTCAAGGAGGGCTGCGCAACCGTCACCGGCTCCCTCAACGAGCCGGGCTTTTTGCAATGCAAGTTTACGTTCAAGGACGGCAAGGAAATCTACAGCACCCTCGCCGGCGCCGCCATCGATCCGTTCGCGATCAAGCCCAGCATGCCCTGCCCCGACGACTTCGACGAATTCTGGGCAGCCCAGAAAAAACGCCTCGCCGCCGTGCCCATCAATCCCCGCCTCACGCCGGTGCCCGCTCCCGCCGACCGCCCCGGCATAGAGGTGTTTGACCTTCAGGCCGACTGCATCGGTGCGCCCGTCTCCGGCTACTACTCCCGTCCGCTCAAAACCACCCCCAAGGGTCATCCCGCCCGCCTCTACGTTGACGGGGCCGGCGTGCGCAGCGGCGATCTGCTCGCCTCCGCCCGCTGGGCCGGACGCGGCGTGATTTCCCTCTCGATCAACGCCCACGGCATCCCCAACGGACAACCGGGAACCTTCTACGCCGATCTCGCGAACGGCGCGCTTAAAAACTACCGCGTCGACGGCCGCGAATCCCGCGACACCTATTACTTCCTCGGCATGTATCTGCGCGTGCTTCGCGCCCTTGATTTCCTCGCCTCCCAGCCCGAGTGGGACGGCCGCACGCTCATTATCGAGGGCGGCAGCCAGGGCGGCGCCCAGTCCATCGCCGGCGCCGCGCTCGATCATCGCGTGACGTTTATCACCGCGATGAACGCCGCCATGTGCGATCACACCGGCATGGTCGCCAATCGTATCGCCGGCTGGCCCAAGGTCGTCCCCGTGAAGGACGGCATCCCCGATCCCGCCGTGCTTCAGGCCATGCGCTACTTCGACTCGGTCAACTTCGCCTCCCGCGTCAAAGCCCAGGTTTACATGTGGGAAGGCTTCATCGACTTCACCTGTCCGCCGACCGGCGTCTACGCCGCCTACAACCAGATGACCTCGCCGAAGGAAATGATTCCCGCACCCGACAGCACCCACAGTCTCGACGGCATGAAGCTCTGGCCCGCCGTCTCCGCCGCCGAACAAAAACACATCGACGAACAGGCCAAAAAATTCGCCGCCACCCGTTGATTTTACCCATGATTACCCGCACCCGCCTTTCCATTCTCGCCGGTTTGTTCCTATGCGCCGCTGGCGTCCGCGCGGCCGATCCTGCCGCCCTTCCTTTGCTCAACGCCGGTTTTGAGGAAGGCGCTACGGACTGGACCGCTTCCGCGGAAGACAAAGCCGCCAAGCTCAGCGCCGTCGTCCCCGAGGCCGCGCGCACGGGCAAGGCCGGCTTGCGCGTTACGCAGGCAGACGGCGGCCCCGGCTCGTGGCTGCAAAGCTCGCGCACTCCCGTCGAGTCTGGGAAAAGCTACCAGCTCAAATTCTGGGCGCGCACGCTCAAGACCAGTGGAGTCGGCGTGTGGGTGCAGTTTTTCGATGACGAACGCCACGAGGTCAAAGGCGCCACCCCCAACCTCGCCGTGCAGGTTCAGCAGGATTCCCCTGAATGGAGCTCCTACCAGCTCGATTTGCTGGTGCCCGCAGGCGCGACCAGCATGACGCTCGCGGTGCATTGCTACAGCAAGCGTCCCACTCTGGCCGATTTCGACGACTTCACTCTGACACCCATAGAGGCCTCCGCCGCCACCGCCTCGCCGTCGTCTTCCGCCAAACCCACCGCCAACGCCCTCACGCCCGATCCTGCCCGCGTGAAGGAGATTGCCTCCTACTTGCCCGCAAAGCCCAAGGGACTTGGCCCCACTCTGGCCGATCGCGCCATCTGGGATTCATTTAAAACAGACCCCGAACTGCGCGACAAAACCATCGCCCGCGCCACCCGCTTCCTGAACGAGCCCGTTCCTGAAATCACCGTCGAAGCCTATCAGGCCTCGGTGAAAAGCGGCGACCGCAAGATCGACAATGCCGTCAGTCAGCGCCGTTTCCGTCTCGTCAATTTTGTCATCGCCGAGGGCGTTGAAAACCAGGGCCGCTTCATTCCGGCCATCGAAAACGAGGTCGCCGCCATCTGCGCGGAAAGCAGCTGGATTCTCTCCGCCCACGTGCAGTTCAGCTTTGGCCGCAACGACCTCGGCACCGCCATGACCGCCTGGAATCTGGCCGCCGTCGACACGATGCTCGGGGACAAGCTTTCCCCCGGCCTGCGCAAAACCATCCGCGACCGCGTGCGCGAACGCCTCCTCGTCCACTACCTCGCCGAGATTCGCGGCGAGACCAAGCCCGAGTGGTGGGCCGTCGATCTCAACAACTGGAACGCCGTCGTCCACGGCGGCATCGTCGGCGCCGCTCTGGCGTTGGACGACTCCGTCGAGGAGCGCGCCGAGATCGTCGCCGCCGCCGAGCTCGGCACCCAGTTTTATATCAAGGGCTTTCCGTCCGACGGCTATTCGCCCGAAGGTATGGGCTACTGGAAATACGGCTTCGGCCACTACGTCCTCCTTTCCGAAGCCGTGTTCGCGGCGACCAACGGCAAGGTCAACTTCTATGACCGCGACAACATCCGCCTCGTCGCCCAGTTTCCCCGTCGCTTCGAAATGTCACCCGGCGTTTATCCGGCCTATGGCGACGCCTTGTTCATGGAGGTTCCCAGCGCCTGGCTGTATTACCTCATCGATCGCCGCTACGGCCTGAATGACGGCGCGCCGCGCGCACTGTTCCCCGACCCCACCTACAGCGCGTTCCTTTATTCCTACGGCGCCATCTTGTCCTTCGACCCCAATGCCGCGCCCGTCACCGGCAAGGCGGCCGTTTCCCTTTCCGACCACGCCCTGCGCGACTGGTTTGAGCAAAGCCAAGTTTACGTGGGCCGCCCCGCCACGGGTGCCGGTGCCCTCAGCGTTTCGCTCAAGGGCAACAACAACGGCACGAGCCACGGCCACAACGATCTCGGCACGTTCGTCGTGGCGACCGGCGGCGAATCCGTGATCACCGATCCCGGAGTGCCTTTCTACAACGCCCGCACCATGGGGCCCAACTCCTTCGAATATCAGGTCAAATCCTCCTACGGCCACTCGGTGCCCTTCGTCGCCGGTCAGCCCCAAAAGCGCGGTTCGCAATACGCCACCACCGTGAAGGAGAAAAAATTCACCGACACGCTCGACTCGATCACTTTGGACATGGCCCGCGGCTACGGCCTGACCGTCGTCAAGGAGCTCACCCGCCGCTTCGATTACTCCCGCGCCGGCAAGGGCGGGCTCATGATCACCGACCGCGTCGTCTTCACCACGCCCCAGGCCTTCGGCACCGCGCTCACCACCTACGGCGAAGCCCGTGAAGAAAAGCCCGGCGTCTGGCTGGTCACCTACAAGGGCCGGTCCGTGCGCGCGGAGATCTCCACGTCCGGCAACCAGCCGTTCACCGTGACCGACGAGGTCCTCAAGGACGAAGCCCGCCAAGGCAAAGTCCGCCGTCTCGGCATCAACCTCACCAACCCGTCCGCCGAAGCGACCATCTCGATCAAGATCACCTCCCCCGAATAACATGCGCCTTCCCCCCTTCGCCGTCCTCGGTCTCTGCCTCGCGCCGCTGCTCGCGTCCGCCGAGATAAAACCCAAACTCGCCCCCGACCACGCGTCCGGTGTTTACGCACCCGGTGAAACCGTTTCGTGGACCGTCACCCTCGGCACGCCCGACGCGGGCGAGGTCGTTCCCGAGTTCACCTACAAGATCACCAAGGACGGCAAGACGCCCGTCTCGCAGGGCACCGTCGAGTTCGTCAACGGCACCGCCTCGCTCACCGCGTCCCGCGCCGACTCCGGATCGTTGATCACGGAACTCTACGCCCGTGGAAAATACCTGCCCGTCGCCACCAGCGGCGCGATCTACGCGCCCGAAAAAATCAAACCCTCCGCCCCCGCACCCGCCGACTTTGACGCGTTCTGGAAAGAAAAACTCGCCGAACTTGCGCGCGTCCCCGTCAACCCCGTCCTCGAAAAAGTCGCCGACGCCAAAAACACACCCGGCGTCGATTACTACAAGGTTATGCTCGACAACATCCGCGGCACGAAGGTCCGCGGACAACTTGCGCGCCCTTCGGCCCCCGGAAAATATCCCGCGCTCATCACCTTCCAGTTCGCCGGTGTTTACGCCCTTGAGCAAAACGTCGTGGTTGGCGACGGCAAGGCCGGCTGGCTCGCCCTCAACATCAGCGCCCACGATCTGCCGATCGACGCCGCTCCCGACTTCTACAAAAACCTCAAGGACGGCGAACTGAAGAACTACATCTACATCGGCAGCGAGGATCGAGAAACCTCCTACTTCCTCCGCATGTTTCTCGGCTGCGCCCGCGCCATCGATTACGTCTCTTCCCTCCCCGACTGGGACGGCAAAACCCTGATCGTTACCGGCGCCTCACAAGGCGGTCTGCAAGCCTTCGCCGCCGCCGGTCTCAGTCCCAAGGTCACCGGTCTCATGACCCTCGTGCCCGCCGGCTGTGACGTTTACGGCCCGCTCGCCGGCCGTGGGTTCGGCTGGCCCTACTGGCTTTCAAACTGGGGCCCCAAGGATCGCGACATGAAAAAGGTCGAGACCACCGCCGGTTACTTCGACGCCATTTACTTCGCCGCTCGCACCAAGGCGCCAGCCCTCGTCGCCTACGGTCTCAACGACACCACGTCGCGTCCCACCGGCGTCGCCGCCGCGATCAACGTCCTCCAAGGCCCCAAGGAAGCCCTCATCCTCCCGCTCTCCGACCACCATGGCGCCGGCGGAGCCCAGGCCGCCTACTTCAAGCGCGCAAGCCAATGGAAAAGCGCGATCCTTCTCGACAAGCCGTTCCCGCCCGCCCCCGTTCCCTGATTTATTTCCATGCTTGCCTTTTCCGTTCGCAACCACGGCGCCCGCGGTGACGGCGTCACCGACGACACTGCTGCTCTTTCCTCAGCCGCCCTCGCCTGCCGCGCCGCCGGCGGCGGCGTTCTTCATGTGCCGCCCGGCGATTACCTCACCGGCATCTTCGAGATCTTCAGCAACACCACCCTGCAACTCGACAAAGGCGCCCGCCTGCTCGGCAGTCCGCAACTCGACGCCCATCGCCGCGGCGACGCTGTTGGCGGCATCCTCTTCGCGTGCGACGCCAATGACATCGCCATCCAGGGCGAAGGCATGATCGACGGAAATGGCGCGGGCTTTTTCCGCGAAGACGAAATCCACCTGCCCTCGGCCGACTACGACACTGCCGTCACACTCCAAGGCGCGGCCTTCGGCACCATGGACCCCGTGCACGGTCCGCTCAAACCCAAGGCCCGTCCCGGCAACCTCATCGTCTTCGCCGGCTGCCGCAATGTCCGCCTCGAGGGCTTCCACATCACCGGCGCGCCCTATTGGACGCTCCATCTCGCCGATTGCGAGGACGTCGTCATCCGCAATCTCCACATCGAAAACGACCCGCGCCACCCCAACAACGACGGCATCCACCTCACCACCTGCCGCCGCGCGTTGATCGAGGACTGTTTCATCCACTCCGGCGACGACTCCATCGCCCTCACCGGGTTCAAAAACCACGGCGGGGAAATGCAAATTTCACTCGGCCTGCGCGGCATCGCCGGCGTGTGCGGCGACATCACCATCCGCCGCTGCGATCTCTCCAGCCGCTCCAGCGGCATCCGCATCGGTTACGGACACAACCCGGTGCGCGGCGTCCTCATCGAGGACATCGTCATCCACGACTCCAACCGCGGCATCTGCATCTGCGCCCGCCAGAGTCCGGTCGAAGACATCACCATCCGCCGCGTCAAAATCCAGACCCGGCTTTTTCACGGCAACTGGTGGGGACGCGGCGAGCCGCTGCACATCACCGCGCTCCGCTACTGGGGCGACGCCACGCTGCACACCGTGAAAAACATCCGCGTCGAAAACATCGAGGCCGACTCCGAAAACGGCATCCACCTCTTCGCCGAAGACCCCGGTGCCGTCGACGGCGTCAGCCTGACCGACGTCACGCTCACCGTGCGCTCCGGTCCGCTCCACGACATCTGGGGCGGCAATTTCGACCTCCGCCCCGCCGCCGCCCGCCCGCTTGCGATCCACGCCGGCGGCAACGCCCCGCTCTGGTCGCACAACGTCTCCAACCTTTCCCTGACGCGCACACGCTTCACGCTCGACCCCTCCGCCGACGGCCGCTTCACCGCGGATGAGCACATCGGCTAAGCCAATTGCCCGCGCCGGCAGCCCCCTCTCAAACGCATCGGGATCGCCCTGTGCCCAACGGCATCGGACTACGGTTGTCGTCCGGATTTTCCCGTGCCGGCGGAACCGACGAGCTGGGTCAGCGCGACGACACTCTGAAGAAAGGCGGCGGCCTGGGCGTTCAGCTCCTCGGCGGATGCGGCGCTTTCCTCGGCGCTGGCGGCGCTCGCCTGGGTGACCGTGTCCATCTGCGCAACCGCCTTTGCAACCTGGCTGATTCCGCTCGCCTGCTCGCCTGATGCGGTGGCGATCTCCGCGACAAGCGAATCGACCTGTCGGGCCTTCCCGACGATCTCGCGGAAATGTCCGGCGACCTTGGCCGTGATTTGCACCCCCAGATGGCTTTTTGAGACGGAGTCGTCGATCTTGTGGGCGGTCTCGCGTGCGGCGATGGCGCAACGCTGCGCGAGGGCGCGGACCTCCTCGGCGACCACCGAGAAGCCGGCGCCGGCTTCTCCCGCGCGGGCGGCCTCGACGGCGGCATTGAGCGCGAGAATGTTCGTCTGAAAGGCGATCTCGTCGATGGTCTTGATGATTTTAGAAATATTGGAGGACGCATTCGTGATGGCCTCCATCGCCTGCTGCATCGCGACCATTTCGACGGAGCCCAAATCGGCGGCTTCCTTGGTCTGGCCGGACAGGGTCTTGGCCTGCGAGGCGTTCGCCTCGTTGCGCCTCGTCATGCTGGAGATCTCCTCGAGCGAGGCGCTGGTTTCCTCAAGCGCGGCCGCCTGCTCGCTGGTGCCCGAGGCGAGCGACTGGCTCGCCGTCGACACCTGGCCGGCCGCGGCGGTGATCTGTTCGGAGCCTTCGCCAAGCTCGTTTATCACAAGGGTGATCCGGCGGCTGATCCCGGATGAAAAGAAAAACGCGGCGACCGCGGCCATGAGCGTGACCATGCCGGCCACCGCCGCCACCCAGCGCAACATGCCACGCGCGGCGCGGTTCATGTCCTCGCGTGCGGCGGCAAAGTCGGACTCATAGGTGCTGGCGCCAATGACCCAGTCCCACTTTGGGAAATAGGTCAGGGCGCTGATCTTGGTGCGCGCCTGGTTCTCCCCTTCGTTTTTCCATTCGTAGGTTTCGTAAACGGTTTCTCCGGGCGCGCTCCTCAGCGCTTTGCCGATGGCCGACTGGATGAACGCCCGTCCGGAGGCGTCTTTCGCATCCCAAATATTCTCCCCGTCGCGCTTTCCCTTGGCGGAAACGATATAGCGCCCGCGTTGGTCCCCCTTGCCGCCAAGCACAAAGACATAGCCCGTCTTGCCCACGACCATCTGGACGATGGCATCGTGCAGTTCCTTGGTGCCGGCGTCCATGCCGATGCCGACATAGAGCATGCCGATAATCCGCGTATGCGCGGGATCCCAGATCGGCTCGTAGGCGGTCGCATGCCACTCGTTCACGACATAGGCGCGCCCGCGGTAGGTTTCCCCTCGCAGGACGGCCTGTAGCACGGGATTCACGCCGCCGTCGGCGTTCCGCGCGGGGATGAACGTGCCCAACGCGCGGCTGCCATCGGTGTTCAGCACGTTCGTGCCCACCCGGAGCATGTCCCCGTCCTCGTTCATCCGCTGAAAGAGCGTGCAGAAATTTCCGGTGAGCCGCCGGGCCTCGTCCACGACGGCGACGGGATCACTGGCGGACGCGACCTGGCCCAGCCAGTTGGGACCGACCAACACCTTCGGCAACACCAGCGGGACGGTGGCGCGCGTCTGCTGGTTTACGGCCTGCCATGCGATCATGTCCGTCGCCAAACCCACGCCTCCGGACTGGGCGACAAGCGCCCTGGCCACGCCGAGATTATGCGTCAGGTCCTTCTGGTTGCGCACGTCGTAACTGGAACAGAGCAGATAAACGCTCCTGGCGATTTTTGACGCCTCGCCGTTGCCCTGCTCCCGGATATTCTCCTCCACCTTGCGCCCCAATTCCCGGTTCTGGATGAACAGTGTCGCGATGGAGGCCGCCAGCAAAACGAGGACCGGACAAACCGCGAGAAGCGCGATCTTCGCGCCTAATTTAGGCTTGGGGAGTTTCATGGGAGTAAGCCTTGGACGTGCGGATGGATGGCGAAGCCAATGCAGGGATCGGCTCGAAAACGGAGAAAACGAGGCCTCTGGCTCCCATAACTTTCAGGCTCCCGTGAAAGTTGCGATGAACCCGGTCCGAAAAGCGCGACGCGATCGCGGTTGATAAATCTCATCACCCCTGCAACGGCGCGTTCCGCACGGCCTTTAGCGGAAGCCGCATATCCAATCATTCATCGGGGGCTGGCTACGTGAGCTCAGGCGTTCAAAACCGGGCTCCGTCGTAAAATAATTCAAGTTGCGCCCGCACGATGCCGATAAGCCCCGTGCACCATGAATACCGCCCCGCTGCGCCTTCTTGCCTTGCTCGCCCTGCTGCCCGCGCTCTTGCCCGCCGCCACGGTCGAGGAGCGGCTGGCCACCCTTGAATCCCGCATCACGGCGCTCTCAGAGGAAAACGCCGCGCTCAAAAATCAACTCGGGACAACCGCCCAGGGCGGTCAGCCCCTTTTTGTCACCGTCACCGGCAAGGAGAAAAAACTCTCCATCGGCGGCTATGTGCAGCTCCAGGGCGAAACCGGCGGCGCCCCCGATGATCGTTTCCCCGTCAACGATCGGTTCCTTGTCCGTCGCGCCCGCCTCACCCTCAAGGGTTCCTTCGTCGAAGACATCGACTTCGTGTTCCAGTCGGAGTTCGGCAACGGCAACCTGGCGCAAAACGCCAACTACAGGGCCCAGCTGACCGACCTATACACCATCTGGAAAAAATACGATTTCGCCAACGTCACCTTCGGCCAGTTCAAGACCCCCTACGGCTATGAACAGCTGCAGCCCGACACCAAGCTCCCGTTCATCGAACGCTCCCTCCCCGGCGACCGCATGACCCTTTCCCGTCAGATCGGCCTCATGACCTCCGGCAAGTTTTACGACGAACGGCTCACTTACGCCACCGGCGTCTTCAACGGCAACAGCGTCAACAACGGCGGCAACGACAACGAGAACTTCATGACCGTCGGCCGCATCGCCGGAACCCCGGTAAAAACAAAAAAACTCGCCCTGTCGCTCGGCGCCAACGCCTACTCCTCAGAGGACGGCGTCTCCGCCGCCACCACCCGGCGCACCGGCTACGCCTTCGATGCCCAACTAAACTCCGGGCGCTTCGACTCCGCCATCGAATGGTTCCACACCGACTTTGATAAAACAGGAGCGGCCGATACCGCCGCGGCCGGCTGGGCCGCCTACACGAGCTATTTCCTGATCCCCAAAAAAATCAGGGCTGCGGTCCGCTACGAAACCTACGACCCCAATACCTCGGCGGCCGACGACCAGTTCAGGACTTGGACCCTCGGACTCAGCTACTTCATCAAGGGCGACGACTTGAAACTCACGGTCAACTACCTGCTGGGTGATCCTGCGGGGCGCCTCGACAACCAGGGCCGCTTCGTCGCCCAGGCCCAGGTCATTTTTTAACCCCCTCGTCCACCTCCCACCATGAAACTCCATTGCACGCTCCGCCCGCTGGTTCTCGCCATCCTCTGTTTCGCTCCCGGCCTTCTTCTCGCCGAAGCCCTCACGCCCGCACAACAGGCCAAGGTGGACGGCAAACTCGCGGAGATCAAAGCTTGGGCCGCCGATCCCGCGATCATTAAGGCCGTCGTCGCGCAGAACTCATCCCTTCCCGCCGCCTGCGCCGCCATGACGCAGGAAAAATGGAAGGGCCTGAGCGTCCTCGACCCGTTCGTGCGTTCCTTCTGCAAAAATGAAGCCGGGCTCGTGCTGAAATCCCGCAAGGCCGCCTGGGTGGGGGAAGCCTTCGTTTCCGACGCCAAAGGACTGAAAGTCGCCTTCACCAACAAGACCAGCAACTGGAGCCACGGCGCCGGCGCCAAACACACCCAGCCCATGGCCGGAAAATCATGGCAAGGCACCGTAGAACTCGACGAGTCCAGCGGTCTCCAGCAGCTCCAGGTTTCCGTTCCCGTTCTCGACGGGTCCGTGCCCGTCGGCTCCCTCGTCGTCGGCATTTCGCTGTCGAAGCTCGATTAACTTCCTCCTGATCGCATGCGCCGGACATCCCTCCGGACATGCACCCCTCCCTACCCAGGTCATGAAACGCTCAAGCCTATCCACTCAACTCGCGTTTTATGCGGCGTTTTCCACCCTCCTCACGCTCGTAATCGCCATCGGTCTCCTCGCCCTTGTGCGCCACACCCAGCGCAAGGCCGACCTCACGGCGGAACTCATCAAGACCAACAAGGACTCCGCCTATCTTCTGATGGAGTCCGCGTCCACGACCCATTCCAATCTCAACACCACCCTCCGCCTCAAGGACCCCGACGAACTCGAGCAGGCCATCGCCAGCCTTGAGAAAAAACAGGCCGCCATTCTTGGCATGCTCGCAACCCAGGCCGCCGACAACCCCGCCCTGAAAGCAGCCTACCAGCGCGAGATCGAAGCCTCCGCCGTGTCGATCAAGGCCATGCTCCTGGGGGAAAACGCCAAGGCCTTCGAGCAGCTCCTGGAAACCGTCAATCCCCTCCACGACGCCTTCCTCGCCGCGATCAAGCTTCAAGAAACCGCGGTCAATCGCCGCCTGGATGAAACCCAGGCCGCCAACCGCGCCGCCCTCAGGCGCACCCTCGTGCAATGGGCGGCCGTCACGGGCGTCAGTCTCCTTCTCCTGATGGCCTATGGCTGGAATTTCCGCAGACGCGTCGTCGCACGCCTTCGCGAGGCCGCCGACGCCATCGGAGATGTCACCGAACTGGTTTCCACCCACTCCAAGCAAGTGTCCGAGATGAGCGACGGTCTGTCCCGCGACGCCTGCACCCAGGCCTCCTCGCTGGAGGAAACCAGCGCGTCGATCAACGAGATCACCAGCCTGTCCAGGACCAATCACGAGCAGTCCCAGACCGCCGTCGTCCTGGCCGGCGAAGCCCGTGCCGCGGCCGACCAAGGCTCGCGGCAGATCACCGACATGCAGCAGGCCATGGACGAGATCAAAGCCGCCGGCGCCGCCATCGGCAAAATCATCAAGAGCATCGATGAAATCGCCTTTCAGACCAATATCCTCGCCCTGAACGCCGCCGTGGAAGCCGCCCGCGCCGGCGAGGCCGGGGCCGGGTTTGCCGTGGTCGCCAACGAAGTCCGCTCCCTGTCCCAGCGCGCCGCCGAAGCCGCCCGCGACACCGCCGACCGCATCGCCGACTCAATCTCCAAAAGCGAACGCGGGGCCCTCCTGAGCAACCAGGTGTTTCAGTCCCTCGCCATGATCACCGAACGCACCAGCAAGGTGGACGACCTGATCCGCCAGATCGCCGGCGCCATCCAGGAACAGGACGAGGGAATACGCCAGGTGAACACCGCCGTCACCCAAATCGACAAGCTCACCCAGTCCGGAGCCGCCGCCGCGGAGACCGGTTCGGCCGCCGCCACCGAACTCCAGGCCCAGGCCGTCAGGCTTCGCGAAGTGGTCGGCACCCTCCAGCAAGTCGTGGGGCTCGTCCCCGGCAAATAGAGCAGCTTTAGTAAAACAATAGCCGCTGATCGGCTGCGCGGAGGACGGACCTCCCGGTCCGGCCTCTGAAGTTTGGCGGAACCGAGATTCAATTATGGGAGTAGAACAGGGCGGAAGCCAAGTCGGTGGAGGGTTTATGCGACTTCTGATCTGGAGCGGGGCGAGAGCAGAAGTGGGATAAGCTCTCGCGGC
>JBAZSJ010000041.1:0-46983 GCA_041662485.1 Opitutaceae bacterium | reverse complement strand
TTTTTATTCCCTTGGGTCCAATACCGCGAAGCTTGCTTCGGCTTGGAGTAGTAGCCGCGAGCGCCAAGCGAGTGGAGGTTCGTCGGCTCGCTGGTGCTCGCCGCTACGCCGGAAGAACGCCGACGCGGTCAAATGCCCCGGAGCTTGCTCCGGGGATGTTTACTTCAGGCCTTGTCCGTGTCCCGCACGGCGGATGCGGGCTTCGGTTTTTCGGGCGGGGTCTTGAAGATTTCCTCCATGCCGAGGCCGGTGAGGACCTTGATGCCGTGAAGCAGCTTCCAGAGGGCGAACATCATCATGACCATGCTGGGCAGCACGATCACGGGCCAGCTTAGCAGGTTCATCTTGCCCAGCTCCGCGTTGAACTCCGGGGTGCCCGTCGGGCTTTTCAAGAGGTAGCGCGCGAGGCCGAAATTGAGCGCCGCGCTGATGAGGAAAGACGCGACCAGCAGCAAGCTGGCCTGCACCAGCAGGCGGTCGAAGGCCGGCCGGTTGTTTCGCGCCGCCAGCGCTTTGTCCACGCGGACGACGTCTATCACCTGCTCGTTGTAGAGCATGGCCCGCACGAGCGGGGTCTTGGTTTTGAGCGAAACCAGCACCGCAAGACCGATGATCGCGGGCACGGCGGCTTCTTTTACCGCGAACCAGAATCCGCTGACGTGCATGAGCCCGAGGCCGCCAGTCAGCAGCACGCTCGCGAGGCCGATGATTGAAATGAAATTGGTGTGCTTGCGCTTGGCGTAGTCCCAGACGCCGTAGCCCAAGGGAAATGCCAGCGCCACGATCAGGCCCCAGACCGGCCCGAGCCGTTCAGGTGTGCTCAGCTTCGAGAGCACAAACGAGGGCACGGCGATGTTGAAAATAAGGTTGAGAAAAAGGTTCTCCGGCTTGGGCGCAGGCTTGGTCATCAAGGCCACCCAATCCGGAACTAAGGGAGGCAGGAAGGAAAATTCAGGTCATATTCCTGATTTCCTGCTTTCCCCATTTCTGTTTGGCTGTCGTCCCACATGATTCTTCTCGGCGTAAACATCGACCATTGCGCGACCGTCCGGCAGGCCCGTTATCGGGGCTACGCCCAGATCGAGGGCGGGCCGGTCGAGCCCGATCCCGTGCAATTTGCGCTGCAGGCCGAGGCGGCGGGCGCCGACGGTATCACCCTGCATCTACGGGAAGACCGTCGCCACATTCAGGACCACGATGTCTGGCGGATTCGTGAGACGGCGCGCACGCCTATCAATCTCGAGATGGCCTGCACGCCTGCGATGATCGCCTTCGCCCTCAAGCTGAAACCGCATGCCGTGTGCGTCGTGCCCGAGAGCCGCGAGGAGATTTCCACCGAGGGCGGTCTCGATGTCGTGGGCAACCGCGACCGCGTGCAGGCCTGCGTGGATGCGATGAACGCCGCGGGCATAATCACCAGTCTTTTTATTGATCCCGTGCCTGCCCAGATCGAGTTGAGCGCCAAGATCGGCGCGCCTTGGGTGGAGCTGCACACCGGCGCCTGGGCTAATGTCTGGCACACACCGCAACGCGCCGCCGAGTTCGCGCGGCTTCGCGAAGGCGCCTTGCTGGCGCATGCCGCCGGTCTGGTGGTCAACGCCGGGCATGGCATCAACTACGTGAACGTCGCCGAAATTCGCACGCTGCCTCATGTGCACGAGCTCAACATCGGCCACACGATCATCAGCCGCGCGCTTTCCACTGGCATCGCCGAGGCCGTGCGGACGATGAAATCCCTCATGAACCCGAACCCATGAGCGAACCTCGCTTAATCGTTCTTCCGCCCGGCGGTCTGCTCCTCGGACTGGGCGCGGACCTGATCGACGTGGCGCGCATCGCCGGCGTGCTGGAGCGGCAAGGGGACCGTTTTCTCGCCCGTGTTTTCACCGACGAAGAGCGTGCCTACTGCTTCGGCATGAAGTATCCGCACAAACATCTCGCCGTCCGTTTTGCGGCGAAGGAGGCCGTGTCCAAGGCGTTTACGACCGGCATCGGGGCCGAGTTGGGATGGAAGTCGGTGTCGGTTTACCACGGCGAACGTCACGAGCCGCTCGTGCGCCTCGACGAAAAGGGGCAGGCGTTGCTCCGGCAGGTGGGCGGCACGTCGATCCTGCTCACCCTTTCGCACACGGACACGGCGGCGATGGCCGTTGCGGCCATCGTGAAGTCTGTTTAGGTTGCCAACATGGTCGTCGCGCATCCCATCCTCACCTGCGCCGAAGCCAAGGATTTCGAGGCGGCGTTTTTCGCCGGTGACGAGGAGCGCGAGTGGGCGGCGATGCAGCGGGCGGGCCGTGCGGTGGCCGAGGCCGTGCTGAAGGATTTTTTGGAAATCGGAGGTTTTCCGGCTGCGGGACGTGTGCTGGTGCTGGCGGGCAAGGGCCACAACGCCGGTGATGCGCTGATCGCGGCGCGGCGTATTCGGGAACGGCATCCACAGGCGTGCATCGAAGTCCGATTCGTGTTGGGCGAACGAGCGCTGCGTCCGCTCGCGCAGCGCGCCTGGCGCGAACTGGCAACCGTGGCCACGAGCGTGAGCGCGCGGTCGGACGACGGCTACGACCTCGTGTTGGACGGTATCTTCGGCTACCAGTTTCGCGCACCGCTCGATCCTGCGGTCGGCGCGCTCCTCAAGGAAGTGAACGGGCTTCCCGTTCGTTTGCGCGCGGCGGTTGATCTGCCGAGCGGATTAGGCGAGCCATCCGCGTTTCGTGCCGATTTCACCTACGCCACCGGCATCGTGAAGTCGCCTGTGCTGACGCTGCCAAACGCTGGTCGGCTTCGTTACCTCGATTTGGGCTTCAACCTGCGATCGGTTAATCCGGTTTGTCACTTAATAAGTGACAAACCGGATCGGGTTCTCACCTCGGACGTTCTTGATGAGCTTCGTGCGTTGCGGTCGTCGAGGTCGGACAAGCGCACCTACGGACACCTGTTTGTCGTGGGTGGATCGCGCGATTATCCCGGGGCGGTTTTGATGAGCGTATTGGCGGCGTTACACAGCGGGGCGGGGCTGGTCACGGCCTTCGTGCCTGAATCCCTGGTGGCGGCTTTCGCGGCCCGTGTGCCGGAGGCCATGTGGGTGGGCTGGCCCGAAACGCCCGAAGGTGGTCTGGCGCTCGAGGGAACCCACTTGCTGCGGGAAAAAATTTCCCGTGCCTCCGCGCTGCTGATCGGGCCGGGACTCGGGCGCGAACCGGAGACGCTCGCCTTGGCCAAGGATCTTGTGGCGCAGCCCGCCGTGCCGCTGGTGATCGACGCCGACGCCTTGCAGCCGGATATCGTGGCGACGGGCAACGCGCCGCGCATCCTCACGCCCCACGCGGGCGAGTGGGCGCGCATCGAGCGCACGACTCTGCCGCCGCATGCGGTGACGGTGCTCAAGGGTCCGGTCACCCGAGTTTTATCGGGCGCGACGATCTATCACAGCTTCTTTGGAGGGCCGGTGCTGGCGCGAGGTGGCAGTGGCGATTTGCTGGCGGGGTTGACCGCCGGCCTGCTGGCTCAGACTCCCGCCGATCCCACGAGCGCGGCGACGCGCGGCGTGGTCTGGCACGGGATGGCCGCCGACGAATTGGCGCGGACGCGCGGGCAGGTCGCGGTTACCACGACGCAGCTGCTCGATTTTCTGGGTGTGGTGTTGCGGGAATAATTAGGAATCTGCGCATGTAGTCCTCAAGGTAGGGCGAGGCGTCCCCGCCGAGCCGCGGCTCACCAGGACGGTTTTTGCCCTACCTTGGATAAATTCGCGATGGGGGCGTGCTACTGGCCTGGAATTTGCATTTGCGGGCTGATGGCGAATTTTGCGAACGGAGCACTGAGACAAGGGATTATCCGAATCTGGCTGGTCTTTGTTTTACTGTTCTCATTGGGACAGGCGGCGGGGGCGGAGGACTCCGGCGTGCGGCTGCGCTGGTTGCGGGCGGAGATCGCGCGGCATGACGAACTCTATTTCAAAAAGGCCGCGCCGGAGATCAGCGACGCCGAGTATGATGCGTTGAAACGGGAGATGCGCGCGTTGGAAAAAACGCAGGCGCAGCCGGTGGGTGATGATCGCAGCGGGGACTTTCCGACTTACCGGCATCGCGTGCCGATGCTCAGTTTGGAGAAGGCCTATTCCGAGGCGGAGCTGCGGGCGTTTATCGACCGTGTGCAGCGTGCGCTTGGCGGACGCCAGTCCGGGGCGTGGGTGATCGAGCCCAAGTTTGACGGGCTGGCCATCAGCGTGACCTACGAGGGCGGGAAACTGGTGCGCGCGGTGACGCGCGGCAACGGGCTGGAGGGCGACGATGTGACGGCCAATGTGCTTACGATTGCCGGTTTGCCGCGCATGCTGCCGGCGGGCTGTCCCGACGTGGTCGAGGTGCGCGGGGAGGTTTATATGAGCTACGCCGAGTATAACCGGATCAACGCGGAGCGGACGGAGGCGGGCGAAGACGTCTTTGCGCATCCCCGAAATCTCGCGGCGGGCACGTTGAAGCAACGTGATCCGGCCGAGGTGGCGAAGCGGCGGTTGAGCATCGTGTTTTATGGCTTGGGCGCGTGGGAAGGCGCGGCGCCGGCTCCGGTTTCACAGCAGGCGTTGCATGCGCAGTTGAGGGCGTGGGGACTGCCCGGGGTGGAGTCGTTTGCCGTGGCGGCTACGGTCGACGAGGTGTGGGCGGCGGTGCAACAGGCGGGGCAGAAACGCGCGTCGCTCGGATTTCCGACGGACGGAGCGGTGGTGAAAATCGACTCGGTGGCCGCGCAACGCGCGCTGGGCGCGAGCGAGGAGGCGCCGCGTTGGGCGGTGGCGTATAAATTTCCGCCGGAGCGGGTGACGACGCGGCTGCGGGCGATCACGTTGCAGGTCGGGCGCACGGGCGTGGTCACGCCTGTCGCGGAACTGGAGCCGGTCAAGATCGGCGGCACGACGATCGCACGGGCGACGTTGCACAATGCGGACGAGATCGCGCGGCGCGATCTGCGGGTGGGCGATTTCGTCTATGTGGAGAAGGCCGGCGAGATCATTCCGGCGATTGCGGGCGTGGATCTGGGGCGGCGTGCGTCTGGGGCGGTGGTCTTCGTGTTTCCTTCAAAATGTCCGGCGTGCGAGACGCCGCTTGTGCGGGTGGAAGGCGAAGCGGCTGTGCGGTGTCCGAACAGCCGGTGTCCGGCGCAGGTGCGTAGGCGGGTTGAACACTTCGCTTCGCCGGAGGGCGCGGGGATCAAGGGGCTGGGGCCGGTGTTGATCGAGACGTTGGTGAAAGCGGGCAAAGTGGGCGGCGTGGCCGATCTTTACCGGTTGAAGCGTGAAGACGGAGTGTCGGCGGCGGTGTTGGCGGAGATTGAGCGAAGCAAACGAGTCGAGTTGGGACGGTTTGTTTTTGGGCTGGGAATTTCCGGCGTCGGGCAAAAAGCGGCCGATGCGCTGGCGTTGCGCTGCCGGAGTCTGGAGGCGGTCGCAAAAGAGCCGGGGCTGGGCGAGGAGGGTCGAGCGTTGATCGTCGAGTTGATCGCGCTTGGGGTGAACCCGCAGGCGGCGGTGGCGGTGACGGGCGGAGCGCTGGCGGGAAAGACGGTGGTTTTGACGGGCACGCTGCCGACCTGGTCGCGGGCGGAGGCGACGCGGCGCATCGAGGCGGCGGGTGGGCGGGTGGCGGGGAGTGTGAGCCGGAAAACGGATTGGGTCGTGGCGGGTGAGGGAGCGGGTGACAAGTTGGAGGCCGCGCGCACGCTGGGAGTCGCGGTGATAGACGAGGCGAAGTTGCGGAGCTTGCTGGGAGAAAAATGAACGGGCACGCTTGCGTCATGAATCCAGGCGAACTCACCGAGCGGCAGGCGTTCCTCGTGCTGAACGCGCTGCCGAACATCGGGCCGATCACGCTCACGCGACTGCTTGAGGCACTTGGCGACGATCCGCGCGCGGTGTTCGCGGCGGGCGTGAGGCGGCTGGAGGAGGTGCGCGGGGTGGGGCCGGCGATCAGCGGAACGATTGCGCAATGGGGCGAGCATTTCGACCTGGCTCGCGAGGAGGAGCGCATGGCGCAGGCGGCGACGGATTTCGTGACGCGGCGCGACGCGTATTATCCGCGGTTGCTGCGCGAGATCGATAGCGCGCCGATCGGATTATATCGGAAGGGGAAGTATGATTTCGCACAGCCGAGCGTGGCGATCGTCGGCAGCCGGAGGACGACACTCTACGGGCAGAGCGTGGCGAAGAAACTGGGCGCGGATCTCGCGAGACTGGGGTTTTGCGTGGTGAGCGGACTGGCGCGCGGCATCGACACGGCGGCGCATGAGGGGGCGCTCTCGGTGGGCGGCAAGACGGTCGCGGTGCTGGGCAACGGCATCGACATCATCTATCCGGCGGAGAATCTCGGGCTCTACCGGCAGATCGAGGAGACGGGGGCGATTTTGTCGGAGTTCCCGTTTACACGGCGTGCGGACAAGCAGTCGTTCGCGATGCGCAACCGGATCGTGGCGGGTATCTGCGATGCGGTCGTGGTGGTGGAGAGCGACGTGAGCGGCGGCTCGATGATCACGGCGCGTTTCGCTGGGGAGCAAGGACGGTTGATCTTCGCCGTGCCGGGGCGCATTGACCAGGCGACGAGCGCGGGGTGTCATCAGCTTATCCGGGATGGCGCGACGTTGCTCACGGGCGTGGACGATATCTTGAGCGAACTCAGTTATCTGGACGGGATGCGTCCGTCGGCGATTCCGGAGAAGACGACGGGAGGGACGGCGCTGGCGGCGTCAAATCTCACGGCTGAGGAACAGCAGGTTTACGCGTGCTTCGCGGGCGGTGCGATGGTTTCTATCGATACGGTGAGCGCGCAGACGGGGCTGCCGACGGCGCAGCTGTCGGCGACCTTGATGATGCTGGAGCTGAAGCGCCTGATCGCGAAGCGCGCCGACGGGACGTTCGAGGCGCGGTGATCAATCAGCCGGGCGGCCACGTCATCTGGCGTTTGGCCAGCATGTGAACGTGGAGGTGAGGGACGGTTTCGCAGGCGTCGGGGCCGTGGTTGATCACGAGGCGGAAGCCGCGGGCGAGGTTGAGTTTCTCGGCGACGGCACCGGCGGTGAGAAGGAGGTGACCGAGGGTGGCTTCGTCGGCCTGTGAGGAGTCTCCGACGCGGGGGATCACGGTCTTGGGGATGATGAGCAGATGAACGGGAGCGGCGGGCTGGATGTCGTGGATGACGATGCAGCGGTCGTCCTCGTGTTCGATCTTGGCGGGAATCTCCCGGTCAATGATGCGTTGGAAAAGGGTTTTCGACATGGCGGAATGATTGCCCACTCAACACGCGGAAGACACGGAAGAAATCGGAGCGGGCTTCGGAAAGCGCGTTAGGGACAACGCGCTCCACCTTTAGAGAAACAGCAGGCGCAGGTCGGCGCTGGGGGCGGTGCGGGCGGCGGCGAGCTCGCGGGTGTAGGCGAGGGCCTCTTCGTATTCGCGCTGGCGGCGCGGGGTCGCGCGCTTGTCGGGCGGGAGCAGGGCGGGGCGGAGATTGGTGACGAGGAGCGTGGATTCGCGATAAGGCGCGAGGCGTTTGAGTCCGGTCATGAGTTCGGCGCGGGCAAAGAGGGGCGTCGCCGACGTGAGAGTGCTGAGTGCGTCCCAGTGAAAAAAACCATGGCGCGGTTGGCCGGCGAAGAATTTTTCCAGAAGCAGCGCGGCGGAAGAGTTGAAGGCCGCGTCGTATTTGGCGGCGAATTCCGGGTGCTCGCGGGTTTGCTCCTCAAGCTCGGCAAGGCTGAAGGCGATGGCCTCCTTGATCTGCTGGGCGAGGTAAAGGTCGTGGCCGGTGACCTGCGCGAAAAGCGCATTGATGAAGTGCAGGCGGCGCAGTTCGTCGCGGGCGGGGACTGGCATCAGGCGTGCGGGTCGGGCTTTTTGTCGAGAGTGTTGATCTCGTGCATGAACTCCGAGACATCGCGGAATTCCTTGTAAACGCTGGCGAAGCGGACGTAGGCGACCTCGTCGATCTTGCGCAGGCGCTGCATGACGGCGTCGCCGATAGCGTGCGAGGGGATCTCGGTGTCGTATTGGGCCTCGAGGATGTCGATCACGTCCTCGATCAACATGCCGATCTGCTCGTTGTCCACGGGACGCTTGTGGCAGGCGGCGCGGGCGGCGCGGACGAGTTTTTCGCGGTCGAAGTCCTCGCGGCGGCCGTCGCGTTTGATGACGACGAGGCCTTCGCGGACGAGAAGCTCGGTCGTGGTGAAGCGGTTGCCGCACTCAAGGCACTCGCGGCGGCGGCGGATGGAACCGCCCTCCTTGCTGATGCGGGAGTCGATGACCTTGTCCTCGATGGAGGTGCATTTGGGGCAACGCATGGCGACGGGGTCAGTTGAGGGTGAGGAAATTTTCCAGAATCTTCATGCCGCCTTCGGTGGCGATGGACTCGGGGTGGAACTGGACGCCCCAGATGGGCAGCTCGCGGTGCCGCAGGCCCATGATTTCGCCTTCCTTGGTCTCTGCGGTGATTTCGAGGCAGTCGGGGAACGTGGCGCGTTCGACTAGAAGCGAATGGTAGCGGGTGGCGGCGAAGCCTTGGGGCAGGCCTTTGAACACGTCGGTGTTCTTGTGGAGGATGGGCGAGGTTTTGCCGTGCATCAGACGGTCGGCGCGCACGACGTGGCCGCCGAAGTAGTGGCCGATGGACTGGTGGCCGAGGCAGACGCCGAAAATGGGCTTCTTGCCTGCGAAGGTCTTGATCATGTCGAGGGACACGCCGGCCTCGGTGGGAGAGCAGGGGCCGGGCGAGATGAGCACGCGGTCGGGGTTAAGCGCGAGGGCCTCGGCGGGCGTGATCTCGTTGTTGCGAAAGACGCGCTGCGCCACGCCCAGTTGGCCAAAGTATTGGACCAGGTTGAAGGTGAAGGAGTCGTAATTGTCGATGACGAGCAGCACGGCGGATAGGTCGGAGATTACCTAGCAGATTGACAGGGGGGTCAAGCGTGCGGGTAGGGTGGGGCGCGCAAATGCCCCAACACTTCCAGCTTCTCAAGACCGACACCGCGACCGCCGCCCGGCGCGGCCGTCTCACCACCCGGCACGGAGTGATCGAGACGCCCATCTTCATGCCGGTGGGCACGCAGGGGACGGTCAAGTCGCTCACCCCCGCGCACCTCCATGAGATCGGCGCGCAGATCATTCTGGGTAACACCTACCACCTCAACCTGCGCCCCACGAGCGAGCTGATCGGCGAACTGGGAGGGCTGCACAAGTTCATGGGTTGGGACGGCCCCATCCTCACGGACAGCGGCGGCTTTCAGGTTTTTTCGTTGGCGAAGCTGCGCAAGATGCACGACGACGGCGTCGAGTTTCAGTCCCACCTCGATGGCAAAAGCCTGTTTCTCGGCCCGCGCGAGGTCATGGCTATCCAGAAGAACCTGGGTAGCGACATCGCCATGGTCATCGACGAATGTCCGCCGTGGCCGTGCGAGCGCGACGCCACCGCCGAGGCTTGCGCGCGCAGCTACCGCTGGGCGAAGCAGTGCAAGCAGATCGCCACAGACAACGGGTTCCTCGCGGCCGGTCATCACGTCTTCGCGATCATGCAGGGTTCGACCTACGACGATCTGCGGCGCGAGGCTGCGGAGTCGCTGGCGGCGCTGGATTTTCCGGGCTACGCGGTCGGCGGGGTGAGCGTCGGCGAACCCGAGCCCGAGATGCTCAAGCAAGTGGGCGCGACCACGCCATTTATGCCGGTGGACAAGCCCCGCTACACCATGGGCCTCGGCACGCCGCCGCAGTTGCTCAAGATGATCGCGCTGGGTGTGGACATGTTCGACTGCGTGCTGCCCTCGCGCGTGGCGCGCAACGGCCTCGTCTTCACGTCCGATGGTCCCATCAACCTGCGCAACGAGAAATTCCGCACCGATCCGCGTCCGATTAGCGAAGAGGTGAACAACTACACGACCCGGTTTTCACGCGCCTATCTGCGGCACCTCACCGTGGCGGGTGAGATACTGAGCTGCACGTTGCTCACCCTGCACAACCTGCATTTTTATCTCGATCTCATGGCTCAGGCGCGCGCCCACATCGAGGCTGGCGACTATGCGGTCTGGCATCGCAACTGGGTGGCCCGCTACGAGGCGGGTGCGGCGGTCCGCTGAAAGCGCCTTCTCCGCGCTCGCCACCCGTCGCCAAACCCCTTTTTCTGAATCCATCCTATGCGTATCCTTGTCACTGGCGGCGCCGGCTTTCTTGGTTCCAACCTCTGTGATCGTCTGCTGGCCGACGGCAACGAGGTCATCTGCATCGACAATTTTTTCACCGGGCGGAAAAGCAACATCGCCCACCTGATCGGCAACCCGAGCTTTGAACTCGTGCGGCACGACGTGATCGATCCGTTCAAGTTCGAGGTGGACCAGATCTACAACCTCGCCTGCCCGGCCTCTCCGCCGCACTACCAGTATAACGCGATCAAGACGGTCAAGACTTCCGTCATGGGCGCGATCAACTGCCTCGGCCTCGCCAAGCGCACAAAGGCCCGTGTCTTTCAGGCCAGCACCTCCGAGGTCTACGGCGATCCCGCGATCCACCCGCAGCCCGAGAGCTATTGGGGCAACGTGAATCCCATCGGCATCCGTTCCTGCTACGACGAGGGCAAGCGCGTGGCCGAGACGCTGTTCATGGATTATCACCGCCAGAACCAGGTCGATATCCGCATCGTTCGCATCTTTAACACCTATGGTCCTCGCATGCATCCGAACGACGGCCGCGTCGTTTCCAACTTCATCGTGCAGGCGCTCAAGGGCGAAGACATCACCATCTACGGCGACGGCAAGCAGACGCGCTCCTTCTGCTACGTGGACGATCTCATCGAGGGCTTCGTGCGCCTGATGAACCAGAACGATGTCACGGGGCCGATCAACATCGGCAATCCCGGCGAGTTTACGATGCTTCAGCTGGCCGAGATCACGCTCAAGCTGGTCGGTGGAAAATCGAAGATCGTCTATCGTCCGCTGCCGAACGACGATCCCAAGCAGCGCCGTCCCGACATCACCCTCGCTCGCAAGGTTCTGAAGTGGGAACCCACCGTGCAGCTCGAGGAGGGCCTCAAGCGGACCATCGCCTACTTCAAGACCCAAATCTGAGTCCGGCGAAGTGGACGGGCGGGATTGACGTGGTCACCGGAGGCGCTTGTTTGCGAAGGCGTGGACGGAACCCGATTTGACGCAAAGATTGCGCGCGCAAATACCTTCGCCCCGTCTTGGTGAACGCTCCGGCTGTCTGCTTCGTGATACTCAACCGATGGCGGACAAACATGGCCCCGCTTCGCCGCATTGGGAAACGGCATATATGCATCACGGGGCAAGCCATCGACCTCAAAACCGCCACTGGTCTCCTCGCCGCCGGTTTCGCCCGCCAGCACATCCTCCCGCTCTCACGCGGCCAGGGGAAACGTGTCCACAAAAATTGGCCTGCTTTCTCGACGTGCCCGGAGGGGACAGGGAGAACCCGGACTCTTTTCGCAAGAACCGGGCTTCCCTTCGTCGGGTCAACCAAACCGCGCCTTGAGGCGAAGTTTGATCTCGTCCACCACCTCGAAAAGCACCGGCACCACGATCAGACTCAACCCCGTGGAAGTCAGCAGCCCTCCGATGACGGCGACCGCCATCGGCGCACGAAAGGCGGAGGAGCCGCCAATGTTCAACGCCATCGGCAGCATGCCCGCAATCATCGCGATGGTCGTCATGATGATCGGACGGGCGCGTTTATGACAGGCGTCGATGATCGCGTCCGTGCGGCTCAGCTCGTGTTCGCGGCGTGACATGATCGCGTATTCGACGAGCAGGATCGAGTTTTTCGTCACGATGCCCATCAGCATCACGAGGCCGATCAGCGAGGCCATCGAGAGAGGGTAGCCAAAAAGCGGCAGCGCACCGAACGCGCCACCCAGAGAGAGCGGCAGCGCGGCCAGAATCGTCATCGGCTGCAGGAAATCGTGAAAGAGCAGCACGAGCACCGCAAAGACGCAGAGCACTCCCGCCGCCATCGCCAGGCCGAAGCTGCCGAAGAGCTCGGTCAGCCGCTCGGCGTCGCCCGACTCGATCCGGCGCACGTCGGCCGGCAGGTGCTGCAGCGAGTCCAGCTTGTTGATCTCCGCGAGCACGTCGCCGATCGGCCGCCCTTGCACTTCGATGTCGATGGTAACGTTGCGGCTGCGGTCGTAGCGGTCGATTTGGGCGGGGCCGCCTTCAATCGCGATGTCGGCCACGCGGCTGAGCGGGACCGTGCCGCTCTTGCCGGGGACGCCGAGGTTCTTGATGAGGTCGAGCTGGCCGCGCTGATCGGGCGCGAATTGCGTGCGGATATAGATCTGGCGCGTCGGGAGGTTCAGGCGCGGCAAATTCTGATCGTAGTCGCCGGTGGTGGCGACGCGCACGGCCTCGCCGATGCTGGAGGCACTGACGCCGAGTTCGGCCGCCGCGGCGAAGTTGGGGCGCACGATCACTTCGGGCCGCTGCAAGCTGGCCGACGAGGTGATGTTGCCGAGATTGGGCAGCGTGCGTAGCTCGGCCATCACGCGCTGGGCGGTCGAGAGCAGCGAACTCTGATCGTCACCTGCGAGGACGAGCGATACCTTCTGGCCCGCGGCGCCGCCGCCGACCGAAAAGCGCGCGCCGGGAATCTCGGCGAAACGTTCACGCAGCGCCGTCTCGACGTCCTGCTGCGAACGATCACGGTCCCCGGCGGGGGGCAGTTGCACGGTGAGCGTCGCTTTGTGCACTTCGGCCGCGCTGCCGGAGCCGCCCATGCCGCCCGAGCTGCCGGTGCCGATGCTGGTGTAAACATTCTTCACTTCCGCGTTTTCGGCGACGATGGCGCGCGCCTGCTCGGCCAGGCGGAGCGTGTCTTGGATCGTGCTGCCGGGCGGGGCCTCGACCGTGATGGAGGTTTGATCCTGGTCTTCGGCCCCGAGGAACGTGACGGAGAGCACGCTGATCAGCGAAATGGAGGCGACGAAAAAGACGCCGGCGGCGGCCGAGCGTCTTGGCCGGGTGCGCGAGGCAGGCGCGCACCATGCGCAGGTAGTGCGACATGATCCAGCCGTCTTTCTCCTCGGTCGCCGGCTTCGGCTTCATCATGTAGGCGGCCATCATCGGCGTGAGCAGACGGGCGACGAGCAGCGAGAAGAGCACGGCGATCGCCGCGGTCCAGCCGAACTGCTTGAAGGACTTGCCCGGGATGCCGCCCATGAAGGCCGTGGGCAGAAACACGACGCCGAGGGTGCCTTCGCTGCCGATGAAAAGGTCGCGGAGATTGTAGCCGGCCACGTCCTTTACGCATTTGCTGCCGAGCCAGCAGATGGAGCCGTCGGCGAGGACGACTTCCAGGCCCATGACGTAGTCGCGGGTGACGCCGTATTTGAGTCCACGCAGGCCGCCGGAGTTTTCGGCGACGTTGCCGCCGATGGTGCTGATTTTCATCGAGCCGGGGTCGGGTGGATAAAAGAGTCCGGCGGCGTCGGCGGTCTCGTAGATTTTTTGGGTGATGGCACCGGCCTCGGCGCGAAGGGTGAGGTTGGCCGTGTCCACTTCGAGGATGCGGTCCATTTTGACGAGGCACAGGACGATTGAGCCGGCGAGGGGAACGCTGCCGCCGGAGAGGCCGGTGCCGCTACCGCGCGTGACGACGGGCGCGTGGTGCTCGCGGGCGAGTTTTAAAATGAATGAAACGTCGGCGGCGTCGCGGGGGAAGACGACGCAGGCCGGCAGTTGTTTGAGCGTGGCGGTGCCGTCGAAGCCGTAGGGCAGGATGTCTTCGCGCGCGGTCAGGACGCGGGGCTCGCCGAGGCGGTCGCAAAGAGCGGAGACGAGGACGGAAGGGGAAGTGACGCTCATGAGATGGGGAGGGCCGACAGGGAGTGCAGATGCGCGCACATGCCTTCAATAAACGGAGTGGCGCGCGGGCCGGGGCGCTGGAGTTTGGCGGAATCGTAAACGCGGTGGCGAATCGTCATTGAGATTGTGGATGTTAGCGCATCGCTGACATTAGCTGGTCACACAGGAGGGCTGGCGTTGGCAAAGACGGCGGCGGTGCCATGGCGCGGCTGCAAATACGAAGAACCTGTGGGCGAACTCATCGCATCATAATTCGGTTTCGAACGTTGTGACTACAGCGTAGTCGAGATTTAATATCTTGGCGATTTCAACCAACTCGGCGGCGTGGTGGCCGATGCCGAGAGCGAAGTGGTGGGTCGGACCTTCGGCCACCCATCGTTTGAGGAACGTGCGGACATTGGGTTTGAAGATACCGTGGGTGTTGGTGTTGCCGGTGGGCGGAATGGGGCGCGCGGCGGACTCGCCCTCGGCGATCACGAACTTGAATTTGCCGTCGGCTTTCTGGCCGATGCTCAGCATGGTAATGGGGCCTTCCTTGATTTGGAATTCCACGCCGGCACCGCTGCCGGGTTTGCCGTGATATTTTTTGAGGCTGCGGATCACGGGTTTGTTGGCGGCGATGTTGATGTGGTGCGGGCCGTCGTGGCCGACAAGCACACTGTCCAAGGCGAAGTCCACGGGGTGGAACTCCGCGAAGCTGCCGCCGATGTCGAGGCGGTCCATGATCATCATGGCGATGCAGGTCTTGATATCGAACTCGCCGCACATCGGAAAACCGGCACCGGTGAGGAGCGAGTTGCCGACAATAAGATTGGTGACGAGCGTGCGCAGGTCGCTACCAGGCTCGGCTTCATAGTAGTAGGCGAGTCCGTCGAGGCGCTTTTCGGCGATGAGACCTTCGAGAGCGACGGCGGCGCGGGCGGCGGTGTCGAGGTCGCCGTCCGTGAGTTTCTCTGTGAGCGGGTCGCTGCGCGGATCGGGGGTGTCGAAGAATTCGAGGATCTGTTTTTTCCAACGAGCGACTTCGGCGGCGGCGGGTTCGAGGTAGTGTTTGTAGATATCGCCGGGTTCGACGAGGACAACGTGGGGGCCGAAGGCGGCGGTGATCGCGGTCGGGTCGGTGTGCATGTCGAGCATGGACTCGAGCACATGGCCCATGAGACCGATGCGGGCTTTGCGCAGGGAGTGAAGGACCTTGGCGATGCCGCACCAAGCCTTGAGCTCGCGGGCGACGTGCGGGTCGTCGCCCTCGTGTCCGAGGATGACGGGCGGGGCTTTGCGTCCGAAGCGGATGGCGACGCCGGTGAACTCGGGGACGGAACAAAAGTCGTCGTTGCAGAGCTGCATGAACGTGGTGCCGTTCGGGTAGTCCATCGCCGCGAGCGGCTGGATTGCGACGAGCACGATGGGAATGTTCAACTCGCGACAGAGAATACCGAAGGTCGAAGACGTGCCGTAGGTGACCATGTCAACGAAGAGGATGTCCACGTCGGAAGCTTTGATTTTCGGAACAACATCGTAGGCGGATTGAGCGGTGTCCAACAGGCCGAAGTCGGAGACGATGACGCCGTGGGCTTCGATGAGACCTTGGACGTGCGCCTGTTTGCGCACCATCTCATCGAGGAGGCCGGGGAACTGCCCCCAGTAAACATGGTGGCCGATGCCGACGAGAGCTGCTCGCGCGGTGAGCGGGCGGAGGCGGGCGATTTGATGGAACGAGCTTTGATTCATGAGGTGGTCGATAAAATGTGATTCATGCTTGATTATGCCGGGCAAAAGAACGAAACACCCAGCATATTTAAGGCAAGTGGAATCCCGCCCTTCCCTCGTCTGAAATTAAAACCGATAGGATCTCTTATCGGTTTCCACCCCAGCCCCAACCGTCAGCCCACCCCAACCCCATGAAATTAGTTTGCCGGCCCCTGCTCGTTCTTTGCCTGATCATCGGACTGTTTGCTTCCAGCGCACATGCTGCTGTTGAAATCTATATTGGCGACCCAGGTTACCCCGCGACGGCGGTCGGACTGAACACCGCTTTCCAAGCCTGCGCTTATTATGGCGGCGGAGTCGTCGTCGTGCCTGGAGACACGATTGTCGAGGGCTCCTATGGATATGTAAGTATCACCGCTCCCGGTATTCATCTCAAGGGCAGTGGAACATTGCGGAACTTGACGCTAACCATTGGAAAGCCGACGCCCGAACTCAATCCCGCCACGGGCCTCTACGACAAAATACTACAATACAATACGGTCATAGAAGGTGTCACTTTTTCCTATGATTCACTTCAAGCCGGACGAAAAGGTATCGTTATTCAAAATGCCCGGAGCGGAATCATCACGAACTCTTCTTTTATCAACTGTGACTATGCGATTTCTGTTCCGCCGAACGAGAATCCTATTTTTCAACACGTTAACCAATTCCAAATTTCCAACAATCGATTTGTGGATTGCAACTATGCGTTGCGGATTGACCGCCATTCCGGAGCGACCGTGACCAAGGTGGCTGGCGATACGCATTTCATTAATAACAAGGTAGTCTGCAAGATAGGTCATATCTATGGAGTCGGCGTAGATGGACTCGTGGTGAGCGGAAACTCATTCTTTTTTCCCGGTTGGTATCCCCCCGCCCAGAGCCAAACCAAGGCATCGAACATCTACTTGGATACCTGCACGTTCATCGTGATTACGGGAAACAATCTTTTTGAAGCTGGAACGGATGCTATTTATCTTCAAAGGTTTGAAAATGTAACAATCACTGGTAACAATATTGCATGGCCGGGTCAGCGCATCCCGGGCTCTGCGATCAAGATGGTAAGGGCTTCCGGCACCACCACTCCGCCTCCGAATGAAATCAACATGTCCGCCATATCGGGGAACAACATCATGTGGCCGAGTGAGCATGGGATTTCCATCGGGGATAATTGCGGTTACGTCAGCGTGACCGGCAATCAAATCCGGGAGCCGGGCAACGCATTGCGCTATTATGGCACGGTGCCGTTGAGTTCCTCGACTCACTATGCTGTTTATTCCGGGATCGCTTCGTCGAACGTCACCGCAACAGGCAACATGAACAGCGGACTAACTTCGCCAATCGGTGTGTTTGGAGTGAGTTCATGGGTGGCCCAGAGCAACCAAAACGAGTCGCTGGCCATCATTGCCGTGCCTGTTGATCTCACCGGCTTCTTCGGCAGCACGGCGGCGGTTACATTTGCCGTTCCGACCACGATCACGACTATTGTGGGAGGGAAGCCAGGCCAGATCGTGGCGTTCGGCACCCTCAATTCCAACGCGACCTTTCACCATTCCGGTTATATACGACTAAAGGGGAATGTCGATACCACCCTTCCGGCGGGAGGGCTGGGCACCCTTTACTTGAAATGCGTAAGTTCGGCTGGAAACTCCGCCATTACCGGGAGTTTGTGGGTGGAAGTAAGTCGGAGCTATTAACCCGAATATCGCAAGGCCCCGGTGCGGTTTGGGCAGAGACTAACCGCACTTGGGCTGCTCAGAAAAAAATGCCGAGCCAATCTTTCCCTCTTGACTTATGACCGTCATATTAATTTAGATAGAGCATATCAATGAAGACCAAAATTTCATCGAAAATAGAAAATGTTTACCAGCAGATGCTAACGAGAATTTCAACCGGGGCTTGGCCCGTGGGGGAATGCCTTCCGACGGAGTTTGAATTGGCCTCGGAGTATCATTGCGGGCGGCAAACGGTTTCGCAGGCGATCACCCGTCTTGTTCATGAAGGTTTGGTGCTGCGACGCAGGCGGGCAGGCACGCGGGTGGTTCGCGCGACCCTGCGTTCAAACACTCCCTCGGTTGAGCTGGATGCGTTTGCATTTATTTATCCCAGCGACCGCCATGAAGGTATCTGGCGCACAGTAAATGGGTTTCAGGACGCAGCCAGAAA
The DNA here is from genome assembly GCA_041662485.1 of Opitutaceae bacterium. GTDB lineage: Bacteria > Verrucomicrobiota > Verrucomicrobiia > Opitutales > Opitutaceae > Rariglobus. The sequence continues at coordinate 29,220 of JBAZSJ010000041.1, read as the reverse complement.
GGCGAGTCGCCGGGTGGTGACGCTGACGATCGGGACCGACTATGAGAGGGAGATTGAATTTGTTTCCCGTCTCGCGGAATTCGACGTCAAGGCGGCCGCCATTTATCCCATGATCCCTTCCCCGGATATCCAGATGCAATTGAGTCATCTCTTGGTGGAGTCTAAATTCCCCATTGTTCTTGCCGACTTAAATCTCCCCGGGCTGGGACGTCCTTCCGTAGTGGTGGATAATTTTCATGCGGGCTATGCCATGACGCGGCATTTGTTGGGCACTGGAATTTCCCGTATTGGTTTTTTGGCCAATCAAGCGTGGGCGCCCTCCGTGTCGGAGCGGTATCGAGGTTTTCTCTGGGCAATGGAAGAGGCGGGGAAAACGGTGGTGCCGGAGGGAGTTCTGTTGGAAACGGAAATGCGTCCGAATTTCGATGATCCGCTGCGCGATCCCACGGAGCTTGCGCACCGCTATCTCGAAAAAAATCCAAAGGTCGAGGGCGTTGTCTGCGCGCATGATATTCTGGCGCACGGTTTGATCCGGGCCGCACGAGCGCACGGCTTTCGTGTTCCGGAAGAGATCAAGGTCACCGGTGTAGATGACTTTGCCACGCAATTCCAAGGCGAGATGAAGCTGACTACCTATCACGTTCCGTTTGAGGAGCTGGGCCGTCAGGTTTTTGAGACGCTTGATGCGCTTTTAAGCAACAAACCCATGCCCGGACTCGAAACGCGGGTCCGTGGTGAAGTCGTGGTGCGCGAGACCGCGTAATCCTTTCGTTAGTAATACAGCCCAAATCAAATACACAACTCGTCTGAACAGCAAAACGACAACGCAATGAGCTCCATGCCCCCCATGAACCCCACCTCCCTCCCTGGCTTCTCTCGCGCCCTTCGGTTGATGACCATCGCCCTGAGTGCCGCAATGATCGCCGCCGCATCCGCGTCGGCATCCACCATTATCTATTCCGATGATTTCAACGGCTCAGCCGCGACTAACTTGAACGGCCTTGCTCCCGATGTTCGTTCGGGAACGGACGGCGGCAGCGCCTCCGCCACATGGACATCCTATCTGACGAATTTTCATGCCGATGGGAGCGTTGCAGGAGTGAATACAGGAACCTCTGGCCAGGCGATAGAGGCCTATCTACCCTTTACCCCGAACACGGGTAATATTTACACCCTGACGATTGACCTGAATCCCGGAAACGCAGCCTCGGTTAACTGGATGGCTGTGGGGTTTACCAGCAATCTTGCGACCACAAATTCTTTTTCCTACGGCGGGAACGCGGCTTGGGTGATTTATTCTCAACGGGGAGATGGAAGCGCGAAGAGCAGTGGGAATACTAATTTTTCGACTGGGGCGGCTTTCGGGAGCAATACCGGCGTTAGCGATCCAATGAGGGTTACGATTACTTTGAATACCACCACTGCGCTCTGGTCGACAACGTATTCCGCCTTCAATTTGACAACATCCACGATAGTAGGGTCTTCGTCCTTCGTATATACCACGAATCCTTCGATCACGGGGGTTTTCTTTGGCAGCCTTCTTACCACGGGCACCGTGGACAACCTTCAGCTTTCGGTTACAGCGATTCCTGAGCCTTCCACGTTTGCCGTTATTGCAGGCGGCATGGCCCTCGTTTTGGCGGGCTGCAGATCGCGTGTCCGGCGATAGAGTAAAGTCTGATAACAGTCGTTCGCCCCAAACCGTCAGCTTTTAGGTCCCAGATTACCCTATTGGCTCATGCTCATAGCGACGAGCATGAGCCGAGTGGCGGTGACATTAGCTGATTTTACCCCAATGAAGATCGTAGAAAAGGATATTGTTATTCAATGTGACCGCGTGAGTCGATTCCCGTCCGCAGGGTTCACTCTGGTGGAGTTGCTTGCCGTGATTGCAATTGTAGGTGTCTTGGCGGCCTTGGTCTTGGCGGGATTGGGTCGGGTCAAACAATCCGCGAAGTCCTCCGAATGCCTTTCGAACCTCAGGCAATTGGGATTAGCGTCAAATTTATATAGTTCTGACAACAGCGGATACCTACTTCCGATGTGCCAAGGGACCACCACACAATTGAGTGCGCTCAGAACATGGCGCGGCCTGCTCCTCCCTTATCTTAAGGATGGCAAGGTGCTGATTTGCCCTTCCGAAACATTCGACGCTGACCGCTATCCGGGGTTGGATAGTGCAACCAAGGCAACTGGCCACATGCCAACGTCCTATGGGATGAACGGCTACGGGATGAATACAACATCTCCCCATGATTATTTCACCTACACCCCCCGTAAAAAAACGATGGCGATATCCAGCGCCGCGTCACAGATTTTTCTATGTGATGCCGGGGTGCCCGATAGTGTATCGACGCCGCTGGATGCATGGACGGAGAACAATCGCCTCAAGACCACTCCCAGCTTTGGATATGCTCTGATGCCCAATCAGTGGGCATCGGGAGCATTTACCATTTATCCGCGTCATCAAGGCACCCGGACGAACGTGCTCTTCTATGATGGTCATGTAGCAAGCTTAGATCTGGCGAAAGATATCGTCGCTCGCCTTCCGTCGGGCGGAAATTGCCCTTACGACTATCACTAAAAACATCCCTTTTTGCTCAGCCTCAACACGCAGTAATTACACCATAATCATGAAACTATCCCTTTTCTCACGCGCTTTCACTTATTATACAGCCTCGTGCTGTATCGCCGGATTGGCGTATGCCGAAGCGATCACGCTTCAGGATGATTTTGATCGTAAGGGGAAGGAAATGGCGGGGCTGTTGCATGGGCAGCCCGTCGGATCAAGCAAGACCTTGTGGGAAGCCACTTCGAATGTGATCATCTCTCCGGGAGCAGGCATAAAAGTGGACGATCAAGGAGCGTTTGTCGGACGGGTCGCCTTGCCGGCCAAGCTGTCGGAAGTGACGGTGGAGGTGGACATCCATCCCGCTCCTCCGACCAACAAGACTGCGGGATCTCCGCCTTGGATCGCGGCTGGCATCGGGAATGGGCCCTTGTCCAATCCCAATTTTGGCGGACTGTTCTTACTCGTGTATCCCAACGGCATTTTCAGCCTATTGTTTAACCCTTCAACCGAGGATGAGCGGTCCTCAAAAGTGATCACGTTGAAAAGCGGACGTATTCAGAGCTGGAACCCCGATGCCATGAATCGGCTGAAGATTGTGTATAATCAGGAAACGGGCAGCGTAAGCGCTTACATCAATAATGACGAAGAAATGGTCGCCGCCCTTTCATTAAAAACGAAAGGCCTTTCACTGACCTGTGGTTATGCGGGGTTCTCCGGTTTTGGACAGTCGTCGGAGGCCAGAAGCGTAGGGAATTTTTCGCTCAAAACCACCGAGTGATCTAATCGCCGACAGTCGTTTGTTATAAAACTTCACCTACACCCGTCAACGCTCCTGCCGGGGTCTTGACGGAAAGGTGCGGAGGGGAATGCGTCTTCCGCACCCATGGACGTTGCTGTCTCTATTTAAATTTATCTAAGGGCCTTTGGCTATGTGTCGTATCAAATTATTTATTATTTTTGCATTCAGTATCATCACCTCGTCGGGGATGTTGTCATCCCCGGCGGCAAGGCCTTTGGTATTGCAGCCCGACAAACCCTATTCTTGGTGGTTTTCGGGTGAAATGGTGGCGTTCAAACCGAGCGAAGGCACCTTGCCGGCCGGACTGAAACTATTGGAAGGCAGAATATTTAATGTATCGGACAAGTTGCTGGAGACGGTGCAAATCAGCCGGGAAACGCTGGAGTCCTCGGGGTGGGCTTGGAAAGCGAAGGAGGACGGATTCTATGATATCGAATTTTCATGGAGAGATGACGCGGGAAATCGAACCGATGTCATCGAGACCTTTTGGAAGCAGGCCCCCAATGGCACCAAGGCCCGCTTTGATCGGAAAAAATTCAGCGTCGCCGTGACGAAACGTCTGGACCCGAACGTGAAGCATGTGGGGCAATTCGGATTTCACTATCATCTCAATCCCAAGGAAATTCCCCTCGCGCAACTGGTCGGCTATGACTTTGCCTTCGTTCATTCGATCCCATGGGGCACGTATTATACCTTTACGGACCGGGCGATCGAACCGGAGCGCGGGGTGTATAATTGGGATTATCTCGACTCGAAACTCCAACCTCTGACGGATGCGGGGTTCGAGATCGCCGCGCAGTTTCTTTACACTCCGGTATGGGCATCTCCGCATCCGGAGCGTTCCAAGGAAATCCTGGTCTGTCTGCCGGCTTCCTCCGCCTTCGCGCCGAAGGATCTGAACGACTTCACGACCTTCGTGGAAAAGACCGTCGAGCGTTATAAGGACCGGATCAAAATCTGGGAAATCTGGAACGAGCCCGCCATGCCGGGCGGGAGCATTTACTGGCTCGATACACCCGAAAACTATGTGCGGATGCTAAAGGCGGGTTACGAAACGGTCAAACGCGTGGATCCCCGCGCCGAGGTGTGGAATGGCGGAATCGGCATGCGTTCGGCCTACTATGCGTTTTATGACAAGATGCTCAACCTCGGCGCCACGCCTTACTTCGATAAACTTTCCCTGCATGGCGTCTCGACCGATATAGCACCCTATCGCCGGATCGAGACAGAGAACAAGGCACCGCACAAGGAGGCGGTCATGACGGAATGGCACGCGATCTTGGTCGGCAATATGTCCAACAAACTCATGGACAGCGAGGCGGGCCTTTCCATGCGCATGATGCGCGACCAGTTCATCCAGATCAAACAGGGGATCACCAAGACGGTGATCTTCGAGATGAGTAATCAAAATGAAAAGGAGACGACGAACTTCGCCATCGCCAACAACTGGTTCACCCACAGTTCCGGCCTGTTCCGGCTTACCCCGCGACTGGAGCCGCGCCATCCAGCGGTGGTGATGGCCACGTTCCTCCGGGAAACCAACAAACAAGCCGCCTTCACAAAGGAGGTGCTGGTGGGCAAGGAGGGTTACGGACTCCTCATGGCGACTGGCAAGGGAAGCGTGCTGGCGGTATGGAGCGAAACCGAGCCGGTGACCGTGAACGATATCAAGGCGTTTACCAACGCCCGGTCGGTGCTCCGCGACTGGGAAGGCAAGGATCTGTCGCTCGATGGCGCCGCCGTCCTCGCGCCCAAACAAATATACTATCTGAGCCTCCCCGACGACGTGGCCCTGGCCAAGGCCGCCGCCGTGGAGCGGTTGATTCCCTCTACGCGGATTCAACGGGCTTCGCAGAGTGCGCCGAAGGCATTCTTCACTCTCGGAAAACTCCCGTCCGATATCCTACCGGACGGACCTTGGGTCGCCAAAGATTGGAACTATGTGTCGATGATGAGCCAGACCAAGAGGAGCGACTCGTTCGCCGCCCGTGCCATGGTTGGAATGTATGAAGGAGGCGTTGACGTGGTTGTGGAGGTGAAGGACGCCAAGCATGTCCAGGAACAAAAAGACAGTTGGTGGCGAGGCGACAGCCTTCAGCTGGGCATCGATTGCGAAGGACGCGGGATGTTTGGCGGGAACATGGAGTTGATTGCCGCGTTGAAGCCCGACGGGGTCTTCTTCTGGAAGATATCGGTGGCCAATGCGGGGGCGGATTTGCCCGCCGGTGTTTCGCTGGCGAACGAGCCGATCCGGAATGGAGACTGCAAAATCACCCGCGAGGGCGAAACCACGGTTTACCGGATACGACTTCCTTGGTCGGAGCTCTATCCCATGGCTTACGATCCCAATCGGGATCTGAAAATTTCCCTGCTGGTTAATAACAACGACGGCCAAGGTCGCGCCGGCTTCCTCGAATGGGGCGGCGGCATCGGCGGCAGCGAAAAAGATCCCTCTCAATACGGAGTGCTCAAGCCCTCCGTTAAAAACTGAACGCTCCATGAACAGCACTGAAAAACCCTTGATTCTCTTCGATCCCCATCCACGCCCCGTGGATCTCCTTTTCGATGCCGCCACCAAAACCCGGCTCGAAAGCCTGGGCCGGGTGATCTGGCATGACGGTTCTCCCGCCGCGGCGGCCCACATCGACAGGTATCTGCCCGAGACCACGGTTCTCATCGGTCAATCCCCCTTGCCGAAAGAACGGCTGGATCGCGCGCCGAAGTTGAAGGCGGTTTTCAACGTCGAGAGCAACTTTCTGCCGAACATCGACTATCTGGAATGCCATCGGCGCGGCATCCCCGTCTTGTCGACGGCGCCGGTCTTCGCCAAGCCGGTCGCGGAAATGGCCCTTGGCATGGCCTTGTCTTTGGCGCGGCGCATTCACCAGGCCGACGCGGCCATCCGGAGCGGCACCGAGACGCTTTACGGCGAGGGCGACAACCAAGATTCCATTCTGCTCACGGGGCGTCCGCTGGCCGTCGTGGGCTGCGGCAATGTCGGGCGCGCGCTCCTGACTCTGCTAAAGCCTTTCGGCGGGGAGATTCTCGTCAATGATCCGTGGATTCATCCTACTGTGCTTCGCGAGATGGGAGTCACGCCCGCGACGCTTGAGGAGTGCTTCGAAAAGGCGGCGGCGGTGTTTTTGATGGGCGCGGTGACGACCGAAAACGTCGGGGGGATTGGCCGGCGCTATTTTGAGAAAATGAAGCCGGGCGGCATCGTGCTGCTGGTGAGCCGGGCGGGGGTGGTCAATTTCGAGGAGCTGCTCGATGCCGCCGAAGCCGGCCGCCTGCGGGTGGGAATCGACGTGTGGCCGGAGGAGCCGATCCCGGCGAATCATCGGGCGCGTAAAATCCCCAACACGCTTTTGCAGGCGCATCGCGCGGGGAACATCCCGGAAATCTGGCCTTCGATGGGGCATCTGGTCGTGGACGATCTGGAGCAAATCCTCAAGGGCCTCCCGCCGCAACGATGCCAGCGGGCGCAATGGGAAACCGTGGCGAAGATGCGCAGCAAACCCATCGCCTGACATTCAATGAAAATCATTCTGCCCGACCGGATATTCCGGGGTTATATTTTCGACTGCGACGGCACGCTCGCCGACACGATGCCCCTGCATTTTCGCGCCTGGGCCCGGGTGGTGAAGGAGGGCGGCGGAGAGTTTCCCGAGGCCTTTTTTTATCAATGGGGCGGGCGGCCGAGCGCAACCATTGTCGAGGACTTGAACCGGATGATGGGATTGCGTCTCGATCTTTTGGAAACGGTGGATCGGAAGGAGAATTATTACCTCGAGATGCTTCACGAAGTCAGGGCCATCCCTCCGGTCGTGGAGATCGCGAGGCGGTTTCATGGGCGGGCCGCCCTGGCCGTGACCTCCGGCGGGTATCGGAAGTATGTCGAACTCACCCTGGAGGCCATCGCGATCAAGGAACTCTTTGATGTGATCGTTTGCGCGGAGGATTACGAACACGGGAAACCGCATCCCGCGCCGTTTCTGGAAACCGCGCGACGCATGGGAATCCCTCCGGCGGACTGTCTGGTTTTTGAGGACAGTCCCGCCGGCCTGGAGGCCGCCAAAAATGCAGGCATGGAATGTGTCTACGTTCCCTCACGTGAAGGAATCTTGGTATGAAACGACTCGTCCTCGAAACGTCGCTCAAACCTTTCCGCGATCTCTCCGATCAGGGAATCAAGGCGGTTGTGCGTGACATCCTGCGCCAATGGCAGGGCCTGATCCGCCAGTCCGAAGCGGTGGCCTTTCTCCTCTGGACGGCCGACGGCAGCGAGATTCTCGACTACAAGGGCCGCCCGGACGACGAGATCGAATGGGCGCGTTACATCGGCTTGGCGAATCCGCACGAAACCTACTCCGCGGATCCCGAAAAAAAGACCACGGTTTCCTGCACGCATCTTTACACGGAGAATCCCGCCCGGATCACCTATGCCGATCTCAAGCGGATCGTGGAGATCCTGCATCAAACGGGGACGGAGCTTTCAGGGAAACCGGTGAGCGTCGGCGCCACGTTCGATCCCGGCCCCGAATTTGCCAGGTCGCTGTTCAAATATCAACGGCACCGGGAAATCGCCACCGGCGGGACCATCGGGAAGGGCTCGTGGGTGAGTTGCGGAGCCGCGCTCCATGCCGATCCGGCGGCCTATGCGGGCTTCCCGGGCGGCATTCCGGAGGGAACGTCGGTGGGGACGTTTTTGGGCGCGCAGTCCCGGTGTTTCCTGTCGGACCTGGGCTTTGATTATCTCTGGTTGTCGAACGGCTTTGGCTTTGCACTCAACGCGTGGAGCGTCACGGGCGAACTCTTCGACGGGCTGCGGTTTCATCCGGAGCACACGCAGAAAAACAGGACGGCCATTCTGGGCTTCTGGCGGGATTTCCGGAAGGAATGCCCGGAGTTCCGTCTCGAGACGCGCGGCAGCAATTTTTCCGCTGCGATGGACATGGCGTCCGGAGGGTGCCCGATCCAGGAAATTTACGACGGCGATTTCAATATGGTCGCGCCGCCGAACTCCCCGTGGGCGGCGATGGACGGGGACTACGGGCTGGAGATCGTGGGCTACCTGTCGCGTCTCGCCACGCTTCCCGCGAACGAGCACATCACCTACCGCTATTATCTCCATGATCCGTGGTTTTTGAACAGCCCGTGGCTGCACGGTTACGGACGCGAACCGCACGACATCTACATGCCACTGGCCTTGGCGCGGCTTGACGCCGCAGGGAAGGTCACACCCGTGACGAATGTGTCGTTGCTGACCATCGACGACTCTCGCGGACAAATGCCGGAGCAATGCCCCGCGGAGGTCATCCCTCATTTTCAAGAGGCCCTGCGGCACCGTCCGGATGAACCGGGCCTGGTCACATGGATTTACCCGTTTTCCGAGTATCACGAAATGATCTTCGGGGCCGACCCTCGCTTCGAGCCGGTGTTCTTCGGCGACTGGTTCATGCGGGGCGCGGTCAATCACGGGTTTCCCCTGAACAGCATTATTTCGTCGGACAACTTTCTGAGCGCCTGGAATGCTGCTCCGGGGACATTCCGGCGTTCGATTCTGCTCTCCCCGGTCCCGGAGGCGGAGAGCGAGCTCGAGCGCGCCCTGCTGGAGGCGGTCAAGGGTGGGTTTCACGTGTTGCTTTATGGCTCGGTGAGCGGAGCCGGCGACAAGCTGCGAGAAGCGCTCAATTTGCGTCTCGTGGAACCGCTGGAGGGCCGTTTTGAAATACAAAGCCTCCTTACGCCGGACCGCCTCGACACCGGAAGGCTTCCCTCGTGTTTCCTGCATCAAGCGCTGTTGTCGTCGGGCGGGATCGATACGGTTCCGCTCGTCGTTGACCGCGCGAACTGGCGGGAACTGGCGGTCGCCCGACAGGGGGAGGACGCCCGAAGCTACGCGATGTTGTCGGAGTTTTCAGGGGGAGGCAAACTCGGTTGGTTGCGGGGGACGTTCTGCGCCTCCGTCACCGATACGAAACTCCCCGTGCCGCACACGGAGACCGAATGGTTGCACACCGAACGCTGGCTGCGGTTGATGCTGGCGGAGTTCGGCTATTCCCTCCGCGTTGAAAAACCCTCTGCGGCGATCCGTGATCCCCTCTTCGTCGCGGCCACCGGCCGGAACGGATTCCACCTGTCCGGCTACCAGCCTTCCACGCTTGCGAAATGGCGGCTGAAATTTCCCGACGGCGCGCCGCTGCTGACGGGCTGCGACGCCTGGCTGGAGGACGGCCATGCGCTTTACCACATGCCGCGCGCCTGGCATCGCGAATGCCGCTGCTTTGTCCGGCAGAACGCGACGGGCGCCGTGTCGTGTGCGATCCAAGGGCCCGGCGAGGTCGGCATCCGCCGTCGGCTGATGATCAGGGGACTGCAGGACGCGGTCGTGCGATTTTATCCGGACCCGGACACCGACCCGGCCCGCCTCTTTTTCACGCCGAATCCGGAATGGCCGTTTGCGAGTGCCTTCACCCCCTTTGAGGCGGTGGAGGGCGGACGGTGCTTCGAGATCTCAGGCATCACCGGCAACCTCCTCATTTCCTGGTGACGGGCATCTTTGAAACATGAATTCAGGCCTGATAAAACCGAAGTCGGAATCAAAGCAGATTATCCATCTTCTTCCCAACGCTCACCTGGATCCCGTTTGGTTATGGGATTGGCGGGAAGGGCTCAATGAAGGGATTCTCACGGTTCGGACCGTCCTCGATCTGATGGACGAATATTCCGAGCTGACCTTCATGCGCGGGGAGTCCGCTATTTACGAGCACATCCAGAAAACCGAGCCGAAGACCTTCAGGCGAATCCTGAAACAAATCGAATGCGGACGCTGGGATGTGGTGGGTGGAACCCTGATCCAGCCGGACACCAATCTCCCCTCGACCGAGGTTTTGTGCCGTGAGTTCGAGCTGGGGCTGAAATACTTCAGGGACAATCTCGGGGTAAGGCCCCGGATCGCATGGCAGGCCGATTCGTTCGGCCATTCCGCCGGTATGCCGAATATTTTTGCCGCGTTTGGGATCGAGGGATTTTCCTTCACGAGACCGCAACGCGGAGAATTTCCCATGGAGTCACCGGTGTTCCGATGGGAGGGCGACCACGCCAACCAGGTGCTTTGTTACCGGCAACATTGGAACTGGTATGGCAGCGAACGATGGACCTTGCCGGAGATGCTCGATCAGACCCTGGCCGGTTCAAAGAAAACCGGCTTAACCCACGCGGCAGTTCAATTCGGCCTTGGTAATCACGGCGGCGGTCCGACCCGGAGACATCTGCGCGACATTGAAGCATGGAAACGGCTGCATCCGGACGTCGAGGTGCGTTTTTCCACGCTGCATCGGTTTTTTGACGCCTTGAAAGCGGAAATCGCCACGAAGGGAAAGATGGTTCCGACGCTAAAAGGCGAGTTCGGCTTTTGCCTGCGCGGCTGCTATTCGTCGGTCCAGAAGTTCAAGGCTCTCTATCGAAAAGGGGAGGCGCTCGTCTCGGAGGCGGAAATCACCCGTTCGGTCATTGATGCCTCGATGCGGAGTCCGTCCCAGGACTTGACGGAGGCTTGGCATGCCCTGGCCTTTAACGCGTTTCACGACATTCTGCCGGGAACGAGCATTGAAAGGGCTTACGAAGACCAGAGCGCCTGGCTGGGTTTGGCGTTCCATCGTGCCCAGGAAGCACGATTCAACGCGCTGAACCGGCTCGCGGCATGCGTGGACACATCGGTGCCGCCTCCGCGCCGCGACGATCTGCCGAAGGACGTTCCATTCCTGGTCTGGAATCCATCGCCTCGGCCGTTCTCCGGCCTCGTGGAGATTGAGGCGGGGTTGGACTATCGTCCGCTTTGGGAGTTTCGAGGGAAGGCGGATCAGCTGCCGTTGGTCGTCTTTGGAGCCAACGGGAAACCGCAGCCCTTTCAGGCCATCGAAACGGAGAATTCTTACATGCCGGATTTGCCCTGGCGAAAGCGCGTGCTGGTGCCGGTGGAGGTGCCTTCTCTGGGGTGGACGACGCTCCGATTGGGATGGCGGGACAAGGCGCAAGACCGTCCATCTTCAGGCAATTGTTCGGCCCGGAACGGCGTCAATCCGCAGATCTCCAACGGGCGGTGGGCCGTCGAGAAAAAAGACGGTGGCCTTCGGATCAGGAAAGACGGTCGCAATTTTTTTACCGCCGGGCGGCAGATCGAACTCCAGACCCTGAACGATCCCTGGGGCTGCTGGGGCGGGATGAACGAAGAGCCCGCGTCGATTAATCTCGAAGAAGTGACTGAGAAATGGCGGATGACCGAGTGCGCCGTTCTCGAGTCGGGACCTTTGCGCTCGAAATTGTGGACCCGCTGGCAAGGCGGGCGGTCTTGGCTGGATTTGACCTTCCAAGTCGCCGACAACAACCCCGGCCTCAAGGCGGAGGGACGCCTGCTTTGGAATGAACGCAGTGCGCGGTTGAAACTGGTGATGCCCTGCAAAGGTCGGCTGGACTACGATGTTCCCGGCGGCCGGATTTCCCGCGACGATAAAGGCCAGGTTCCCGGCGGCAGGTGGACGGTGCGTTCCAGACGAGGCGGGAGCCTCGGGTTTTGCAGCGATGTGCTGGGGGATTTTGACGCGACTCCGGAAGAGCTTCGGGTAACCTTGGCCCGGGCAACGCGCTACGCCAACGACGTCCCGACCGACACCCAGGAAAAGAAATGGCAGCCGGCGACCGATTGCGGTGGATTGAAGTTCCAATTCTGTTTTTTCGACGATGCGCTTTTGCCGGACGACGCCGTCGACGCGTTGCTGCATCCCCCTCTCGCCACCATTGCTCCAGGGCTCAAAGGCCCTTGGTCGAAGAGTGGCAGTTTCGGTCGCCTGAGTCCGGACTCCGTCCGGCTGCTAAGCCTCGAACACATCGGGGAAAAACAACTCCGTATCCGTGTTCAAAACCGGGGAGAATCCTCTTCGGCGGGCGTTTTTGTCTTGGGAGATACGCGCTTGGAACTGGGCACGCTGGGATCGCAGCAAATCGCAACCTTCGTCGTCGAACAAAAGAAGTCCGGTCGATGGAAACCCATCTGAGAAGACTCAACATCCTATTTTATATGGCTCATAAAACCAATGATCACTCGGCTATTTTAGCTTCCGCGCCATCGCTGGAGTCTCGCATTTACGGCTGCTGGATGGGCAAGTCCATCGGCGGCACCCTGGGGCTTCCCGTGGAGGGCAAACTCGGGCCCTTGTCGCTCACTTTTTATGATCCGGTGCCGACCATCGCGCCGCCCAACGACGATCTGGAATTGCAGCTCGTCTGGCTGGACTTGATAGAGAAAAGCGAGAGTGGCCGGCTCACCGCCGACGACTTTGGCCGGGGCTGGCTGAGGCACATCCACTACATGTGGGACGAATACGGGCGCTGCCGCTGGAACCTGCGCCGGGGTGTGCCCGCCACTGAGGCCGGAGCCTTTGAAAATCCGTTTCACGCGGGCATGGGTTCGCCGATCCGTTCGGAAATCTGGGCCTGTCTTTTCCCCGACGATCCCGCGAGCGCGGCTTATTACGCGGGCCTCGACGCCTCGCTGGACCACGGGGTGGAGGGCATTGCGGGAGAGGTGCTGTTTGCGTTTATGCAAAGCCGTGTGGCTGCCGGAGCCCCGGTGGAGGAGGCAATTCGGGAGGCGCTGCGCATCATCCCGGCGTCCAGTGAAACCGCGCGGGCGGTTGAACAGGTCATGGACGGCCATCGTCGCGGAGTGGAGATGTGGGAGAGCCGGAAACAGCTTCTCCAAAAACACGACAACGCCAATTTCACGCACGCGCCGCTTAACGTCGCGCTGGCGATCTGGGCGCTCCTGTATGGCGAGGGCGATTTTGGAAAAAGCATCCTGCTTTCGACCAACGCCGGCTACGACACCGACAGCACCGCGGCGACCGTGGGCGCGACCATCGGCCTGGCTATCGGCATCGATGGTATTCCCGCGCGATGGAAGGCGCCCATCGGCGACGGCGTTTACCTTGGTCCCGGGATCAAGGATTTGGACGATGCGCCGACGACGCTCAAGGAGCTCACGCGCCGAGTGGCCGCAGCCATCGGCAGGCTTGAGAGAAAAACCATCGACGAGATCCCTTGGCACCCCGCCGGGACCACGAAACTGGAAACCCTGCCGGGGACCCTGCGCATGCGCGCGCACGGGGAAGCAAAGGATTTCGCATGGGCCAACGGCGAATTGTCGGAGGCGGTCAAACGGGCGGGTGGCGGTCAATGGGAATGGCCGGTGAACGACGGTCTGCCGCGAAACATCGTGTGTCTGGCCGCCAACGGCGCGCGGCTCTTTTTTAACGACTCCGAGATCCTGCGGTGCGAAGCGGGGCTGCCCTATGTGACGGCGACGCATCGTTGTCCGGAAGGCTCGCGAGTCCTCATGACTCCCGGCCCCGGCGTCCATCGGATGCGCATCGAACTGGATTCGTCCGATCCCCGGCAGGAAGCCACCGTTCTCCTGGCCTACGAGGATCTGCACATCTGCCCGTGGACGGCGGAAGAGCTGCCTCATCGCGCCCGGCTTTAACCCGACGATTTGTTTATATTGCGATGTATAAAATACGCTTAAGCGCTCTGATCACGGCAATCTCCTTGATCGCCTGCCAGCCGGGCAGGGGGGAACAACCGCTCACAACCATACCGCCCGAAGATTCGAAAATCGAATACGCGGGCTATGTTCACAAGGAGTTCGTTGTCCCGCCGGACCAACCCGACGCCAAGGTTGCGCGATTCGACAGGCTTCTGGACATGCCGGGAACAGGGTATCGATGGGATAATCCCGGCGCACGCATCCTATTTCGCACGGACGCCACGGCGCTGGTGGCCCGGTTGAACTACAGCGAGCTGCACCAGTCAAAAACCGCGCGCAACGGCATCGGTGTCTGGTCCGTGGACGGTGTTTTCAAACCGGAATGGTCGTTTCGATCCCGTGAGCAGGCAGTAAAACGGGGACTGGAAACGGTGGAGGTGATCCTCTCCACCGGAATCGCGGGGGGCTTTCATGATTTCGAAATCGTCCTGCCCTACGGAGACTCGGTGGATTTCGCAGGATTGAAGGTGAACCCGGAGGCCCGCTTTGAGCCGGTGAGAGCGAAGCGGGCGATTCGCTACGTGGCCTATGGCGATTCCATCACGCACGGTTTCTCGGCGAGTGCGGTGAACAAATCCTACCCCTTCCTCGTGGGGCAAGCCAAGGGATGGGAGACCATCGATCTGGGCTTTGGCGGACGCAGTTCTTACCCGGCGCCGACCGATGCCGCTGTGATCACCTCGCTCAAACCGGATGTCGTGACCGTGCTGCTGGGCGTCAATGATTGGAACGGCGGTGTGCCCTTGGCTGTTTACCGCAAAAACATGGAAGCTTTCCTGGACAACCTGCGCGGCGCGCAGCCGGAGACCCCCGTGTATCTGCTGACACCGCTGTGGGTGGGGCCGGGCTGGAATCCGCCGGGTAAGAAGACCGAACTGGAGGGCTATCGTCAGGCGCTGCGTGATATCGCCGCCGTCCGGAGCGACCCGAATTTACGCCTTATCGAAGGGCCGGAGTTGATTGATCCAGACCTATCCCTGTTCGACCGGGTGCCGCTGCATCCCAATGACGCGGGCTTCGCCATGATGGCCGGACGTCTGGCCCAAAAACTTAACCCTCTGAAAACACAGCCGTGAAACATCATCCCTTGCTCAACTCCCGTTCCGAACGCCTGCGGGATTTTGTCTGCGGGCAAACCTCAGCCATTTATCGCGGCGCGCAGGGATGCCTGAACCACCCGTTTCTAGTGCCTGGAGGATTGTTCCATGATGAACTGTGGGATTGGGACAGCTTCTGGATCGTCGAGGGATTGCTGCCCTTGAATGGGAAACTGGATGCGGACTCACGACAAAAATTCCTCGTCCACGCGAAAGGCAGTTGGATTAACTTCTTCGAGCATCAGGCCGAAGACGGAACGCTGCCGATCATGATGAAGGCGGGCATGGGGGATTTCTTCGGCTGCACAACGCCCGGGGGAAGCGAAAAGAACCAGGCCAAACCTGTGTTTGCGCAATTCGCCCGGACCCTCGCGCGGTTCACGGAGGACTTTGACTGGATCGAACCGTATTACGAACGCCTCCGGAAGTTTCACCGACGCTGGCGCTCCAAGTATGGCACGGATTGCGGTCTGCTGGTATGGGGGTCGGACGCGGCCATCGGCGTGGACAACGATCCTACCACGTATGGCCGCCCTGAATTTTCATCGGCGAACCTGCTTCTCAACTGTCTTTTCCTGGAGGAGCTGCGTGCGATGCAGGAGATCGCGACCGCCCTCGGGCACGACGGCGACGCGGAACAAATCGAACTGGAAATCGAGACGATCAAAGAGGCCGTCCAACGCGAATGCTGGGATGAGATCGACGGCTTTTTCTACACGGTGGACGTGCAGTGCCGGGATCACCGGCATGAGCACTTCCCCCACATCAACCGCGGGATGGACATGTCGTGGAAGACCGTTCCGCAAAAGGTCAAAATGTTCACCGGTTTCCTTCCTCTTTGGTGTGGCATCGCCACGCCGGAGCAGGCTCGAATATTGATCGAAAAGCATCTGCTCAACGCCGAGGAGTTCGCCGCGTCGCACGGCATGCGCAGCATGTCCAAACGCGAAAAGATGTATGATCCCGCCACGGACAGCGCCAATCCCAGCAATTGGCTTGGCCCCATTTGGATCGTGGCAAACTACATGGTTTATGAAGGCCTCCGGCGCTATGGCTACCATGAGGAAGCGACGGAGTTGAAGGACAAGATCGTCGCGCTTCTGAGTGGGGACCTCGAACGTCACGGCCACTTGCACGAGTGTTACCACCCGGACACCGGCAAGCCGAATTTCAACCAAGGTTTCCTGAGTTGGAATGTTCTGGTGGGGGCCATGATCGCCAAGGACGCGGTCGGGATGCCGACTACTCGGCCCGAGGCCGCCATCACATGACGCGCCACGCCGGAGTTTTTAAACATATACCGGAGGCGGATCGCATCCCCTTTGGCCAGAAGCTGGCCTTCGGAGCGGGTGCCAGCATGAGCTGGCTGGCGGCGGATCTGACGACGGGCGTTCTCTGGATGCCGTTCTTCAATATCGGACTGGGCGTCAGTCCGGTGGCGCTTGGTTTTGTTCTGATGACGCTCCGGCTGTGGGACGCGTTCATGGACCCGATCATCGGCACTGTTTCCGACAACACGCGGACCCGGTGGGGGCGACGCCGGCCCTTCATGTTCGTGGGTGCGATCCTGACCGCGGGCATTTATCTGCTGATGTGGCGCCCCCCGGCCGGCTTGGGCGAGACGGGCCTGCTCGCCTATCTTTTTATCGTCGGCCTGTTCTTTTTTGCGTGCTGCACCTGCGCCAGCATGCCTTTCGCCGCCATGCAGATGGAGTTGACGCCGAACTACGACGAACGCACGCGGCTGATGGCGTGGACGGCGTTTTTCGCAAAATGCTTCAACCTGCTGGGCGGCTGGTCCATGGCAATCATCACGAGTTCGTTGTTTGCCAATGCGATCACCGGCAAGCCGGATATCGTGCGCGGCATGCAGGCCTTCAGCTGGCTGGTGGCCGGCCTGATCCTGATTCTTGGGTTGCTGCCGGCGATCATCGGACGGGAGCGCTATTACAAAAAAGAGGTGGCTCATCAGGCCAAGGAACCTTTCTGGTCCAGCCTCAAGGAATCCGTGGGTAACGGGCCGCTCTGGGCGTTGATCGGAGTCGCCTTCTGTCTCATGCTCAGCGGCGTTTCCGTAGGTGCCCTCGGGCAATATGTGAACATCTATTATGTGAACGAAGGACGCCTCGCCGACGCCTCCATCATCACCGGTTGGAAAGCGTCGGTCCTCGTGGCGACAGGCATCGCCTGCCTGCCCATGTGGACGTGGCTGGGGGAAAAATTCGACAAAAAAACCATCATGACGGCCATGGTTCTGGCCACCATGGCCGGGCATCTCCTCTATATTGTCTGCCTGCGGCCCGACATGCCGTATCTGCAGATCCTGCCGGCGGTGTTCGAGGTGGGCACGATTTCGGCGATCTGGATTTTCCTGCCATCGATGAAGGCGGATGTGGCCGACTACGACGAGTTGCACACGACCCGCCGCCGGGAAGGATCGCTCAACGCGGTTTACTCGTGGTTTTTCAAGATCGCTTCGATGCTCGCCCTCGGCGTGGGCGGAGTGGTGCTTCAGTCCACCGGCTTCGATGCAAAGCTATCCGGGCAGTCCCCCGAGGTGCTGCAAAGGATGGTCTTCATCTTCATCGCCCTTCCGGTGGCGATATGGGCCGTGATGCTTTTGTGCCTCTGGCGTTATCCGCTCAACCGGGAGCGGATGGCGGACATTCGCTCAGCCCTGGAGATACGGAGGGGCAAGTTGTGATGCTCCCGCCTTCCGAGCCATGATACATCCTTCCATCGAGCAACTCGCTTGGGACAGCCAGCCGATTATGATGCTCACACAATACTGGGCTCATCAACCGCATGACGGGGTGCGGTAAGCTTTTTGAACCCAGCACCATGAGCAAACCCACGACAAGTCCGGACACCGCCACACGGGAACGATGGCTGAAAATCGCCGAGAATGCCAAGCCGCGGCTCCACCACCGCGAGGCCCGACCGATTCGTGCGGTGGAAGGCGTCAGCAACCCGGAAGCCCATCAGCATTGGGAAATGCTCGACCAAGGGCCGACGTCCCTGGTGTGTGAACGAACATGGCGAGGTGGTGAAAGTTTCATCCTGGATTTCGGAGTGCACATCGTCGGCCATGTCGCGTTCGACCTGTCCGCCGAAGGAATCGCCGACGCGCCGGTGCGACTCCGCCTGGTCTTCGGCGAAATCGCGACAGAAGTCTGCGAGCCGTTCGATCCGTTTTCCGCGCAAATGAGCCGGGCCTGGCTCCAGGATGAAACCCTGACCATCGACGTGCTGCCACAGCGGGTTGAGTTGCCGCGTCGTTATGCCTTCCGGTATTTGAAGATCACCGTCGCCAGCGATTCGCCGGCGTTTTCCGTGCGATTCGACGACTTCCTGTGCCGGACCGTTACCTCGGCGGATACTGCCGCTGTCGATCCCCTGCCGCCCGGAGTGCCGGAGGATCTGCGGCTGATGGACGAAGTTTCCCTCCGGACACTGGCCAACTGCATGCACACGGTGTTCGAGGACGGCCCCAAGCGGGACCGCCGCCTGTGGATGGATCTGGCCGTGTGCGCGCCGGTGAACCACGTAACCTTTCGCCAGTTCGATCTGACGAAACGGTGCCTGTATCTTTTCGCCGGGCTGTCCGACGCGAAGGGAATCGTGCCGGCCTGTGTTTACGAAGTGCCGCAGCCTCACGCGGGGAAGGATTTCATTCTCGATTACACCGTATTGTTTGTGACTACGCTGCTCGATTACGCGGAGACGAGCGGGGATTGGCGGACGGCGGACGACCTCTGGCCGATGGCGTGGCGGCAATTGGAGATGCTGCAAGCGCACCTCGACGAACACGGCCTGTTCCAGGACCCCGGCGATTGGTGGATCTTCATCGACTGGGAACCGCGTCTGCACAAGCAGGCCGCCATGCAGGGCGTGATCCTCCGGGGACTGCACGCCGCTGTCGCCCTAGCGGAAAAACTGAACGACCCGGCGCGGGCCGTCCCGCTACGGCCCGTCATCGAAAAAATGACGCGCGCGGCGCGCGAATTCCTGTTCTGCGGCAAAAGACAGGTTTTTGCCAGCGGACCGGATCGTCAGATTTCTTGGGCCACCCAAGTGTGGATGGTGCTGGGCCGCGTCGTCGAAGGGGAGGAGGCCGCCCGGCTGTTGCACACTGTGCGGTCCATGCCGGACGCACTCAAACCGGTGAATCCGGGCCTGTATCATCTCACGCTCGAAGCCCTGTGGCTATGCGGCCTCGAAGAGGAGGGCATTGCATTATTGCGCGAATACTGGGGGGGCATGATCCAGCGGGGTGCAACCACCTTTTGGGAAATCCACGATCCCGAGCGTCCGTTGCTCTCCCCCTATAGCAATCATCTGGTCAACAGCTACTGTCATACTTGGAGCTGCTCGCCGGCCCTCTTTATCCGCCGGCTTGGCCGGGCAGAGCAGTGAATAGGGAGCAGGCTCTCGCAGAACAGGGAGGGATCAGCTCCGTCCGGTAGCAACTCCGTCTATTTGCGAACGATGCATCGAGAGATATGGGTATGTGCATCCGGTCGTGTGCGCAGCATCGAGGCGAAGTCCAGCTTCGGAGCATCGGGATTCATACGGTCCAATCCGGTGAGGTGAGATAGTCGATCATTTCGGGCAAAGAGGGGCTGCGTGACAGGCGCACGAATTTCCCCGAAACCGCGCAGCCACAGGCCAGGCGCTCAGCCGGCATCAGGTCGAGCAGACAGCCCAGGGCATAACCGGCATTGAACCGGTCACCGGCGCCGGTGCTTTTTTTCGGTTGGGCGCAATAGGGCCCGGTCATGCTCGCGATGCCGTCGATACCGGCTACTGCGGCGATTTTGGGTAATGAATCACCACTTCGGAAATGCCAAGTCGGTCTCGTAAAGCCGTAGCCAATGCGATGGCCGAAGCAGTGTCTTCATTCGCGCCGGGCAGATCCAGAATCCTGGCCAGAATATTGGCCTCGCTGCCATTCAGGCCAAGCGTCAGGGGTCCGGCGGCCTCGAATCCTTTGAGGGTATCCAGCATGGCGCGAATGTCTTCAGTCGCGCGCGTCGAAGGATCGACCAGATCGATGAGGAAGCGCGGGCGATGTGTCAGCTTCGTGTAAACCTCGTTCTGAAGATGCCGCCAGACTGCGGTCATGTGCGGATAGAGGGTCCAATCGGTGATCGCGATGAGCCGGGCTTCGCGGCAGGCGGCCAAATAGGAACCGTCGATGAGGAATTGAGACACCTGCGCCGGAGTGAGTTCGGCCAATTGCGCAACCGAGCTAAACATCAGCTTCCCGTCTTGAAACTCATAGGCGAGCGTTCGTCCCGGTTCGCGGCCCCAAGAGTGGACAGAGCGAAAACGACCGAGCACTCCATCGAAGGCGGGATGGATGGGCTGGCCAAGGGTGGCGAACGCGTCCACCGGAATCCCGAGCGCCGCGAGACCGTCGCCCATGTTGACCGCGCAACCGCCGGGATGAACAGCATTGACGACGATTTCACGCAGGCTGCTGCGTCCTGCGGCCTGACTGACCAGTTGTCCAAATGCCGCGATGGTCGGCACGGGCGTGAACGCGTCGAGGTTATGGCGTTCGGCCACGAGTTGGATCATCTCATCGACGAAGCCATCGAACCCGATCGCCACGGAGGGGAGCGCGCCGGATCGGGCGCGGAGACGGGAGGCTAGGTCGGTGCGTAGGGTGAGGCTGGACATGGGGCGAAGGCTCAGGTGGGTTCCGAGACCAGATGGATTTGGGCCGGCTCGTCTTCCTCGATGCCGGGGAAGCGGCCGATATCGGGGTTGATGAAAAAATTATCATGGAGGTCGTCGTTGGCGGTGCTGACTTCGCCGATGACGCATTCGTCGCTGGACGGGGCAAACGCGTGCCAGACGCCGGGCACGAGGGTGACGCGGTGGCCGGCCGCGAGCACGAAGGGTTTGCCGCAGGCAAGCTCGGTGGGAACTCCGTTGATCGACACCGTCACAAAGTCGTTTGCCGGGGCAATTTCGTCGGCGGGTTTGCGCGCCCAAAGCCAGAGGGTGAGCGAACCGGCGCGGCAGATGATGTCTTCTTTTTTTCTGGCGTGGGTATGGCAGGGGGTGCGCTGGTCGCGGCGGGCATACATGAGTTTTTCGCAATACTCGGGTTCGGCGGCGAGGTTGATGAGCGTGAGTCCTTGGCGGTCGAAGTCTCCGAGACCGAAGTCGGTGATGTCCCAGAGCGGATTCGGCGGCAGCACCCAGCAATGCTTGGTGAAACAGTCACGTGCTTGGCGATAGGCTTGATTGATGGCGGAGCGTTTCATGGTTTTTAGCGATAACTGAGGAGTGTGTCCGTGATCTGAAGATCATCGGCCAGCGGGCGCTGCGGGGCGATCCCGAGGCCGGCTAGCGAAGCATGATAGGCACGCACCGCCTCAATCGGAGTGATGTTACCGTCCACAATATGGCGGAGAGATTGGATGAACGTAAGCGGGTGTTCGGACAGATTGATCTTACGTCCGAAAAGGGCGACGCGTGCACCGTGTTTCTGCGCGTCATGGATGAGTTGGAATGCATCGAGCGTGGTGCCGGCGCTGCCACCTAGAATGCCCACAATTACATTGGGATCATATGAGACCAGTTCCTCCAAATGCTCCGGGCCGTTGTAGGGAATCTTGAGAAAGAGCGGGCGGCCCGAGCGGGTGACGCCGGCGAGAGTTCGAACAATGTGGTCGTTGAGGAAGGCGGCGGTTTGTCCTGTGGCAAAGCCCGGGTCGACGTTGGGATTAAATACCTCCAAGAAGTAGCGGAAGTGTTTCTGCTCCGCCTCGTGACGGAAGGTGTGAAAGTCTTCGAGTGCCTTGTAGTCCCAATCGATGTTGTTCGTGAAGGTGATCGAGTAGAGGCCGAGATCCGCGCCCTGACAGGGCAACGAGCAGTCCACGCCGAGGCGTCCGTATTTGATGTGCTCTATGGAGGCAGTCCGAAATGAGCGCGACGGGAGTTTGGGATAACCGCCGCCGCGGACAGCCCAGATGTCGGTGGTGTCGTTGGCGCGGGCAGCGGGAGTGATGGCGGAGTTTTTGAACAAGCCTTCGGTGATGGCGAGTTGCTCGAGGTTGGACGCGGAGAGCAGCATGATATCCACGATGTCCTGCTGGATGACTTGGCGGATCTGGTCGCGATATTCCGCGAGCGACTTCCAGTGTCCGCCCGGCCGGCAGCCCGGCGCGGTGACACCGAAGGCCATATCGGCGTCCTTGGCGTCGGCGATGATGAAGTCGCGCGCCGTGGCGCGCCCCTTCTGAATGCGGGTGATTTTTTCTTCGAGACGTTTGTTGGCGAACATGGAGAATGATTTTCAGGCTGCTGCGTCTGCGGGGCGGACGAAGGACAAGTCAACCGGGTGGCGTGCGACGGCGCCCGATTCGGCGGTGGCGATAAGGTGGTTGCCGGATAGGTGGATCGACTTGAGGCGGTCGAAGCCTCGTGGCAGCACCGTCACGCCCATGATGTAGTTGATTGTAGTCACGCGATTGCGCCGCAGGTGAAGCACGGTCGGAATGCCGGCTTTCGACAACGGGTTCGGGGCGAATGACGCGGGGAGTCCCAGGTGGAAATAGCTGGTCACTTCTTCAAGGCCGAGCACACGGCGATGGCGGCTGCTCCAAGGCGGATAGTGGCGACCGCCGTTGGAGTGCCAGAGCACGGTCGAAGCGAGGGTTTGCGGATCTTTGATCGAAAACCAGAGCCATCCGGCCTCGGGAAATGTCACCGTGGTCCAGGCGAGTTGTCCCGGACGGGCGCTCGATGACACCATGACGAGATCGTCAAAACCTTCGCGGGCGGGATACCGGGTGAGATCGGTGGTTCCGCCGGAGGCGAGCGGCACGTTGCGGAGATTGCGGAAGGCGGCTCCGGTTTTCAGCGAAGAGTAACCGCCGGCTGCGGGTGATTCGAACGGGTGAGGACACACGTGTCCTTTTCTCCAGGGGCTGAGCATGACTTGTCCCGGACCGTTCGCTTCGGGAAAGGCGAGCATGGCGTGGTGACCGAGGTTCAGCGGGCCGGAAAGGCCGGTCAGCTCGTGGCGGCAATAGAGGTTCGTCTCGCCGTGGCGCAGGCGGATGCGCTTGGTCACCTCGCCGGCACGGACGCGGGTTTGCATGCGGGCGACGAATTCAACACCGGCGGGGGTTGAGTTTTTAGCGACAAATTTCCATGGCCGTGTGGCCGTCTCGCCATGGACGGGGTGTTTTTCGCCGCGCCAGTTTTTTTCTCCGGCGCCGAACGGAGCGCAGAAAAAATCTCCACGCAAGGGCTTGAGGACAGGCACGGTGTCGGACGCGAGCTTTTCACCGGCCCACGGTGCGATGGCGAAGGGCTGAATCACGCCTCGCGCGGTGCGGAAGCGCACGGGCGCGAGGTGCCCGCCATCGCGGGTCAGGCTCGCCTCGACGCAGTCGCTGGCGAACGTCCACGATGGGGCGCCGAGGACGGTTTTCAGGGGCGGACGCGGGGTGACGGCCATGGGGTTTCGTTTAG
The DNA here is from genome assembly GCA_041662485.1 of Opitutaceae bacterium. GTDB lineage: Bacteria > Verrucomicrobiota > Verrucomicrobiia > Opitutales > Opitutaceae > Rariglobus. The sequence continues at coordinate 5,647 of JBAZSJ010000041.1, read as the reverse complement.
AGCGCTATCACGCGTTGTTCCGCGTGGCTTTGCAGCGCGGCGGTCCACAGCTCGTGGTGGGCGACGGCTTCGTCAGGGGTGGCGCAGCCGAAACGGTCGCCAAGCTGGCCAGCGCGCTCGGCCAGATAAGCGGCCCACATCTGCATAAGGATGTCGGAGAAGCCGGGTTCAAAAATGCCGCCGGTGATCGTCTTGAACGGCATGGAAAAACCGAGGTCAGTGGCGGACCACGCCTGCTCTTTTCCTCGCGTGTAGGTGAGCAGGGTTTTGGGAAGCTTGGTGGAGAACCGCACGCCGCCGTCGGTGCCGAGGATTTCGATTTCCCACGAATTTGTGTCCGTGGGGCTCATACGCTTGGTTTCGAGCGTGAGCGGGACGCCGGGCTGGCCGGGGAGATCGACGGTGCAGTGGAGGACGGCATTGTCCCACGTGTCGCAGGGTGCGGTGCCACCTTTGCCATCGGGGCGCTCGGTGTAGATTTTCTGGAGCTGGGCGTAGAGGCGCATCGGCTTCCAGCCCATGCGAAGCGGCACGTGGGCGGCGTGAAGGCCGAGGTCGTTCATCACACCGGCCTCACCGCAGAATTTATTCTGGCGCTTCCAGTTGATCGGCTTGGTGGGATCAAGGTCGCTGGAGTGGAGGAAGCTGTTGCGGATGGAGAGGATCTTACCGAGAGAACCGGAACGCGCGGCGGCGATGGCGCGTTGCACGCCGGGGAGAAAGGGAAACTCGGAGGAGACGCGCACGAAGCGGCCGAGTTTGACACCCTCGTCGCGAATGCTGCGGGCCGCGGCGAGGTCGATGCCGAATGGTTTCTCGGCAAGGAGGTCTTTGCCTGCGCGAAGAACGTCGAGGTAGAGGGCCTCATGAAGATGATGCGGCACGGCGACGTAAACGACATCGATGTCGGCGCGCGCGAGGAGGACGCGGTGGTCCGTGTCGAAGTGTTGGACGGTCGGCACCTGGCGGAACCAGTCAAGGGCGGCGGCGTTGACGTCGCAGACTGCGACGAGTTCGGGACGCACCGGACAATCGAGCAACGAGAACCAACGGCCAAAGGCGCTGGCGACTTCGCGGCCCATGAGGCCGGCGCCGATGACGGCGACGCGGACGGTGGGAGTGGACGTGGACATGGGTTCAGGCGAGGAGCTTGAGGGCTTGGGCGGGTGTGACGTTTTCGTGGAGCACGGCCATGAGGGCGCGGGTCATCGCGGCGGGCTTGGGGTGCTGGATGATGTTGCGGCCATAGACAATACCGCGCGCGCCTTGGGCGATGAGATCGGAGGTGCGTTGCAGGATGACTTCGTCGGAGACGCGTCCGCCGCCGCGCACGAGGACAGGGATACCGCCGGCAATCTCGATGACCTTGTGGTAGATGGAGACGTCATCAGTAGGATCGGCCTTGATGATGTCGGCACCGAGTTCGACGGCTTGGCGGACGAGCGGGATGATTTTTTGCGGGTCACCGTCGACCATGTAACCGCCGGCTTTGGCGTTGGGCTGGAAGACAAGCGGCTCGATCATGAGCGGCATGCCGAAGCGGTCGCAGAGGGGTTTGATCGCAAGAATGTTTTGGATGCACTGGTCGGCAACTTCGGGTTGGTCCGGAATTCCGAAGAGGTTCACGACGACGCAGGCGGCATCAAGGCGGAGGGCCTGCTCGACGGGATCAGCGATGATGCGCGAAAAAAGAGTGCGCGGGAGCTGGTTACCATAAACGTTGGCTACATCGGTGCGCAGGACGAGAGCGGGCTTGGGGCGCACGGGCATGGACTGGAGGTGCGAGGCCTGGCCGATGGTGAGTTGGATGGCGTCGGGCGCGGCGGCCACGAGGGTCGCGATGGCCTTGGGGAGGTTCTCGATGCCGGCTAGGAACGAGGCTTCGTTGAAGAAGCCGTGGTCGATCGCGACATCGAAGCAGCGGCCGGTTTGCGGGTTGAAGAGACGATTGAGTCTGGCGATTTTCATGGTGGGGGGGGAAATGGTCAGGGGGAATGAATGGCGACTCCTGCGGCCTGTAACTTCCGGCACTCGTCAGGCTGGAGCTTGCGATTGGTCACCACTGCGGAGAGCGCATTCCAAGGAGCGAAATGCACGGTCGCTGTGTGCGACCATTTATCGGAGTCCGCCACAAGCAGGCGGTAACTGGAACGTCGAAGGATTTCGGTTTTGATGGCCGCCTCGTGGATTTCGGTGGTGAACAAGCCGTCATTAACATCAAGCCCGGAAGCGCTGAGCACGACGGCATCAAACCTCAGACGTTCCATCCAAACCTGCGCCAGCGCTCCCGTCAGCGCCAAGGATACCTTGCGAACTTCGCCGCCAATGCAGGTCAGAGAGGCCATCGATTCATCGGCGAGCGCGATCAGGGTGATCGAGTTGGTATAGATGCGCAGGTCCCGGCGCTGAATCAGCAACCGGCCCACCTCAAGGCAGGTCGTGCCGGCGTCAACAAACACGGTCCCTTGCTGGGGCAGTAACTCCGCGGCCGTTCGGGCAAGCCGGGCTTTGGTCGAGGCCTGACGGCTAGCCTTGGCCTTGAACGACGGCTCCAGACCGGGGTAGTCGGCAGGCAACAAACCACCATGACTGCGCTTGACCAGGCCTGCGGCCGCCAGCACGGACGCATCACGCCGCGCGGTAGCGGACGAGACGCCAAAGCGAACCTCAATATCGGCGAGGGTGATCCGACTGTTTTCGGAAAGCAGGCGAACAATGGCCCGATGACGTTCAGCTATCAGCATAGAATATGGGTTCATGTCAGTCTGCATGACACGTTACCGCAACTCCTACGCTCAAAAACGATCAAATCGCTCAAAAACGATCATTCGGGTGGGCTTCGTCCGTCTCCATTCCATAACGGTTTAAATTGAGGGATCCGAGTTATAAGCACTTCATTACCACTAAACCCTGCATGTAACGTTCAACGACGGCTCTCATAGGACGGGCACCAAATGTCTTGTGGTATCCTTCACGTAAAAGACGCTCAATTTCCTCGCGTGTAAGTTCAATGGAATGCCCCAAGTCGAAAAGACGCAGTTGTTCGATGACAATCATGTGTTCGCAGATTGCGCGCTGCACGGCGTAGGGCAGACGGTTGAACACGATCTTTTCGGTCATCCCCGGCAAAAATCATCCATCCGCCACGTGAGGCCGCTCATGCGCAGCACGAGAGGCGGACGCGGAGGCCGGCGCGGTTGGGTCATGGCACAGTAAACCTGCCAGGCTGCGAGCCCGCCAAACGCAGTCGTCACCAGCGGATACCGGCTTGTCTGCGCTCCTTGCGTCCCGAGACTCCGCTTCGTCCAAAACCTAATCCGACTCGCGGCGAACAGACCCTCCGAAAATAGCGACAGTCGTCGATACGCCTAATGCCCGGAGATCCAGACGGGATGCCCTCCGATTCCGGCTGCCGACACTCGCTAGCCACTGCATCAATCTCGTCGTGCGCTCCTCGCTTGATACAGCCGCTTGCCCTTGGCGGATGCCATGCGACGAGGTTCGTTGATTGCCAACCGGCACCCTGTCGCCCTTCGCTGGATGCCGCTCCTAGGCGGAGATGTTCCAGTGATATTTACGGTGAGGGTCTCGGGCGTTTTTGCCGATGACGGTGACGAGTCCTTCATCGATGAGTCGGGCGAGGCGGCTACGCAGGGTGCGCGTAGTGAGTCCTACGGCGGTGGCGAGTTGGGCGGTGGAGAGGCCGGTATCGGCGGTGGCGGCCTGTAAGAGGTCGCGAATCTTCGTGTCTACCAGATCGAGAGTGGCGGTGCGATCCGGAGTCAGGCCAAGAGTGGCGCGGAAGCGAAAGCCATGCTCTTCGAGGATCGGCGGCGGAAGTCCTGCGGCGGCACAGGCTGCGGTGGCCCGCTGAATACCGCTGCCCCATTGTTCGATGTAACCGATTTCCTTGAACACGCGGCCGATGATACGGTTTCGGAGGCGGGAGACGCCTTGGCGGATATCGTCAAGGGTCAGGCCGGCGAGCAGAACGCCGGGATTCTCGATCTCGAGGCGGTCGGAAAAAAGGGCGACGCGAATCGGCGCACCGGACTGCGCGTAGTCCGCATGGACGACGGCATTGACCAGCAGCTCGCGGGCGGCGCGCAGCGGAATGCCGGGAGCCTGCTGGTTTTTGAGACCGGGGATGAGGATTCGGTTGGGGGCATGGCGCTCGATGAATTGGTAGGCGGCTTCGAGAGCGTGCGTGAGGGTGCCTCGGCATTCGACCGTATCGTCCATGTGGGTTTTATCTTCGCCCCGGAATCGTCCGCATTGAATCCACGCATCGGGAAATCGTGCACCGGGATCGCGCCCGGCGAGCAGCAGACCGCCTACGGTCGGCACAAGACGTCGCCCATGCTTGGCAAGGAGCCGGAGCGTTTGCAGATCCGGCGATTTGAGTGTCGCGCGCGAAGGGAACAGCTCGGAAGCCACTCGGAAGTCGATGGCTTCCGAGTCGAGTTCAGGGAGTGGTGATTCATCGAATGTTTCGTTGGCCGCCATGCGGGTGAGTTCTTGACGCAGCGCGAGGTCGGCACGCCGATTGGTGGAGCCGAGACGGACAAACGTGCCCTCCTCCGGGCCGAGCTTGCGCAGATGGTGCGGACGACTGGAACTGGGAAAAACTTCGATGACGAGGACCTGCGTATCGCGCCAGGCGACGATGTCGATGGATGGCACCAAGCGGGGGAAAATAAGATCGGCGATCAGACTGGCCAAGCGCTCTTCCTCGGCGAGCGGATCGGCCAAGCCACGGACGTGCTTCGTGGCATCTTCCACGCCGATGACCACTCGGCCTCCCGAGGTATTGGCGAAGGCGACAAGCGTGCGCAGAACCTTCTCGGGAGAGGACAAATCCCGTTTGAACTCTAATGTTTTCCCTTCGTTTTGGCGCAAGAGATCGGGCAGGTTCATAACTCGGAATTAAACTAGGAAGGGGCGGGGTGGTCAAGGCTTCCGAGTCGAAACGTGAGCTGCAACAAGCTCCGCCTCACCGTCGACTAGCAACGCGCCCGCCCCATGACCGCCATCGGCGGGTAAATCCGGCGAAACACGGTTTCGGCTTCGTGCAATTGCTCATCGGTCAACCGCGTAGCGGCTGCACGGATACCGGTCTCGCGCTGGAGCAGTTGGATATCTTGAACCTGACGTTCCGCCTCGGCTTCCTCGCGCGTCGGGAAGTTTTTGAGGAAGCGTTTGCCGTCGAGACGGGCGTAGAGCTGGAAAACGATATTCCCGGAGGGATTCGTGAATGCTGAGATGACGAAGGGACTGACGTGTTTCATGGCCGATTTGGCCGGTCAACGTCCCAATCGGTTATCAGGCCTGACAACTCGTTGGTTTAGAACGAGAAAATGGCGGAGAGGGAGGGATTCGAACCCCCGGAACCTTTCGGTTCACCGCATTTCGAGTGCGGCGCGTTAGACCACTCTGCCACCTCTCCGGCGCGTGGAGGCGAAAACGTAGAACTCTCCCCGCAAAACGGAAGCCGAAACTTTGCCGCAGCCCGGCCGGTCGGCTAAGCCGTAACCATGCAGTGGAAAAGAGCCGCCGATTGGGAACTGATTGATGGTGAATGAAACCTAAACAATCGGAGAGCGGAAGCCCGGTTCACCAATCGGTGGCCGGAAAAATCCAGTTCCAA
>JBAZSJ010000040.1:0-47416 GCA_041662485.1 Opitutaceae bacterium | reverse complement strand
AAACCCGTCAAAGTCGCCCTCACCGCCGTCATGCGCAAACTCATCGTCCTGCTCAATCGCCTACTCGCAGATCCCAACTTTGTTCTTGCCGACTGACACGGTTGCTCCCGGTCCGATCCGATTGGACGTCCTCGAAAAAATATCATGACGGACCTGGAGGTCCGTCCTCCGCGCGGCCGATTACAGCCACAGCTTTATTTGAAATGCTCTAGCAAACAAAAGGGCCGCTTGTTTACGGCGCAAAAAAGCCGCACCCGGTGACCGGGATGCGGCAGTGATTACCGGCGGTTACCCCTAACTACCGATAAAAAATTTTGTGTCAGACACGGCTCCGACGGCGCCAAACCACACCGGCCAAAGCCAGCGCACCGAAGATCGCCGCGTAGGTCGCGGGCTCGGGGACGGCCGAAATGCCGAGGGTTCCGTTCGCCTCGGTAAAGGTGAACAAAAGTCCCGCATCGATACCCGTCCATACGCCCAGATTTTCCTCGAACGTAGGAGCATAGGCCCCGGTCATCGCCACGCCGGTGAACCCCGGAGTATAGAAGGCGGCCGTGAACAGCCCGAAGCTGTCGCCGGCGACCAAGCCGGAAAGGCCTGTCGTATCGATGTTGAGCGTGCCTCCAAAGGCCAGCGCGCCCGATACGATCACCTGGTCGAAATCGGTGCCCGCCACCGGCGCGCCGCCGTTGCGACCGACGATCTCCATGTTGGTCGTGCTGCCGGACGCGAGCGTAAGGTCGCCCGTCACGTTGACGATGCCGGGACTGTTGCCTGGAGCGAGGGTCGAGCCGGAAGCGAAGGTCACGAGTTTGCCAGCCCCGATGTTGACGGTGCCGTAGCCCGACAGCGTCTGGCCGGTGCCGAAGGTGAAGCCGGAAGTCTTGGCCGTGAGGTTCAAGGTTCCCTGCGAGGCCGAGGTTCCCAGGTTGATGACCGGGCTGTTGGCAAACGTGCCGGCCGCTCCCAGCGCCAGCGTGCCGGCCGAGATCGTCGTGTTGCCCGTGTAGGTGTTCACACCCGAGAGCGTCTGCGTGCCCGCACCGCTCTTGATGAGACTTCCCGCACCGCTTAAAACGCCCGAATAGCTGCCGGCCTTGACCGTGAGCGCAACCGCGCCGGGCGTGCCGGCGTTATCCCGCAGCGCAAGGTTTCCGGAACCGTTCAAGCCGCCGATCGTGAAGGCATGGGTGGCGACCGATGAATCAAACACGATCCCCGTGCCGCCATTGGCCAGCGCACTGTTTTGCAAGGCCAGACTGTTTCTCAAGAGCAGCGTTCCGGCGTTCACCGTCGTCGCTCCGCTGTAGCCGTTGGCCCCTCCCAGCGCCAGCACACCGGCGCCCGACTTCGTAAGCGCGCGAGTTCCCAAACTATCATTTTTAACTCCTGTAAAATTAAGATCTATCGCGGCGTCGCCATCAGCCACCGTAAAGGAGGTGTTACTCACCATGCTTATGTTTGCGGAGATCGACGCGGTCGCGGCACTGGCATTCGTAACTATCGTGGAAGAAGTTCCATTGCTCATGGTCCCGGTGGCACTTCCTCCCGTCATGGTGAGCGTTCCGCTAAAATAACCACTGTTAAAAGCGGCCGTTCCGCCGATAATCGTCAGGTTGCGGGGCGGAGTGGCACCACCAAAAACATTCAGCGTTCCATTACTATAAACGGTCACATCTATACCGGATGCATAAGCAGTGGTTGCGCTGGACGAACCAAAAACAGCCGCCGGACCACCGCCAAGCGAACCAACAAACACATTCCCCCGAATGGGCGATGAACCCGCCACCAAGGTGCCTTCCTGCACCGTAGTGGTGCCGGTATAAGTGTTCGCCCCGCCCAACGTGAGCGTTCCCGTGCCGGTCTTGACCAGACTGAGCACACCGGTGTTGTTGGCGATAATGGCACTGATCGTGATGGCGCTGTTGCCCGCATTGACATACAGATTTCCGGCGTCCGTTCCTTGCTGTCTCACCACGCCCGCGCCCGAAATCGTGAGCGTTCCCGTGCCGCCGTTGAGGATACCGTTTGTTTCCAGGGTGTTTCCGCCCAAGGCGAGGGTTTGCGCGGCGCCGGTGGCGCGCAAGGCGGTGATCGTGCGCGTGCCCGTGAGGGTGGTGCCTCCGCTCAGGGTGTAGCTGTCGGTTGAGGCGGTCCACGACGTTTCCGCGGAGGCCGCGATGCCCGCGGCGACAACATTTTCGGTTCCGTTATAAACGGCGTAATCCGTTTGCGCGTTGGTCGCAGTGCCGACGGTGGCCCACGGCCCGATGATTTGACCTGCGGTGGTGGCGGCGGCGCCCGTCACCTTGATCTGGTTGGTGGTGGCGTTCGGACCGGTGGTCGCCGCGCTGAAAGCCACGGTCGAAGCGCCTGCCTGCGTCAGGCCGGAGAGCGTGAGCGTCTGGGTGTTTGAGGACGCATTTTGATTGGTCCCCAGAACGATGTTCAACGCGCCCGAGGTCAATCCAACCGAACCGATGGTTTCCGCATACGCCGTGCCGGCGGCCGCCGTGTTGGCATAGGTGATGATGCCGCCATTGGACGTGATCGCGGCGCTGTCGGAGACTCGATCCAGGGTCGCTTGCGCCGCCGTATTCGTGAGCGTGATGCTGCCGCCCAAGGCGATGGACGAGGTGCCGAACAAGGCCTGGTTTTCTCCGGAAAGGGCCACCGTCACGCCGTTGGAAATCGCCGTGGTCCCGGTCCAGCCCGTCGCGGACGTGCCATTGAGCGTCAGGGTCCCCGACGTGCCGTTGCTGCGGGTGATCGTGACATCACCCGCGCCGGTCACCGGGCCCGTGATGGTCGCCGCGGCGATGTTGTTGAGCGTGATCGTATCCGTGCCCGCGCCGAAAGTCAGCAGATTGGTGGAGTCGGTATTGAGCGTATAACCGGTCGTGTTGAACTGCAAACCACCCACGGTGACGGGAGCCGCGAGCGTGACCGTGCCCGCCGTGCCCCAAAAAACGGCGGTGTCGGCGCCATTGGTCCATGTGGTGTCGGACGTGCCCGAGCCCGACCACCAATTGGACAGTGAAGTGTCCCAACTGCCCGTGCCTCCCAGGCCCGTGCCCTCAATGACAACGTTGCCGGTCCCGGTGGCGTCGCTGTCCCAGTAAAGAGACGCCGCGCACACGGAGGACGGAGCGAAAAAAACAGTGGTGATCAGCGCGGCGGCGAGGCCTGCCTTGATAAGTTCAGAAAGATTACGGACGGGGCATTTCGAATTCATGTTTTTGAGGCGGGGAGGGATAAAACCACGGGACCAAGCGATTGAATTATCCGGAAGCTAAGAACATCCGATGGATGCCGGTAGTTCTTTCGCCGCCCGCTCCGTTATTCTCGCGATTTCATTTCAAAAAATTTAGCAACATATTATTATCAAGATAGTTGCATATCTAAATATGCGGAGATGACGCCTCCACCTTATGACGGGAACCAGGCAGGGCCTAAACGCTTCCCTTCAGTCCCACCAACGTAACCGCCAACACTCCCAGCGTCGTGGGCACCGATGGAACAACCGCTATCTCCATGTGCGTGATCAACCGCTTCGGCGATGGATTCAACCACTCCAACGTGTAGAGAAACACATGTCGGTTCACATGGTTCGTTTCATCGTTTTCGAGCAACGGCACCATGCGCGCGTGAGGGAAATCCTCATGCGGATAATCCGACCACCAGTCCTGAATATTGGCCCTCATTTCCGTCCGATCCGAACCGGCCGCGATCTCCACGCCCACCGGCGGCCTGCCCAAGCTTACCAGCGGAACCGCCCCCACCACTCCGTCCGCCGTGTGAAAACTGTAGCTGGCGAAGGGCTGCATGGATTTCGCGTAACCACAGCCGTGCAAAATGTAGACGGCCTCGACGGCGGCGTTAACGGGGATAATAAGACGGTCGGGCAGTTTTTGCCCGTTGCCGGTCGTGTTGATCGTGGACTGAAAGACGATCGCTCCGGCATCCGCACGGCGCAGGCCTCCGAGTATCTCGAACGGAATCCCGTGGATTTCGTGCGTGCCCGGGGCCAGGCAGCGCAACGGGATGTCCCCCAGCCAACCATGCCGAAAGATCAGAGTGCGATTGGCGAAGGACCGCAGATTGACCGGCGTGAAGCGCGGGCGCTCGGCGAGCGACACTTTGACGGCGAGCGGATACGCTCGTTGAGACGAACCTCCCGATTCGGCGCCACCCTTCGGATGGTCCGAGGGGACCGACACCACCGCATGCGCACCCTTGCCCACGGCGCGGGTAGAATCCCGAATGGTCAGGCGAGGCATCACCTGGATACCGGAGGGCTCCCCGGGGACGCCAAACTTGAGTTGATCGCGAGCCTCGCGACGCAGGAGATCCAATGTCAGTTCGAACCAAAGCACCCTGTCGATGGAGGCCGCAGTAACCCGAGGCTGGGCGGCATGCAACGTTCGCGCGTTGCCCACGACGACAACCGACAACGACTCGGGGACTCGCCGCCCCCGTCGCGCCAGTTTTTTAAAGAAAGATTGGATGGAGCAACTGTGACCGATGAGGATGACCAGACCGGTGACATTTTTCCACGGACCGTCGGTCAACGACGCCACCAAGGCGTCAATTTCATCGGGAACGGTGAGCCCGGAATGTTGAAACAAAATGCGCCCTTCCGATGAATCCAGGTTGCCGCGCGCGCAAAGACGCTTCCAGTAGTCCTCCACACCGATCCCGGCCACGGAAATATTGGGAAATGTGACCAATGCGATTTCACGATGCCCTATTCCGGCGAGATGCGAAAAGCCCAACGCCACGCCGTGGGCCACGTTTCCCACCACCGAGGACAATTCATCGGTCGCCACCCAACTTCCGGTGCAGACAACGGGAATACCGTGACGGACAAGCTGGATCGCCGCCTGCACCCAGGAGGTGTTCTCGTATTCGAACGGTGGATCGCAAATGACGCCGGCGGTGTCTTTTGAATCAAGCTGCAGAAGAATAGAGGCGACATCCTCGACCGCTTCCCAGGTATGCACGGCCAGTTCGATGTCCAGATTGTCGGCCGCCCGACGATAACTCGCGAGGTGCTGGGTCCCGCGCGAAACGATCAGATGAAAGACCCAACGTTGAGGGTCGCGAGGCTTCGACGCCAAAGACAGGCGATACCCCCGGCGTTCGATCCGCCCTGCGGCAATCAACCGACCCATGGCGCGATTGAGGCTGTAGGGTTTGACCCCGAGCTCCTTGACGATCACGCGCTCCGAGGGCAGGCGATCGCCTTCTTTGAACTTACCGGCCTCCAGCCAGTCATTCAGCTGTTTGGTGGCGTCGTTGACCAGCTTACCTGCAGCCATGGTTTATTGATAAATACGAATTAAGCGCGACGCAACAAGCGCCATTTGGCGTTTCGCCCCGAGGCGCATCTGAAGTTGATGATATCATGAGTTTGCCGACGCGTGCTGCCCGCGGGAAAAACGAAGCCGGAAGATCGTCATGACCTCCCGGCTTCGAACTTCACGTGGCAACGTGCGGACGATTTTTTATTTACTGTCCCTGGAACACGCCGCGACCGTCGGTGCCGATGAACACCTTGCCATAATTCTGGCGGTCTCCCGCCAGGGAAATGATGTCCTTGATGGTGGGATCGGGCAGCTTCACCCAGGTCGCGCCATAGTCGTCGGACCGGTAGATGCCTTTGACCGTGCCCTTGTAGCCGTTGATGAACACCGTGTATCCGGTTCCGGAAGCGGCCTTGCCAAAGCTGACTTCGGTGACTTTGCCGACCGTCGTGAGCTTCGTCCAGCTGCCGGCCGAGTCGGTGGAGCGCCAGAGACCTCCGCCGGCGTTGTTGAAGGTGCCGTCGTCGCAGAGCCACACATCACCGCCCGTAGGACAAGTCGGCGACAGCGGCGCGGCGACCAGTTGGGGCGTCCGCATGTTGAAGCTGCTTCCGTTGGGGACGGTGGAGACCTGAGACCAGTTGGCCCCGCTATTGGTGCTGCGGTAGATAATATGCGACGAGTTCCCGAAAACACCGAGATAGAAGTAGCCGTTGCCACGGTCGGCGGCCAGGGGCTGGCCTGAAGGGGACGTGCTATAGCCGTCGGTGTAAACCCCCGTGATCAGCGTGTTGGGGCCGCCCGCGCAGGCAGCCCAGGTCACGCCACGATCCTTGCTGTAATAAGCCGGGGTGGGGTTCGTGTTGTTCCGGATCGGCAACCAGACCAAATTGCTGGAATTGGTCGCCGAGACGGCGATGCGACCGCCACCTTTCCAGAGCGCTCCGGGGGGGGCGGTCAGATTGGTGGGCCGGTTCGTCCACGTGAGCTCGCCCGCCGGAAGGTTGTCCGTGCCGCCGTTGCCTTCGACCCAGCTGGTGCTCGACGGTATGGCGTGGATCGTGGTCGGAAACGCGTTGGTGTCGGCGGAGGCCAGACGATACAGACGCAATGTGGCCGACGTGATGGCGGGCTGGCCGGTAAGGTCGAACTTCACATAGCTCCACCGGACGTAGCCGGCCACGTCATAGTAGTTCTGGGCCTGAAGCTCGGTGCCGTTGCCGTAGTTGGTGCTGATGGTGCCGGAATTAACCATGGCATCGGCGGTCGGCGTCAGCGTGGTGACGCCATTGAGCAGCACCTGCGGGGGGTTGGCGCCTTCCTTTGAGGAGAAGTGCAGGAAGGCATTGGTAACCATATAGGTATTGGCCCGCACGACCAGCGTCACCGAAGTATTTCCGAGCGCCTGCTGTTGCTGGAGATACGGCCCGATGTCATAGGTCTCCCAGCCGGCCGCGGCATTGTTGGCGATGGTCTTGGCGCTCACTTGGCCAAAGGCCACCCAACTGGCCCCGCCATCGGAAGAAGCCGCTCCCGTTCCCGTCGATCTCACGGCGTCAACCCAGGCACGAGCCCAGACGTTGGGATTGCCCTCGGAGAAATCCAGACTCGTGTTGTTGGCGTCCTGGGGATTTTTGAAAAATCCTCCGCCCGCCCCGCTGGGACGAACGTTCGTATCCGCATAGTAGAAGCCGCCGACATCGGAAAGACCGGTCAGCAGTTTCGAGCCGGTGGGCGCGCTCTTGAGCGCGAGAGCAACCGTCTCCTCCTGGCCCTTCTGAAGGGTATACCACCAAGAACCGGGATTGGTCCCCAGGCTCTGCGCGTTGCGGGTGCGGCTCACGCCGAAGAAATCACCCAGCCACAGTTCGTTGGAATCGGAGGGATTCACCAGCAACGAGGATGTATTGCCAAACCAATACCCGGTCACGCACAAGGTGCCGTCCGGTTCTTTTCTGGGGTGAGTGGTTCCGGTGGCCCCCTCGTTGAAGGTGGTCGTCTGCGTGAACCAGGTGGAGCCGCCATCGATCGAGCGCGAAATGTTCATGGAGGAGATCGAGGAGACAAACACCTTCAGACCGCTGGCGTCAGAGGGGTCCACCGCCACCCCGTGATAAGTATGCCCCGTGGGCAATCCACTCAACAGGGCCAGAGATCCTCCACGCGGCAGCTTGGCGACACCGGTGGCGCCCGCCGTCACATAGAGGGTGCCGTTGCTCGCGATCTGCGCGCGGCGGGGCGACAGGATCGCCGCTCCGCCCACCTTGGTCCAGGTGGTTCCGCCATCGGTGCTCCGATAGACGCCGCCGAGGGTCGCGTCCGCAACACCGGCATAGATGATCGTGCTGCCGCCGTTCTGGTCGCAGACGACAAAGGTGACTCCGGTGTTCGCCGTTCCAAACGGAACCGAAGCGGAGGGAATCTGGGTGGCCGTCCATGTGCCGCCGCTTTTGACAAACTTTCTCAGGCCGGTCGTGGTGGAGCCATACCAGAGGATATTGGAATTGTTCGGATCAACCGCGAGGCGCTCGCCTTGGGCGCGGCTGCCTCCATTGCCCTGGATCACAAAGGTGTTGCTCGCATCCACGAGATACCAGCTCGCCCCCTGATTGTCTGAACCGTAGATTCCGCGGGCCGTGCCGGATATATAGGGATTCCCCACCGCCATGTAGAGCCGGCCGGGAGTGCCGGGATCCACCGCGATGCTTTCCACGCACAGCAAGGCCCCGGCACCCGCGGTGCCAAAAGGAACCAACGTGTCGGAGAGAGAAACCCACGCGCCGTTGCCGTTGGCGTCCCCGGTGGGCGACCAACGGAAAGCGCCGCCGACATCGGTGCGACAGTAGAAGGTATCGCCGGTGGGATCGCTCACCACACCCGTCACATAACCGCCGCCGCCCAGAGGGACGGGAGCCCAGACGGGAACCGTGATGGTATTATAAGCCAGGGTCGGCGTATACGACCCGCCGGCCTCGGACAGGCCGACGGTGTAGAGCCCCGTCCAAACATAGGCGTCGAGGCTGTTGCGGATGAACACATAGGCGTTCGTTGCTCCAGCCGCACGTGCGGACGCGAGGCAGTCGTTGAGATGGGTAACCAATGCGGCCCCCGACTCGGAGGTGGCCGAATACTCCGGAGTCGCGTTGGTGATAAAATTATCCTTCAGCAGGACACTCGTCGCATCCAACGCACCCTCATAAAAATCGGCCGGTGAAATGGCGGGACTGGTGCTGTAACCCAGCCCGTAGAGATCGCCGTTGGGCGTCATCGTCGTATGCGACCCCAGCCTGTTCGTATAGGTCGCGGTGGAAAACTGCTGCGTCGGGTCGGTCAGGATGGCAGACGGGATTTGGAACACATGAACGACGCTGTGCCGGATGCCCGCATCCGCACCGAGGCGGCCATAGGGAGCGGTTGTGGCGGAGACGGTGCCGTCGCTGTTGGCCTGGCCGTCGGCGACATTGCCGTTGATGGTGCCGGTGAGGGCGCGAGCCGGCGGGATGAACAGTCCGGCGCCGGCCAGAAACAGAAGTGAGAACGCCGCCAGATTTCGCCAGGTTTTAGGGGCTGAATTCCAGCCCGAGTCTTGTTTTTTCATGCTAAGCCTTTGTTGAGGTTACCGAGTGGGGACGGACAGAATACCCCCGAAGACGGAGGTTTCCTTTATATGGGGCGGAAACCTGACGACCGGCAGGGGCAACTGCTTTGAAAGCGCGTCGAGCAAACGCCCCCTAAAAGCCTCCATGCAACCCATGCCGACCATAAGCTGATTTTATTCATGGAAATGTTTCAAAAACATCCCCGGTCATATGTAATCAACTTCCAGATACTATATCGGCCGGATCCGACTCCACGACAGGATGCTCGTGCGACAACCGTTCTGTCGAACAAAGCAAAAACTGTTCCTGGACAACAACTCCGACCCTCGGCCCTGGGCATGAGGTTCGGGGACCGGAGCCGGCGCCGGCCCCGCCCTTCCCCTGGCTCGCGCCTCGGGTCATGGTCCGTTCTCGGCGACCGCCGTTCATTTCGCAGGAACGCCTTGGCCGCGGCGGAGCGAAAAACGTCCGGAGGACCTTTCGGTTTCTCCGGACGCGTCGACTAAAACTCAGGCGCGGCGTTTGCGCGACCGCCAGATTGCACCGGCCAAGGCCAGCGCACCAAAGATCGCGGCATAGGTCGCGGGCTCGGGAACGGCCGTGTAGTTCAAGAAGATGTCGCCTCCCGTGTTCGTGATCGTGAAGACGCCGCCCGCCGTGTTGTTGTTGGTGAAACCGCTGGCATCCACATTGAAGAGGTTCGACGCAAAGGTTCCCACCACGCTGGTAAACGAAGCGATCTTCCATGAGGCGTCCGCATCGGTCCAGTTCAACACCGATCCCGACACATCGCCGGCGGTGAGGCCGATGACGTTCACGTTAAACTTGCCGGACGAGGAGAGTCCCGTGATGTCGAGCGTCCCCGTGCTGCTGATGAAATCCCAGTTCGTCCCCTGCACCCCGGTCGCGTTGTTGATTTCCCAGACGTAGGCACCGCCGGTGATCCAGGTTTCCGCCCCGGTCGTCAGCGTGCCGGGGCTGTTGCCCGGAGAGATCGTGCCACTCACCGCCACCGTCCCGCCGACCGTGCCCGAACCACCCAAGGTTCCCAATGCTCCGATGCTGACCGCCGAGCCCGCCGCCAGGCTGCCGTTCACCACAAGCTTCCCGCCGGTCACGGTGGTCGCGCCCGTGTAGGTGTTGGTGCCGGTGAGCGTAAGGGCCTGATTACTGCCGCTCCCCAAGGTAAAGCCGCCGGCGCCGGTCATTATTCCCGCAAAGCTGTTTGCCGCGGTCTGGTTGACCGTAAGCACCGTGCTCCCGCCGATCAGGTTGATCTGAGCGACGTTGCTGCCGCTGCTGGGAGTCCCTTTGGTTCCACTCAAGGAACCTACCATCTGCGCGGAATTGAGATTCAAGGATACGGTCGTGCCGGCACCCGTGGTGGGATTGCTGACAACCAACGGCGCAGTGGCCCCGCTGAGAGTTGCGCCGGAATTGACCGTCAAGGCGCCAGAGCTCACGGTCGTGGTTCCCGTGTAGGTGTTGATTCCTCCGAACACCAAGGTTCCAGCGCCGGTCTTCGTGAAGTTACGCGCGCCTCCACTCTCTCCGATGGCTCCGCCTACCGTGAGAGTGTTGGCGCTCACATTGACCCCACTGTTGCCAGTGAGGGTGACGGCCCCCGTCCCCATGTTCAGACTTCCCCCCGCGGGATTAATGGCGCCGATCGTGCCGCTGCTCCCGCCAAATATCCAGGCACCGCTCCAAGTCTGCAGATTGTTCGTGGTGAGAGTCTGCCCGTTGGTATCGATTTTGGCGCCCGCGGTGATTGTCAGCCTGCCGGTGCCCAAGGCGGTGGCGCTTTGGAGCCTGAGCGTCGCAGGACCATTGCCGCCAGCGCCGTTCACGGTCACGCCACCCGTGAACGTGTTGTTGCCGCTCAAGACTTGAGTGAACCTGTCTTGATAATAGTCGCTGGCTGAATTGGTAAAACTGAGGGCAACGTTTCCGGTGATGCTGCCGCCAAAACTGGCGGTCCATTGCTGAAAATTACCTCCGCTCGGCCGGTAGGCCAAAGTCAACGTGGCCGGAGCCCCCGAGCCATTGGTGATGGTTCCGGAACCCTGGATGGCGTTGGTTGCGGCATTGATCCCGTTCAAATCAAAAGTGGCGCCAAGGCCGTTGACCTGCAAATTGACCGTGGTGTTGGCATTGGCGGCATCCGTGGTGGCATAAACGCTCCCCCCCGCCGCCAGTTTCAGGGTGCCGTTGTTGATAACCAAAGCCCCTGTTTCGGCGGCCGCGAGCGTGGTGATTCCCGAGCTGTTGATCCGAACAAAGCCCGACCCGAGCGTGCCGGCGGTGACGGCACCGCTCAAGGTGATGTTCCCGGTTCCCCCGATCGTGACATTGGTGCCCTTCAAGGCCGTGCCAATGGTCACGCCCGCCGTGTTGGCAGACAACAGGATCACCTCCTTGTTGCTGGCGTTGAGAGTCGAATCGAGCGTGCCGCCGGTCAGCGTAATCGCGCTGCCGCCCGTGAACAACAGACCATTCTGCGGAGCAAACGCCGTTCCCGTGTTCGTGACGGTTTGAGCACCGCCACTGACATTGTCCAGTTGCAGCGTGTTGGTCGCCGCACCGGTGATTCCCACGGCCCCCGTCAAATCCAGGCGCACATTCGCATTGCCCGCGGCATAGGTGGTTGTCTGCTCGGTGCTGGCGTTCAGCGAACGAACGCCGTTGGTTGAGTCATAGGTGGCAAAGCCGAGACCGGTGCCGGTGTCGATGTTGTCAAAAACGATGCCGCGCAACACGGCGGCATTCTCGGTGCCAAGCGTGCCGACGCCATCGGTGGCGGCAAAGTTGCCCAAGGCGGAAACGGTCGGAGTCGTGGTGAAAATGATGTTGGAAGTGTCCGCCCCGAGAGCGGAACCAAGACCGGTGCCGCGATAGAGTCCCGTCGCGCCGCCACCCACGGTGCGGGCGGCCAAAGAGGAAAAGGTCAACAAGGCCGACTGGCCCGGACCAGGCGTCAGCGTGATCGTGCCCGCGGCGCCTTGGGTCAGGACGCCCGCCGTCTCGCTGGTCCCCGCCGAACCATTGCCCATCAGGTTGAGCTTGCCGCTCACGGTCGTCGCCACGCTATTTCCGATACGATCAGCGTTGGCGGACGTGTTATCGAGCGTCAGGGTGCCGGCAACGTTAACGGTGAGTGCGCCGGTGCCAACGGTGCCTGAACTCGTCAGATTGAGCGTGCCTTGGCTGACCGTCGTGGCCCCACTGTAAGTGTTGGTGTTGCTCATCGTCCAAGAACCGGTGCCGGTCTTGGTGATGGCGGTCGTCCCCGTGGCGCCGCCATTCGAGATAATGCCGCCGAGCAAACCTGAACCCGAACCACTCAGGGTCAGCGTAAAAGGCGAGGAGTTGCCAACGTTGGTGATCGCACTGCTGACGGTAAAAAGCCCCGTCGAATTGTTTGCCCAACTCTGGTTCGCCCCGATTTTCACGGTGGTGGCCGAGAGCCCGACCGCGCCCGAGCCCGAGTCGATCGAGAACCCGCTGGAACCCATGGAAAGCGCCGTTCCTGAAATGGTGAGCAAATCACCCGTGTTGCCGCCGCCCACCGAGATGCCCGCGATGCTGGTGGTGCCGGCGTTCGACAGATTTGCATAGGTGGACGAGTTAAAAAGAACGGTATCCGTGGTCAGGCTATTCGACGGAGCCGTCCCTCCCCAATTGGCTCCCGTGGCCCATGCCGTGTCCGTCGTGCCTGTCCACGTCCTCTGCGTCGCGTGGGCGGAGGGAACCGCCATCAGGCCCACGACAACGCCCAAAAGGGCCGCTGAAAACGAGGGCGCGTTTTTCACGGTCGTTCTCGGGCCATGAGCCGAAGAAGCCGAACTAACGGGGTATTTCACATTCATGATTTTGGAATATTCGGGGTTAAATTGGCGGCCAAGTGATTGAATTGCCCGCACCCTGAAATAATCCGATGCAATCCGACAGTTTTTCCCAAAAGTCGGGCTGAATTTCTCCCGATCTGTTTTAAACATTGGAGAAATTGGTCGCGGCACGGGGAGATTTTCGCGACCGAAACGGGTAAAATCATGCCGGTCCCGTGATCGGCTTTTGAACATAGGGGCGGACACACCGAGCCGTTCGGCGAGCCGGGCAAAACGCGCCCTTGGCATTGGGTATCCTTGCCACCACCCCGCTTCGTTTTGCTCAGCTCAGCGCTTAACTCCCCCTCGCGGTTTCACCACCGTGATCGCCAGCACTCCCAGCGTCGTGGGCACCGACGGATCGACCCGTATCTCCAAATGCGTAAGCAGCTTCTTCGGCGACGGGTTGATCCATTCCAACGTATACAGGAAAACATGGCGGTTCGCGTGGCTGGTTTCATCGGTTTCCAACAACGGGACCATGCGCGCGTGGGGGAAATCCATATGAGGGAAGTCGGGCCACCAGTCCTGGATATTGGCATTGGGATTGTCTGCATCCGGGCCGGGGACCTCGTTGATTCCCCTCCCCTCCGACGACCTTCCCAGACTGACCAAGGGAACCGTCCCCACCACCCCGTCCGCCGCGTAAAAACCATACTCGGCGAAGGCCTGCAGGGGTTTCGCGTAACCGCAGCCGTGCAAAATATAGACGGCCTCGACCGGAGCGGCTATCGGTATGATCATGCGGTCGGGCAGCTTTTGTGCGTTCCCTATCGTGTTGATCGCGGACTGAAAGATGATCGCCCCGCCGTCCGCACGGTTCGGACCGCCAAGAATCTCGAACGGCACACCATGGATCTCCTGCGTGCCCGGCGCCAGGCATCGCAACGAAATATCTCCCAGCCAGCCACGCCGGAAAAGCAGCGAGCGGTTTACGTGGGAACGCAAATCGACCGGCATGAAACGCGGGCTCTCCGAAAGCGAAGCCTTCGCCGCGAGCGAATACGCCAGTTTGGCCAGATGCTCCAACCCCGCTCCTTTCTTCCGCGGGCCGGATTTGGCCATCCCCGCCGCTCCTTTCACTAAAAGCGGCTCGGCGTCCGATGCCGCCACCGGTCTCGCCTGGACACCCTCGCCCAAGGCGCGGGTGGAATCTCGAACCGTCAGGCACGGCATCACCCGAATGCCGGAAGGTCTCCGTTGCACGCCGAACTGCAGTTGCGCGCGAACCTCGCGACGCAGGAGGTCGAAGGCCGTTTCGAACCAAAGCACCATGTCGAAAGTGGCCGCCGTGACCCGAGGCCGGGCGGCATGCAAAGTCCGCGCGTCGCCCACGACCACAAGCGACAACGACTCCGGTATGCGCCGCCCCCGCCGGACGAGCTTTTTGATAACGGATTGGAGGGTGCAACGATGGCCGATCAGGAGAACCAGACCGGTGACATTCTTCCACGGACCGTCGGCCAACAACTCCGCCAGGACGTCGATTTCCCCCGGGGCGGTGAGTTCTGAAGATTGAAACAGAATGCGCTCACCGGAAGCATCCGCGTGGTTGCCCGCACAAAGACGCCTCCAGTAATCCCCCGCACCAAGGCCGCATTCGGCGATGTGCGGAAGCGTGACGAGCGCGAGCTCACGATGCCCCTGTCCCCTAAGATGGGAGAAGCCCAGTTCCAAGCCGTGCATCACGCTTCCAGCGACCGAGGAAAACTCGTTGCTCAGGTCCCACGCTCCCGTACAAACGACCGGAATACCGTGGCCGGTAAGTTGAAGCGCGGCCCGCACCCAGGCGGTGTCTCCATACTCGGTCGGCGGATCACAGATCACCCCGGCGGTGTCCGTTAAATCAAGCTGTTCAAGCAGGGATGCGGCTTCGCCGACCGCCTTCCACTGATGCACGACCAAGTCTATTTCCAAATTCTCGGCCGCCCGACGATAGCTCGCAAGGTGATGGGTCCAATACGAGACGACCAGATGGAAAACCGCGCGTTTCGCGGGACGAGCTTTCACCACCAGAGAGAGCCGGTAGCCCTGGCGTTCCACGCGCCCCTCGGCGATCAACCGGCTCATGGCGCGATTGAGCGCGTAGTATTTTATGCCAAGCTCCCTGGAGATGGCGCGCTCCGACGGCAGAGCGTCCCCCTCTTTAAATTTGGCCGCGGACAGCCAGTCATTGAGCTGTCTTGTGGCATCGTCCACCAACTTGCCTATAGCCATGAGGACTGATTAAAGAGGGATTTCACCAGACGCAACAAGCGCTGTTTGGCATTCGGCCCCGAGGCTCGGCGGTTGAATGCGGCCAAAAGCGCCGGCAAGCGGGAATTCGTCGGTTCGCTCGCGCTCGCCGCTACGCCAACAGTCCGGACGCATTCCGCGATTGGCATCAGTGAGAAGGCGTTCTCCACGTGATCAGCGTTGAAAAAAACAAAGCAGGGAGGTTCTTGCGACCTCCCTGCTCCGGGGTTCACGAAGCTGCGTGCGGGCCGTTCTGCTTATTGGCTTTGGAACACACCGCGACCGTCGGTGCCGATAAAGACCCTGCCCGCATTCTGACGGTCTCCCGTCAGAGAGAGAATGCCGTTGATGGTGGGGGTGGGCAGCTGGACCCAGCTCGCTCCGTAATCATCGGACCGATATACCCCTTTGACCGTGCCCTTGTAGCCGTTGATGAAAACGGTGTAGCCGGTGCCGGTCGGATGTTTCCCGAAGCCGACGGCGGTCACCTGGCCAATGCCGGCGATCGCCGACCAGTTCACGGCGGAGTTGGTGGAGCGCCAGAGTCCTCCGCCGGAGCCGTTGAAAGTGCCGTCGTCGCAGAGCCAGACATCGCCCCCGGAAGGACAAGCGGGAGACACCGGCGCCGCCACCAGTTGGGGCGTCCGCATGTTGTAACTGTTCCCATTGGACACGGTGGAAACCTGCGCCCACGTAGCCCCGTAATCCCCGCTGCGGTAAATGACATGGGCCGCGCCCCCAAAATAACCCCGATAGAAGTAGTTGTTGCCGCGGTCGGCGGCCAAAGGCTGGCCGGAAGGAGCGGTGCTAAAACCATCGGTGTAAATGCCGGTGATCTGGGTGCCCGGACCGCCCGTGGACGCCGTCCACGTCACGCCGCGATCCTTGCTGTAATACGCAGGGAGGGATGTCGTGCCATTCTTGATCCCCAACCAGACCAGATTATTGGCATTGGTCGCCGAGACGGCAATGCGTCCCCCTCCCCTTGTGAGAGCGGCCGGATTCGCGGTGAGATCGACGGGCTTGTTGCCCCAGGTGATTTCGCCCGCCGGCAGGTTGTCCGAGCCGCCGTTGCCTTCGATCCAGTTGATATTCGGCGTGGCCTGGATCGTGGTCGGAAACGCATTGGTGTCGGCGGCGGCCAGACGATACAACCGCAACGTGGCCGAGGTGATGGCGGGCTGGCCCGCCAAGGTGAACTTCAGGTAGCTCCAGCGGACGTAGTTATCCTGATCGTAATAGTTCTGCGCCTGTAGTTCGGTGCCGTTTCCATAATTGTTGTTCGTGCCAAAAGCGGCGACCATGGCGTCGGCCGTCGGCGTCAGCGTGGTGACGCCATTGAGCACGACCTGCGGAGGGTTGGCACCCTCCTTGGAAGAAAAATGCAGGTAGGCGTTGTTGACCAACCAATGGCTGGCGCGCACGACCAGCGTCACCGAAGCCTTGCCGAGCGCCTGCTGTTGCTGGAGATACGACCCGATATCAAACGTCTCCCAGCCGGCCGTGGCGCTGTTGGTGACGGTCTTGGCGGCAAGTTGCCCGAAGGTCACCCAGTTGGTTCCGCCATCGGAGGAAACCGCCCCCGTCCCCGCCGTCTGATAGACATTGACCCAAGCACGGGCCCAGACGCCGGGACTCCCCTCGGAGAAATCCAGGCTCGTATTGTTTCCGTCCCCAGGATTGCCGAATCTCCCCCCACCGGGTCCATAAGGACGAACGGTGGTGTCCGCATAACGAAAGCCTCCCACGTCGGACAGACCGCTCAGCAACTTCGCGCCGCTTGGCGCATTTTTGAGGGCGAGGACAACCGTCTCCTCCTGCCCTTTCTGAAGGGTATACCACCAGGAACCGGGATTGGTTCCCAGGCTCTGCGCGTTGCGGGTGCGGCTCACCCCAAATAAATCACCGAGCCAAAGTTCGTTGGCATTCGAAGGATTCACCAGGAGAGATGAGGTCGTGCCGAACCAATACCCGGTCACGCACGAGGTGTCGTCCGGTTCCTTTCTTGCATGATTGGTCGAAGTGGCCGGCCCCTCGTTGAAGGTGGTCGTCTGCGTGATCCAGGTGCCGCCTCCATCGGAGGAACGGGAGATGTTCGCGGACGACGACGAAGCGACATAAACCTTCTGCCCGGTGGCATCGGTGGGATCCACGGCCACCCCGTTGTAAGTTTGCCCCGCAGGCAACGAACTCATCAATGTCAGCGTTCCACCGCGCAACAGTTTGGCCGCGACGGAACCTCCGGTCACATACAGCGTGCCGTTGCTGGCGATCTGCGCACGCCGGGGAGTGGTGAGCGCGGCACCGGCCACCTTGCTCCAGGACACCCCTCCGTTTTCACTTTTGTAAATGCCGCCCGCGGTTGCATCGTGAACCCCGGCATAAACGATCGTGTTACCGTTGTTCTTGTCACAGACCACAAACGTGACGCCCGCGTAGGCCAGGCCAAAAGGCACCGAGGCGGCGGGGATTTGCGTCCAGGTCCACGTGGCGCCGGTTTTAACGCCTTTTTGCAGGCCATCCAGACTCGAGCCAAACCAGACGATGTTGGAGTTGTTGGGATCAACCGCCAGTCGTTCGCCACGGTCCCTGTAAGAGCCGTTGTTGCCGTCCATGCGAATGGTCGAATTGATCTGAGTCCAGGTAAGCCCCTTGTCCGGGGAGGAAAAAATGCCGCGCAGTTCCGGAGCGTAGACCGATCCGGCCCCGACATAGAGCTGGTTGGCGTTGCTCGGATCAACCCCGATGCTTGCGACCATCATCAGCTTCCCGGCCCCAGCGGTGCCATAAGGAACCATTGTGTCGGTGAGCGAAACCCAGGCACCGTTGCCGTTGGCATCCCCGGTGGGCGACCAACGAAAAGCCCCGCCGACATCGGTGCGACAGTAGATGGTGTCTCCGGCGGCATCACTCGCCAAACCGGTCACATAACCACCGCCGCCAAGCGGGACCGAGTTCCAAGCCGGAACCGTGACCGTATTGTATGCCAAGGTGGGCACGGACCACCCTCCTCCATCCGTCATGGCCAGGAGATAAACGCCCGCCCATATATAGGCGTCGAGGCTGGTGCGGATGAACACATAGGCGTTCGTGGCTCCGGACGCGCGCGCGGCCGTGAGGCAGTCGTTGAGATGGCCCACCAACGCGGCTCCCGACTCGGAAAGCGGCGAATAATCCGGCGCCGTCGGCGTGATGAAATTATCCTTGAGGAGCACACTGTTCGCATCCAGCGCGCCCTCGTAAAAATCGGCCCCCGAAATACCGGGACTGGTGCTGTAGCCCAGCCCGTAGAGGTCGCCGTTGACCGTCATCGGCGAATGCGTCCCGATCTTGATCGTATAGGTCGCCGAAGAGAACTGCTGCGTCGGATCGTTCAGGACGGCCGACGGGATCTGGAATACGTAGACGACACTGTGCCGGATACCCGTATCCGCGCCGAGGCGGCCATAGGTTCCCGTGGTGTTGGAGACGGTGCCATCGCTGTTGGCCTGGCCGTCGGCGGCATTGCCGTTGATGGTGCCGGTGAGGGCGTTGGCCGATGGGAGAAACAGCCCGGGGCCACCCAGGACTACGAGGGTGAGAGCCGCCAGTTTTCGCCAGTCATTGAGGGCGGCATGCGCGCCCGTGTCTTGTTTGTTCATACTGATTCCTGTGTTGGGGTTGCCCGGGTTCGGATGGACAGAATGCCCGGACGCGGAGGTTTCCTTTTCATGGGGTGGGAAACCGACGGACATCCGAGGCAACTGGTTGAAAGCGGGCCGAGCAAACGTCTCCGAAAAGCCTCCAGGCAACTTATGACGACAAGGGAGCGGACTTCTTTCCCGTGAACGTTCAAACATTCCATCGGATACGATTTCCCGTGGGGTTCATGCCAACGTCCCATGGATTTTCGACTTTCGTCAGGGCGGGACCGCTGGGCCCGCCGCGACCGCGAAAACGCTGATTGCATTCGCGTATCCAACCGGGCGGCCCAGCGGTCCGTCCCTACCCTCAGAGTCCAAATTCAAAAGACCGTTGGTATCAGTCACGTCCTTCCGATTGACCGAGCGAACTCAACGCCGCACCCGATTATCGCGGCTTAAGGACAACTGTGGCCGCCCGAGAAGTAACGGGAGGTGGAGCGTGTTGTCCTCAACGCGCTCCACCCATAGTCATGGCGGCTGCGTATCATTTTAAAAAAACGTGGCGCACCACCCGACCGGAGCCGGCACCGGCCACGAGAATCTCCACTGCGGCACCGCTCCCTGTATTGCAGTTATGACAACATCAACGGGTCGTCACACAGGGGCCGCCAACCACCGCACGCGGCGAAGGAAAGATACGCCCTTCTTGAGGCGCGCGCGGATTCGTCAAAAAACACGACGGCGACGATAGATCGCAACGACAAGCCCCATGCCGCCAGCCAAGGCCGCCCACGTGGACGGCTCGGGAATGGCGGCGGCCGTCGAAACGACCACATTATCCAGATTAAACGCCTGAATGACATTGCCGTTGCCAATCAGAATATTGTTAAAGGTGAAGCTACTGACGGTTCCGCCGGTGATGGCGGTATACGCCACGCCATCGACGCTCGCCGACAAAGAGAGCGTATTCGACGACGCCCGCGTGAGTGTAATCGAAAACGAATGAGACACTTGATCGTTGATCGAGGAAGAAGGGGTGCTCGAAGCCGCGTAAATCACGTTAG
Source organism: Opitutaceae bacterium (assembly GCA_041662485.1). Classification (GTDB taxonomy): domain Bacteria; phylum Verrucomicrobiota; class Verrucomicrobiia; order Opitutales; family Opitutaceae; genus Rariglobus. Next base: position 27,702 of record JBAZSJ010000040.1, on the reverse strand, counting down.
GATTTCCGCTTAGCAGAGCCGGGCTCCATTGGACAAAAGCCGCGCCAACCGTCCCTCCTTCGCCATACGTGAAGCCATAGGTGTTGTTGGCGCTGCCGAACCCAAAACGCAAACCGGCACCGTTGGCCGTGGGCGCGCTCGTCAGGCGAAGATCAAACGCAAGGGTGATGGAGTCACCCAGTGCAAGGGCGGTGCCGTTGGTAAATGTCCCCAATGCTCCGGAAAAGGTGGTGGTGGTTCCCAAGTGAAGGGCATTGGTCGCATTGCTGCCTCCGAAAGGGGAGATCAGGCTGACCGATCCGGGAGTGGGAGGAGTAATAGCGCTCCAAGCCGCGTCCAAAGTATCGCCGCCATTGGTGATTCCACCGTCGATGAACTGATCGTCGACCAAAATGGCCGCATGTGCGGAGAACGAAACCCCGACAGCGAGAAGAGAAACCAGCATGAGCCGCAGAGGCATGGCAGGAAGGGGGATTTGCATACACACGGACCAAAACCTATCGACGCCCCTCCTTAAAAACATTTGTCTCTTTACGGTAAACCACCCCCTCCGGCCACAAGCGGATGATGCCGCCGGTCCGCTTCTCTTGATTCGATATCCCGTTACGTTACGACCCCATGAAACGCACTTCCTTGAACGATGTCGCCAAAGCGGCGGGCGTGTCTCGCATGGCGGTTTCCTACGCCTTGCGCAACTCCTCCAAGGTCTCGGCGGCGACACGGCGGCGCATCCAGGCCATTGCGGAACGACTGGGATACCGCCCGGATCCGCTTATCCAGCGCCTTTCCGCACGCCTCGCGGGCGCACGCAGCGGCACCGCCGCAGGAAGCACCATCGGATATGTGACCACCGACCGGATACAGGGTGAGTGGCGAAAAACATCCGCCTATCGCACCCTCTTCGACGCGGCGGAAAAACACGCCGAACGACAGGGCTACCGGCTGGAGGAATTCTGGCTGGGCGCTTCCGGCATGAGCGGCGAGAGGCTGAGCCGCATCATGCAGCATCGCGGCATCCAGGGATTCATAGTCGCGCCGCTTCCCGAAGGGACCAAGCCGCCTCACTTGACATGGGGGCGGTTCGCCATCGCGGCGATGGGCTATTCGATGCCCGGCCCGCGCGTCCACCGGGCGGTCAACCATCAGCTCAACACCGCGCTTGAGGCGATCCGCCAGGCGGCCGGCCTCGGCTATAAACGAATCGGCCTGTGCGTAGGCCAGGACCAGCGGCTGCGCGTCAACAACGCCTGGGAGCACGCCATCCTCTTCCATCATTCGCGTATTCCCGCCGCGCAGCGGGTGGACTCCTATTTGCCGCAGGTGTTTTCAACCGACGACATGCTGCGCTGGGTTGAGTCGGAAAAGCCCGACTGCCTGTTGATCCAAAACCCGTCGGTCTTGGGATATCTGCAGGGGGCCGGGTATCGCGTGCCCGAGGACATCGGCCTGGTGCTGCTGGACCATAATGCCCACGACAATCACGACTTGGCGGGCATGAACCAACAACACGACATGATCGGCATCGCCTGCGTGGATATCGTGGTATCCCAGATCCACCGCAATGAATACGGATTACCCGCCACGCCCCGCACGGTGATGATCGACGGCCTGTGGCAGCCTGGACCATCAATGCGCGCCGCCAGGATGTCCTCGGCAAAGTGATGGCCCACGCGTCACGCCTGAGCGGCGCATTTCAAGTGAGCCGCCACAGGGAAAGCCCCGGCATTCCCGAAAAAATGCCCCATAGAGCATTTCAAATATAACTGTGGCCTAAAAGGAGGTCTGACCTCCCGGTCCGATCCGATTGGACGTCCTCGAAAAAATATCATGACGGACCTGGAGGTCCGTCCTCCGCGCGGCCGATTACAGCCACAGCTTTATTTGAAATGCTCTAGCAAACAAAAGGGCCGCTTGTTACGACGCAAGAAAGCCGCATCCGGTGACCGGGATGCGGCAGTGATTACCGGCGGTTACCCCTAACTACCGATAAAAAGTTTTGTGTCAGGCACGGCTCCGACGGCGCCAAACCACACCGGCCAAGGCCAACGCGCCGAAGATCGCCGCGTAGGTGGAAGGCTCGGGGATGGCCGTCACGTAGTTCAGGTAGAGATCCCCGCCGATGTTCGTGATCGTGAACGTGCCCGTCGCCGTGTTGTTGTTGGTGAAACCGCTGGTGTCCACATTGAACAGGTTCGACGCAAAGGTTCCCACCACGCTGGTAAACGAGGCGATCTTCCATGAGGCGTCCGCATCGGTCCAGTTCAACACCGATCCCGACACATCGCCGGCGGTGAGGCCGATGACGTTCACGTTAAACTGGCCGGACGAGGAGAGCCCCGTGATGTCTAGCGTCCCCGTGCTGCTGATGAAATCCCAGTTCGTCCCCTGCACCCCGGTCGCGTTGTTGATTTCCCAGACGTAGGCGCCGCCGGTGATCCAGGTTTCCGCCCCGGTCGTCAGCGTGCCGGGGCTGTTGCCCGGCGAGATCGCGCCGGCCACCGCCACCGTCCCGCCAACCGTGCCAGAACCACCCAAGGTTCCCGAGGCTCCGATGCTGACCGCCGAGCCCGCCGCCAAGCTGCCGTTCACCAAAAGCTTGCCGCCGCTAATGTTAGTCGCGCCCGTGTAGGTGTTGGTGCCACTCAGGGTGAGCGTGCCGGTATTGGCTTTGATCAGACCACCGGAACCGGAAAGAACTCCCCCAGCCGTGAGGGTCGTTCCGTCCGCGACGTCAAAGACGCCCCCATAGTTGCTCGGCCCGATGGCCAAGGTCACCGCGCGCGTCCCCAAGTTGAGGGTGGCGGTGCTTTGCAGGGTGCCGCCGTTAAGCGTCAGGCCATTGGTCGTAGTCCCCAAGTTTCCATTGCTGCTGATGCTCAGCGTCGAGTTGTTGACCTGCGTGGACGAGGTGTAGGTGTTGGCACCTGCGAAGGTGGTCACACCCGGACCGACAATGGAAACACCAGCGCTGCCGGTGATCACGCTGCTGATGCTGCCACCAACGAGATTGGAATAGATAACCCCCGGCGAGGCGGCAAAGGCCAGCGTGCCACCGGTGATCGAGCCGCCGTTGAGAATCACGCCACCTGGCGATGATGAACCATCACCGATCGTCAGCGTATTACCACTGCCAATCGAAAGCACACCGGCATTCCTCAAGGCAAAAACTTTCGTAGTAGGAAGATTGGCATACCCTGCGGCGGTCACATCCTCTACATTCGTGAAGGACGGAAACGCAAAGTCCGTGTCGCTGTAGGTCGCGGCCTTCAGACCGTTCGTCGCATCATACGCGAGGAAAGTGCCGTCCTTGTTCGCATTGGAATCCTGCCCGATGATCGCCGCGCTCGTGATTCCATTGGTTGTGGTGACACCGCCATTGACGATGAACTTCTCACCGGTCGCGGTGCCGAGAGCCGCCGTCCCGCTGGCCGGGGCCACGATCAAGGTGCCGTTGGTCCCGCGCACCAAGACGCTGTTGGCCGTCGCACCGGTATTGCCGACCATGTAGGTGAGACTGGTGTTGCCGCCCTTGTCCAAATTCACCTGCGCGCCGGCATTGAAGGTAAACTTGTCGGTGGAGGCTTTATTCGCGCCTGTGAGAACGACGTCCGCTCCGCTTCCACCGGGAGCAAGGCTCAGCATACCGGTGCCGAGCGTGACGCTTCCCACGCCGAACGGCGTGCCGCTGGTCTGTGTTCCCTTCAGTGTTCCTCCGCTGACGGTGGTTGTGCCGTTGTAACTATTTAAACCTGAAAAAACCTGCGTGTTGGTGCCCGTCTTGATGATGTTGCCGGCCCCTCCGGACGCGCCCACAATTGCCCCGGTGAACGTCGAGGTGCCGGTGCGATTCAGTCCGTTGATCGTAAGCGTAAAAGCATTACTCGCCGACTCGGTGATCGTGCCGGCACCCTCAATGCTTGCAAAGGTCATTTTTGAACCTTGCTGCTCCGTAATGGTCGCACCCGAAAGAAGGACAAGAGGGTTCGGATTGGCTGTCTGGAAAACCTCACTGCCCGTGGGTTGGGGCGTAAAAGTCCAAGACCCGCTCGCAAACGTAAGCCCACCTGTGATGTTTAAGCCAACCATGCTGAAACCCGCCCCCGTGCCATAAAACGTAACCCCGGCCGTTGCGTTCATGGCCGTTAGTATAGCGCCACCACCGTAGATGCCGTAGTAGCCGGGCGTTGACCCAAAATTAATGGTACCACGCCCATTATTCTGGGCCACCGTGGACAAGAAACCACCCGCACCGAGCGTGAAATTATCGCTGGCCTGCATCAACGCCGTTGTTCTGAGGGCGTAGGCGCTTTGGGCCGAATTCGGATCAGTCGTAATGCTCACCACGTTACCCGCACCAAACACGGATGTCGTGGTTGCATCGGAGAACCCTTTTACGGCGTCATAGGTGAGAAATGTTTTGTTCGTGGAATCGATGATGCTCGGCGCAATCATGCCGTTGGTAACGGTGAGCGGTATCGTGGCGCTCGTATTGGTTACGAATACTTTCTCCGTGGTTCCAAGGCTCGCCGCCGATGTCGGTGCGATGTAGAGCACCCCACCCAAGCTGCTTTGGTTCAGCGAATTCGCGGTATAAGTCACGCTGGAGCCACTGCCGACCTGAAGCTTGATGGTGCCGGTGTCGAAAGTGACATCGTAGCCGGTGACATTCATCACATTGCCGGACGCCAGAGTGGCGGCCGAACCAAAGCCAAGCGTGCCGTTGTTGAGCGTGATCGCGGAATTTGATGGACCGAACGGCGTGCTGGAAACGCCCGTAAGAACATTGGTCTGGAGAACGCTGGCAGTGGAACCGGGGACACCCATCACCGTCGTCCCACCGCTATACGTTCCGGCAGCACCCAAAGTCACGGTGCCGGCACTTCCACCGGCACCTACCACCAAGTTGGTGGGGCTACCGGATATATCCGCCAAGGCATTCGACATGACGAGAGTGCCTCCCGCGCCACCGAGCCGGTAGGTAGTTCCCTGCGGCGTGAGCGTGCCGGAATAGGTGCCGGTCCCGCCCAAGGTGACCGCGAGATTCGCTCCCGTCGCCGCACTGAAGTCCAAATTATTGGAGCTGTTGGCGGCCAATCCGATGACGCCCGTGGAACCCGTGGTCAGTCGTCCAAGCGTGGCCTGATCCAGCGCGTAAGCGGCGTTGAGCGCGCCTCCGCTGTTCACCGTCACATTCGCTCCCGACCCGCCAAGACTGCCTGCTGCTGCGATTTGAAGGAAGCCGGAGTTGATAAAGGTGCCACCGTCATAGCTGTTGGACGTGTTGGCCAAGATAAGCGTGCCCGTGTTTTTCGAACCCGGAGTTCCCATGGTCAGACTGTAGCTGTTGACGCCATCGGAGATGGCGCCGCCGACAGTCAACGCGCCGGTGCCACCGACCGTGATGATGCTGTTTGCACCCAGCGTAACAGCACCAGTGCCGAGATTCAGGGCTTTGGTGCCACTCCACGTAAAATCCCCGTTCCAAACTTGAGCATTGTTCTGGGAGTTGGTGATGGCACCTGCGCTTGTGTTATCGATCTTCACACCGTTTGCCATCGTGAACGTTCCAGCAGTCGCTCCGAGAGCACTGGCGTTATTGATGTTCAACGTGCCTGCACTCAGCGTCACCCCACCAGTAAAGGTATTGGCACCCGAAAGGGTTAACGCGCTACTGCCGGTTTTGGTCACATTCGCGGCAGACCCACCATCGCTAAGAATTCCACTGAAGTTAAAGCTGTTCGATCCGCTTCCCTGAAAGGTCAGAAGGCCGCCATCGATCGTCGCATTGAGACTAACGGTGAAGTTAACATTGTTGCTATAAGGGCCCTTGCTGGAATTGAGGTTCACCACCGCCGTTGTCGCGCCATCGGCTGTAAAATTCAACGTGTTGGTCCCCGCATTGGGGGCGATACTATAGGTAGCATTAGTATAAACGGCGCTGTTCGAGGCGCTCAACGTCATGACGTTGAGCAGGAATGGAGTGCCTGGCGTCAAATCGTTCTTGGTGGTCGCCGTAATCCCACTGCTAAACGATCCACCAAAAACGAGCGTGGTATCCGTAGCGCTCACCGGGGCGACCGCTCCAGTCCAAGCCGTGCCCGTTGACCATGTGTTTGTCGTGGTTGAATTGGGCGCCGTATAGGTGTAGCTCGCCGCGTTGAGCGACGCCGACAGAGACACCAAGCCGATGACCGCAGCCACCCGACATACGGCACGAGACGAGCCCGCAAGGAGAACGCGGACAGAGCAAGAGACAGGGTATTTCACATTCATAATTTTGAGGTATGCAGGGGTAAGACTGCGGAACAGGGGTTCTTGAATTGCCCGCAACCTTGAACGCATCCGGCCGATGGGCCATAGGCTTTTCCTCTTTGGCCCATTCTTTCTCGTAATTTGTTTTAAAAATTCAACCGCACGTCGGGCAACGGACTTGCATCCGCCCCACGCCCCGGTGTCCGCGCGCCCGTTTCCAGCGGTTTTCGAGATGCCGTTTCGCAGCGCCGGACATGCGGACGAGAACCCTCAGAGTCCATTTCACCTTCAAAGGTTATAAGAATGCGCGCATTGATGGTCGGGCGAACCGTCCCGGTGAGCCGCGGCTCGTCGGGGACGCCTCGCCCTACCTTTTAGCACCGGATTCTCCAGATTGGTGATTCAAGGAAGCCCGCCTTGAGGCTAAACGCCACCGCGCGGCCTCACCGCCGTGATCGCCAACACCCCCAGCGTCGTCGGCACGGAGGGATCGACCTTGATCTCGATATGGGTGAGCGGTCGCTTCGGCGAGGGGTTGATCCACTCCAACGTATAAAGAAAAGCATGACGGCCCATATGCCCCGGATCATTGCTTTCCCTGAGCGGCGCCATGCGCGCATGCGGAAAATCAACATGAGGAAAATCCGACCACCAGTCCTGGATATTGGCCTCCGACTTGGCTTCGTTCCGGGCGGCATCGCGTGCCTGTCCAGGAATCCCCAAACTCACCAAGGGAACCGTGTCCACTTCCCCCTTTTTGCCGTAAAATCCATAGTGGGCGAAAGTCTGCATGGGCTTCGCGAAACCACAGCCGTGCAAAATATAAACGGCCTCGACCAAACCAGTCAGCGGAATCACCAGCCGGTCGGGCAGTTTTTGCGCGTTCCCGGTCGTGTTGACCGCGGACTGGAAAACAATCGCCCCGGCGGCGGCACGGGTCTGCCCTCCGAGTATCTCGAAGGGCACCCCGTGAATCTCATGCGTGCCCGGCGCAAGACAGCGCAAGGGGATGTCCCCCAGCCAGCCACGCCTAAAGATCAGCGGTCGGTTGGCGTAGGGGCGCAGGTTGACCGGCTCGAAACGCGGTCGCTCCGAAAGCGAGGCCTTCGCCGCGAGCGAATACGGCTGCCCGACCAGACGATCCAACGCCGCACCCTCCGGCTCGTCACGGGAGACGGCTCCCGATCCCCCGGCTGATCGCGCCTGAACGCCTTCGCCCAACGCACGGGTGGAACTCCGAACGGCCAGACGCGGCAGTATTTGAAAGCTGGAGGGCTCCCGGGGCACGCCGAACTGGCGTTGTTCGCGAACCTCGCGCCGCAGAAGATCAAAGGTCAGTTCGAACCAAAGCACCATGTCGAACCCGGCTGCCGTGACCCGGGGCTCGGTGGAGGCCAAAGTCTTGGCGTTGCCCACGATCACAACCGACAACGACTCGGGCACCCGCCGGCCTCTTCGGGCGAGTTTGGTGAAAAGGGACTGGATGTCGCCGCTGTAACCGGTGACGGCAACAAGGCCGGTCACATTCTTCCACGGTCCATCGACCAACCTATCCACCAGGTCGTCAATGTCCTTGGGATCGGTCAGAAGCGAAGGTTGAAACAGAATGCGCTCCCCGGATGAACCCACGGGATTGCGCGCGCAAAGATTCCTCCAGTTATCCTCCCCTCCCATTTCGCGCTCGTTGCCGCCCCGGAATGTGGTCAGCGCGAGCTCGCGATGCCCGATTCCGACGAGATGAGAAAGCCCGAGCGTCACCCCGTGATGCACATTTGCCGCCACCGAAGACAGCGCCCCGTTTATGCCCCACCCTCCTGTGCATATCACAGGAATCCCATGGCGGATAAGCTGAAGCGCCACGGAGACCCAATCGGTGGAATGCCCGGGACCTGTTGGCGGATCGCACACCACTCCGTCGGTCTCCTTGGAATCAAGCTGCGTGAGGATGGCGACGAACTCCTCGGCCGCCACCCAGGTATGCACGACCAGCTCGATGTCCAGATTGGCGGCCGCCCGACGATAGCTGGAGAGGTGTTGGGTCCGGTGGGAGACGACCAGATGGAAAACCGAACGCTGGGAAACGCGAGGAGCCACCGCCAGCGACAAACGGTAACCGTCACGCTGCACACGCCCTTCGGCGATCAGGCGGCTCATGGCGCGATTGAGCCCGTAATATTTTATGCCGAGTTCCTTGGAGATGGCGCGCTCCGACGGCAGGCGGTCGCCCTCCTTGAATTTTCCCGCCTCCAGCCAGTCGTTGAGCTGTTTGGCGGCGTCGTTTACCAGCTTGCCTGTGGCCATGCGTGAGTGATGAAGAGCGATTGAGCGCGATGCAACAAGCGCCGTTTGCGCGTTTCGCCTCAAGAAATCGTTCGGGCCGCGCGGCCCCGGGCGTGAGCGCGGGGAGTTGGCGACGCTTCGTTTCCTTCTGTTAATAATCCGACGTAGGAGCCTGCTTGCAGGCGATGGTCTGGACGTGGAAGCGAGCTTGCTCGCGATTGTTTCGACCCTCGCGAGCAAGCTCGCGCCCACAAAATCGCCTGCAAGCAGGCTCCTACATCCGGCACAAAAAACCGGCTCCCCGCGAGGGAAGCCGGCCGTAAAGACCGAGGAAATCCGACACTGGCTCAGGCGCGGCGGCGCTTCCAAACAACCCCGGCCAAGGCCAGCGCACCGAAAATCGCCGCGTAGGTGGAAGGCTCGGGGATGGCGGCGGTGAACACGAGATCCAGGCTGTTCGCTGTTCCCACCACCGAGAACGAACCGCCGCCCAAGGCGTTTGAGAATCCGCTCGTGCCGTTGCTGGCACCTACGTTCACCGTGAACAACGACCCGACGACACTCGTTAGATCGCCGGTGTTCGACACCAGCGTCCACGACTGGTCGATGCTGTTGTCAAAGTTGATCGCATCGCCGTTCACATCCGGACCGGTGCTGCTAAGCGACCACAGGTTGATATTAAAATTGGTGGTGAGCCCGCTCAGGTCGAGTCCGCCGGAGCTGATCGAGACCGAGTCGAAGCCCGTTCCGGCAATACCGGTCGCGTCCACGACCTGCCAATTGTAGTTACCGCCGTTCGACCAGGTCTGGGCTCCGGTCGTCAGCAGTCCGGGGCTGTTTCCAGGCGAAAGCGTGCCGGACACCGCCACCGTGCCACCGACCGTGCCCGAACCGCCGAGGGTTCCCGAGGCTCCGACAGAAACCGCCGAGCCCGACGCCAGGCTGCCGTTCACCACGAGCGTGCCGCCGTTGATGGCGGTCGCGCCCGTGTAGGTGTTCGTGCCGGTGAGCGTAAGGGCCTGATTGCTGCCGCTACCCAAGGTCAATCCACCGGTTCCGGTCAATCGACCGGCAAAACTGTTCGCCGCAGTCTGGTTCACTGTAAGCACCGTGGAAGCTCCCGTCAGATTGATCTGGGCAATATTGGTGCCACTGCTGGGAGTTCCCATGGTGCCACTGAGCGAACCCACCGTCTGCGCGGAATTGAGATTCAAGGATACCGTCGTGCCGGCATTCGTGTTGGGATTATTAACAGCGAGAGGCGCGGTGGCATCGCTCATGGTTGCTCCGGAGCTCACCGTCAAGGCACCGGCGTTCACAATGGTGGCTCCGGTATAAGTATTGGTGCCGCCGAGCACCAAGGTGCCTGTGCCCGCTTTGGTGATGCCGCGACCGGCGGCTCCTTCGCCAATATTACCGCCGACTGTCAACGTATTGGCCGTTACCGTCACGGTGGGATTGGCCGTGCCAAGCGTGACCGCCCCCGTCCCCATGTTTAATGAGTTCGTCCCCGTAAACGTAAAGCTCCCGTTCCATTGCTGGGCGTTGTTATTTGTCAGGGTGATGGCGGACCCGCTGGTATTGTCGATCCTTCCCCTTTTCAGCACCAATGTGCCGACGCCTATCGCGGTAGAACTGTTGATGTTCAGCCCCTGAAAATTTGAGTTTGCCTGATCAACGTCGACTGTCGTGGTCCCTGTGTAGCTGTTATTGCCGCTGAGAGTCTGGAGGAATCTGCGGTAAAGGGTGTATCCGTTGGGGCTGCCAATGTAGATGTTTAGATTGCCCGTGATGTTGCTGGCAGAGGATCCGGCTATATTGCCATAATAGTAATTATATTGATTGGCCGCTTCAGCCAACATGACCAGCGTGGAAGTTGTCCCGCTACTGTTGGTGATGGTTCCTCCGGAAGAACCACCCAAATAACTAATGGTGCTGTTGATCCCGTTTAAATCGAAGGTCGCGCCGGACGCAACATTGAGTGTCACCATGGTTCCTAAATAGCCTCCGCCGTTCGTGGCGACAACCGTGCCAAGCGAGCCACCCGTGCTCAGCTTGAGCGTGCCTGCATTAACATTGGTGGTCAGCGTCGCACTAGCCGTTGAGGAACTTCCGCCACCGGATACCACCGATGCGAGCGTGGTGGTGCCCGAACTGTTGACGTTGAAATATTGATTCCCGCTGCTACCACTTCCGCTTGGAGCCAGTCTGACACCTCCGCTGAGTGTGATGTTGCCTGAACCGCCCACCGTGACACCCGTCGTCGAGGCGGTTGTCCCTAGGTTTGTGAGGGCGGTGCCGATTGTCACACCGGCGCTGTTGGACGACAGAACGACCAAGTCGCTGGTGCCGACTGGCTGGGTAAACGTGCCGCCGGTTAGCGTGATCGCGGAGGTTCCGGAGAAGAGCAAACCGTTCTGCGCGTTCAGCGCGGTTCCGGTATTGGTCACCGTGACAGCCGAGCCGGAGGTGTTGTCGAGATGAAGGGTATTGGTGGTCACACCGGTGATCGCTTTCGCCCCTGTGAGATTCAAACGAACGTTGGTGTTACCATTGGCGACGGGATACGTTCCGCTAGTGTCCTGCTCGGTGCTGGCATCGAGCAATCGAATGCCGTTGCCAGCCTCGTAGGTAGCGAAACCGGAACCGCCACCAGTGGCGCTCGAATCGAACAAAGCCCCGTGCAAAACTGCCGCCGAGGTTGTTCCCAGTGTGCCGACGCCATCGGCGGCTGCGAACGTGCCACCCGTAGAAACGGTGGGACCAGTCGTAAAGATAATGTTGGAGGTATCCGCTCCAAGAGCAGAACCCAAGCCGGTGCCACGATAGAGGGTCGTGTTGCCCCCGGCACGAGTGCCAATAGAGGAAAATGTCAGCAAAGCCGACTGGCCGGAACCGGGTGTAAGCGTAACGATGGATCCTCCGGAGGCAGGCGTAAGCACGCCGGCGGTCTCGCTGGTGTCGGCCGAGGCATTGCCGATCAGGTTAAGGCTACCACCTACGCTCACCGCCGCAGCGTCGCCAATGCGACCTGCATTTAAGGAGCCATTGTCCAGTGTGAGCGTGCCGCCGGCGTTGACGGTGACGCTACCTGTGCCCACCGTGCCCGCATTCGCCAAAGTAAGGACGCCACCACCAACCGTGGTGCCACCCGTATAGGTATTGGCTGACGAACCGTTCATTGTCCATGATCCGGCTCCATATTTGGTGATAGCGAACGTAGCAGACGTGCCGTTGCTGATCACCCCGGTGATGGCATTGCTCCCGGTGTTCGCACCATTCAACGACAGAACCGTCGCGCCGGATGCCCCGGAAATGGTGCCTCCGAAAGAGAGTGTATTCGCCGCATTTGTATAGTCGCTTGAAATATAGCAGGTAACATTTCCACCGTAAATCTTCAGCGGTGCATTGATCACCTCGGCATTGCTTCCCGTTCCTCCCGACGTCTGAATCTTGCCCCAAGCGGATAAAGTCAGCGTGTTACCTGCGATGGTTCCAATTTGGTAAGCTCCGGCAGAAGTTCCAAAAGTGATCCCGGAGATGGTTCGTCCGCTATCGATGACGATGGGAGTGGTCACATCCCCAAATCCCCCGGAAATGGTAGTATTAAAAGTGGCAATATCGGTTGTCGGGGTAACACCGTAAGTCAAATTACCGGGCGCTGTGCCTCCCCAGTTGCTGCCGAGAGACCAAGCCGCACTCGTCGGAGTCGTCGCCCATGTGGCGCTCGCCGCATGCGCAACGGGCGCAACCACCCCTGCCATAACCATGCCCAAGAGGGCCGTTGTTGAAAGCGAAGCGGAGACGGGCGCGGTCTTTCGTGCCGTGAGAGCAAAAAAAACTGAACTGCTGGGATATTTCATCTTCATGATTTTTTTGGGGAGCTGACTGGGGTTGGACTGACGGGAACCTGCGCCTGACCGGGGTAACGGGGTTGCGCCTGATCGCCTTAAGATAGGCCAATAGTGGTAAAACCCCATCTCATTGCGCAGTTTCTTTTTGCTCCACGCTCCATCTTTTCGCGGGTTTGTTTTAACAAAAAAACAAGATCCGTGCAACTGGAGTGCGATTTAGGAAACTGCGGTCGCCCGGGAAGAGCCATGGCAGGGGCGCGTTGCCCCGATGCGCCGGGTCGGGAGGCGTCTTCGCCGCAGCGCGGCGAGGACAACGCGTTCCACCCGGGTCATGCTACGTTCGGCTAGAGCATTTAAAATAAAACCGTAGCCGTAATTGGCCGCGCGGAGGACGGACCTCCAGGTCCGTCTTGATATTTTTGAGAGGACGTCCAATCGGATCGGACCGGGAGGTCCGACCTCCTTTCAAGCTATAGTTTTAGTTGAACCGCCCTAAACCTGAATCGGCCTGAATTTCACAAAAGATAACGAAGGAAACGCAGACATCGGTGCGCTCTCCATGCCCCTCGTTCTCTTCGTTATCTTCTGTAAAACGTCGGGATATTCTCAGCCGAGCACGGCGACTACTTTCGTGACGGCCTTGAGCGCGGCAAGCGGAACCAGGTTGCCCTCGATCCTCACCCCGTTGACGAGCAAATGCGAAACGCCGCGGTTCACGTTGGCCGTATTGCGCACCTCGACGTGAACCTCGCAGCCGCGGAAGCGGCGGCGGGCCTTGAAGCCCGGCCAATCGCTTGGGATGCAGGGATCGATGCGCAGGCCGCCGGTCTCCGGACGCAGTCCGAGGATGTGATGCGTCGCCGTGTAATGCGCCCACGACGCGGTGCCCGAGAGCCACGGCACGCGCGAGGTCCCGAATTTCTCCGAGAACTGCGAATGCGTGCTCTGGCAGTGCGCGAAGGGTTCGATCTGGCGCATCTCGATCCGGTCGTTCTGAGCGGACGGCATGAAAGAGCGGTAGTAGGCGTAGGCCTGGTCGCCGTTGCCGGCCATGATTTCGGCGAGCACGGCCCAACTTTGCGTATGCGAGAAGATACCGGCGTTTTCCTTGTTGCCCGGATTGAACAGCACGGCGCGCATGACCTTGACCGGAGTCTTCGAGAACGGCGGCGCGCACATCGCCACGCCGTAGTCGGAGGCGAGCAGCTTCTTCACCGAGGCGAGCGAACTCTTCGTCTGCTTCGCGTCGGCGAAGCCGGAGAGCACCGCCCAACACTGGGTGTTCAGATAGATGCGGCCTTCACGGGCCTTCGCCGTGCCGAAAACCGTGCCGTCCTCGGCGATGGCCCAGATGAACCATTTCCCGTCCCAGCACGTGCGGGCGATGGCGCGGTCGAGCTTCTTGAGTTCGGTCAGCGCCCAGGTGCGTTCGCGGGACAGCTTTCGCGCTCCGGCGATGTCGGCGTAGGTGACGAGTCCGAGACGGACTTGGAATGCGACGAAGACCGACTCGCCCTTGTAGCCGAGCTTGAGGCAGTCGTTCCAGTCGGCGAGGAGTCCGCAGGGCAGACCGTTGCGGCCGGTGCGGGCGAGGTTGAACTCGAGGGCGCGGCGGAGGTGTCCGAGCACGGTCGCCCTGCCCTTGTCGGCGAAGGGAACGACCTCGTCGTAGAACGCGGTGTCGCCCGTCTCGGCGACGTAGGCGGGGATGGTGTTGAAAAACCACAGGCAGTCGTCGCTGCGGTAGTGGCCGGCGGGCGTGGGCTTCATCTTGCCGGGAGCGTGCGACCAAGGGCGCACCTCGGGCTGGGCGCCGCCGGTGGCGTCCTGGGCGGAGAGCATGAGGATGAGCCGCTCGCGCACCACGTCGGGCAGCATCGAGGCCACGCCGAGCATGTCCTGCACGGTGTCGCGGAAGCCGAAGCCGTCGCGCTGGTCGCCGGTGTAGACGAGCGAGCACGAGCGCGACCACTCGAAGGTGACGAGGGCGTTGTAGGCGCCCCACGTGTTGGTCATGTGGTCGAAATCCGCGTCGGGCGTCTCGACATGGAAATTCTCAAGAATGCCGTGCCAGTGGCCCTTCAACGCGGCGAACTCGTGTTCGCAGGCCTTCGCCGTGCCGAATTTTTTGCGCGTGGCGCGGCCCTCGCGCTCGCTCTTGCCGATACCGAGGAGAACGAGGAGTTCGGTGGTTTCTCCGGGGGCGAGCTCGATGTCGCTCTGGATGACGCCGCAGAGATTATCGGAAAACCCGGGTGAGTTTCCGCAGGAGCCGCGCTCGACGGCGATCGGGCGGTCGTAGCTGCGGTAGGAGCCGAGGAAGGAATCCCGGTCGCAGTCATGGCCGGCGATGTCGCCGCCGACGAGGGTCATCCACCACCAGCGCGACTGGTCGCGGTTGGCGAAGTTGGCCTTGTCCTCGGGCAGACGTGAGCAGGACGAGGCGCGGATGAAACCGTCGCGCCACGCGGCCTCGCCGATGTATTGGGTATATTGAAGGTTGAGGAAGTCGTTGACGAGGTTCCACTCGGTCGTGAACTCGGCGCAGGCGAAGACGGAGAGGCGGCGGGGCTTGTCGCCGGTGTTGGTGACGCGCAGGCGCCAGTATTCAAACTCTTGATTCAGCGGAATGAAGTAGAGCGACTCCGTGCGGATGTCCGCGTAGTCGCTGGCGATGTCGGCGTAGCCGGGACCGAAGCGCGTCTCGGTGTGGAAGCTATCGAGCGGCTTGGCGACGGGCTGCCAGGCGGCGGACCAGAAATCTCCGCTGTCGCGGTCGCGCAGGTAGAACACGCGGCCGGGCTGCTCGGCGGGCACGGCGTTGTAACGGTGGCGCAAGATGCGGCCCTCGGCCGGCGAGCGGGTGAAGGAGTAGCCGCCGGCGTTGTTGGTCACGATGCCGCCGTAACGGCGTGAACCGAGGTAGTTGGACCAGGCCCGGGGCGTATCGGGTCGGGTGACGACATATTCATGGGCGGCGGAATCGAAGCGACCGTAGTTCATCTGGGTAAATCGGGTGTTATTTGGCGGGGGCGGCCACGACGTTGCATTCGCCGACGAAGTAGCCGGCCATGGGCTGGTCCACGTATTGCACATACACCCCGTGAAGTTTCACGGGCGTGGCCGGATCCACCCGCCCCTGCAGCTGCGTCGGAATGGAAATCTTGACGAGTTGCCAGACAGGCGGGGCTTTTTCGTCGGCCGGGGCCTGATCAAGCACGACCTGTTCGTAGGCGCCATTGACCACCTTTCCGCCATCAGGCTGGAACGAGAGCATCACCTGAAGCACCTGGCTGGCGGCGGGTTTTCCGGAAACATCGGTGCCGTTGCGGAGATACAGATACACCGCGCCGTTCTTGCGCAGCGCAGGAGTGAGCGCGATGCCGCCGGGGCCGTCGCACGCGATCTGCAGGCCGGCGTAAGGGGACGCCACCGCCGTGGGAGTCACCAGCAACGAGAGGCCGCCCGCCTCCTTGACGACCGCCTTGGAGGGCTCGACGTTGAGGTTGCCCCAAACAGTGGAAGACCAGCCGGAAATCAGGCCGGATTTGCGATGATAAACAGCGCCGGCGGGCTCCGCCGAGAAACCGGCGGTGGCGATGGCCGAAAACAGGGCGGCCAGCAAAAGGCCGCCGAAGCGAAGGGAACGGGTATTCATGGGGTTTACGGGGATTGATGCCAAAAGCCGCCGGCCGGCCACATGCCGACGGACGAACGATCCGGACACGCTTACACCATCGGCACAACGAAGCGGAGCCGTTTTTCTCATCGCACGAATTATCAGGAGCATTTGTTTCAACATTCTCCGCGTGTGTCCTCGAGCGTGAGCTCGGGGATGGACCCGACCGATGCCCCAAACTCCCGCCCGGAACCACGCCCGCTCCGCATCCTGAATTCTTCCATAAATTTACACCGGTTTTATCACCTTCCGCCAAAGCATCGTTTGACACTCCGGCGCCCGGTTTGTTTGTTTAAACAATACCCTTATGCCATCTGGTCACTGTGTAAACGAGGCCGAAGTCCGCTTGCGCGAATGGATGGAAGCCTCCGCCCCCAAGCGCGGAACACGCCTCCCCTCCGAACGGGCTCTGGCCATTCAACTCGGCGTGAGACATTACGCGCTGAATCGCGCCATGGCACGCCTGATCGCCGAGGGACTGGTTGAACGCAATGGCTACAAACTGATTGCGGCCGGTGGCACGCCCGCGCGCTCGTCCTTGACCTGTCACCTGGTCGTTGCCCTTCGCTCCATCCACATCCCCGGATATCGCAGGATCGCCAAGGAAATGGGCGTCAATCTCGTCCTGCACACATGGGAATCCACCGATGAAGTCATCCTCAAGCTGGAGAAACTGGACGCCCGTGAAACCGAGGCCATCGTGTTCGATCCGCCCTACTCGGCCTTAAGCTCACAGTGGGAACCGGTCGTAACCAGGCTCC
Organism: Opitutaceae bacterium; assembly: GCA_041662485.1. GTDB lineage: Bacteria > Verrucomicrobiota > Verrucomicrobiia > Opitutales > Opitutaceae > Rariglobus. Next base: position 10,876 of record JBAZSJ010000040.1, on the reverse strand, counting down.
ACAAGCACGACATCCCGGTCGTTTGCATCGGACATGGTTCCCCCGGCCTGTTCTCCGTCTCGCCCGACAACAGCAGGGCGCTGGAACTCGCGATTCTGCATTTGATCGAACTGGGCCACCATGAATGCGGCCTGGTCATCGCCCCGCCCATCGGCCCCATGTCGGCGCAAGTCCTGCAAGCCTGGGATGAGCTGTGCCGGAAATACGATCTCACGCAGTCCTCCCGCCGCATACACCTGCAAAAGGGCATGCGGTTAAAAGAGGAGGCCGACGAGGTGGCCGACGTGGTGATCAACCAATGGAGCCCCGTCACCGCCCTGATCGTTGTCGCCATGCCCGACTGCAACATTCACCTGCTGGAAGAGAGGTTGATTCAAAAGGGGCGTCAGATTCCCCGCGATTTCTCGCTCCTGCTCGTCGGCGAATCCAAGTCGGCGTCAACCGCCACGCCGCCGATCGCCACGGTCGCCGTGGACATGGCCCTCATGCAGGAAACGGCCTTCTTCCTCGCGCTGCGGGCGGCCAGAAAAAAGAAAACGATGGGAATTCTCCCCCCGCCGTGCGACGTCCGCCTCCAATCACAACTGACCGCCCGCCAGTCAACCGGCCCTACGGACCCTGCCGGCCCACCGTCAAAAATCTCCGCCCCCTCCCCTGGTCCCGCCCCCGACGCCCCGTTCATCCGGCCCAAACCGTCCGCCGAAATCATCGCGGATATGGAATCCTATTTGCGCAAGGCCTACCCGCTCGCGGCCCGCGCTTTCCTGTCGGAGCGGCCCCGCTTCGCGCAGGTTGACCTCGGCTCCCACGTGAACCGCCCGCTTAACTTCCGGCGCGGATGGCTCGGGGATCTTCCGCTGAAGCAGCTCGCCCCCGGCCCGCGCGAGATACACGGCGTGCCCTTCCAAATCCTCGGCGGCCCGAAACGCTCCGACTGCGGCACCATCGTTTTCCACTCGGCCGTCAACACGACCGGCAACTCGCAAAAACTGCCCGACAAAGTCAGGATCGCCATCGGTTCCAAAGCGCAGGCCGTCTACATCCTGCACGGCTGCGGCTACGCCAAGTCACTCCACACCTTCGCCCATTACGATTTCCACGGCCGCAACGCCCGCCTGGGGCGCCTCCCGCTGGTCTCGCTCGGCCTGCCGCCGCCCGGCTACAACCCCGCCCGGACGGAACCCGGCGTCGCGGCGCCCAATATTCAAGACTGGTGGCCCGACTTCCCTCACACGGACTTCCCCCATGCACGCATGGCCCCCCTCCTGGATGCCGACAACGCCAGCCATGCGTCGCGGTATGTGTATCTCTATACCATGGAGTGGATCAATCCGAACCCCCGGTCAGTCGTCAGCCATCTGGAAATCACCGTGGATTCCACCCACTCCACCACCCTCGGCGTGCTGGCCGTCACGGTGCTCAAACCGTAATCGGACGCCGTTCAAAGAAATCCCCCGGCATGCGGCGGCCCGGTTCCGTCCCAGCCTGATCCCATTTCGCATTCAAAGGCATCAAAAGGTAGGGCGAGGCGTCCCGCCGAGCCGCGGCTCACCGGGACGGTTGCCCTACCCTCAATCAACGCATTCTTATGCCCTTTGATCGCGAAATGGTATCAGGCCCTTCTGCGCGAGCGCCAGACGGCTCCGGCCAGCGCCAACGCCCCAAAAACAGCGGCATAGGCCGAAGGTTCGGGAATGGCGGCAACCAATAGCGTGCCGTCACCGTTCCATGTGTAGGTGATGCCACTGGTGGCGCCGACCAGCGAGCTGCCTGCCGTGGTTGTCGCGAAAGTGCCCGAGTCCAAACCCGTCATTACGATGGATGAGAAGTTGGTGGCGGAAGAAACAGTGAAAAGCGTAAGCGTCGCGGACCCTCCGGCGGTGCTGAGCGTGCTTGCGAAGTTGCTGTCGATGACCAGCTGCAGCAGACCGCCCGCGGTCAGCGTGCCGCCCACCGAGATCTTGTCGTGGGTGCCGTCGGTGACACCGACAATATCCAGGCTGGTCGTGCCGGCGAGGATCAGGTCGTTGTTGAACGTGAGCGTGCCCACCGTGCCGACATCCCCCGCGATCAAGGTGCCGTTCGTGGCCGCGATGGTGGTCGAACCGTTGACCGTGCCCGCACCCTTGAGCGTCTGCGCGGCGGTGGAGCCCAGCGTGTAGCCGGTCACGGCGCTGACATCATAGATCGCGCCCGAGGCGACGGCGATGGCCGGCGTCTTGTTGATCGAGCTTCCGGCGGCCAATGCGAGCGTGCCGGCGTCGATCTTGGTGGCCCCGGTGTAGGTGTTTTTGGCGGACAGCGCCGCGAGGGTCAGCGTGCCGGTGCCGACCTTGGTGATCGCGATCGTGCCGGTGATGTTGCCGCTGAAAGTCGTGTCCGTGTTCAGAGCACCAATACTGGCGATCGGGCTGTTGGTCCCGCCGGTGCGCAGCACGCTGTTGGTGACGCCGGACAGCGATCCCAGACTGATCGTTCCGGTCACGCTCAGACCCAGATTGGTGCCGGAGGTCGATATATTCCATGCCGCCGCCGCGCTACCGCCTCCGGTTTCCGCGAGAAACACATTTCCTCCGCTCAGATCAATCGTGCCGCTGAGTCCGCTTAAATTGACACTGGTCGCACCCGTAGCTCCGAATGTGAGCGTTCCCGCCCCCGTTTTTGAAAAGCCCGAGGTTCCGGTCAGGGCCGAACGAATGACCTGGCCGTTGGCCACGGTGTTGTTCGCCACGATAGAGGGCGACGTTCCTCCGAGCGCGATGGCCCCGCCAAAAAGCTGGTAGTTGCCCGCGGAAAGCGCGGCGAAGGTGATCTTGTTGGTCGTCACCGAGGACACATTGATCGTGTTGTTGGTCCCCGTGCTGCTGACGCCGAAGATCGCCTCGTCGGTGTCGAGGTTCGGCCAGGCGACGTTGCCCGATCCGTTCCACCAATTCGCGGTGGATGTGTTCCAATTGCCACCGCCATCCTGCAGGCCGGCCGTGTTGGTATTGTCGAAGGTATAGGCGGCGGCGTGAAGGCTTGACGCGGTTCCGAGCGCGCCAAGGAAAGCCGACAGGAGGAGTGTTGCGTAAGTTCTCATGGGATAGGTGGGGTTACGTGATGACTGAGGGATGATTCATTTATGCTTCGTTCACCCGGTGTGACCGGCAAGCCGCCTTGCATGCACACGCCGGTAAACATACTGTCCGATCCGGTATTTCTCACATCGTCAGCTTCACCCGCGGGAACCATTGCGCGACGCGGGCAAAAGATCCTCTCAGCGGGCCTTCGAACAAGGAACAGCGGAGGTGATCCCGAGCTCGGCAAGCCGATGGGCGACCGCGGCCCTTTCCGCATCCCGGAAACGATGGAAGGGCTCGGCCATAAAATCATCGCAGACGCCGATGAGACTGAGCGCGCACTTGAGTCCCTTGATGAAGGCCGAGCCGTGCTTGCCGACCCGATACAGCGTGGACGAGATGTGCATGACGCGGGCATGCAGCTCGACGACGCGCGCCACATCGCGGGCGACCGCCGCGTTGTATAAATCCACGTAAAGACGCGGACACAGGTTGGCCCCGCCGCAAACGCCGCCATGCCCGCCGAATAAAACAGATTCACCGAGCAACTCCTCCGGTCCCATCAATACGGACCAGTCCGGCCGGACGGGCAGGAGCCGCAGCAGCTGGTGGTAATAAATCATGTTGGCAGAGCTGTCCTTGATGCCGACGACGTTGGGCAGATCCATCGCCTGCCGGACCGTGTCGATGTCGAACATGGTCTTCGTGTGAGACGGCATGTTGTAGAGAAACAACGGCAGCGGCATCTCCGAGGCGAAATGCCGGATGTGCTCCACCAGCTCCGGCTGGCTGTTGGGATAATAGTAGGGCGCCGCGACGACCAGGGCGTCAGCGCCGCAGTCGGCCGACACGTGCGACAACTCCAACGCCTCGACCATGGACGTGTCGGTCACCCCCACGAGAACCGGCACGCGTCCGGCGACCTGGCGGCAGGTGATCTCGATCAGTTCGCGCCGCAAACGATGGCTCAGGCTCGGAGCCTCGCCCGTGGTGCCCAGGATAAAAAGACCGTGCACCCCGCCCCCCAGCATATGTTCGATCAGCCGTTCCAGACCCGGCAGGTCGAGTTCGTCACGACCGCGCAAAGGCGTGGCCATGGGAGGAATGATGCCGCGAAAGGCGGGCTGCTTGGATGGGGATTTCATGATGATTTTTTATCCAGTTCGAAAACCGAAACGACCGAGTCCGCCGGAGTAAGCGTCCGGAAATCGGCCAGCCGGTGAAACGTCAGGTAATTGGCGTCGTGCGCCTTCTTGGCGCCGCCGAAGTCGTCGTCATGGCCGGTGCGCGACACCGCCACGATGTCCGGTCCGTCGAACAACCAGTCGGCGTATTGGAAGCCGCGACGCGACGAATCCGGATGATACAGGACGACGCACCGCAGTTCCCAGGCGCGAAGATCGGTCGAGCGCAGAAGCGCGAGCGTGTTGCGCACCAGCGAGGCGTTGTCCAGGCACTCGTGGCGCGGAGGAACCATGTTGGCCAGGGTCCAATAAACGCCATCCGTGTCGTCGCGGCGCACGGTGAACTTCGTCGCGCCGCCGGGCAGATCAATAAAGTCACGCTCCGGCGAAAAACTGAGCGTCTCGCCATCCTTGGCCAACGTGACGATCGCCGCCTTTTCCCCCGCCGGATAGGCGACCCGCAGCAGGTCCACAATATCACCGGAGGGAGCGACCACCGCGTTGCCCTCAAGCCATCCGCCAAACTTCCCTCCCAGCCAGGAGCGCGACTGAATCAGGGGCGGCCCGAATCTCCAGCTGTCGCTCCGAAGCAAGTCGGCGCCCACCGGCGCGGAGATCATCATCGGGTTGTAGCGCTCGCCCCAGTTCCCGCCCTCTCCCGCATCCTCCATGGCCCGCCAGATGCGTCCGTGATGGACCAACATCGGCATGGGACCGGTGTGATAGTGCCCGCTCGCGGCGAGCAATCCCGACACGGCGTCGCGCGGCTCCGTCCACGTAAACCCGCCGTCATCGCTCCGCCGGATCACCAACAACCCGTGATGATGGGTGACGCCGAGCAGATAAAGGACACCCGCATGAACAAACAGGTTGGACCAGAAGGCCGGCTCGATCCGGGCGACCTGCCGCCAGGTCAGGCCGCGATCCTCGCTTCTGAAAACAAGCTCCGTCGCGGATTTGAACTCGTTGGAGTTGGGGCCGAAAAAATCGTGCGAGGCCACGTAGGCGCCGTCCGGCAGGATCGCCATGCTTGGAGATCCTATATACAGACCGGTATTCGCCCGGACATGATTGATGATGTTTTTCAGCGGAAAACCCAACGCCTCGGGGGCGTCGTTGCAAAGGTGTGCTTGAAGCATGGGAAAGAGTATGGCTAAGACTGTGCGGCGGCATCCGGCCGTGGCTGTCTCAACCAAGATTCTCCGATAAAATGCGTTCCCTGAAAGCACTGAGCCATGCACACGGCGGTAAACTTACTGTCCAATCCGGTAGAAGATCGGGGGAAACCCGCGATTACTGGCTGATAATGGAATCCTTCCACGGGCTGCCGGCCGGAGGAATCACCCGCAGCGCGCAAATCCATCGGAGCTGGGGCATGGATCAACATCGCCTGGAAAACGCCCGCCGGAAACTGAAAGCCTACTCCCTGATCTATCTCACCAAAGGAGAGGGAACCTTCTCTGACGACCGCCAGAAAACAGAACGTCCGATCCGGTCCGGCGACCTCCTCTGCCTCTTCCCCGGCATCGGGCACGTTTACACCCCCTTGCCCGGCACACGGTGGAACGAGATCAACATCGAGTTCTCCGGACCGGCCTTTGACGCTTGGATGGGCACGGGGCTCATCGACCCGGCGGAACCCATCCGTCATCTGGAACCCGCCTCCTATTGGTTGAAGCGATTTTACGAGGTCGTCCTGCCTCTCGCGCCGAAAGGCTCCGCGCCCTCCCTCGCCGATACAGGCCGGGTGATCGCCCTGATCGCCGACATGTGCGCCACGTGGCAACGGCCCCAGTTGGACTCGGAGGTGGAATGGGCCAACCAGGCGCGCTCACAACTTCTGGCACTTCCCTCACGCACGCCGCTGGACCTGAATAGCGCGGCCAAAAACATGGGGCTGGGCGAACAGGCCTATCGCAAAAAATTCAAGCGGCTGTGCGGCGTCACCCCCACGACCTTCCGCTCGCGTCACCTCATCGAACAGGCCTGCCATCACTTGATCGGCTCAAACCTGTCGATGAAGGAAATCGCCTTCTCCCTCGGCTTCGGCACCGAGTTTTATTTCTTCCGCCGCTTCAAACAAATCACCGGGGTTTCCCCCGGCGAATATCGCAGACGGGCGACGCATTGATCCCCTTGGGTCCAATACCCCCCAAACTTATAGTTTCCTTAGAGGGCGTCTAAAAGCTGACGTGAGGTAGGGCGGGACCGCTGGGCCCGCCGCGATTCTCCTGTGGGCTACGCACGCCCAACCGGACGGCCCAGCGGTCCGTCCCTACCTTTTTGGACGCCCTCTTAGACGGATTACCCATACAAAAGCCGAGGCTTGCTTCGGCTTGATTGTGTAGGAGCGGCTTTACGCCGCGATGGTTCGCCGTGGGAGCGAGCAAGCTCGCGAGGATTGAAATCGCGGCATAAAGCCTCCTACAACTCGGCATTCGTTGCCTCGGGGCAAGCCCCTGGGATCGTTACTCCCGCCGACGTTTCCCGCCCTGCGGTCAGTTGCCGTCTTTCGTCAGTCTCGTGACGGCGAGCATGCCCAACGTTGTGGATTGGCCGGCGTCCACGGTGACTTCCATGTGGGTGACCTTAAGATTCGGAAAAGGATTTTTCCATTCCAACGTGTAAAGGTAGGCGTAACGGCGGTGCATCGCATCGTCGCCCTCCTCCGGCACGATGGGAGCCTGACGGGCGTTGGGAAAATCAACGTGGGGAAAGTCCGACCACCAGTCCTGTATGTTGGCCTTTTGAGAATCCCGCTCGAAATGCGCGGCGTCCCAATCGTGGGGCGGCTGACCGAGCGCGATCAGGGGCACGGAGCCCAGTCGCTTTTTCCCGGCATAGAAATCATAGGTGGCAAAACGCGAAAGAAACCGCGTGTAGCCGCAGCCATGCAGGATATAAATCGCGAGCGCCTTGCCCCCGACGGGGATTTTCACCCGGGACGGAAGACCCCGCGCATTTCCCGTCTCATTGGTCCTAGAACGGAAAATAATCGCCCCATGATCCGTGCGGGCCGGGCCTCCCAGGACCTGAAACGGAATGCCGTGAATCATGTGTTTTCCCGCGCCCAAATGAGTAAGGGGCAGGTCGCCCAGCCAGCCCTTGCGATAGTTCACCGGCCGGTTGACGAAAGGTCCGAGATCAACGGCCGAAAACCGAGACGACTCCGCCGTCATGGCCAGCGCATAGGGACGCCTCAGCATCGCCCTGAGAGCCTGCTTCAATTCGGCGGGCGTCGTCCCGTGATCAACCGGGAAAAGACGCGGCACGGCGGCTTCGGCCTCCACGGCCTTTTTCTTGGGGACATAGGAAGCCGTCGGACTCGTGGATTCCCTGAGGATCAGATAGGGCTGGATATGCAGGCTCGGGAAAGGCGGCATCAGCCCCGTGCCCTGTTTTTTCCGGGCCATTCTTTGCACCAGACGAAAGACGGTTTCATGCATCAGCGAGGCATCGAAAGCCGCCGTGCTGACCGGAGGACTTGAAGTCGTGAGATGAGGAAGATCGCCGAGGCAGATCACCGACAAATCCTTGGGCACATGCCGTTTTTGCCGGGCCAGATCCTCCAGCAAATGCGGCACGACGGGATCGTGCACCGTGTAAACGACCAGCGCCGTCACGTTCTTCCACTCTCCCGCCAGCTTTCGGGCGAGGTTCTGCACGTCCTCGCGGGCGTCGTCGTAAAACGCTATCCGCTTCGCGCTCGCCCTCCCGTTTTGCCCCCACGGCTGGGACTGCCAGGCCCGGTAAATCTGCACCGAGACCGAGGCGCGCGGCGCGATCGTCAGCAGCGCCATCTGCTCGTGACCAAGCTCTCGGAGATGGGCAACCACCAGGTCAACCGCGCGGGCGGGATCCGCCAGGACACAGGGAATGTTGTCGGCGTATTGGCGGATGCTGACCGCCGGAATGCCATGCGCGAGCAACTGGCCGACCGCCGGCGCCCACGATGAGGCGGACGGGCCATGAGGAGGGTCAAACAGCACGCTTTCGGTTCCCGGGGTGTCGAGCGCGTGCAAATGCCCCACGGCTTCATCGACCGATTCGTAGTAGTAAATGCGCAGATCAATCCCCAGTTCCTTCGCCACCCTGCGATAGCTCTTCAGGTGCAGGGAACGGCGCGCCAAAACAAGATCGCAGGTAAAGGCGACGGAACCGGGCTTTTTCTCGGCCGCGTAATACAGCTTGTAGCCCTCGCGCTGCACCAGCCCCTCCGAGATCAGCCGGCTCATGGCCCGGTTGACGGCGTTGTGCTTGAGCCCGAGTTGCTGGATAAGCTGGCGTTCGGAAGGAATGCGATCGCCCGGCTTGAAGCCCGACGACACCAACCACTGACGCAGGGTGAGAAGCGCGTCCGACACTACAACTCCGTAAGCCATTGGAGATTCTCAAACGCCCATTTCCGATTCGCACAAGCCTATTACCGCCAGAACCAACCACCTATCCAGGCCGGTGGTTTCGTTTGAACAAATGAATGAAAATGAAAAATCGGGCCTCATTCGACCCTGTCTTAGTTACATCCATGACGCTACAAACGCCTTCTTGCGCAGCCATCGCCGGTGCCACCCGCCGCCCATATCCATGCCCCCAGGACAACCGCCCTCACTGACCCTCGAACAGATCATCGAGCACAACCGGCTCGCCGATCTTCGCCGCATCCAGACATTGCTGGACAAGCATGGGCCCGACGCATCCGCCGTATTCACGGCCCTTCGCCAGGAACACGAATCGGCGCCCATCATCACGCTCTTTCGAAAGGGCATGAATATCGTCTGGTCCGCACTGAACGTGGCCGACGACAAAAACAATCCCGCCGCCGGCCCCTCCGGCATCTTGGCGGTCGATCTGGCCGTGCTTCTCGTCCGCACCTACGCCCGTCCGGAAGGCGGCTTCCTCGAATACGATTGGAACAGCTGGGTTCCCGCCGAGGACATGTGGCGCACCATCCCTTGGGGCACCGCGTTCCACGGCCACGTCATGCTTGAGGTGTGGACGCGCCTCGGCCCCCGCCTGCCCGAAACCGAACGCGCGTTTTGGACCGCCCACCTCGAACGCACGGGCGCGTGGATCTATAAAAATCCCGTCTGCGGCGCCTTCGTTTTCAACTGCGGCCTGCACCTGCTCGCGTTGCTCTGGCATCTCGGCGAAACCTTCGACCGCGCGGAGTGGCGGCAATGGGCGCTCGACACCGCGCATTACCGCCTCGCCCGCGACGTGGACGCCGAGGGCTGGATCACCGCGGAAAATGGCGGTGTCTCCGGCGTCTATCAAACGCTCGGCGCCGGCTTCCTCGCTCAATTCGCCCGTGAATCCGGCGATGCGCGCCTGCAAGAAACCAGCCGCAAAATGCTCGAACTCCACGCCCGCTTCGCCTCCCGCGAATTGCAGTGGGCGGGCAATTTCGGCACCCGCTCCAGCAGCTTCGGTCCCATCAATCCGCTGCAAATCGTGCAGGAGGCCGCCGCCGGCAACGGCCATGCCGCCGCTCTCCTCCGCCGTTGCGTCACGCTGGCATGGACGGACTCCGGCATCCAAACCCAAACGTTGTTCCACCCCGATGTCTGGCGTCGCGCCTTCGCCACGCCGCCCACCGCCGAACCGGTGAAAACCGTCACCGACCATTTTCCCGGCATCGAAAGCTCGGTCGTCCGCGCCGGCGGTTTCCACGCCTCGTTTTTCAACTACGCGAAAAGTCTTTGGGCCCGCGGCTTCGCCTCGCTCTCGCATTCCACCGGACCGGTTTTTTCCACGCTCCACTCCCTCCCGACCGAGATCGAGAAAAGCAAAATGCGCCTCGGCGACACCAGCGACTGGGCCGGCTTCCCCCATGTGCGCATCGATGGCCCGGGCGGCCCGTGGAACTCCCAACAGCGGATGAGTCCCCTTGAAATCACCACGTCCGACGGCGTCGCCGTCACGTGGAACGAGCCTCTTCTGAACCCCGCAGGCGAAACCGGCGGCACCGCCGCGTTCTCCTGCCGTTTCGAAGAAAACGCCCTGCTGCTCGGCGTGGCACTCGCCGATCTTCGCGGCGGCGCCACCTTGGATTTTCACCTTCAACGCGAGACCGGAAAGTTCACCGGCTACTGGCTGGGCGAGGAAGTCAGCCAGATCCGAGCGGGCGTGCCACCCGCCGAGGGCGGACAGTTTTGGGACCGGGATTTCTCGCCCGCCGACACCCGCCTCGCCGCCGTGCAACTCGAAACGGTTCTCTATTCCTGGGAGCTGTTGGAATTCCCCGAAGGCACCCAAGCCGTCATCGGCCTGAGAAAAAGCGACGGCCTGCACACCCAGAATCGCGGCGGCGTCCGCCTGCGCCTGCAATGGCCCGCGACTTTGAGCAAAGGCTCCGTGCTCCTGAAGTTTTCCATCACTTCCGCATAGCACTGTTTTCCCCACGGAAGATGCCCCGTGGAGGGCGGACCGCCGTGTCCGCCGTTCGTGCCCGCGGCGTTTTTACCATGGCCGCCAAGGTTTGGTGCAGCCGGGGGCATGTCAGGTGATCGGATGGGGTCACGGGGATTGCGCCCCGTGACCCTTCCACACCACCGGACGTGCGGTTTTCCGCATCCGGCGGTTGAGACAGAGGACGACCTATGTCGTCGCCGTTTCCCACGGCAGGGTAAA
>JBAZSJ010000039.1:0-49314 GCA_041662485.1 Opitutaceae bacterium | reverse complement strand
CTTGGTGGGGTCGCCGACGCCGGAGGAGCCGAGGGTGTCGAAGGCGTGGATCATGCCGAACACCGTGCCGGTGAGGCCGATCATGGGGGTGATGACGCCGATGACGGAGAGGTAGCTGATGCGGGAGTTGAAGACCGCGCGGCTGCGTTCCATCTCCTCGAAGATGGCGTCGTCGGTCGCGTCCTTGCCGAGGCCGACCTTGGTGAAGGCGGCGGTGGCGACTTCGGCGAAGACCGAGTCCTGCGCGGTCACCGTCTGCGTGGCGGTTTCGTAGTCGCCGTCTATTAGGTTCTGGCGCAGGCCGGCGATGGCGGACGGGGGGGCGAGCTTGGCCTTGGCGGTGCGCATGAGGCCGTCGATGACCAGCCAGACCATGAAGACGGAGGCCATGAACAGCGTGCCCATGAATACCGGGCCGGCCGCCATGAGGCGCTGGAACAGGGTTTTTTCCATGACGAGCGGGGTGCCTGCGGTGGCGGAAACTTCCTGGGCGAAGGCCGGGTGGGCCATGACGATCACGAGGAGACAGGTGCAGAGCGCGGTCACGACGGCGGTCGCGGTGCGGGACGGGGAGGGGAGGGAGGACTGTGGTTTCATGTTATGAGAATAAGGAAATGAGGTCAGCGTTTGGACTGGGCTTCGGGCGAATTGGGAAAGCGGGTCGTGAGGGTGGCGGTCATCGAGGCCGCGCGGGTTTCGTCGCCCAGCTTGCGGTAGGCGCGGATCGCGCCGAGGAGCGCGGCGGGCTGCTTGTCGTCCTCCGAGGAGTAAAAGACCGGCACGCGCAGGTAGGAGAGGAGCGCCTCCTCGGTGCGGCCGGCGCGTTCGAACATCCGGCCCTTGAGGATGGAAATGGATGCCAGGCCGGCGTCATCGGCGATGGTGGATTCCGCCTTGTCCAGCCGGGCCTTGGCTGCGTCGATTTTGCCGGACGAGGCGAGCTGTTCGATGATGGCAAGTTCGCCGCGAGAGATGTCGTCCGGAGCCGCCTTGGTCCGGCGCATTTGATCGAGCATGCTTTCGGCTTCCGCTTCCCTGCCCAGCTGGGCGAGGGCGACGGCCTTGACGGTCGCCCCCTGGTTCCACCAGGAACCGGGCACGTCGCGGAAGGGTTCCTGTTCCTTCAGGATGGCGTCGATTTTTTTCAGGGCGTCGGCGGGTTTGCCGGCCTTGAGATCGTCCTCGGCTTGGGCGATGGCGGCGGGCGCGGGCCATTCGATGCGGCCGAGGCTTGAAATGGGCAGGGTCAGGGAGGCCGAGGCGCCATCCCCGCCGCTGAGCTTGAAGGGGACGATGATGTTGGTCCCCTTGATCTGGGCCTCGGGGAGGGAGGCCTTGCGTCCGTCCGCGAAATAAAAGGTCTGGCCGCGGACCATGCCCGGAACGGAGCATTGGAGCAGGGCGAGGGTGATGAAAAGGGAAAGGCGACTCATGGTGCGGCGGGGTCGAGGGCTTGGAGGCGGGTGCGCGCGGTCGCGAGTTCGGGGCGATCCTTGAGTTTCTCGTTGCGCAGCATCTCGCGGTAGGTGGCGGCGGCCTCGGGTTTCTTGCCGAGGTTTTCAAACGCCCGGCCGCTGGCGACGTAGGATTTGGCGACCCATTCGGTGTAGCGGACCTGGCTGACGAAGACGCGCTGGAAAAACGCGATGCCCTTCGGGAGGTCGCCTTGCTTGACCGCGATTTCGCCCAGGTAATAAAGGCTCAGGGCGGTGGCTTCGCCGCGCCACTCCTTTGCGCCGGCGATGAATTCGAAGAGTTTGGCGGCCTTGTCTAGGCGGCCAAGGGCGAGCTGGCTGCGCGCCTGGCCGACGGTGGCCTCGCGCTGGCGATGGACGGCGCCGGCCTTGTTGATGGCGTCGTCGTAAAACCGGAGTGCGTTTTCGGGCTCGTTGCGATCAAGCGCGAGGTTGCCCAGGCCGACGTAGGCGTAGTCGCGGTAATCGGAAGCCGGAAAGCGGTCGAGCAGGGCGTTGAAGAAGGGCGTGGCGCGGGCGGACTCGCCGGCTTTGCAGAGCGACTCGCCGACGACGGCGAGGAGGGCGGCGCTCATCTGCTCGGCGGGCATTTCCCTGCCGATTTTCAAAAGGATTTTTTCGGCCTCGTCGGGTTTGAGGGAGAGGCTGAGCACCCGGGCCTGGTAATAACTCAAACGGGCGCGGACGAGCGGCTGGGCGTCGTCGGCGAGCTTGAGGCGTTCGGCGAGCTGGTCGGTGGGCGAGGGCGGGGTCGGGGCGCCGGCGGGGGTGCGCTCCTTGGCCCGAATCTGCGCCATGAGCCCGATGATTTTTTCGACGTCCTCGTTGGCGGGGTTGGCGATCTGCTGGCCCACGTGGTCGGAGAGGAAGTCCCAGGCTTCGCCGGACTGGCCGGCGCGGGCCTTGGCGCGGGCGACCCAGTAATACCAGCCCATGGCGAGCTTGCTGTCGGGCTGGCGTTCGATCTGGGTCGAGAAGACGGAGGCGAGGCGGGCCCAGTCTTTCTTTTGTTCGAGCAGGCGGGCGGCTTCGCCGAGGGTGTAGGAGAGCACTTCGTCGGTGGAGGCGGCGCTGGCTGCGCGGAGGTAGGTTTCGATCGCGGCGTCGTTCTGCTCCAGCGTCTTTTGGACGTCGCCTTTGAGCGAAAGGACTTCGGCGAGCATGCCGTCGGTGGGGAATCGTTTTTCCCAGTCTTCGCAGGAGGCGATCGCCTTCTTGTATTCTTGGAAGGCGAACTGGCAGACGGCCAGGCGGTAATGGGCGTCGGCGAGATAGACGCTGTTCGGGTTTTTATCGACGAAGGCCTTGATGGCTTTCTCGGCCTTGGCGTAGCGGTCGGCGTCGTTGTTGTCCAGAAACCAGCTGATGGCGGAGCGGTAGCCGGCGTTGTCGGTCCACTCGCCCTTGGGGTAGTTTTTCACGTAGCGGTCAAACATCTCGCGGGCGCCCGCCCAGTCGCGCAGGGCGAAGCGGACGCCGCCGAGCTGAAAGATGACGCGTTCGAGCCGGTCGCCCTGGCTTTTTTCAATGGCGGAGCCGAAAAGCTGCGCGGCCTGGTCGTTGTCGTTGAGCTGCGCGGCGATCTGTCCGCCGACCGCCGCCATTTCCGGAACAAGGGGACTGGAGGGGAATTCTTTGAGGAAGCGCTGGCAAAGGGCCTGGGCGTCGGGGAGCCGGTCGGTTGACTGCCTGGCGTAGACCAATCCGCGCAACGCATAGACGCGGTCGGGCGCGGAGGGGAAGAGGTCGAGAATTTCCCGATACACCACGGTCGCCTCCCACGGCTGGCCCAATTCCATGTGGCACTGGGCCTGGCGGAGCAGTTTCGGGATGTCGAAGGCGAGGTTGTCCTCGACGGACTTGAGGGCGTCTTTCGCATCCTTGAGACGTGAGGCGAGGGCGTCGCGATTGGCGCCGAGCGCGGAGCCGCCGTCGCCCGAGCCGCCGACGGCGACCGCCTGCCGGTAGAGACGGTCGAGATCCACGATCCGGCCGCGCTGGCGTTCGATGATTTGCTCGCGGCGCAGGGCGGTTTGCAGAAGCGACAGGGCGTCCGCGGGCTTTTTTTTGTCGAGCAACGAATCGGCGATGTCGAGGGTCAGTCCGAGCACGGTCGCGTAGTTGTCGATGCCCTGGGAGCCGGAGCGTCCGCGCAAATCACGCAGGCTGTTGATGGCGGCCAGGGCTTCGGGCATGCGTTTGGCGGCGATCAGGGCCTTGGTCAGTCCGGCCCGTGCGTCGTTGAGCTGCGAGCCGGCGGGGTAGGTTTGCAGGTAGAGGCGGAAAGCGGCGATGGCGCCGTCGTTGTCGCCTTTGCGGAGTTTGGCGGCGGCGATGGTAAAGTAAACGGGCTCCAGGGCCGGGCTTGGTTTCGCCTGTTTCAAGATTTCCGTGAACAGGGTGATCGTGCGGGTGTAGTCGCCTTTTCCATACGCGGCGGCGCCTTCGTTGAAGAGGTCATCGAGGGAGCGGGCCCCGGCAGGCTGGCCGGCGGCGAGCGCCACCAAGGTGCAACCGAGGACGAGGAGCCGAAGGCCGGCCGGGCGTTGGCGGAAGAGGGTAGGGAGACGGAACGACATGGGGGTGCGAGACACGGGCACGGCGGAGCGACCGAAGTGTTGCCGACGCGGCCGGGGAGGAGAGCCCGGGGCTTATTCGCGGACGGGCTCGGGGGCGTAGGTCTTGGGATCGACCATCTGGTAGGCGGAGTTCTCGCCGAGAGCCATGCGGAAGCTGTCGAAATAAAGAACGGCGCCGGCTTCCTCGCCCTTCCATGACCCGCCGCCCTTGTAGTTGCCGAACTTGAAGTAGCGGCCCTTGTCCTTGCCCTCGTAGAAGGTGGTGCCGGTGTAGTCGACGACGAGCTTGCCGTTCAGGTAAAGCTTGAGCCAGCCGCCCTTGCCCGGCGGCTGCCAGTTGGCTTCCATGACCCAGTCGCTCCAACGGCCGCGGAGTTCCTCGATGGCGCAGACGCGCAGGTATTGCTTCTTGGTGGTCCAGCCGTCGTCACCCTGGTAGTTGACTTTCAATGACACATAGCCCTTGTCGACCGAGATGCTGGTGGGCGGTCCGCCATCGGGCGGGGATTCACGCCCGGTGCCCCAGTCGTGCCACTGGGTGATGATGCTGAACTGGGTGTGGGCGTCGAATTCCTTGGGCACGAACATGCTCCAGCCGTAGCGCACCACGCCGTAGGGCGGGCAGCGCGGGCCGGCGACCTCGGCGCGATGCTGGTTTTTTTGCACGGAGGTTTTGAAGGCGTATTTGCCTTCGCGCACCGGGCCGTCGTTCGCGGTGATGACGGAGACCTTGCCGCCTTCCGTGCTGTGGGCCTGGGAGAAGTCGCCGGTTTCGAAGTCGATGACGTCGGACAGTCCGGCGGGGCGGGGAGCGGCGGGGGAGGTGGCGATGAGCGAGGCCTGGCGGACGACGACATCGGCGGTCCCGATCTTCGGGCAGTAGAGCCAGACCTTGAGCCACCTGGTCCCGACCGGCGCGACCGCGACGTTGGTGGACACTTTCCCGGCGTTCACCCATCCCGCCTTTTCGGAGAGCTGAACCGACCCCAGATCGCCGGCGCGGGCGGGTTTTTCCTTGGCGAAGATCAAGGTGAGGTTGAAGCCGCCGCTGCCGACGAGATCGGCGGAGGCCGTGTAGCGGACACCTTCCTGGGCGGGCACCCATTGCTCGATGCCGAGGCCGTTGTTTTTGTCGCCATCCTTGAAGATGAGTCCGCCACCGGGAGCGGGGGCGAGGATGCGCGTGGTGCCGTCACCGGGAGGATAGGGATTCCAGCCCTCGGGCGTGCCATCGCCGTCGGAATCGGCGAAGGTCGGATTTTGCAGGAGGTTGCCTTCGGGAACGGGCCCGGCGGGGATGACGGCCGAGGGCGCGGACGGAGCGGATGCGGCGGGGGCGGCGGAGGACGGCAGGGCGACGGTGCCGAGCGCCTCGAGTTTGAGGGAGGACACGGTCACGTCGGCTTTGTTGGCGTTGGGGCTGTAGACCCAGAGACGCAGGTGTTTCGATCCGGCGGGGGCGGTTGCCTCGATGGTGACCGTGGATTTGTCGGCCTTGGCGCCGGCCCACTGGCGTTTTTCAAGGAGCTTGATGTTGCCCACGTCGGCTTCTTTGCCGGGGATGCGCGGGGTGAAGATCAGGTAGACAAAGAGGCCGCCCGTGCCCTGCACTTCGAGCGTGGCCCGGTATTGGGTGCCTTCGGCGGCGGGCAGCCACTGCGCGAGACCGAGACCTTGCGAAGCGCTTTGGTCGTTGAGCCGCACGCCGCCGCTTACGGCGGACAGGCCGTCGCCGTCCGGATAGGGTTTCCAGTCATCGGGTTTGCCGTTGGTGTCGGCATCGGCGAAGGTCGGGTTGACGACGGCGACGGGGGTCTGGGCGGACAGGGCCGGAAGGCTGGCGGAAAGCGCGACGAGGAGGAGTCCGCGCCGCCAACGGGGTAGGTTGTGTTTCATGGGAAAAGGGGGGGAAGGCGTCACCCTGGCGGCTTGCCCGGGTATCGCAAAGCATGCATGAGATTACGCGTAAACCCAGGCGTCGTTTGCGAAGACGCCGAGGGTTTCGTCAAGTAGGCGCATCCCCAGGGCGCAGGAGAAATCCGCGTCGCAGATACACCTCCCAGCGATGTCGTCCCCCCATCCCATCCCACCGCCTGTCATCGGTTGTCGTCCGCGCCGGTTCGCGCGGAGCGGCGGTTTTGCGCTGCTCATCACGGTCACGCTGCTGGCGTTTTTGGTGCTGCTGCTGGTGTCGCTGGCCAGCCTGACGCGGGTGGAGACGCAGGTCGCCGCCAATGCGACGCGGCTCGCGCAGGCGCGGGCGAACGCGCTCTTTGCGCTCAACCTCGCCATCGGCCAGCTGCAGAAATACGCCGGTCCCGACCAGGCGGTGACGGCGCGCGCCGATATCGACGCGGCGGTGCAGACGCTACTTGATGGAGGCAAATCGTGTAATCCTTTCTGGACCGGCGTGTGGGATGCGCGTCCGCCGTCGTCGGTCACGCCCACGCATGCCGCCGCTCCGGCGTCGAGCGCACCGATGGCGTGGTTGGTGAGCGGCAACGAGACCAATGGCACGGCGATCACGCCGGTGACGGCGGCGGTGGCCGATCCCGAGGCGGACCCCAATAACGTCTGGCTCGTGCGCAAGGTTCTCGGAGAGGAACTCAAATCCACCGCCACTTATCCGCAGGACGGACGCGTGAAGCTGGCGAAGAGTGCGATCAAGGTGCCGGCGAGCCAGATTCCCGGTGCGGCGGCCTCGGGACCGGATGTGCAGGTGGGCGCGTATGCCTGGTGGGTGGGTGATGAAGGTATCAAGGCGAAGGTCAACCTGGGCGACCCCTACCGGACCGCCGCGAGCACTGACGACGAGGCCGCCTGGCGCCGCGAGGCCGCGCCCCGGCCGGACATGGAGCTGCTCGCCGGCAGCGCCTACCAGACGGCTTTCGCCAATGTGACGGCCGCCTTCGAGACCAGGCGCGGGATGGTGTTGTCCACCGAGCAACTGCCCATGCTGCACGCCGACCTCGCGACAGCGACGGGAGTCACGCAAACCGGACGGTATTTTCACGAACTGACGACGGTCGGAAGCGGCGTGCTGGCCGACACGCTGCGCGGCGGACTGCGCCGCGACCTGACGCGCGGGCTGGCGGCTTCTCCGCCGACCGGGACGACGGTCGCAGATGAAATGGGCGACAGCACGCCGGTGTTGTCCCTGCCGGCGACGGGGCCGGTCGGCAGGACCGCGCCGACCCAGACCTATACGGCCAACAAGGAGCCGGTCGCGCCGATCTGGGCGCAGGTCCGGTCGTTCTGGGCGCAGCGCGCGGATGCCAGCGACACAATCGCTCCGGTCGAGGCTCCGCTGGCAAATCCGGGCGTGACGGCGCCCTCGGCACAGGCGCTTTTGCCCATCCCGGTCATGGTGCGGCTGGGTTATGGCATGGATGCAACCGCCGGCCCGAATTACCGCTTCGTGTTCACGCCCGTGGTGGTGTTGTGCAATCCCTACAATGTCGCCCTGGCACCGAGCACCTACCGGATAAAATACCAGTCCGTAGCCGGCGACGGATACCAGGCGAAGTATACCTTGTCGGGAGGCGGGGTGTCCGGGACATTGTATTTCCCCGCTTCCACGTCGGCCAAAACCATCCTTTTTGACATTGCGGCCGATGGTTTTGCGCCGGGGGAGGTGCGGGTTTACACCTCCACGGCCACGACCGCGTTTGATCCCCTGGCAAACAACCCCATCGCGCTTTCGGCGGGGTATCGCACCGCGTATGTCTATCAGGATTCCAGCACGGCGGTTCCATCGCCATTGCCTGCCGCCGCCCGCGTGGAATTGACCAGCATCGCAGGCAGCCAGCATCCGACGGTCTCCTTGGGCATCGGGGCGACTCCGTCAGAGATCATACGCTGGATCGAGATGGAGCCGACCTTGGACAAGTTGGGCAAGACTGAGCGGCCTTCGGCCGTGTTAAGCGACCCCACGACGCATGAGCTGTATGCCGTCGGGTTTCATCTGCGCGACGCCACCTGGAGCCGGAACACGAGTGGCAACCAGTCAGGCACGCAGAACCACCAGGTTCCCTCCGGGCATCCGGCGAGGCGCTCCGACGGCGGCACCGTCGGCGATTACTCCGGCACCCGCATGCTGATCGACAGCAACCCGCGGGCGGTCGTCTCGCAACGGCTCGGCGGTTGGGACTGCGTGGCAAGCTGGGGCTTTGAAGCGCTCAACTCGTATTCCCCGCACCATGACGACCTGACCTTCGCCTACGACGGCGACAACGGCTTCTGGGGCGGTGGCATCGATGGCGATGCATACAGCGCCACGCATGTCATCCTTTTCGACGTCCTTCGGCAGAATGAAGAGGTCGTATCGCTGGCCAGGCTGGGGCAGGTCAACTGGGGTGTGGATGGCAAGCATCCGGCCTATCCGCTGGGCAACAGCTACGCGTCCATCTTCTACAAGCACGACACGCCGGACTACGGCTATGCGCTCAACGAGGCGCTGTGGGACCGGTTTTTTCTGTCGACCCTGCCGGCGTCATTGGCGACACGCCCGGCGAATCTGCCCAACGCCCGGTTGCGCTTTCACGATCCCGACGGGGTGGCGGCGTTGACCTCGCTCGAAGGGGCCCCCGGCTACGAACTCGCGGCGACCCGCCTGATGATCGACGGCGCGTTCAACATCAACTCGACCTCGGTCGAAGCCTGGACGGCATTCCTTGGCAGCGTGCAAGCGTCCGATTATGCGTATCAGTCCCGCGCCGGGACGCGCACCGATTCAAACGTGCGTCCCTTCCCGCGGGTGATCGGTTTGCATGATGCCGACCCCACCGACGAAACCGGCAAGCTTTACGAATGGACCGGTTATCGCAGCCTCAGCGCGACCCAGCTCCGGCAACTCGCCACCGAGATCGTCGCGGGCATCAAGGCGCGCGGCCGGCCGGCCCGCAGTCTGGCCGAGTTCATCAATCGCGACCTCTCGCTGCCTGCGACAGACCCGCGCAACCAGACGGGCATCGTGCAGGCCGCCATCGATGCGGTGGTGAATCCGGACAAGGAGACGGACCCCGGAGCCGGCGTGGCGGGGCTGGAGGATTTGCCCGGTCTGGACCCTGCGTTGGTGGTCAAGAGCTCGTTGATCAACGCCGACAATCCGGACGCGGCGACCGGCAGGCTGCGCACCACCGGCGTGCCCGGGTTTCTGCTGCAGGGCGACCTGCTCGCCCCGCTGGCCCCCGCCATGTCGGCCCGCTCGGACACCTTCCGCGTGCGCACTTACGGCGAAGTCGTCAATCCGGCGACGGGCGCCATCGAAGGCCGCGCCTGGTGCGAGGCGATCATGCAGCGCGAGCCCGGGTTTGTTGATCAAGCCGACGCCAATCTCGCCGATCCCTCCAAGCCGACCACCGCCTTGGGCAATGCCACGGCTCCGGCCAACACCAATGCCACCAACCAAGCCTTCGGGCGCAAATTTGTCATCGTCCAGTTCCGCTGGCTCGGCCCCGACGAAATATGAAAACACTCCATCTCTACACCCGTCGGGTAGGGCGCGTTATCCTTAACGCGCCGGTTTTCCGGAGTGCGACAAGCCGGCGGGTTAAGGATAACCCGCCCTACCTTTCGATCATGGTCGCGTGCCTGCTGGCCGCGTCCGCCCTCGTCGCGCATGCGGATCCGGTAGCGCCCAAGCCACCGGCGGTCTTCAGCGCGTTGTCCTGGGATCTGCCCATTCCGGAGGGCGGACTGCCCCTGAATGTGAGGGTCAACGGCAAGGCCGGAACGGTGGAGTTGTTCGGGCGGGAACGCTCGATTCCGCAGACATTCACCGGGGCCGGCGAACTCGTGTTCACACAAATGATCGAGCGCGACGGGGAACCGGTCGCGGTGCCTGCCGCCAAGGCGCGTATCCCCGACGGCGTGACGCGGGCGCTGTTGGTGTTTCGTCTCAATCCCTCGCGCGGCCCTGCGGATTTGCCTTATCTGGTGACGGTGATCGACGACGGCTATGCGGTCTTCCCGGGGCAGACGGTGCGTTTCATGAACTGGTCGCAGCTGACGCTGGGCGGTCTGCTGGGGGAGAAAACGTTCACGGTTGATCCAGGCAAGGAGCAGGTGGTGACGGCGAGTCTGCCGGAGCCCGACCATCTGCTGCCCTTCAAGCTGGCGCGGCGCGACGCGTCCGGCGCGTGGCGGCGGCTGCGATCCACCGGGCTGCCCATGCACGCCGGGTTGCGCGTGCTGGTGTTTCTGGTCGACGACCCGCTGCGCCCCGGGCGGTCCGAGATGGTGCTGATCAGGGACGTTGCGCCCGTGGAGACGGACGCCCCTCCCGCCCCAGGGATTCCGTAAGCCAAGTTTTACGGGTAAACCTTCATGCCGGTTGAGCCTCCGCCGTGGAGGCACATTCTTTTCCCCATACTTCTCCTGCCCTTGGAAGTGTCTGCCACTTGTCGGATAACAATTGAATCAAACCAACCCCTCCCTGCTTTTCCCATGAATACACAACCCACCACTCCAGATATGTCTGGCTCCGTGAGCCGCGCCTGCCGTGTCGCGTCGATGAAACCCCGCTTCGTTTTTTCACTATTCGCATCGGTCCTGCTTTTGGGGGGATTGCAGCAGCAGGCCTCCGCCACGACTTACAGCTGGATTAACGCAAAAATCACCACCTGGAGTGACACGACCGCTTGGAGCGGCGGGGTCGCGCCCGTGAGTGATCTGAACAACGAGTTCCGCTTCGCCATTTCGTCAAACACGACCGCGACCAATAATCTCGGGGCGAACTTCCAGCTGAACCGGTTGGTTGCGACCAACACCAGTTCCAGCAACAAGTCGCTGCTCGTTGACGGAAATAGTCTCAATTTTGTAAAAAACAGCAGCGACGCATTGCCGACGTTGGCGATTTCAAACACCGCGGTCTCCGGTCCGCTCACCATAAAGAATGCCTTTACGGTGACGGATGCGCTTACGGTCACCAATTCAGGGAGCAAGTCGTCCACCCTTGAGGGCGCGATCACCAATACGGGAGGGATGACGTTTAATGGAACCGGCGCCGGCACAATCAACTTGGGCGGCGGCGTCACTTCCGGCGCAGGCGGGATCACGGTCAACGGATCCTACACCGTCAATATGACCGGCAACAACACCTACACCGGTTTGACCGATGTGCAGTCCGGCACGCTGACCCTGAATCGTTCGGGCGGCACCATCGCGAATGCCTCGGCGGTCCGGGTGAGCGGTGGCACGCTGAATGTGGCCCAGTCCGACACGGTGGGCGCGGTCACCCTTTCCAGCGGCACGATTTCGGGCGCCGGCACGCTGACGGGTGCGTCCTACAGCCTTACCAACACCGGCGCGGTCAACGCCGTCCTCGGTGGAAGCGGCGTCGCCCTGACCAAATCGGGCGCGGGCACCGTGACGGTTTCCTCGGCCAACACCTATACGGGCGCGACCACGGTTTCCGAAGGCACGCTGAACCTCGCCGCGGCCAACGCGATCTCCTCGAGTTCCAATGTGGTGCTGTCCGGAGGCGGGCTTGAATCGGCCTTCAGCCAGAGCTTGGGCACGCTGAATCTCACCGCCAGCAGCACGCTGGATCTGTCCACCGCCGGCACCTTCGTCTTCGCGGACAGTTCGTCTCTGGCGGGCGCGTGGAGCGGCATTCTCAGCATCGTGGGCACGTTTACGGATGGTTTATCGGTCCGCTTCGGCTCCAATTCCGACGGCCTTACCACCGGACAGCTTGGCCAGATCACCATCAACGGACTGGGGGCCGACATCGATCTCAACGGCTATCTGGTCGTGGCCGCGATCCCCGAGCCTTCGACTTACGCAATGCTGGCAGGGGTGCTGGCATTGGGTATGGGCGTCTGGCGCAGAACGCGCTGTCGCTCCGTTTGACTAGATAGAGAACATGAAGGGCGGGCGTGGGGCCCGCCCTTTTCATGATTTCATCAGGTGTTCGCTGCGCGAGATTTTAGCCCTTTGCCCGATAAATTGTAAGCGTCATCCCGGAGATCATGGATCTGGCCAACCAGATCAAGGCTCTGCCCGAAAAACGCATGAAGCTGACGGAGGAAAGGCTCCAAAAACTCAACCCCAAGGCCGCCCAAACCGCCGCGAGGCCCGCGCCCGTCCCGACGGCTACTTCTGCCCCGATCACGCCTCCGGTCACCGCCACCCCGTCTTCATAAGTCCCGAGTGATCCGGCGGCACACAACGCACCACGCCTGATGGAATACGATCACAAACCGGCCGCTTCACTCCCTCGCCGCGCCCCTTCGGACCGGCCTTGCCTCCCCTCCGAAGGGGACCCGCTTCCCCTTCCGACCGGACCGTGGTCCCCTTTTTTGGCCAGGTCGAGCCGAGGGAGTTGGTCCGTTACATGGATGCATTGTAGGTTTTGGCGGTTCGCAACGTCCTCAATGAACCCGAGAGGTTCTCTCTGGGACGGTTGTAAGCGGACGCCCGGGTGCCTCAATTGATGGCTGAAGCAACAGGCGAGGCTACCTCGTATAGGTGATCCATACGAGGCGGACGAGTGTCGTAGAGGGTCGCTGGCGCTCGCCGCTACGTTGCGGAAGGAGGGATCTTGCCTTGGTCAGCGTAGGGCCGCCGCTTGCGGCGTGCCTTGGACGCCCCGGCGGCATGGCGCCAGCGCCTGCAACACCTTCACCGGGGATCTTTCCCTGACCAGCAGCGCGACGTTGACGTTGGGCATCACGAGCCATTGGACCTTTAGCATCGGCGCCGACGGCGTGAACAACCGCATCTACGGCACCGGCAGCCAGGCGGCGAATCTCAACGGTGTCTTTGATTTTGATCTTTCGGGGGCCGACACGACTCCCGGCAGCAACCGGACGATCATCGACACTAGTTCCGTTGTCGCGACGTTTGACCCGGTCAACTTTACGGTCGCGGGCTTCACTGACAATGGCGGCGGCCTTTGGACCGACGGCAGCTATCAGTTCGACGAGGGAACCGGCGTGTTGTCGATGACGGCTATTCCCGAACCTTCCATCTGCGCGATGCTGGCAGGGGTGCTGGCATTGGGGGCGGTTGTCCGGCGCAGGTCGCGCGGTCGCGCCGTTGCCTGACGGAGAACATGAAGGCGCGGGCGTGGAGCCCGCCCTTTTGAATTCGCACGGGGTTCAATCCTCTGAAGTTTGCTTCGGTTTTTCCGGGTGTAGGAGCGGCTTTATGCCGCGATGACGATCATCGCGAGCAAGTGGCGGACTGTCGCTTGCGCTCGAAATGCTCCCACAGTCGAACCATCGCGGCGTAAAGCCGCTCCTACATTTCGGTCAAATGCCTCGGAGCTTGCTCCGGGGATCTTTCTTCACCGGGCTGGCGCCCCTGGATTTCGCGACGCGGGTTGTGCGTCCGGGTTCGGGGGCGGCGGGCGACAGCGTGGTCCCTTCATCCCAGAAACCGTCGGTCAGGACAACGCGCGGATACGCCGGGATTCCGGTTTCGTTGTGCTGAAGCTGGGATACGACCAAGTCGACGGCTGCCTCGCCGATGGTTTGGTCGTTCTGGCTTATTCCGCTGATTTTGATTCCGGCCATGTTGTCCTCAAGACGACTCAGCGTGACGAAACTGATGTCTTCGGGGATGCGTTTTCCCAAGCCGGGCAGCCAGGTGGTGAATTCGGTGTTGGGGCTGATGATGACGTCGGGGCGATGCCTTTTCAGCCAGCCGGGCACGGATTCGTGCAGGAGATCCGACACGCGCAACACGGGGATGCGGTTTTTGCCGGGGATAAAATGTTGCCAGGCCAGGTAGCCGGCCAGCCAGCTGTGGTTCACGCGGGCGTCGGTGTTGGCCGGGATCGCGAAACCGATGCGCTTGAAGCCGCGCCGCTCGCATTCGGCGAGGGCTCGCGTCATGCCTTCGCGAAGGTTGGCGGCGGCGCGGTGCAGGCGCGGCTCCATGAAGCTGTAGCCGATGGTGGCGCAGGAAAAGTGCTCCCATGCGATGTCGAGGCGGGTGCTTGGGTTGCCCACGGGTGGCACGATCAGTCCGCGGATGCCGCGGGTTCGCAGCATGCGGGTAAGGGCGGCGCCGGTCATGCGCGGGGCGAGCGCCCAGAATGCCTCGATCTTGTAGCCGAGCGCGGCGGCGCGGGCGACGGCGCCTTGATGGTAGAGTTTATACACCCAGTGGCCGCACCAGCCGTCTCGCTCGGGGAAGGCCGTGATCCAGGCGATGGTCGAGTGATAATTGACGGGGCGCGTGGAGCGCAGGTTCGCCATGAGCGTCTGGACCAGCGGATTCGGCCGGTAGCCCATTTTCTCGGCGAGGGCGCGGATGCGCTCGCGGGTGGGCGTGGAGATCTTCGAGTGGCCGCGCAGCGCCAGCGAGACGGTCATCTTGGAAACACCCGCCACCTTGGCCAGTTCTCCCATGGTGAGCGCGGAGTTGGATGGAGTGGAGGGCATGACGCGGGGCGACGCACGGTCGAGGCTGGGTGCGGGCGGGTTGGTGTCAACGGTCTGAGGGAATCCCCATTTCTAAAGGCGGATTTTTAACGCGAAGACGCAAAGGACGGAGAAGGTCGCGAAGCGGCGGGCAAAAAAACTTGGCGGCCTTGGCGAGGTCTTGGCGATCTTTGCGTCAAAAATCCCGTTTGTGACGACCATGCGGGGGATCGGCCAAAAGGTTTAGGCCAGCGTGAGGGCCTTTTTCTCGGAGATGGCCCATTGCAGCGCTTCGCCGCGGTTCCAGCGGTCGAACTCCTCGATCATGAGGCGACCCATGCGGCGGCATTCGTGATCCCGCGAGCCGGCGATGTGCGGCGTGAGAATAACGTTGGGCAGGGAAAACAGGGGCGAGCCTTGCGCGGGCGGCTCCGGCCAGACGACGTCGAGCAGGGCGGTGAGGTCGGGGCGGCGTTGCAGCACCTCGCACATCTCGGCCTCGCGCACGACCGCGCCGCGGGCGGTGTTGATGAAGGTGGAGCGCGGCTTCATCAGTTCGAAATGGCGTCCCTGAATCATGCCCTCGGTTTCCTTGAGCCAGGGGGTGTGCAGGCTGACCACGTCGCATTGGCTGAAGATATCCTCGAGCGAAACCAGTTCGACGCCTAGCCGGTCGGCCTCGTCGGGGGTGACGTGGGGATCATAGGCGAGCACTTCCAGGTCGAAGGGCCGCAGACGTTCGCGGACCAGCCGGCCGATCATGCCGAGGGAGACCAGGCCGACCTTGCTGCCGTAGGCGCCTGCGCAGGGAATGCGCTCGGTGAAGCGGCCGAGGCGTTTGATTTCGACCGCGTGATACCAATAGTTTTTCAGGCTCAGCAGGATGGTCGCCAGGGTGTATTCGGCCACGGGCACGGCGTTCATCGCGTAGGCGCTGGAGACGACGATGTCTCTCGCCCAGAACTCGTCGCTCGTGAAGTAGCGGATGGTGCCCGCGCCGTAGAAGACGGCCTTCAGGCGAGCGGCCGTGGCGAGGAAGGCGGCGTCCATCTTGGGCGCGCCCCAGCCGGAAAAGATCACGTCGGCCTGGGCCAGCAGGTCGGGACGCTGCGCCGCCTCGCGGCTGGTCATGGGGCCGGCAAGCAGCCGCACCCGGCCGGAGATCGCTTCCAGGTGCTCCTGGCCGTAGATCGTGTTGAAGGCGTGCGAATCGAGGATGATGAGGCCGTCGTGCATGTAAAAGGGGGATGACCAAGCGCATCCCAACCGGTTCCGGACAACAACGGCGTCCTAGGTTTACGCGTAATTCCAAAGGCCCCTTTGCTCTTTATGGGCCCGCCTCAGATACAGTGGACCTGATGTTACGATTTACCCCTTGGCTCCGCCTGTTCGTCGGGATTTTTATCGGATCTGCCGCTGACGGCCAAACCGCCGGCGCCGTGACCGACGGGAGTCTTTTGGGGCCGGCCGCCGGCATTGTCTGGAGCACCTATGGCGATCCGACCTTTCAAGTGAACGCGTCCGTCGGGGAGGTTGTTTGGAAAATCACCGCGCAGACTCCGGGCCGGCAGACAGGGGCATTCACCCGCGCCCGGCTGCCCGGCGCGACCGAGGCGATCCGCGTGAGCGCGGACTACAAGGCCGCGGCGCTGGAGCGCGGGGAGAAGGCCTGGCACAACGCGCGCATCCGGGTCGATTTTCTCAACGACGCGGGCGCCAAGATCGGCGAATCCTGCGCGATCGACCGGATCGAGGGCACCAGTCCGGCATGGATGCCGTTGTCCCGCCAGTTTCCCGTGCCGGCGGGCGCGACCCAGGTCAACATTGCGCTGGAACTCTTCCTCGCCCGGTCGGGCGCCATCGAGTTCCGAGACTTGGTGGTGCGCGCGCTGGATCATGAGGCGGCCGGTGCCTGGAGGACGGAGGCGGACGCCCGCATCGAGAAGCATCGCAAAGCTCCGCTGTCCGTCACGGTGGTGGATGCCGCCGGCGACGCTCTGCCCGGGGCGCGGGTCGCCGTTCGCATGCGCCGCCACGCCTACCCCTTCGGCACGGCGGTGGTCGCGGCGAAGCTCCTGAACGAGCCGGCGACCGACGACGAAAAGAACTACCGCGACACGTTCCTCGCCTTTTTCAACTACGCGACGTTCGAGGGCGCTCTGAAGCAAAAGTATATTGAAAAACATACGCTGCAACCGGCCGTCGATGCGCTCAAACTGCTCCGGTCGCACGACATCCGGGCGCGCGGACACGTGCTCGTCTGGCCGAGCTGGAAGCAGAGCGCGCGGGCGCTGGAGCCGATCAAGGAGGATCCGCTCGAAGTTGAGAAGTGGATACAAGATCACATCCGGAGAACCGTGGGCGCGACCGCCGGGCTGACCGCCGACTGGGACGTCATGAACGAACCCGTCGTGCACAACGACATCATGAGGCTGATCGGACGCGAGAAGGTCGCCGACTGGTTCCGCCTTGCCCGCGAGGCGGATCCAAAAACCTCGCTCTATCTCAACGAGAACAACGTCGAGTTCAACGGCTCCAACCAGGACGCGCTGGCGGGGTGGATAGACTACCTGCGGGCCCGCGGCGCGCCGCTCGACGGCGTGGGCTGGCAGGGACACATGTGGCACCGCACGCTGCCCTATGCGCCCGGAATTCTGGATGATTTGCGCCGGTTTGAGAAATTCGGACTCAAGGTGCAGATCACCGAATACGACTGCAACGACCGCTTCGGCGACGAGGAGGAGGCGCGGTTCCTCGGGGACTTTTTGCACGCCTGGTTCAGTCATCCGCTGACCGACGGCTTCATCATGTGGGGGTTTTTCGACGGTTCGAGTTGGACGAACAACGCGCCGCTCTTCAACCGTGACTGGTCGCTCAAGCCGGCGGGCAAGGTGTGGATGGATTACGTTTTTCGGCAATGGTGGAGCGACGCCGACGGCGCGACCGACGCCCGCGGTCGCTTTACGACACGCGCCATCCTCGGTGATTATGTCGTGCAGGTTGTGCACGACGGGAAAGTCGAGACCGTGGAGGCGCGACTGGCCAAGGAGGGGCTGGCCCTGAAGGTGACGCTCACGGCGGCGAGCGCCGTCTGGGACGACTCCCGACGGCTTCCCGACTACAACCCCTACCGGTCCGGAAAACTTCCCAAGGTTCTGGAGCTTCCTCCTTCCTCGGCCAAGGCCGCGTCCCAAGTCACGATCAGCACCGATGAAGGCGAAGGCGCGGATGCCGTGGTCGGCCCGGCCGCGCCGCTCGGCGCGGAGGCGTCGCTCTCTCTGGCGGGCGGACCGGACATGAAATCACGGCGCGACCTCTACCTGCGCTTCGATCTTTCCAAACAGGGCAAGGGTGACGTGACCGGGGCCGATCTTGTCTTGAAGCCGGCCGGCGAGCCGGCGGCGCCGTTCCGGGCCAAGGTTTACGCCTTGAGTGATCGCTTCGTGCCCGTGGCCGGCGAGATGGGGGAGCACTGGACGGAGAGTCTCATCGCCGCGGCGAATGCTCCCGGGCGTGAGCCGACCGCCGCCGACTACAGGCAGGGAGACGCCGCGCTTATCTACCTCGGGGACTGGAGGGCTTCCGCGGCGGACGGCGTGGTGCGGTGGCGGTCCAAGGAACTGGCCGCGGCGGTGGAGCGGGCACTGGGCAAAACCATCACCCTGCTGATCGTGCCCGACGAGGGCGTGCAGGCATCGTTTCGCAGCAAGGAATATGGGGCCTCCGAAGCACCCTGCCTGACGATCCAATATTACTGAGCCTTGCATAATAGAGTGACGATTTCCAGGTAGGGCGGGACCGCTGGGCCCGCCGCGATTTACCACTGGGCACCGCGCAACGGACGGCCCAGCGGTCCGTCCCTACCTGTCACCCTATTACGCTAGACTCAGTAGGGCGGTTTGAGAAAAGTCGGGGCTGTATCTACGGATTGCGGTGGAAAGCGATTTCCAGGCGCGCCCTGGCAGGCGGACGGTGCAGACGGCGCTCGGAGATCGCCGCCCACCAACGGCAGTTTGCCAAAGTAGAACCAGGACATTTCAAATAAAACCATAGCCTCCGATAGGCTGCGCGGAGGACGGACCTCCAGGTCCGTCATGATGATCGTCCGAGGGAATGCCATTGGATCGGACCGGGAGGTCCGACCTCCTTTTCGGCTGTGCGTTGCTTGAAACGCCCGGGCCTGGCAGGCGGCGATTGAGGGGTTGAGTTTTGTGCGGTGGGCCGCATCTTCCGTTTCTCTTGAATTCAGCTGGTCCCGAGATTTTTGCCGCGTTGCCGGCCGCAAGCGACCCGATGTGGTGGTCGCTGGCGGCTGCCATCACTTTTGGCGTCAGCTTGGGATTTCTTCTGGTGTGGCTGCTGACCCGGCACACGCGCCGGGACGCCGAGGAGCGCGCGATCGAACGCCTTGAAGTCGCCAAGCGCGAAGCCACCGTCGCCGCCCAAGAGATCAAGCAAAAGGCCGACGAGGAGTTGGCCGCCCGCCGCGCGGAGATCGGCCGCGAGTTCGACCGCCGCGAGATCGAGAGCGAGGTCAAGCTGCGCGAAATTCGTTCTCACGAAGAATCGCTCGCGCTCCTGGACTACCAGCTTGAGCAAAAGAGCGAGCGCCTCGCCCGCGAGAGCGCGGCCATCAAGCAGGCGCGAGACGCCATCCGCACCCTTTCCAAATCCCTCCGCAAGCGGCTCGAGGGCGTTTCCCAGATGGATGCGGATGAAATCAAGCGCGCCCTTCGCGAGGAGGTCCAGTTGGAGTGCCAGGACGAGTTGCGCGCCCTGAAGCACCAGATTCTCGACCGTTCCGAGCAGGACCTGAGCAACGAGGCCAAGCGCGTCCTCATCACCGCGATGCAGCGGCTCGCCTCGAAGCCCAACAACGACATCACCGCGACCATCGTCCAGCTGCCAAGCGAGGAGATGAAGGGCCGCATCATCGGCCGCGAGGGCCGCAACATCAAATCCTTCGAGGCCACCACGGGCGTGACCCTGCTGATAGACGAGTCCCCGCAGATGGTGCTCATCTCGTCGTTCGACCCCGTGCGCCGCGAGATCGCCCGCATCACCCTTGAGGGACTCGTGAAAGACGGCCGCATCCACCCAGCATCAATTGAGGAATTTTACGCCCGCGCCAAGGAGGATGTGGAGCTCAACGTCCAGCAATCCGGCGAGGACGCCGTGCAGAAACTGGGCATCAACGGGCTCCATCCCGAGATCATCAAGCTCCTCGGTCGCCTGAAATACCGGTTCTCCTACACGCAGAACGCGCTCGATCACTCCATCGAGGTCGGCTTCCTCTGCTCGATGATCGCGAGCGAGACGGGGCTCGACCCCAATCTGGCGAAGCGCGCCGGCCTCCTGCACGACATCGGCAAGGCCGTCGAGGGCGACTACGAGGGCAGCCATGCGACCATCGGCGCGAGCTTCGTGAAACGCCACGGCGAGACGCCCATCGTGGTCAACGCCGTCGCCGCCCATCACGAGGAGGTGAAGCCCGAGACGGTTTACGCGGGACTGGTGATCCTGGCCGACACGGTTTCCGCCGTGCGTCCAGGCGCCCGATCCGAATCCATGACCGGCTACATCCAGCGTCTTGACCGCCTGGAGAAACTCGCGATGTCGATCGAAGGCGTGCAGCAGGCCTTCGCCATCCAGGCGGGTCGCGAAGTGCGCGTGGTGGTCAACCCGCAGAAGGTGACCGACGAGCAGGCGCACGAGCTGGCCAAGGAGCTTCGCCAGCGCATCGAGGCCGAGCTGCAATACCCGAGCACGATCAAGATCACGGTCATCCGCGAAAGCCGCTACACGGAAACAGCCACCTGAGTTTTGGCCCACGGAACACACGGAATACACTGAAAATCAGGCAGGCTTTGATTTTTTCCGTGTATTCCGTGTGTTCCGTGGGCACCTAATCCTTTTCAACATGGCTGATCCTAAAATCCTCGAAACCTTCCCGAATCCCGCGCCGCACCGCGATTTTATCATCGCGCACACGCATCACGAGTTCACCTCGGTGTGTCCGATGACGGGACATCCGGACTTCGCGACCATCACCGTGCGCTACGTGGCGGACAAGACCTGCGTCGAGCTGAAGTCGCTCAAGCTCTACTTCCACGCCTACCGCAACGAGGGCATCTTCTTCGAGGCCGCGACCAACAAGATCTGCGACGACCTCGGCAAGGCCCTCAAGCCGCGCTCGCTGACCATCATCGCCGATTTCAAGGCGCGCGGCGGGTTCTCGTCGGTC
Organism: Opitutaceae bacterium; assembly: GCA_041662485.1. Taxonomy (GTDB): domain Bacteria; phylum Verrucomicrobiota; class Verrucomicrobiia; order Opitutales; family Opitutaceae; genus Rariglobus. The sequence continues at coordinate 28,643 of JBAZSJ010000039.1, read as the reverse complement.
GTCACGGCGGAGTTTAAGCCGAAGGCCAAGAAAAAGCGCTGAGCCGGTTCGCGTTCAAGCCGGCCCTTTGGGCCGCTTGCGACCATGGGTTTTAGAGCGGTTTAAGTATAGTTGTAGCCGTCAAAAGGAGGACGGTTGCTCCCGGTCCGATCCCGGTGGACTTCCTTGGGCAATCATCATGACGGACCTGGAGGTCCGTCCTCCGCGCAGCCCATCAGCGGCTACAGTTTTAGTGCAAATGATCCAACGTGGGAGCGAGCTTGCTCGCGATTCCGATCCTCGCGAGCAAGCTCGCTCCCACAAAACAGGCTGCAAGCAGCCTCCCGCATCCAAGCAAGTCGCCTACCTCGCCGACCACTTTTCGGTCTTTGCGAGGCCTTCGGGGCTGCAAAACTCGGACACCAGTTGATCTCCGACGTAGGCCCGCACCCAGACGCCGTGGAGGGTGTCCCGCATGGAGCTGCTGTCGCCGGTTTTGGTCCAGATGTAGCCGGCCTTGAGCTGCTGTTTGAAAATGGTGATCGCTTCCGTGCGGAAGTTCACGCTGTCGCGGCCGCCGATGACATCGATTCTTTTGGAGCCGGGCTTCTGCTTGAGCGGGGCGGCCGCCGAGTCCTTGCCCGGTTCGTTGTCGGGTTTTACGAAAAGGATGTAGTCCACCCGCGCCCCGGGGAACGACTTGGAGGTGCGGTTGACGAGGGTGACGGTGTAGCCCCACTGCTCTTCCGAGACGATGATGCCGCCTTCATCCTTCTTCTTGGTGTCGAATTTGCCGCGGCTGAGCTGGATTTCGAAGCTTCCCGCCGGAATCAGCGCGGCCTGCTGCTTGGCCCACTCCTTGACGAATTGACGGTCGTCGTCGCTGAGCGTCGCGAGGGAGAGGGTGAAAGTCTGGCCGTCCTCGCGTTTGATGGTGACCTTGTCGCCGTCCACCGAGACCAGCTCGGCCTTGAGGCTGCGGCCCTGCTTGTCCGTGAACGTGCGCATCTCCGCATGCAGGACGGAGGCGCCGAGCCCCAGGAGGAGACCCGTGCAAATGACGACGCTGGCGAAAAAGCGGAGGGATGTGGTGTAGCCCATGGGAGGATGGTCCGGCCGGTGTTTACCATTTCTCGGTTGTGCGCAGGCTGTCCGGCATCGCCGTTTCGTAAACGAGGTCGCTGCCTTGGTAGATGCGAATCCAGATGCCGCTGAGGGTCTCGCGGCTGCTGGTATCACCGGTCTTCGCCGAGTGGATGTTCCCGTTGTATTTCATCTTGAAGGCCGAGATCGTTTCGGTGCGGAAGACGATGCGGCCCATCACGGGGATTGTGTTGATCGCGCTTTGGTAGGGCTTCTTCTTGAGGCCTTGCTTTTCCTTCACGTGGACGCTGTCCACGGTGGCGAAGAGGCGGTAGTCGGCGCGCAGGCTTTCGAGGGCTTTCGCTGTTTTGTTTTGGATGGTGACGCTGTAGCCCCATTTTTCCTCGGTGGTCGTGCGACCGTTTTTCACGACGTTACCGTTCACAAGCGTCACGTCGCTGTCTTTTTTGTTGGTGTCGAAAACACCCCGACTCAGCTCGACCACGAGAGACCCCGGAGGCAGGGGTTGGGGCTTGGCGGCCTGCTGGGCGGCCCAATCCTTGAGAGACTTCTGGTCGTCGTCGCTCAGCGTGGCGAGGGAGAGGACGAAGGTCTGGCCGTCCTCGCGCTTGATGGTCACCTTGTCGCCGTCGACCGAGACCAGCTCGGCCTTGAGGCTGCGACCCTGTTTGTCCGTGAACGTGCGCATCTCAGCATGCAGACCGGAGGCGCCGAGTCCCAGAAAAAGACCTGTGAAAACAACGAGTCGGGCGAGGCGGCGGAAAGATAAGGCATTCATGAGACGGAGCGCAGCCAACCTGAGAAAGGGGGGTTAATGCAAGGATGTAGACGGAATTTTATGATGATGGTGCATTTCGAGGAAGCTTGTGCCGATGTCGGCAAAAGGCTGTGCTTCGCAGGATTATCGACCGGCGCGTTTGCCGGTTCCGCCAACGGTCCGTTTTCGTTTATCCCCATGAATTCTTCCTTCCGGTCGCTTGTGTTGATGGGCCTGCTTTGCGCCGCGACGTTGCGCGCGGCCGAGCCGGCGGTCCCCGAGTTGCGCGGCATGCTGGCCACCGGCACCGACCGCCGGTTTGCGCTGGCCACGCCGGGCGACGACCAGCCCGCGTGGGTGGCGGTGGGCGGTAGTTTTGCGGGCTGGAAACTTTCCGCCTACCGGTCCGCCGATGACACCCTGGTGCTCACCAAGGACGGCAAGGAAGTCCTGTTGAAGCTGTCGGCGAGCACGGTCGGCGTGTCGGTCGAAAAGGCGACGCTCGCCGACGCCGCGGAGGTGATCAACAAGATGAAGTTCGAGGAAATGATCGGCAAGGTGCTCGCGCAGCAAAAGCAGGCGACCGTCGCCATGATGAAGAAGATGATGGGCAATCCCAAGGACATCGATCAGGCCGATTTCGCAGCCTTTCAGGGCAAGGTCATGGACGCGATGTATGCCTCCATGAAGCCGGACGAGATGAAGGCCGATTTCACGCGTATCTACAGCGAGGTTTTCACCAAGGCCGAATTGCAGGGGCTGGCGAATTTCTACGACACGCCCGCCGGTCAGGCCACGATCGACAAACAGCCCGAGGTTCAGCGGAAATCCATGGAAGTCATGATGCCGCGCATGATGGGGGCGATGCCGAAGATCCAGCAGCTCTCGGCCGAGTTTGCGAAGGAACAGGCCGCGAAAAAAGCCGCCGCCGCGCCGGCCGCGGATGCGACGCCGGCCACCGGAGCGGCCCAGTGATTTTCAAGTCATTGCCCACCGGTTCATGAAACCCCTCCGGCTGATTTTTATCCTGCTGGTGCTGGGGGCGACGGTCTGTCCGGTGGGGGCGGCGGATGCTCCGGCCGGAGAAAAGAAGCCGGAGTTTCGCGGGGTGCTGGCCGACGGTTCCGGCAAGGTTTTCGGGCTCCATGTTCCCGCCACCGAAGAGACGGGATGGGCGAAGGTGGGGCAGACGGTCGGTGGTTGGACACTCAAGGAGTATCGCGCGGCCGACGACATGCTGGTGCTGGTGAAGAACGGGAGGGAAGAGGTCCTGCACTTGAGCGAAAGCGTGATCGGGACTTACCACAAGGCCACGCAGGCCGACGCGGAGGCGTTGCTGAAGGCGATGAAGTTTGGCGAGCTCATCAAGAAGGGGTTCGGCAAAAACATGGAGCGGATGCTCAAGGAGTTGCTCGCCAGCAACGGGCTGCCGAATCCGACGCCCGAGCAACTGGCGGAGTTTCAGAAGAAAATCGCGGCGATTTTTGACCCGGCTCAGTGGGAAACGAAGATGGCGACGGCGATGAGCGAGGTTTACACGCAGGAGGAACTGAAAGCGCAGACGGAGTTTTATGGCTCGGAGGCCGGACAGGCGGCGTTCGAAAAGATGAGGTCGGGCGACGGCCAAATCAAAGGGAGCGCCGAGCCTGACGCTCTGAAGGCTTTTTACGCCACGCCGCTCGGACAGTCGGTGAAGGCGAAGCAGGCGCAAGTGAACGCCCAGTTGCAGAAGACCATCGGGCCGTGGATGACCGAGGTGATGGGGAACGTGCAGAAAGCCGCCAACGAGTTTGCGAAGGCGGCGGGCGCCGACGGCCGGGCGACCCTTTCAATCGCGCCCGAGGTGCGGGTGACGACGCCCTGAGCGCGTTACCGGGCGTTCAGCGCGGCGATCACCGCGGGGTGGAGGGACGGCCCTGCGGCCACGATGGATTGGCCGAGCATCGGGTCGCCGCCCTGCCAGTCGGTGATGACGCCGCCGGCTCCGCGCACGATGGGCACGACGGCGGCGAGATCCCAGAGATTCATGATCGGGTCGACGGTGATGTCCGCCAGGCCGGCGGAAACCAGCAGGTAGCCGTAGCAGTCCGCCCAGGTGCGCACGAGGCGGGCGCGTTTGGCGAAGGCCTCGTAGGCGGCGCCGTCCTGGTATTTGGCGGGGTTGTAAATGTCGCTGGTGAGCAGGGTGGCGTCCTCGATGCGCGCGCACGGGCGGACGCGCACGGGGCGGCCGTTGAGCGTGGTGGTCGTGTTGTCGCCGATCATCAACTGCTGCAGAATGGGCTGGTGGATCGCGCCGAGGATGGGCCGACCGTTGTGAAGCAGGGCGATGAGCGTGCCCCAGAGCGGAACGCCGGTGATGAAGGACTTCGTGCCGTCGATGGGATCGAGCACCCACACGAATTCGGTGCCGGGGCGGTCTTCGCCGAATTCCTCGCCGATGACGCCGTGCGACGGGAATTTGGCCGTGATGAGCCGGCGAAGGAGTTGTTCGGCACCCTTGTCGGCGGCGGTGACGGGCGAGTCGTCGGACTTGATTTCAACCACCAGATCGGGATTGGCGAAATAGGGGCGGATGAATTCGCCGCTCTGGACGGCGAGTTCGGTGAGAAACGTGCGATAGGGCGTGAGATCCACGGGAGCAGTGTTGCCCACGGAACACACGGAACACACGAAAAAAGGCCGTGGGCCGACTAAGGTTTGGATTTCGTGTGTTTCGTGTGTTTCGTGGTGAAAATGTCCTGGGCCGATCAAACCATCCACTTCGTAGATTTCGAGGGCAGCGTCGCGTCCGGCATCCTGGAGTATGGCGTGGTGACGATGCGCGGGGCGGAGATTTTGGAAACGCACACGCGGCTCTGCCGCGCGACCGGACGGGTGCGGGCCGAGGACGCGGCGTTGCACGGGATCGAGGCTGCGGCGGTCGCGGGCGAGGTTCCGTTTGCGGAGGATTTTGAAAGATTCGCGCGCTGGCGCGAGACGGGGCCGCTGGCGGCGCATTTTGCCAACGCGGAGAACACGTTGATCAAGGCGGCGTGGCCTTATCCGCGCACGTCGCCGGATTTCGCGCGCCCGGGCGCAACGCTGACGGACTGGGGGGCGTGGATAGACACGGGGCGGCTTTATCCGCAGCTCTACCCGTCGCTGACGTCGGCGAAGCTGGGCGATCTGGTGGCGGCCTTCGCGTTGCAGGCGGAGCTGGACGCGCTGGCGGAACGGCATTGTCCGGCGGAGCGGCGGCGGTATCACGCGGCGCTCTACGACGCGCTGGCGGGGGCGCTGTTGTTGCGGCGATTGGCGTTTGAACCTTCGCTCGCGTCGCAATCGACGGGCTGGCTGCTGGCGATGAGCACGCTCGACGGGGGAAAGCGCGATGCGTTGCGTCAGGGCGGCCTTTTCGACTAGGGTGCGCGGCATGAACCGTGACGTCGCCATCGTCGCCCACCGCGGCGCCTCGCAGGACGCGCCCGAAAACACCGTGGCCTCGGTCAGGCTGGGCTGGGCGCAGCAGGCGGACGCGGTGGAAATCGACGTGCATCTGACGCGCGACGGCGAAGTGGTCGTGATTCACGACCCGACGCTGCTGCGCACCACGGGGAGGGATGCGCGAGTTGACGAGTCGAGCCTGGCCGAAATCCGGCGACTGGACGCGGGCATATGGAAAGGCGCGGCCTGGCGCGACGAGCGCGTGCCCACGCTGGCCGAGGTGCTGGCGACGGTGCCGGCGGGGAAGCGGTTTTTTGTCGAGCTGAAGGAAACGCCCGGTTTGGTTCCGGCGCTTGCGGGCGTCGTCGCGCGCGGTCCGGTTCCGACGGGCGACATCGTGCTGATCAGTTTCGACGCGCAGGCGTTGCACGATGCAAAACGCGCGTTGCCCGGGTGCCCGGCGCTGCTGCTTCTCGACACGCCGGACGGCGCGCCGGAACGGCTGCCGGAATGGATCGCGCGATGCCATGCGAGCGGTTTTGGCGGGCTGGACGTGAGCGCCGCGTGGCCGGTCACCGCTCGGCTGGTGGAGCGGCTGCGTGCGGAGAACCTGGAATTGCACGTGTGGACGGTGAACGACGCCCGGCGCGCCCGCGATCTGGCGGTCGCCGGGGTGGCGAGCATCACCACCGACCGTCCGGGCTGGCTGCGCGAACAACTCGCGGGAGACTGACCATGCAACGTGAACTTATGCTGGACCGTATGCGCTCGGGCGAACCCTTCGATGTGGTGATCGTCGGCGGCGGGGCCACGGGGCTTGGCGCGGCGGTCGAGGCGGCGGTGCGCGGTTTGCGGGTCGCGTTGATCGAGCGCGGCGATTTCGCCAAGGGAACGTCGAGCCGCTCGACGAAACTCGTGCATGGCGGCGTGCGCTATCTTAAGCAGGGCAACGTGTCGCTCGTGCGCGAGGCGTTGCGCGAACGCGGACGCCTGCTGCGCAACGCGCCGCATCTGGTGCATAACCTGGCATTCGTCATCCCCAACTACACGTGGTGGGATGGTCCGTTCTACGGCATCGGGCTGAAGCTCTACGACGCGATGGCGGGCAAGCTGAGTCTCGGGCCTTCCCGTCTGCTGGGCCGCGAGGAAACGCTGGCGATGCTGCCGACCGCGGAGCCGAGGGGGCTCGCGAGCGGCGTGCTTTACCACGACGGGCAGTTCGATGATGCGCGACTGGCGATCAACCTTGCGCAGACGGCCGCCGACCGGGGCGCGATCATGCTCAACTACTGCGCGTGCGCCGGTTTCATCAAGGAAGGCGGGCGCATCACCGGCGTGCAGGTGCGCGACACCGAGGCGGGCGGCGAGTTTGAGGTGCGCGCCAAGGTGGTCGTCAATGCGACGGGGGTGTTCGTGGATGAGCTTAGAAAGATGGATGCGCCCGCGAGCCGTCCCGTCGTGACGGTGAGCCAGGGCATTCATCTCGTTTTGCCGAGAAGTTTCATGCCTGGAGACGCGGCGATGATGATTCCGAATACGGCGGACGGGCGCGTGCTTTTTGCGGTGCCGTGGCATGATCACGTGGTTGTCGGCACAACCGACACGCCGATGTCCGGAGCCTCGGTCGAACCGCGGGCGCTGGAGGAGGAGCGGGACTTTGTGATGGAACATGCGCGCAAGTATCTCGCCAAGGACCCGATGGAGACGGATGTGCTGAGCGTGTTTGCCGGTCAGCGGCCCTTGGTGAAGGCGTCGGGCGACGGCAATACGGCGACGCTTTCACGCGAGCACACGATTTTCGTGAGCGACAGCGGACTGGTGACGATCACGGGCGGCAAGTGGACGACCTACCGCAAGATGGCTGAGGATGCGCTTGATCATGCGGAGGAAGTGGCGCGTTTGCCGCACCGCCACGGCGGAACGGAGGAGCTGCGCATCCACGGCTGGACGCCGGAGCCGACGGACGACGTGGCCGGTCTCGGGGTTTATGGCGCGGATGCGGCGGGCATCGCGGCGCTGGCGGACGGACTTCCAGAGTTGGCTGCGGGCGTTCATCCACTGCTTGGATGCACGAAGGCGGAGGTTGTCTGGCACGCGCGGAACGAGATGGCGCGCACTGTCGAGGATGTGCTGGCGCGGCGCACGCGGGCGCTGCTGCTCAACGCCCGCGCCTCCATCGAGGCGGCGCCGGTTGTGGCGGCGTTGCTCGCGGGCGAACTGGGGCGCGACGATACGTGGCAGCGGACGCAAGTGGACGTCTACACGCGGCTCGCGCGAGGCTACGTGTTCACCGATCCGGCGAGCCTGGGGTGATTTCGTAGGAGCCCATTTATGGGCGATGGTTTGGAGGAAACCAGAGGGCGCCAATCGCCCATAAATGGGCTCCTACATGCGATCCTTACGATCCGAAGGTTGTTGCGAGCTTCGCGAGAGAGATGTCCGCCATGGACGCCAGCTTGAGGGAGGCGTGTGGAAATTCGAAATGCGAGGTCGATGGATTTGGGATGACCACGACGCGCAGGCCGGCGCGGTGCGCGGCGACATGACCGGGAACCGAATCTTCGAAGGCGATGGTTTCGCGGGCGTCGCCCTTCAGTCCGCGCAGGGCGGCGAGATAAACGTCGGGCTCGGGCTTGCCGACAGGGACATCCTCCCGGCATGTGATGAAATCGAAATACCCGCGCATGCCGCGATGGTCGAGGTGGCCCTCGACGTGAAAGTGGCTGGAGTTGGATGCGAGGCCGATCTTCAGGCCGGCCTCGCGGGCTTCCGCGAGAAGGGCGAGGGTGCCGGGCAGAGGCGGGGCTGCGAGGGTGAGTTTGCGCGCGGTTTCGCGGTAGCGGATTTCGAGCGCTTCGCGATCAACCTCCGCCGGATAGGCCGCCCAGTAGTCGTGTTCGATGCCGGTATGGCCTACGATATAATGCAACGTGCCGCGGTCGCAGCAGAGGCCGTCCTCCTCGTGCATCTGCACCCAGGCGTCGATGAGCACCGTCTCGGTGTCCACCAGCAGACCGTCGAAGTCAAAAATAAGCGCGCGCAGCATCGGATGAATCGCCCCACCTTTCGCAGGGGCGGGCGCGATGCAAGCGATGAAAGCAGTTAGGCGCGGAAGCCCGACCGGCGGTCGGGCCTACATCAAGCCACGGCTCACAGCGGTTCGCAGGCGGCGATGAGGTCCTCGACCGGGGCGCTGGCCATGGCGATCACGGTGTCGGCCGCGCCGTAGTAAAGGCGCGCCTCGCCGCTGTCCTCGACGGTGAAACCGCACGGGAAGATCACGCTGCCGCGGAAACCGTCGGTCTCGTAGGAGGTCTCGGGCGTGAGCAGGGGTTTGCGCATCATGCCGATCACGCGGGTGGGATCTTCGAGATCGAGAAGGATGAGGCCGGCGTCGTAGCGTTTGGTCCACGGGGATTTTTCCCAGCCCTTAAGGGGGTGGTCGGTGTCCTTGAACACGGTGTGGATGGGCGCGAGCCAGCCGGCGCGGGTGCGGATGGGCGGGGCGGCGGGACCGATCTTGCTGTTGGCAAAGGGAACTTCCTCGCTGCCGAGCACGAGGCGGGTGTCGCCCCAGAAGCGCAGGTCGGGCGAGCGGCTACCCCAGATTTCGAAGGCCTCGGGCAGCCAGCGTCCGTAAACGGGGAACGGGCGTTCGAGCCGCACGAAGTTGCCGCCGATTTTTTCGGGGAAGAGCACCATGTTGCGGTTGTCGGGGCCGGAGACGCTGTGGAATTTATAGGTCTCGAAGTCGTCCGTCGTGGCGATGGCGCCGACGATGCCGTGGGCGGTGTCCACCGCGAAGCAGAGGTGGGGACGGCCTTCGATGATGGTGATGCGAGGATCGTAGACGCGGCGGATTTCCTGCGGGCCGAAACGCTTGTCGAACAGATGGGCGAGGGCGCGGCGGGCGCTCTCCTCGTCGAGCACGGGCTTGGGGTTCACGGTCCATTTGATGCCGTCCGCGCTGGTGGCGAGGCCTAGGTTGGTGCCGTCGAATTTCGGATCACCCCAGCGGCCGTAGTCGTTGCGAAAAAGCATGACGTAGCGGCCCTGGTATTTGGCGACGCCGGCGTTGAACACCGTGGTGGCCGGGAAGGGCACGTCGGTGTGCTTGAGAATGGGATTGGCGGGGTGGCGGGTGAGCATGGGAGCGCCCCGGAGGGGCGAGGTTAAGGGGGAAGTTTAAGTTGAAGGCACGAAGTCGGCTGGGGGAGGATTGGGGTCTTTCTCTTGAGTCTTTATCTTAATCTTTCGTCAGGAATCGCCGGAGGGGCGGGGAGGAGGAAAGAGAAAGATTAAGAGGAAAGAGAAAGAGGTCGGGGATAAAACGAGGCTGGCGGTTGGGGGCGGGAGCGGCAATTTGGCCTGTTATGAACACGTTCATATCCGGAGCGGTCCCGACGTTGCGCGAAGTGGCGAAGGAGGCGGGGGTGAGCTTGGCGTCGGCGTCATATGCGTTGCGCGGACATCCGACGGTGTCGGCGGAGACGCGGCGCGCCGTTGCGGCGGTGGCGGCGCGGATGGGCTACCGGGTGAATCCGCAACTGGCGGCGTTCATGCAGGCGCGGCGGACCGGGCGGAGCATGCGGGTGGATGCGACGGTGGCGTTGGTCTATGGCGGGCCGAAGAAACCGGCGGAAGGAGACAGTTACTTCGGGCTTTGTCTCTGCGGGATTCGGGCGCTGGCGGCGGAGCGGGGGTATGCGTTGGACATGATCCGGTGGAATGCGGAGCGGGATGCGACGGCGACGAAGCTGGCGCGGGTGCTGGAGCAGCGGGGCATCCGTGGATTGTTGCTGATGCCGGCGGACGAGGTGAGCCGGTGGACGCTGCCGCTGGACTGGACGCGGTTTTTCGGGGTGGCGCTGGATCATTCGTTGACGGGCGTGCCGGTGCATCGGGTGACCGACCATCATGCGGCGGATATGGCGACGGCGCTGGCGCACGTGAAGGCGGCCGGTTGGAAGCGTCCGGGGCTGGTGCTCGATCCGCGCAACAATGATCGCACGCTGGAGATGAGGTTGGGCGCATATCTGGCGCGGGTGGCTCACGATTTTGCCGAGGCGCCGCCGCCGTTGCTGGTGGCGTCGGGCGAACAACGCGCGCCGGCGGTGCGGGCGTGGCTGAAGGCGCACCGGCCCGACGTGGTGTTGGCACCGGATCGCGGAGTCGCGGGGTTGATGCCGGCGGACGGATGCGCGTTCGTCAGTCTGGCCAACTATACGACTCCGCCGGACCATCCGGGCATCCTTATTGATGGGGAGGGCGTGGGGCGGACGGCGGCGTTCCTGCTGTTTTCGCTGCTGGAAAATCCGACGACGGCTGCGGTCTTGCGACCGCAGACGATCCTCATCGAGGGGAGCTGGCGGGAGGGTGGGTAGGGCGGGTTATCCTTAACTCGCCGATGGATGAATTATGGGTGGTCGGGCGGCGCGTTAGGGATAACGCGCCCTACCTTGGAATCAGGAAGCGATGAGGCTGCTGTCGTTGCCTGGGGCAGGGCCTCGTTCCAGGCGAGGATACGGTTGCCGGCGTCGAGGCGGCGGCTCCACAGACCTCCGGCCATTATGATCGAGGGGCGGTAGGGGAGGCGGGAAAAGTATGATTCAGTCTCGGACAGGGCGCTCGTTCCTGCCAGTGTTGGGCGCATGATCCCAATTGGTTTTCGGAGCGTATTGTGTTGTGTGGGCGTCGGGTTGATCGCTTTTTTTCCGGCGTCGGCGGTTGTTTCGGCGAATACCGCGGATGGTCGCGCCGGGGAGGGGGCCAAGGTCTTTTATATCGGACACAGCCTCATGTCGGACATTCCCGACATGGTGCAAGCACTGGCGAAGTCGGCGGGGATTCGCTTCGATTTCAAAGAGCAGTTCATCCCGGGCGCGCCGTTGCGCTGGCAATGGAAGGAAGGGCGGTCTCATCGGGGCGAGCCGCAGTTCCAGGACAACTACGACAAGGCGCTGCCGGATGGAAACTACGATGCTTTGGTCGTGACCGACGGCGTGCCGCGCGGCGGAGCGGAGTTGGAGGCGGAGACGGTCGATTACCTCGCGCGTTTTCAGGCGTATGCGACGACGCAGAATCCTCGGTGCCAGGTTTATTATTACGAGACGTGGCACCACATCACCAGCGGCACGCCGCAGAACAGCGAATACGACACGGCGAGTCCGCGGCGGACGTTGCGCTGGCGCGAGCGGTTGTCGGCGGATCGAGCGATGTGGGACGGGATTGTCTCCGAGGCGAACAAGCGCAACGCGGGCAAAGGCCGGCCCATTCTGATGATTCCGGCGGGGCGCGCGCTGGCGATGTTGGACGACGCGGTGAAGCGCGGCGAGGTGCCGGGCATCGTCAAAACGCGGGATTATTTTGACGACGAGATACACCTTAACCCTTACGGGAAATACTTCGTGGCCTGCGTGCACTTCGCGGTGCTGTTCAACCGCAGTCCGGTCGGGTTGACGGGAGATGCGAAGGGTCGCTGGGGCGAGAGTTACTGGGACACGCGCAACTGGCAGGGAAAGAGCTGGGCGCGTCCGGATCCCGCCGCGATCACCGCGATGCAGCGGATCGCTTGGGAGGCGGTGCGGGCGCAACTCAAATAAAGGGGTGGCCGGCGTGGTCTCGTCGAGACATGTATTCATGCGCAGCCGGGAATCTTGATCGAAGGCGAAGGCGTGGGGCGGACGGCGGCGGTTTTGCGGCCGCAGGCGATCCTCATCGAGGGGAGCTGGCGGGAGGGGGTGGCCGGCGTCCCCGCCGGCCACACTTTTTTTACCGGCCGATGGGGCTGCTGTCGTTGCCGTTGCCGTGGGGGAGGGCGTCGTTCCAGACGAGGACCTGGCGGTCGGCTTCGAGCTGGCGGCGCAGGTCGGCGTAGGGGACGTCCTGCACGGAGAGTTTTTGTTTGATCGCGAGCGCGGCGGCGGTGGCGGCGGCCTGGGCGAGCACCATGAAAACGGGTTCCATGCGGATGCTGCCGTAGGCGATGTGCGAGGCGGAGAGGCACACCGGCACGAGCAGGTTGGTGACATCGCCGCGCTTGGGGACGAGCGTGCGGTAGCTGATGCCGTAGGGGCGAGGCAGGTGGACCTGGACGTCGCCTTCGTTGCGCACGTGGCCGTGTTCATCCACGAAACGGCGGCAGTTGTGCGAATCCATCGTGTAGGCGGCGAGGCCGATCACGTCCTCGACGAGGGTCTTCGAAAGACAGTGCTGTTCCGTCATGACGAAGGCGCCGACGAGGCGGCGCGCCTCGCGCACGTAGAGTTGGTGCGGCCAGTGGCCGGTGTCGGCGAACTCGTCGTCGGCGAGACCCCAGGTGTTGACCTTGGCCTGGATGTCGGCGGGCACGGAGGGATCGGTGCGGTAGAACCACCACAGTCCTTGGTGGTAGTTGACGTGTTCCTGGAAGATTTTTTCACGCGACTCGTGGCAGGAGGCGGGCCAGGCGTAGTTTTCACCGATGAAGTCGCTGGAGACGGCGCCGTGGTTGTTGGTGTCGGTCTTGTGTCCGCGGATCATGTCGAATTTCCAGAACATCTTGTCCCAGCCGGCGGCGAGGTAGCGGGAGAGGAGTTCGTAGCGCGCGCGGTCGTAAACGGCGGGCTTGGGGAACGGCACGCGGATGTCTTCGCGCTGCGTCATGCAGACGCGGAAGTTGTAGGCCTGCACGCGGTGGTCGCCGGCGCCGATCTCGGGCACGCCCGGTTCGATGCCGGGAAGGAGTCCGCTGGAGGGATCGCCGGGGCGCACGTAGGGATCCACGGGGAAGTCGAACTGGTGGCTGTGGGGCACCTGCTGTCCGTTGAGGGTTTCGCCGTAGGTGGCGTTGCCTTCGCGACCGACAGTGTAGCTGGCGCCGGCGGCGGCGAGGAGGTCGCCCTCGTAGGAAGCGTCGATGAACTGCGAGGCGCGGGCGCGGGCGCCGTGGGTGAAGGTGATCTCGGTGATGCGGCCGTCGTGAACGACGGCCTTTTCGAGGTAATGCCCGTGGTGGACGGTCACGCCGATCTCGGCGAGCCAGGCGGTGAGGACTTTTTCGGCTACGTGCGGTTCGAAGCGCCACTCGGCCTCGACGCCGTAGTGAGCGCCGAGGCGCTTGTAGAATTCGAGGGCGATGCCGCCGATGGCGGCCTTGTTGCCGAAGTCGGTGAAGCCGAGTCCGCCGGAGGTGAGTCCGCCGACATGCCAGCCGGGGTTGAGCAGCAGCACGCTCAGGCCGTCGCGCACGCCCTGGATGGCGGCGGCGACGCCGGCGGCGTTGGCGTTGTAAACGCAGAGGTCGGCGGTGAGGACGGGGTGGTCGGGGCCGACGTTGGCGGCGGGCTTGAAATAGTAGGGAGCGGACATGGAGGGGGAAGGGAGTAAGGGAATGGGGGAGTGACGGGCGGAAGGGTTTCGGAACGGGTCGCTCACGCTCCCCGCTACGTGGGATGCATCATTCGTGGCGTGACAGGGGGTGCAACGGAGGTTTTTCTGAATCGTTCAGATGAAATCGTCCCGCGTCACCCTTGCAGACGTCGCCCGGCATGCGGGCGTTTCCCGCACGGCGGCGTCTTATGCGTTGCGGGACGATCCGAACATCGCGCCGGGCACCCGTGCGCTTATCCGGAAATCGGCCGCCGCGCTCGGCTACCGGCCTGATCCCGTGTTGGCGAAACTGATGTCGCATCTGCACGGGGGAAGGGGGCGGCGATATGCGGGCAAACTGGCGTTTCTCAACGTGCACGAGGATCGCGACTATTGGCGGACCACGGCGGCGCTGAGCGATTTCAGGAGCAGCGCGGAACAGCGTGCGGCGGAGTTGGGTTACGAGACGGAGGAGTTCTGGCTGCACGAGCCGGGGCGGACGCCGCGCCGGTTGGCGCAGATGCTGGTGGCGCGCGGGATTCGCGGGCTGCTGGTCGGCTCGACGGGGCGCCACGGGTCGGCGCTGGAGTTTGCGTGGGCGAAGTTTGCGGCGGTGACGGTGGGCTACTCGGTGGAGTCACCGGCGCTGCACCGCGTGGTGACCCACCATTATCGCAACACCCGGCTGGCGCTGCGCAAGGTGGCGGAGGCGGGGTATTCGCGGGTCGGGTTTGTCGCGAGCCGCGCCTCGGAAGCGGCGATGGAGGACCTGCACTTGGCGGCGTTCCTTGCCTATCAACAGGAGGTCGCGGCGGCGAAGAGAGTGCCCCCTCTGTTTGTCGAGGCGAAGGGCTCCGGCGTGCTCCGGCGGTGGTTTGACGCTCACCGGCCCGAGGTGATTTTGAGCACATCCGCCGGTTTGGAGGAACTGGCGGCGGCGGGGTTGCGCGTGCCGGAAGACGTGTCGCTGGTGAAGCTGCTGCTCTGGGATGCGACCAAGGGCGTGGCCGGCGTGCGTCCGGGTTACGAAAGGCTTGGCGCGGCGGCGGTGAACCTGCTCGCGGGCCAGTTGCAGCACGACGATTACGGGGTGCCGGCCGACCCGAAGATCGTTCAGGTGGAGGGCCGCTGGTGCGACGGGGCGAGCCTGCCGGGGAGAGGCGGCGGGATCGAAAAGTAGACGCGGCATCTTGCCGCGTTGCGGTAGGCGATGGAAACGCGGCGGGACGCCGCGTCTACGTTCAGATCCAGCGTTTCTTCCGCATGAAGTGCAGCATGCCGAGCATGCTGACGGCCATGAGGGTCGCCGCCAGGAAGTAGCCGTGGACGGTGTGCAGCTCGTGCATGCGCTCGAAGTTCATGCCGAACCAGCTGCCGATCAGCAGCGGCGGGAGGGTGAGCGCGGTGATGCCGGTGATCACCTTGATGCCCTGGTTGGCCTCGAAGCCGGACTTGTTGAGGTAGATGCGGAACGAGAGGATGAGCTGCTCGGCCCACGCGGCGGCCTGGGTCTCGACGCGCGCGAGATCGTCGCCCACGTCGCGCAGGTAGGGCAGGATGAGCGGACGAATAAGCCTGGTCTTGCCGTGGGTGAGCTCGGTGATGACTTCGCGCTGCGGACGCACGAGCTGGCGCAGGCGGGAGAGATCCTTGCGCAGGGCGACCACGAGGGGGAAAAGCTCGTCGGCGGAGATGTTGCGCAACACGCCGTCTTCCACGCGGTCCACCTCGGCGCGGAGCGCGGTGAGGGCGGGCTTGCAGCCTTCCACGAGCCCGTCGAGGAGGTGATGCGCGAGGCGGTCCGGGCCGCGCACGAGCGTGGAGGGAGTGCGCAGGCAGCGGTCGATCACGGCCTGCACCGGCTTCAACGGGAGACGGTGATAGGTGACGAGATAATTGGCGCCGAGGAACAGATCGAGTTCCGTCGTGGTGAAACGGGTGTCCGGCGCGTAGTCGATGGCGTGGGCGACCAGATAGAGGTAGTCGTCGTAGTTCTCCAACTTGGGAAAGGGGCTGTCGCTGACGCAGTCCTCGATGGTGAGCGGATGGAACCCGAAAAGTTTTTCCAGGATGGCCGAGACTTCCTCGGCGGAGGGTTCGCCAAGATCGATCCAGAGCATGACGCCGGGCTCCTGCCGCAGGGCCGCGAGCGATTCGACGGGCGGATTGTGCCCGGCGAGCTTGTGGTCGCGATAGACGAGGGTGGTGATCATGGCCGCTTCGCGGAATGACCAATGGCCAATGACCAATGACCAATGGTCGGAATCAAGGGAATGCCGCGATCCTGGGTGAAATGTTTCGGGAAGTTATTCATTAGTCATTGCGCGAAGCGGCGCGTCAGATCCAGCGGCGCTGCTTGCACCACAGCCAGGTGAACGCGGTGAGGACGAGGGTCACGGCGACGGCCGCGGGGTAGCCCAGCGGGGACGTCAGCTCGGGCATGTGTTCGAAGTTCATGCCATACCAGGTGCTGATGAGCGTGGCGGGCAGGGTGAGGACGGTGAGCGCGGTGAGGGTCTTGATGCCTTGGTTGGCCTCGTAGTCGGACTTGCTCAGATAAAGATCGAACGAGATGAGGAGCTGGTCGGCGAAGCTGGCGGTCATCTCGTCGATGCGGATGAGATCGTCGCGCAAATCGCGGAAATAGGGGAGCATCAGCGTGCGGATGATCTTGCTTTCGCCGTGGGCGAGCCGGGAGACGAGGTCGCGTTGCGGGCGGATGATCTGGCGCAGGTGGGCGATATCCGTCCGCACGTGCAGCAGGTCGGGGATGAGCTGTTTGGAGTCGCGGGAGAGGACGGTTTCCTCGATTTCCTCCAGCTCGGCGCGGAGCTCGTCGGTGACGGGCTTGAAGTTTTCGAACATGATATCGAGCACCATGTGGGCGATGCGATCAGGGCCGCGCGCGACCACGCCGGTGATCTTCGCGCAGCGGTCCATGACCGACATGATCGATTTGAGAGGCTTGCGGTGAAAGGTTACGAGGTAGTCCTTGCCCAGGAAGAGATCGAGTTCGGTGGTGTTGAACTTCTCGGTGCGGGTGAAGTCCACCGCGTGCATGACGAGGAAGAGGTAGTCGTCGTAGTCGTCGATCTTGGGCAGGGGGCTCGGGGTGACGCAGTCCTCGACGGCGAGGGGGTGAAACTGGAAAATCTCGGTGAGGACGGTCTTGATCTCCTCGTCCGTCGGGTCGTCGAGGTCGACCCAGAGGGCGAGGCCCTTGTCGGAACGCACGAGTCGGAGCGCCTCGATTTCAAGGTCGCGGCCGACCACCTTGCCGTCGCTGAAGATGAAGGAATGGATCATGCGCTGGAACAGCGTGCGCGGCGGGCAGGCGTTTGCCAAGACCAGGCTGCGAGGAAGGCGGACCGGCTCAGGCCGTAACGATGCAGTGGAAAGATGAAGAACCCTGTGGCCGACGAAACCAAAAGGTGGACGGCGATAAGAGCCCTGTCGCTTCGCTCGGTAACAGAGCGCCGTTGAAGCCGTCCGCGTGCCGAACGCGCTCGGAGATCGCGTTCCACCTTGAGTTCAACCGCATCGTTACGGCTCAGGCCGGGGCGAGCAGCTTTTCCTCGGCGGCGACGATGACCTGCACGAAGGCTTCCGGCGTGGCGGCGCCCATGAGCGCCTCGCGGTTGGCGGGGTCCTTGAAAATCTTGCAGAGCGAGCTCACCACCTGGAGATAGTCGCCGGGGTTCGACTTGGGGGTGCCGAGGACGAACATGAGGCGCACGTTTTGGTTGCTGTTCTCGAAGTGGATGCCGGCGGTGCTGCGACCCACGGCCATGACGATTTTTTTGACGTGTTCCGTGCGGGCGTGGGGCAGGGCGATTTCGTTGCCCAGGCAGGTCGTGTCGAGGCGTTCGCGGGCGAGCAGTTCGTTGTAGAAACCCTGGAAATTCGTGACGTCGGGGTGTCCGTCGAGCAGGCGGGCGACTTCGTTGAGGGCGACCGTCCGCTTGGGGCTTTGCACGTTCAGTGCGATGCGGGAAGGGTCGAGGAGTTGTGAGAGGCGGCCGGCCATGCGTGAAGGATGCAGGTTTGCGAGAAGGGAATGAAACCTGACGACCGGGAAAATTGATTGGCAAGCGTCGATTGGCAAGGCGGGCGGAAATTTTCCGGCCTGCGGGTTGATGCATCCGGTCTGCGCAGCCCCTCATGTGTTTACGATGCGGGGACACCCGCCTTTTGGCTGACAACAGTTATGCTACTACGATGGATTTTCCGAAAACATCCGGTGGATTTTGCGGGCCGGCGGGAGCATACTCTTCGAAGAAACTTCCGTCCGTTTTTTGAAAGATTTCCCCTTGCGCGGCCGCCCGTTGACCTGCCCCCAACCCACAGCCGCTTTTGTAACCCCGAAAGCGTTGGCATCACCCCAATAATCCATGCACACCCGTCATGACCCATTCACCCTTCATTCAATCCTTGGTCGCAGATACGGCCCCGGAGCCCGCGGTCACCCACGAAGCCATCACCGTCCGCGCCCGTGAACTCTGGGAGGAGCTGGGCTGTCCTGAAAACTGCGATGAATCCATCTGGTTGGAGGCCGAGGCCGAGATCCGGGCGATTCAGCAGGGACGCTACCGGCATCCCCACCTGGAGCTGAAGAGCTTCGCCCGCCCCCGCGCCTCGAAAGAGCTGCATTGCGTCTGACCAGGCCCGCGGGCTTGCGACTCGCCAGTTCCCCGCCGCCGTTCAGGCCGGCGGGACAGGGCTTCGTTTGCCAAAAAAAGCGCATGAATTGTCTCCGCGCCGATTGGTCCTCGTGTTGGGGCCGGGGGTGTCTATAAAAACATCCCCATGTCCCACGACCCCCACGCCCAGATTGACCAGACTGTCCTTGAAATGATCGAGCACAGTCCGGTGGGGGCGGTGCCGCATACGCCGTCGTATCAGGATGCGCTGAAACGTCTCCGCGCCTCCCATCAGGTCTACGTGTCGGCGGATTTCAAGGGCGGCCACGTGACCGTGCGGTCCCTCGCCGCGCTGCCTTTGTTTCACGCGCAGAACCTGGAGGCTTTTCTGGGCGGAAAGGTCGATGCGGGGGCCTTGGAGTCCGACGCGAGCATTTTCAGCCGTTACGTGCAGTCCCTGCCGGAAGCCCTGCGCGCCAAGGCGGAGGCCGCCCGCGCCGTGGTGGTTGCGCGGCGCGCCCATCACCGGGCCAAGCATGGCGCGGAGGTGGCGCAGGAGCCGGTGCATTCCCTGTTTTTGGTGCCGGGCGGCGGCGCGAATCCCGGTCTGCCGGGCAACTATCTCTATGGTTCGATTCTGCAGGCCTCGCTCGATCCCGGCGCCGCGTGGGCGGTGCATGTGCATGATAGCCTGGATGGCGCGGCGACGTGCGATGTGAAGACCCAGGGCGAGGCGTTGGAGAAGCTGCAGGAAGTGCTGGCGAGCGCGCCTTTCTTGCTCAGCGAGCTCGATGCGCTGGGTTTCCGGGCCAACTGAGCGGCGTCTTCACCCCGACTTCATTCGCGATGGGTCCGATACCCCGGAGCTGCTCCGGCTTGGTTGGTGTAGCCGCGAGCGCCAGCGAGTGGACGACTGATCACTCGCTGGCGCTCGCGGCTACCGGAATCGGAAAACGATATGACGACATGACAGGTGGTTTGATCAAATGCCCCGGAGCAAGCTCCGGGGATGTTTACTCAGCTTTCACTTCCGCCCCAGGGGCGGGGCTGGCGGCGGGCTTGAAGATACGGATGTGACGGATCTTGAAGGTGGAGTTCGGGTCATCCGGAGAAAAGGTGTCGGTGCCGTCTTTCGAGTCGGTGATGATGGGGCCGGGCCAGTCCATTTTGTCCGAACCCGTGGATAGCATGACGATGATGTTCGGTTCGCCGACCGGCCACGGGATGTTGCGCCGCACGGTCCGCCTGCCATCCACATACATGTCCACGTCGCCGTTTTCCATCCAGTGGCAGGAGTAGTAGTGGTAATCCTTGGACAGATCCACGCCGGCATCGTAGCGGTTGTGTTTATCCATCAGGAAATTTTCCACCTTGGTGTATTTCCCGTGGGTGTTCTGGAAAACATGGTTGCGGTTGTCGCGCTGGCCGACGGGCGCGTTGAACTGGGATTCCATGATGTCGATCTCGTCCGCCGTGTGTTTCACCGAGTGGTAGTCATACAGCCAGATCGACGGCCAGTGGGCCCGGCCTTTCGGCAGCTTGGCCAGCACCTCGACGATCACGGGATACTTCACGGTCGCGTTGGTCACGATGGAGCCGGACTCGATGTTGCCGTAGGCGAATTTGCCTCCGAGATGGTTGGAGTTCAGGATCAGGGCGTCCGCCTCGAACTGATGCGTGCGCTTGGCCGCATCGGGTTCGGGCGGGACGTTTTTACTTCCCCACGGGACGGTCAGGAAGTTGGTGAAGTGCTGGAGCTCCCCGTTGATGCGGCCCCATGGGGCGTCGGGGGTGAAGTTCGCCTGCAGGTCGGCGATGGACCGGATGTTGTTTCCCGACTCCGTGCCGAACTGATACTCGGACTGGAGAACGTAACCGGTCACGCCGATGGCGGGCGTGAGCTGGGCGGCGGATGGGGGCTGGGTCGCGGCGGGTTCATCGGCAGCGCTCCCCGGGGGAACGGCCATCGTCGCCGTGAGCAGGAACAACGCGATCATTGGTTTTTTGGAACTCATGGTGTTTTTTAAGGGTGATCAGCGCACGGACTGGACAAGCCAGGTGAAGGGGTGGACGTAGGCCTGCAGGTAAACGAGGATGCCCATGAGCACGACCAGCGCGATGCTGTGGAGGAAAACGCGGCGGATGATTTCGCTCTCGTGGCCATACCAATTGGTGGCGGAACTCGCCACGACGATGCTCTGGGCGGCGACCATCTTGCCCATCACGCCGCCCGAGGTGTTGGCGGCGCACATCAGCGCCGGATCGATGCCGATCTGGGTGGCGGTGATCTTTTGCAGGCTGCCGAAGAGCACGTTCGACGACGTATCGGAGCCGGTCACCGCCACGCCTATCCAGCCCAGCAGGGTTCCGAAAAACGGATACAGGCTCCCGGTATGCGCCAACGCCAGGCCCAGCGTGGCGTCGCTTCCGCAGAATTTCGTCACATGCCCCAGCGCCAGCATGGTGGCGATCGTCAGCAGCGACAGACGGAGTTTCCACGCGGTCTGGCCGTAGGTGGCGAGCATGTCGCGGAAGGAAATGCGCATGCAGGCCCCCGCCAGCAGCGCCGCGAGCAGGATGCCGGTGCCGCTCGCGGACAGGACGTTGAACTTGAACTTCGCCACTTCCGGAACGGCGTCCGCCACGGCCACGGGCGGCATGCGCCGCACGAGGCCGTCGAGGTGGGGCACGGAAATCTTGACCGAGTAAATACTGTCGAAAAACCTGCCGCATTGCGGAGTGCCCCAGGCAAAAATGAAAACGGTCAGGATGATCCAGGGCAGCCAGGCCTGGAAAACCTCGCTCCGGCGGCGCACCGGCGCGGCGATTTCAGGAGCGGCGTCGGAGTTTTCTTCACCGGCCTCGCGTCCCGAGACGGCCCAGCGCGTCTTGGGTTTCCAGAAGCGGATGAAAACGACCGTGGCGATCAGGGATGACACGCCGGCAATGATGTCCACGAGCCACGGGCCGTGGAAGTTGGAGACCAGAAACTGGGGAATGGCGAAGGCCAAACCGGCGACCAGCGCCACGGGCCAGATGCCGCGCAGTCCGCGCCAGCCGGCGAAGGCCGCCACCAGCCAGAAGGGAAGGATCAGGGAGAAGAAAGGCAGCTGCCGGCCCACGATCGCGGAGATGCGCAGCCCGTCGATACCGGTCACCTGCTCCATCGTGGTGATGGGGATGCCGAGCGAGCCGAACGCCACCGGTGCGGTGTTGCCGATCAACGCCAGGGATGCCGCCTGCAACGGGCTGAAGCCAAACTGGAGCAGCAGCGCCGCCGTGATGGCGATGGGCGCGCCGAACCCCGCCATGCCTTCGAGGAAGGCGCCGAACGCGAAGGCCACGAGGATGACTTGGATGCGCGGATCGGGCGCGATGGAGAAAAGGCTTTCGCGCAGGATCTCGAAATGGCCGCGCTTGACCGTGAGTTGGTAGAGGAAGACCACGTTCAGGATGATCCAGCCGATGGGGAACAGGCCGAAGGACGCTCCGTAAAAGCCGCTCACGACGGCGGAGTCGGCGGGCATCCGGTAAACGAAAATCGCGACGATCAGGGCCAGTGCCAAGCCGATCGCGGCGGAGAGATGCACGCGGATGCGGAAGACGCCGATGCAGACCAGCAGCGCGGCGGCGGGCAGTGCGGCGACCAAGGTCGAGAAGATCGTGTTGTGAAGGGGATCGTAGGCCTGGGTCCAGAGGGGCATGCGGGAAGGCGGGGGCTGAAGAACGCGGGGGGAAGCTGCTCTGAGAATGGTCAGGGGACGCTCACTTTGCAGACTGGCTTGATGGGCTCGAGGGAGGCGATCCGTTCGTCGCTTAACAGTTGACTGACCTTTGATGCGCAATGGATCCCAGACCTCGAAGCTTGCTTCGGCTTGGATGGGGTGGGAGCGAGCTTGCTCGCGATTCCGATCCTCGCGAGCAAGCTCGCTCCCACGAATCGCCCATAAATGGGCTCCTGCATTGGAAATGCTCGGGGCAAGCCCCGAGGATCGTGACTTAAGGGAACTCCTGAAATCCGGCTCATCACGCCGTCTCCGCCTACCCGTGTAGGGCTGGCGCTGGCGCCATGCCCGCAGGTCGGACAACACACAACCGGCACGGCGCAAGCGCCGGCCCTACAATCGTCATCTCGGGCGGATTTCAGGAGTTTCCTTAAACCGCTCTAACGTGGCGTAGGTAGGACGCGGAGGCCGGTGATCCACATGACTTCGCAGGCGCCGCCGCCGGTGTCGTCGCGGGAGAGGGAAGATCGCCAGCTGTAGCCGTCGGGGCCGGTCACTTCGACGAGATAGCCTTCCATCGCGACGAGATCGTGGCGTTTTACGTTGAGTAGACGGCGGCGCACCTCGGACGTGGCGGGCAGGCAATGGGTGTTGGCCGAGTGGGAGGCGATGAGTCCGGGATCAAGCGGGGGTTCGCCGGGGTAGGCGTATTCATACCAGCGGCCGGACTGGCTGATTTTGAGGTCGTTGATCACGCCGGCGACCGACATGGGGCCCCAGCCGAGCGCGAGGTCCACGGGCGCGAGCGAGGCGCCGCGATCATTGCGGTAGCGTTCGCGGCCCAGCACGACGGCGGTGAGCTGGTAACGGGCGAGCGGAGTGATTTGGTAGTCGCCGTCGGCGAAGACGGGCGGCAGCGCGTTCGCGGTTTGCTCCGGGTCCTTGGCGGCCGGCATGCCCCGCCAGTTGGCGGGCGATTCATGAAAATAAAACCACCCGGCGACCGCTATCAGGGCGAATACGAGGAGTTTTTTCACGCAGGCGGTGTAGGGTGTGTCTGGCCAATAGACCAGCCCATCGCTCACGTTGGGCGGGTTTATTCGCATGGGTCCAATCCTCCGAAGCTTGCTTCGGCTTGGTTGTGTAGGAGCGGCTTTACGCCGCGATGACGCGCGCAGCGCGCCTCCGGAATCGCGGCGTAAAGCCGCTCCTACGGTTGGCAGCGAATACCCCAAAAGCTGATCGGCCTCCCTCACGCAGGAAAAACATGCCGGGAAACAGACCAAGCTGATGGCCGGGCGCCGGTCATGGTGATTCCGGCGGTGTGGGCGGCCTGTTTTTCAACTCATCGAAAAAACGGGCCTTGAGTTCGTTGTAGCGGGCCCGGCTGTCGGGAGCCTGTTGCGCGGAGAGTTCCTTCATCTCGACATACTTTGCGCGCAGCAAGGGATCGGAACGAAGCGTGTTTCGAAAGGCGAGCGGGGCGTGCCAGTGGGCGCTGTTGATCTCGACCAGATGGAGAATATGCGTGCGTTCGGTCGAGTTGCGTCCGCGTCCGAAGATGTGGTGTCCCGGCACTCCGGCGTGCGGCGCGAAATCATAGCCCAGTTTTTCGAGCGCCGGTTGATACCGTGTGAAATCATCCAGGAGGGGGATGCCCACCATGAGATCGAGGATGGGTTTTGCCCTCATGCCCGGGACCGAGGTGGAGCCGATATGCTCGATCACATGGGGCAGTTGCCCGAAGGCGGACGCGAGCGCCTGTTTTTCCGCGGCGAACTGCCGCGGCCATTCGTCGGAGTAGGCGACGAGGAAATTTTTGTTGTGAGGGAGGCCGAGCATGGCGCCGCGAGGTTTCAGAAAGACGTCACGACCAGGGTTGAAGATACGCGACCGGATCTGCGCACCGGAATGGTTTCATGGCATTCGTTGGTTTCGAGGCGGTTTTTCAAGGTGATAACCTTCCTAACCAATACCCACGGCGCGATTAACGGGGACATTTCACCACAATGACAATCTCTATAGCGGTTTGAGCAAAGTCGTGGCCGAAAAGGAGGTCGGACCTCCCGGTCCGATCCCCGTGGGCTCTCGCGAAGAATCATCATGACGGACCGGGAGGTCCGTCCTCCGCGCAGCCGATATCCGTTTTGCCTCCGGCAAAAACGATTTTGTCGCGAGCTTGCCCCAATATCGGGCCGCAGGAAAAGAATTCAAGGCAAGCCGAGGATCGGAAACGTGAGGACGCGGCGTGGGCAATGCTGACCAGACCTGAGACCGGCTAGAGCGGTTTAGAGCATTTCAAATAAAACTGTGGCTGATTTGGAATGTAGGCCCGACCGCTGGTCGGGCTTTTTCGCTCCCAAGCAACCCGACCAACGGTCGGGTCTACACGAAGGCATCCTCCCCATAATAAATGGCTACAGTTTTCTTCAACCGCTCTGGCGAATGGACGGAGACTTTCTCCTTCACCAAGGCTTCGGTGGACGGTGCAGACGGCGCTCGGAGATCGCCGTCCACCGGATGACCACGCTGTCGTGATGGTTTTTCACGGCGCGGCGTTTTCGGCCAACGACCAGTTGTTTTCTTTCGTTCCCCAGATCGGTTGAACGGCCAGGACATTCGTCGGACCGGCGTTCACATAAAGGATGTTGTCCACTCCCTGTTCGGCGGCCGTCTTGCCCGAAACACCCGGCTTTCCGTAGAGGTAGCGGAGCTTCAACGCTCCCGCCGGCAACGATGCCGGGGTGATCTTGAAGGTCGTGCCGTTCACCAGCACCGCCGAGGTGATCGGGATCGTCGTGACGAAATTGTCGGCCGACAAGGTCAGGCCGCTGATGTTCGCCGCCGGATTCTTCAGGCTCAGCGCGGTTCCGGCGTAGAGTTTGACCTGGACGATCAGGCTCCCGGACGAGCGGCGGAACCCCGTGATTTCCCCGGCGCGCGGGTCGGCGTAGGTCTTCGGATCGCGCAGATACCCGGCCGCATTTCCCCAGCGCGGGCCCATGATGTTCCAGGCGGCGTCGTTGGGATGCACGCCGTCGTAGGTCATGTGGTCAAGGGCCACGCCTGCGAACAACGCGGTCTGCGGATTGTCCAGCACCCAGCGCCGGCAGGCGTCCCGGAGCGTGTGGAAAGCCGGTCCGCTGCCGCCGCTGCCGTCATACACGACCGTCATCGGTTCGAGGATCAACTGCCACGTCCCCGCCCCGAAATCGCGATCGAGCACCTTTTTGAACAGGTCGAGATCGGCATAAAAATCGTCGTGATAGTTCGCGCTCGCCAGGTTTCCGACCCAGGTGACGACGTTCGGCTTGTTGAGTCCGCCGTTGGCCAGGCAGTAAGCCTTCGAGGTGTCATACGGGCCCGACCCGAGGCGGCCGTTCCAATAGGCGAGGCGGGTCGCGCCGGCCCAGCTCACGGTGATGCCGACGCAGCATTTCGAGGCCGCCGACAAATTGTTGGCGATCTCGTTCTCGCCTTGCACGCCTCCGCCCATGCCGCCCCCGCGAAGGAGGTTCCACATTCCGAGGGTGAGCGGATTTTTGTCGCCCTTGAGTGCGTTGGGATAATTGGACGGATACTTCGCGATAAAACCGTTCGGGGTGACGATGCCGGTCTTGGAGCCGCCCTGCACCTGGCCCTGAATGCTGTCGCCCCAGACCACGACCACTTCGCCCACCGCCCACCGGCACCACGTGCGATTGGGGCGGCTGCTGTTGCCGAGTCCGCCCGCCGAATTCACGCGCCGCACCTCGATGGTTTTCCAATACCCCTTGGGCACCGCGATGGTCGCCTGAATGGCCGCGCCGCCGCCGGCCGAACCGCGCACCAAGGTCTGCCACGGCGTGGACGTGCCATGCTCCACGTCGGGAAAACGGATTTCGATGTCCGCCGCGCCCGTGCCATAATCGAACCCGGTGAAGGGGACGTTCGCCGAACCGTTCAGATGGCGGATGATTTGGAACGGCTGAAAACTGTTCAGCGCGACCACATTGGTCGGTTCGGTGACCTGCGCGGGCGTGTTGTTCTCCGCAAGCGCGCCGCGCAGCATCGGTCCGTCCGCAAACTTGCCGACCGGCCCGAGCCGCTTCAGCCCGACCGCGTGATCGCTTCCCTCGTTCGTCAACACCAAGGGATTGGCCGGCTTGTCGAGCGAAGCCGTCTCCAGCGGGAAATAGACGGAGAGATTTCCGTTCAAGCCGGGGACATTCGTCGGCTTGCACCCGGCCGCCATGAGCGCGATGTCCCGGTCGCTTACCGACGCCGTCGCAAAAAACAGGCCCTCCAGATCGCCATCGTATAAAGCGGCCCAGTCGCTGGCGCAGCCGAAATACCAGCCTTTGCCCGGGGCGGCTCCGAACACGCGTTCCTCGCTGCTCACGAGCACCGGGGCGTGTCCCGCCTCGGCCACCAGATACTCGCTGTGCCCGGCGCGGCGGCGGATGATGTGCAACCGCGGCGTGAACTTGCCGGTGATCCGTCCGGGGTAGCCACCCTTCAAGGTGCCCGAGAGTCCGCCGACCTTGCCGCCTCCGCCAAAGGGATTCCCCGCGCCATCCATGCCGCCGACGATGAACCGGCCGCTTGTTTTGTCGTAGGAAAGATTGAGCGTATCCTTGGCGGCATCGAGGGCGCCGTGACCGTTGATGAGCGAACCGCCGTCGCCTTGGATATTGTTGTCCCAGATTCCGATCGTCCAGTCCCCGTCGGGCAGGGACCAGCCCGGCGACGCCTGGTATCGGACGCGGGTTTCAAACGCATTGTAGCCGGACGAAAGACGCACGGATGCCTGCACGGCCGGCGCAAACGCGCCCGTGGCGACCAGAAAAAGAGCGAGAAAGCACGGGACGGCTTTTGATCCCATGGCGACCAGCCGGAGCGCGGTCGCCGGGATGCGTGCGATCAATCCGCGGGAGAGGACAGACAATAAGGGGGAGGTATGCATGGTGGGGTTTCCGCCAGTCGTGTAAGGGCGGTTGATTCGAAATTCGACCCACACCCTGCCGCCGGTTCCGCCCTTCGCGCAATCGTCCGTCGGGCAAAAAATGCTCATCAGTTAACCGTCGGTTGATGTTGCCGGCGGTGTAAAGGAGATCGGACCTCCCGGTCCGATCCCGGTGGATGGGAGGTCTCGAAAAATTATCAGGACGGACCGGGAGGTCCGTCCTCCGTGCAGCCGATCAGCGGCAGGGTTTAAGAGGGCGACTAAAAAGCTGACTTGAGGTAGGGCGGGCCCGCTGGGCCCGCCGCGATTCTCCTGTGGCCTACGCTCGCCCAACCGGACGGCCCAGCGGTCCGTCCCTACCTTTTTGGACGCCCTTTAACGGAGCTTGCTTCGGTTTGGATGGGTGGGGAGGGACGACCTCCGTGTCGTCCGCGCCGAAGCGGTCCACACGGAGGTGGACCCTCCCAATGCGCCTCGGGGATCTTTACTTCTTCGGCGCCCACTCGGTCAAAAACTGCATCACCTTTTGGGGGCTGTGGCCGCCGCCTTCTTCCAGGGTGCCGGTGTCCTTCGTCGTGAGCAGGGTGCCGTCGGCATCCAAAATGACGATGACGGGCAGGCCGTTGCGGGTGGGGTTGCCATACTTCGCGTTGGTTTCTTTGTTATGGCCTTTGTTCACGTCGATCAAAACGACCACGTAGTTGGCCTTGAGCTTGGCGGCGATGGAGGCGTTTTTCTTGAAGAGATCGTGCAGCCGGTGGCACCAGCCGCACCAGTTCGCGCCGAATTGCAGGAGGATGCGCTTGTTCTCCTTTTTGGCGACGACCATGGCGTCGGTGACCTGCTTGGCGCCGTCGAGCGATTCGTCGTAGATGGCCGGCTTGGCCTTTTTGGGAGCGTCGGCCGCGCAATAGGGGGAGATGGCGGCTCCGATGATGACAAACAGCAGAGAGGTATAGAGCAGTGAGCGGGATTTCATGGGATTAAATTCAGGGTGGTTCAGGGGTGGTGACTTTGGCGATTACCAGCGCGACGCGGCGGCGGCTGGCTGGCGGCCCACGGAGGGATCGGTCCAGTAGAAGCTCAGGACGGTGACCTCGATTTTATAGTCGGCGGCGTGGGTCCAGTTGCGAATCGCCTGGGATAGAACCGCCTCGGCCTCGGTGATGGCCTTGGCCCGGAGAGCCTTGGTGCTGCTCAGGCTTTGCAGGCCCAGTTCCTGAAAGGCGGCCGACACCGTGGCGTTGATGCGCGGCTCCAGGCGGCGCACCAGATCACGGGCCTCGTATTCCGGAGACAAACTGGGACGAACCGGGTTGATGATCATGCCCAAGGAAATGTGCAGATTCTGGTAGGAGGAGGCGTCGCGAAACGGAAGCGACACCACGATTTCGTCCATGCCAAAGGTGGAGCGATCACCCAGCGTATAGGCGGCCGAGGTGGGCGTATTCGCCGCGGGCTGGGTGACGCAGCCGGACAGGCCGAGCAGAGTGGCGACGGCTAAGATGGGGAGGATGAGATTTTTCATGGTCATATAAAGGGTGGATGGAGGACGGACCTCCAGGTCCGTCCCGATGGTAGGAAGCGGGATTCCGCTGTGGTCGGACCGGGAGCAACCGTGTCAGTCGGCAAGAACAAAGTTGGGATCTGCGAGTAGGCGATTGAGCAGGACGATGAGTTTGCGCATGACGGCGGTGAGGGCGACTTTGACGGGTTTG
>JBAZSJ010000038.1:0-52527 GCA_041662485.1 Opitutaceae bacterium | reverse complement strand
GGGGGTGTTGGACGGGGCGGGGAGGTTTGTGCCGCCGGCGCGGCGCGGGTTTGCGATGGTGTTCCAGGATTTGAGCCTGTGGCCGCACATGTCGGCGGGGGAGAATGTGGCGTATGGCCTGAAGGTGCGCGGGGTGGGTCGCAGCGCGCGGGACGAGGCGGCGCGGGCGGCGTTGAAACGCGTGGGGCTGGACGGGGCGGCGGGGCGGAGGCCGGGCGAATTGTCGGGTGGCCAGCAGCAGCGGGTGGCGATCGCGCGGGCGCTGGCGGCGCGTCCGCGGGTGCTGCTGCTGGACGAGCCGTTCAGCGCGCTGGACGCGCGGCTGCGCGGGGACCTGCGCGACGAACTGGCGCGGCTGGTGCGGGAGGACGGGTTGACGGCGCTGCACGTGACGCACGACCAGGAGGAGGCGCTGGCGCTGGCGCATCGCGTGGCGGTGATGCGGGCGGGATGTATCGAGCAGATAGATACTCCAGAAAGACTCTACCGGCGGCCGGAGACGGTTTACGTGGCGGCGTTTTTGGGAGGGGCCAACGTCCTGGGCGGCGGGCGGGTGCTGCGCAAGGAGGCGGTGCGGGTGCGGCTCGCGCGCGCCGATGAGGCGGGCGGGGCGGGGCGGTTGCGCGGCCGCTGCCTGGGGGCGCATTTTTTTGGGGAGGGCTATGAGGTGTCGCTGCAGGTGGACGGGGGGGGGGCCTTGAAGGGGCGCGGGATGGAGGGTTTCGCGAGCGGGGCGGCGGTGGTGGCCGAGTTCGATCCTGCGGAACTGCGCGAGGTGCGGCCGTGAGCGCGGCACGCATGACGCGGCGGACGGCTCTGGGATTGCTGGCGGGCGGAGCGCTGGCGGCCATGGTCGGGGGCTGCGGGCGGCGCGATTCGGGGCGGCTGGTGGTCTACTCGGCGGGGCCGCGCCCGCTGGCGGAAAAGCTGCGCGCCGGCTACGCGGCGGCGACGGGGCGGGAGATCGAGCTGTTCGTGGCGGCGACGGGGCAGATCATGGCGAAGCTGGAGGCGGAGCGGTTCAACGCGCGGGCGGACGTGGTGATCTTGGCGAGCCGGGTGGCGGCGGAGGCGCTCAAGGCGGCCGGCCGGTTGCGCGCGACGACGCTGGCGGCGGGGCGGGAGCGGCCGGAGTGGCACGATGAGGAGGGGTTTTACGTGGCGACAGGCGCGGCGACCATCGGGGTGGCCCTGCGGGCGGATGCGCCGGCGGGACCGTCGGGCGGGTGGGACTGGGAGGATTTTTTCGGCGGGGCGTTTCCGGGGCGGGTGACGCTGCCATCGCCGGTGCGGAGCGGGGCGACGAGCGATTTTCTCATGGCGTTTTTGCAGGCGCGAGGGGAGGCGCGGGGCTGGGGGACGTTGGAGGCGGCGCGGCGCGCGGGGCTGGATATCGCGGGGGCGAACGCCCAGGCGATGTCGGGCCTGTTGACCGGGGCGAGCGCGGCGGTGGTCGGTGCGGTGGACTACGTGGCGTTGCGCGAAGTGGCGCGCGGGGAGCCGGTGAGGGTGATCTATCCGGCGTCGGGCGGGGTGGTGACGACGCGCCCGGCGGCGGTGCTGGCGACGACGATGAGGGCGGAGGAGGCGGAGAGTTTTGTGAGGTATGCGCTTGGCCTCGAGGCGCAACGCGAGGGGGCGAAACTGCATTTCGAGCCGATGCGGGCGGACGCCGGCCTGAGCGTGGAAAAGAAGGCGGCGCGGGCGGGGTGGAACGGGCGCACGCTGCCGCTGGACGCGCGGGTGGCGTTGGCGACGCAGGGGGCGGCGTTAAGGAAATTCCAGTATGAGGTGGAGCGCGCGGTGGAGGCGGACGGATGAAGGCGGGGAGGAAAGCGAAAGGCGGAGTGGCGTGGGCGGCGTGGGGCGCGTGTGCGTTTGTGCTGCTCACGGTGGGGTATCCTCTGGCGGTGCTGGCCGTGCAGGCGGTGTTTCCCGAGGCGCTGGCGGGGAGTCTGGCGGAGGCGGGAAAGGGCTTCGTGGAACTGGTGCGCACGCCCGGTCTGGGGGGGATGCTGGGGAATTCGTTGTGCTGGGGGGCGGCGACGACCGCCGGCGCGTGGCTGCTGGGCGGGCCGGCGGGGTGGGCGCTGGCGAGGTTTGATTTTCCGGGGAAACGGCTGGCCCGGCTGAGCCTGCTCGCGCCGGTGATGATGCCGCCGTTCCTGCTGGCGCTGGCCTACATTTTATTGCTGCAGCCGGGAGGGTTGTGGGAACAGGCGGCCGGAGTCGTTCCTGCGTGGATACAGAAACCGTTTTTTGGTTTCTGGGGGGTGACCGGGGTGATGGTGCTGGCCTCGTATGGCGGGGTGGCGCTGGCGGTGGAGGCGGGATGGAGGGGACTGCCGGCGCGGGCGGCGGAGGCGGCGGAGAGCCTGGGGGCGCGGCGGTGGCAGGTGTGGACGCACATTCTTTTGCCGCTGTTGCTGCCGGCGCTGGTGAATTCGGGGGTGCTGGTGTTCGTCGATGCAATGTCGAATTTCGGCGTGCCGGCGGCGCTGGGGCCGAGGGCGAATCTGCCGCTGCTGCCGGCGGAAATCCATGCGCTGGCGACGAGCTGGCCGGTGAACCTGCCGCTGGCGACGGCGCTGTCGTTGTTGTTGTGCGCGATGGCGGCGGCGCTGTTCCAGCTCGGGCGCGTGTTGCTGCGGAAGGATGTCGGCGGACGCACGCGCGGGGGAGGTCCGGCGGTGCACACGCTCGGCGCGGGGGGGGCGGCGGCGGTATGGGGCGGATTTGGCGCGCTCTTCATCGCGGGCGGAGGGATACCGATTGGAGTGGTGGTGACGGCGAGCCTGGTGGAGCGGTGGAACGGCGGAACGCCGGTGTGGACGTTGGCGCATTATCAGGCGGTGTTCGCGGCGGGCGGGGAGGGGCGGGCGGCGCTGGCGACGAGCGGGTGGTTGGCGGCGGCGGCGGCGACGGTCTGCGTGCTGGCGGGAGCGATGGCGGCTTATGCGACGGCGCGGAATCCGGGCTGGGTGGCGCGGCTGGCGGATCAGCTGGGGGTGTTGCCGCGGGTGCTGCCGAGCATCGCGGTGGCGGTGGCGTTGATCCTCGCCTGGAACGCGCCCTGGGTGGCGTTGCCGGTCTACAACACGGCGTGGATTCTGTTGCTGGCCTACCTCGCGCTTTATCAAGGCGACGCGGCGCGGCTGGCGGACACGGGCATGCGGGCGGTGGGGGTGAACCTGGAGCAGGCGGCGGAGTTGGCGGGAGCGTCGCGCGGGCGGGTGTGGCGGGAGATCGTGCTGCCGTTGATCAGGCCGGCGCTGCTGGCGGGGTGGGCGCTGACGTTTGTGGCGTGCATGCGCGATCTGGTGGCGTCGGTGATGTTGTTGCCTCCGGGCATGCAAACGGCGGGGAGCTATATTTTCACGCAGTTCGAGCAGGGCGACATGGCGAGGGCAATGGCGATGGCGGTGTGCGCGGTGACGGCTTGCGCGATCATGTTGTTGTGCCTACCGCGGAAGTAGGCGGGGAGGTCAGGGAGAAGGAAACCAATGTTTCGCGCGGGCTTCGCGACCGGCGTCGGTGTCGGGACAACGGGTTACGAGGGCTTTGTAGAAGCGATCGGCGGCTTGCGGGTCGCGGGCTTTGATCCAGCCGCCCGCATCGATGAGGAGAGTGGCGAGTTCGAGTGAGTTGTCAGGGAGGAGTCGGGCGGCTTGCCAGGCGAGATCGGCGGCTTGGTAACGGTAGTGAAAACGCCGGTTCGGTGTGGCGGGGACGATGATGGCGCGGGAGATTTCGTCGTCGGAGGGCGGGGCGATGCCGCCGACCTTGCTGCGAATACTCAGGAAGGAATAACCGGGGAAGCTTCCGCCTTCAGAGGCGTAGTCGGGTGCGAGTTCGGTCCCTTGCAGGTCCATGCCGGATTTGCGCAGGAGGGTGGCGGCGCGGGCGAGGGAGAGTCCGCGCGCGATGGCGGGGCGAGTGGAGTCGTTGCCGGCATTTAGCGCGGCGGTAAATTCGGCGAGCGTGGCGGCGTAGTCTTTAGCAAAATAGGTGGAGGCTTCGGCGGGGCGGCCGGCGCGCATGAGGCGGCGGGCGAGGAGGTTTTTTAGGCGCGGGCCGTTGTCGCCGGAAACGGTTTCGGAGGAGACGAATTTTTGGAGTTCGTCGAGGGTGAGCACACGTTCAGCGATGTAGGCAGCGTCTTCCCAATAGTCGCCGCGCAGGAGGAGGCGGAGGGCGTCGGTGTAGTCGCGGCGGGCGAGGCGGAGTTGGGCCAGTTCGCCTTGGAGTTGGGGGACGTTGGCGGGCGTGTCGAACGGCTCGGCGGATTGTTGGACGAGGCTGGAGAGGAGCGCGGTGGCATCGTCGATGCGGCCGTCGCGGAGGGCGAGTTTGGCGCGGAGCCAATTCGCGCCGGCATCAGTGGCGGGTGCGAGTTTGAGCCAGCGGGCGCAGTCTGCGAAGGTGCCGGCCTGATAGGCGGCGAGGGCGAAGAGAGAGGCTTCGCGAGAGTTGGTTAGGTTGGTTTTTTCGAGGGCGGCGAGCCAGCGGGTGAGGGCGTTATCGGAGTTGGGGAGTTCTCCGTTGAGAGAGAATGGATAGGTTTCTTCGAGATTGCCCGACCTTGGTGTGGTGTAACGTTCGAGGAGACGGGCGGTGACCACGGCGCGGGGTCCGGGTTGTTGGGCGAAGCGGGTAAAGACGGCGGGGTCGGTGTCACCTATCGCACCGGCGGCGGTGAACCGGAGCGAACTGAACGCGGAGAGGTCGGCGGTGGCGTATTGGCGGAGGTAAAGTTCGCAGGCGGGGAACCAGTCTTTTCGATCATATAAGACCCGCGCCTCTTCGCCGAGGCTGGCGGCGGCGAGTCCGTTTGAATCGACGAAGCCGGTGCGGGCGTATTCACGGGTCTTCGTGAACCATTCGACGGCCTGGGTTTTGTCACCGGAACGTCTGGCGATTTGACCGAGCATGTAGGCGGCCCACGTGGTTTTGTAGCGGCGCTCGGCTGCGGGGAGCGCGAGGACGGCGGCGAAAGCAGTTCGGGCGGCGGGGAGGTCGTCGTTGCGGAAGGCAAGGGCTCCGGTGAAATAGAGGGCGAATTCGCGGGGGAGATCGGTGATCGGATCGGATTCGCGGTAGGTGCCGTCGGTGATTTTCGGGAGTTGGCGACGTTGGAGCTGGCGTGCGATGACGGTTTCGGAGGCCCCGGCGGCCCGGAGATCGGCGAGTTCGGCGGAGAGCGTCTGTGCGGCGTAATCGGGATCGTGATACCTAATGCGAGGCGATGGAACGGCCTTGAACTCAGGAGGAGGCAGACCGATCGAATCGAGGATTTTACGGAAGGTGGTGACGGGCGCGCCGAGCAGGCTGGCGTCGCCTTGATCGATGATGGTGGCGGGAAAAAACGGGCCACAGGCGAAGGCGGCGGAGGCAACGGCGACGAGGCCGGCGCAGATGAGTGGGAGTTTAGGGAGACGGGGAAACATGGAGGGAGAGAGGAGCTTGGTCGAGACGCAGCCAGCCGACGGATTGACGGTCGCCGGGAGCGAGTCGGAGCGAAGAGGCGGCGAGGCGTTGGGTGGTGGCTGCGGTATCTTCCAAGGAAAAGGGCGGCAGGGAGTCGGCGGCCAGGCGGCTGGCACCGGTCCAAGTGACGGTTGCCGAGAACGGCCCGACGAAGGGCCCGTCGCCGGTGTTGATCACGGCGTATTCGACGAGGCCGACGTTGGTGGCGCGGGCTTCCAGGATGGGTCGGGCGACGGGAGTTTCGCCGCGCATGACGCGGGCGAGGGTGGGCCAGGTCCAGTTGAGGCGGTCGCCGGCAATGGGCAGTCGATACCAGAGGATGCCGGTGAGAGTGGAGGGGTGGTTGTGGGTTATTTCGGCAACGAGTGCGGCAAGCGAAGAGGGGTCGGCTGAGAGTTCACGGGTGATCGTGCCGGCGGGCCAGTCGGGTGCCGGGCCTTCGGCGGAGAGCGCGAAAAAGCGTCCGTATGAATCGAAGGCGAGGCGGTAACCGTAGGTGGGTAGTGCAATCCGAAAGGGGCGGTTGAAACGGGCGGCGGTGCGGACGGCGTCGCGGGTGGCTTGAGGGTCGCAAAGCGCGACCGTTGAGTCGGGGGAACCGGGGCGGGCGAGCGAGTGAACCTGAAGAACGAAGCCGTCGGCGGCGGAGGCGAGCGTGGCGAAGTCGCGGTTGTTTTTAAGCCACGAGGGGAGAGCGGTGAACGTGAGTCGGGCGGGCGCGATGACGGGGTGGATCGCGGCGAGCCAGAGGCGGTAGTCGGCAAGGCGTTTCTCGGCGGCGTCAAAGTCAATCTGGAGTTCTGTGATGCGCAGGCCGGCGGCGCGGGCGTCGGCGAGCAGGGACGTGGCGAGATCGACGAGGGTGCGGGTGGAGTCGGATTCGGCTGAGAAGGAGTCGGTGAAGGCGTTGACGCGGATTGCTAGTCCGAGAGACGAAGCGGTTTTCAGCGCAGATATGTCCTGAGGCACGCGCACGATTCGAGCGTGGCCTTGAACCCAAGAAACCTCGGCGGCGAGAACGACGATCTGGTCGAAAGCCGGGGCGTGTGCGCGCACGGCGTCGGCCACGGTGGCGGTGTGGGCGCGTTGCCAGACGTA
Organism: Opitutaceae bacterium; assembly: GCA_041662485.1. Lineage (GTDB taxonomy): Bacteria > Verrucomicrobiota > Verrucomicrobiia > Opitutales > Opitutaceae > Rariglobus. The sequence goes on along the minus strand of JBAZSJ010000038.1, from coordinate 45,942 downwards.
GGCCTCCTGGGTGAGCGTAGCGCGGGACTCGGCGGGACGGCACGAGGTGAGCGCGAACGAGAGCAGCCCCAGCGACCCGGCAAAACCAAGGACGCAAAATCGCATGAGGGCGAGTGAGCTGCGGCGACAGGTGGTAAACAAGTGAGAACTCGGGAAAGTTGTTCACATCGCCGCCGGCGATTCCTGTGCGCCCAAGGCGCGGGCGTGTGGCCGACTACACCTCCAGAAATGATAGATTCTGGTAGAAAATGGTAGAATATGGCATATTTTGCCAAGGGCTGTGCGTGGATTGGCAAGGCTTTGACCAAACCACGAAGCAGGCATGATGTGGGGCCATGGACTCCACATGGCTGCATCCGCGGGACGAACTGGTGGCGACGATGGCGCGCATCTATCGCTATCACATGACGACCACCTCGGGTGGCAATCTCTCGATCCTTGATGAGGACGGGAGCATCTGGATCACGCCGTCGCGGGTGGACAAGGGCGCGTTGCGCGCCGCGGACATCGTGCGGGTGTTTGCCGACGGGAAGCGCGAGGGGCTGCATCCGCCGTCGTCGGAGTTTCCCTTCCATCGCCAGATCTATGAGCGGCGGACGGACATCAAGGCCATCGTGCACGCGCATCCGGGCGCGTTGGTGGCGTTCAGTATCTGCCGCAAGCTTCCTGACACTCGGGTGCAGACGCATGCGCACTCGGTGTGCGGCAAGGTTGCCTATGCGGCCTACGCTTGTCCGGGAAGCGAGGAACTGGGGCGCAACATCGCGGAGACGTTTGCGGGCGGGGCGGACTGCGTGATGTTGGAAAATCACGGCGTGGTCATCGGCGGGCGGGATCTGCGCGAGGCGTTTCAGCGGTTTGAGACGCTGGAGTTTGTGGCGCAGACGATCGTGAAGGCGTCGGATCTGGGCGGGCTGCGCACGCTGCCGCCCGAGGCGCTGGCGAACCAGTCGGTGCCGGACTACGGCGTGCTTCCCAAACTGCCTCCGGGCAACCATGAGAAGGAACTGCGCACGCAGATCTGCGAGTTTACGCATCGTTCCTACCGGCAGCGGCTGATGATCAGCACGGCGGGGGCGTTGTCGGCGCGGTTGGACAAGACGCATTTTGTCGTGACGCCGCGCCGGCGCGACCGGTTGGAGATCAAGGCGCCGGGGCTGGTGAGGGCGACGCTGGGCGCGTGCGAAGAGGGCAAGCGCCCGAGCCGGGCGGCGCGTTTGCACGCGCTCATCTACGCGAAGAATCCCGAGGTGGGAGCGATCATCAGCGCGCAGCCGGCGCATGCGAGCGCCTACTGCATGACGGACGCGGCGTTCTGCACGCAGACGATCCCGGAGAGTTATCTGGTGCTGCGCGACGCGCCGAAGGTGCCGTTCGCGTGCATCGTCAACGATGCGGAAAAACTCGCGGCGATGGTGTCGCTGGACAAATGCCCGGTGCTGCTGATCGAGAACGAGGGCGCGCTCATCGTGGGGAAAACGATGCTGGAGGCGTTCGACCGGCTGGAGGTTTTGGAGGCGACGGCGGAGGCGCTGATGCTGAGCCGTCCGCTGGGGCCCTTGGTGCCGATGCCGGCGGCGGCGCTGGAGGAGCTGCGGAAGGCTTTCGGGCTGGAGTGAGGAAAGGCCGGGGCGGACATGAAAAACCCGGACCGGGAGGTCCGGGCTCCAAGGGGCGGGCGCGGGCGAACGACGGCGCCCGGAGGTCGTCGTCCACCTTGGCGGGTTTGGCTCAGGTGCAGGCGACGGCGCGAAGGCCGCCTCCGCGCCGGGCGATGACAAAGAAATCGGAGGGCACGGACTCGGGGCCGAACTCGGGGGCGCATTCGGCGAGAAGCTTGCGGAGATTTTCGCGGGCGCGGGCGATGCGGCTTTTCACGGTGCCCACGTTGATGCCCAGGGAACGGGCGATTTCGTCGTAGGAGAGGTCGAGGACGTTGCGCATGGTGAGGATTTCCCGGTGGCCGGCGTCGAGTTTTTCCATGCAAAGAGAGATGAGGGTGATGAACTCGTTGTTGGTGGTGTCGCGGGCGGGATCGTTATCACCGGCAGGGATGAGGTCGGCGAACGTGGCGGTGGAGTCGTCCGAGAGGGAATGGTCCAGCGAGAGCGAATCTTGCCGGCGTCGCCGGAAGAAATACCAATAGCGGTTGCGCGAGAGATTCAGCGCGATGCGGTAGAGCCAAGTGGCGAGGGAGGAGTCGCCGCGGAAGTTTACGAGAGCGCGATGGGCGCGGATGAAGGCGTCCTGGACGATTTCCTCGGCGTCGGCGGCGTTGCGGAGGAGGTTGTGGGCGAGACTGAAAAGCCGGTTGTGATAGCGGCTCATGATCTCAACGAAGGCGGATTCGTCGCCGGTGTTGAAACGATTGACGAGCGTGGCGTCGTAGGCGGCCTCGGCGGCGGATTCAGCCTTGGCGGGCGTGATCGCACGGGCGGATGCTGTGTGCATGGGCGGATGATGGTTGAGTTGGATCTGACTCCCATACTCTACCTTGGCGCGTGCCAGCCCGCCTATGGGTTGAACAACCCACGCACGAACAAGCCCATGGAAATAGCAGGATGCGCAACGCGCCACTCTTACTTTGGAGCGGCGAGATGATTGCGATACGCGAGCCAACCGCCGAAGGAGGTGATGTCGGTAGCGCCGGCAAGCGCGCAGGGCTCGCAGAGGAAGCTTTTGACCCACGTTCCGTCGGACAGTTCGCCGGTGCCGATGACCATGGGGGCGGGGATGGCGGCGACGAAGCGTCCGAAGGCCTCGGGGGAGAGCGCGTAGGTCTCCACGGAGATGGCCGCGCCGTTTTCGCCGGGGGCGACGCGGGCGAGGCCGGGCTTGGGCGGCGTGGTATTTGCGAGGGCGTAGAGCTGGTAGCGTGGCGCGGTGGTTGTGGCAGCGAGGAACTGCGCACCGAGCGACGTGAGTTGTCCGTGCAGCGGCTGGCCGCGCAGATGCGCACCGCAGACGGCGAGCGTGATCCAGTCGGCGGGCGACGTGGGGACGGGCGCGGGTTCGGAGAGGTAGCGGGCACCGAGCGCGAGCAAGGCATGGTCGTGCCAGGCGGGGGCGATGAAGGTGATGCCGAAGCCGGGGCCGAACGTGTAGCGACCGGCGGGCACGGTGAGGCCGCACAGGTCGAGCAGGTTCATGAAATTGTTGTAGCGGCCGAGATTCGAGTTGAGGCGGATCGGGTCGGCCTCGATTTCGGAGACTTTGTAGATCGTGCCGGTCGTCGGGGCGACGAGGGCGTTCACGGTCGCGAGAATCGTATCGGCGGCGCGGCGCAACTCGGCGAGGCGGTAGGTGGCGCGGAAAGCGTCGGTGGCGGAAGGAGTTTTTCCGCCGAGGATGATTTTGGAGACGGTGGGATCGAGGCCGGCGGCGCCGGCGGCTTCGGGCGAGGACGAGTGGCGTTCGATGAATTCGCCGACTCCGGCGTAGCGTTCGGCGGTCCACGGGCCTTCGTAGAGCAGGCGGGCGGCATCGAGGAAGGGTGAAAAATCAACCTCGATAATCTCGGTGCCGAGGGAGCGCAGGCGCTCCAGCGCGGAGGCGAAGAGGGCGGGCGACTCGGTGTTGCCGAACCATTCGAGCTGGTCGGCGCGGGGGACGCCGATACGAGGGATAGACGGAGCAGAGTAACCCAATAGGTTACTTTGCGGGGAAGGACGGGAGAAGGGGTCGAGCGGGTCGAAGCCTTCGGCGGCGGCGAGGACGCGGGCGGCGGTGGCGATGTCGCGGGTGAAGATCGAGACGCAGTCGAGGCTGCGGCAGGCGGGGACGACGCCGCGCGTGCTGAGGCGTCCTTTGGTGGGTTTCAGGCCGACGATCTGATTGAAGGCGGCGGGCACGCGGCCGGAGCCGGCGGTGTCGGTGCCGAGCGCGAAAGCGACTTCGCCGCGCGCGACGGCGACGGCCGAGCCGCTGCTGGAACCGCCGGAAATATAGTCGGGATTAAAAACGTTGCGCGGCGCGCCGTAGGGCGAGCGCGTGCCGACGAGTCCCGTGGCAAACTGGTCGAGGTTGGTTTTGCCTTCGGGAATCGCGCCGGCGGCGATGAGCTTCTCGACGACGTGGGCGGAGACGGCTGGCGTGTAGGCGAAGCCCGGGCAGGCGGCGGTGGTTGGCGCGCCGGCGAGGTCGATGTTGTCCTTGATCGCGAAGGTGAGGCCGTGGAGTGCGCCGGTTCCGGCGGGAGCGGCGAGGCGCGCCTTGTCTTCGGCGGTGAGACGATGAATCCAGACGGGATCGTGGGTGGTCATGGGACTTCAGCCTTCGAGAACGACGAGGGTTTCGCCGGCGTTGACGGGGCGGCCTTCGGCGCAGCGGATTTCGCGGATTTTACCGGGGCGGCTGGCGACGACGGTGACTTCCATTTTCATCGATTCGAGGATCACGAGCGGCTGTCCTTCAGCAACATTCGCGCCGGGTTCGACAAGGATTTTCCAGACGTTGCCGGGGATGTGGGCGGGCATGGCCACGCAGCCTTCGGGAATGGCGGATTCGTCCACGGCGGCGGCGGATTCGTTTTCGGCGGAGAAGTTGAGCTGGCCGCTGTCTTCCCAGCGTTTGCGCTCGGCTTCGAAGGAGGATTGCTGGCGGTTTTTCGCGACGGCGATGGTGGCTTCGTGGTCGGTGAGGAACTGTTGGTAGTCGCGGAGGCGGAAGGTGGTTTCTTCGATGCGGAGTTTCACTTTTCCCTGCGGGAAATCTTCGCGGAACTTGGTGAGCTCGGCGTTGGTGACGGGATAGAAACGGATCTGGTCGAAGAAGCGGAGGAGCCAGGGTTTTCCGTCGGTGAAATCGGCGGTCTGTTTGTAGCGGTTCCACATCTGGCAGGTGCGGCCGATGAACTGGTAGCCGCCGGGGCCTTCCATGCCGTAAACGCAGAGGTAGGCGCCGCCGATGCCGACGGCGTTTTCAGGGGTCCAGGTGCGGGCGGGATTATATTTCGTGGTGACGAGGCGGTGACGCGGATCGACGGGCGTGGCGACGGGCGCGCCGAGGTAAACATCGCCGAGGGCCATGACGAGGTAGCTCGCCTCGAAGGCGATGCGGTGGACGTCGTCGATGGAGTCGAGGCCGTTGATGCGGCGGATGAACTCGATGTTGCTCGGACACCACGGGGCGTCCTTGCGGACGATCTGCATGTATTTGCGGATGGCGAGGAGGGTGGATTCGTCTTCCCACGAGAGCGGGAGATGGACGATGCGCGAGGGAACTTCCATGTCGTCGACGACGGGGAGTTCGCTTTCGGCGCGGAGGAGGATTTCGAGCAGGCGCTCCATGGGGAGGATGCGGTAGTCGAAGTGGACCTGGAGCGAACGGATGCCGGGGGTGAGGTCGATGAGGCCCTGGATCTTGTGGCGCTCGAGCCACGTCTGGAGCGCGTGGGCGCGCATGCGGAGGGCGAGGTCGAGTTGGAGCGGGCCGTATTCGACGAGGAGGTTGCTATCGCCTTGGCGGCGATAAACGGCCTGAGGCGCGCAGGGACGGGCCGGAAGGGTGTGAAGCACCGCCGGCTCCGATGCAAAGTAACCTATTAGGTTACTTTGTGATTGAGGCGGGCGAGGGGTTTTTTTGAGGGATTCGACTTCGGCGTCCTGGGCGAGGGAGAGGATACGGGCGTGTTCGGCGGTCAATGCGACGAAGCGGACTTTGTCGCCGGGCTTGAGCTGGCCCATTTTCCAGAGCTCGGCTTGCACGATGGTGAAGGGACACACGAAGCCGCCGCAGCTGGGGCCGTCGGGGCCGAGGATGATGGGCATGTCGCCGGTGAAATCGACGGCGCCGATGGCGTAGGCGTTGTCGTGGATGTTCGACGGGTGCAGGCCGGCTTCGCCACCGTCGCGGCGAGCCCACTCGGGCTTGGGTCCGATGAGGCGGACGCCGGTGCGGGCGGAGTTGTAGTGGACTTCGTAGGACGTGGTAAGGAGGACGGAGATGTCGGCCTCGGTGAAGAAGTCGGGCGCGCCGTGGGGGCCGTAGAGGACGCCGATCTGCCATTCGCGGGTGAGTGGAGGCTGGATGGCGGCGGGGGCGCGGAGGAGCGGGGCGGACGTGAGGACACCGGCGGGCGTCGAGGTGTGGACGCGGAGGACGTCTCCGGTGCGGAGGGCGCGTCCGGAGTGTCCGCCGAAGAGGCCGAGGGTGAAGGTGGACTTGCTGCCGAGGTAGTCGGGGACGTCGAAGCCGTGGCGGATGGCGAGGTAGGCGCGGAGGCCGGGGCCGTCCACGGAGCCGATGCGGAGGGTTTGGCCGGCTTTGATGCGGAAGGCGCGGTGGGGCGCGACGGGTTTGCCGTCGAGCGTGGCGGGCATGTGCGCGCCGGTGAGGGCGACGACGGCGGATGTGGTGAAGCGGAGGGACGGGCCGTTGACGGTGAGTTCGAGGGCGGCGGCGGTGTCGGGGTTGCCGACGAGGCGGTTGGCGAGGCGGAAGGACAGGTTGTCCATCGGGCCGGAGGGCGGGACGCCGACGTCCCAGTAGCCGATGCGGCCGGGATAATCCTGGACGGTGGTCTGGGTGCCGCCTTCGAGAACTTCGATGGTCGAGGGGACGAAGGGGAGCGTGGAGAGGTATTTGGTGGTGACGCCGCCGATGAGGAAGCCGGGGCTGGCGATGATCTGGCGGAGGTAGGGCAGGTTATTTTCGAGGCCGTAAACGCGGGTGTCGGCGAGGGCGGCGTCGAGGCGGGCAAGGGCGTCGGCGCGGTCGGTGCCGTAGACGATGATCTTGGCGATCATCGGGTCGTAGAAGGCGGAGACTTCGCTGCCGGTTTCGACCCAGGTTTCGATGCGTGCGGAGGTGGGGAAGTGGACGTCAGTGAGGGTGCCGGCGGCGGGTTGGAAGGCTTTGCCGGCGTCTTCGGCGTAGAGACGGACTTGGATGGAGGCGCCGGTGGCGGAGGGCGTGTAGGTGCGGAGGTCGAGTTCGCCGGCGGCGGAGCGGATCATCCACTCGACGAGATCGACTCCGGTGACTTCCTCGGTGACGCCGTGTTCGACCTGGAGGCGGGTGTTGACTTCGAGGAAGTAGAAATGACCGGTGGCGTTGTCGTAAACGAATTCGACGGTGCCGGCGTTGGTGTAGCCGGCGGCGGTGCCGAGGCGGGCGGCGCAGGCGAGGAGTTCGGCGCGCTGGGCGGGGGTGAGGCCGGGCGCGGGGGTTTCTTCGACGACCTTTTGGTTGCGGCGCTGGACGGAGCAGTCGCGTTCGCCGAGGGCGACGACGTGGCCGTGGGAGTCACCGAGGATCTGGACTTCGATGTGGCGGGCGTGTTCGACGAATTTCTCGAGGAAGACGCCGCCGTCTTTGAAGTTGTTTTTGGCGAGGCGGACGACGGACTCGAAGGCGGGGGCGAGTTCGGCGGGTTTGCGGATGAGGGACATGCCGATGCCGCCGCCGCCGCCGGTGCTTTTGAGCATGACGGGGTAACCGATGCGGGCGGCTTCGCGCTGGGCGGTGGCGAGATCGGGGAGGAGGTCGGTGCCGGGGAGGAGGGGGACGCCGTGGGCTTTGGCGAGGGCGCGGGCGGAGTGCTTGGGGCCGAGCTGGCGCATCTGGGCGGCGCCGGGGCCGATGAAGGCGATGCCGGCGGCGGCGCAGGCTTCGACGAAGGCGGCGTTTTCGGAGAGGAAGCCGTAGCCGGGGTGGATGGCCTGGGCGCCAGTGGCGCGCGCGGCGGCGAGGATTTTGTCGGCGTCGAGGTAGGATTGCGTGGCGGGGGACGGGCCGATGTGGATGGCTTCGTCGGCTTGGGAGACGTGGAGGCTGTGGCGGTCGGCGTCGGAATAGACGGCGACGGAGGCGATGCCCATGCGGCGGAGGGTTCGGATGACGCGGCAGGCGATGGCTCCGCGGTTGGCGATGAGGACTTTTGAAAACATGGACGGAGGCGGAGAAGTCGGAAGAGTTACACAGAGGGCACGAGAGGTGGCACAGAGGTCACGGAGAGGGAGGCGGCGGAGTTCTTTCTCGTTCTCTTAATCTTTATCTTTCGTCAGGCGGTTTTGGGTGGAGGGAGAAAGATTAAGATAAAGAGGGAAGAGAAAGAGTTTAGGACCAGATGAGGACTTCGACGGGGGTGGGGTTGTAGCCGTTGCAAGGGTTGTTGAGCTGGGGGCAATTTGAGATGAGGCAGACGATGTCCATCTCGGCGCGCATCTCGACATACTTGCCGCCCGCACTGACGCCGTCCTCGAACTTGAGGCCACCTTCGGGCGTCACGGGGACGTTCATGAAGAAATTAATATTCGCGGGGATGTCGCGTTTGTTGAGGTCGAAGCCGGTGGCGTGCGGCCAAGTGGCCAGGCCGAGGAGGAAACTCTGGCGACATGAGTGCATGTGTTTCGTGCCATGGCCGTAGCGGAGGGTGTTGGCTTCGCAGGAGCAGGCGCCGCCGAGGGTGTCGTGGCGGCCGCAGGTGTCGGCCGTGATCACGGCGAGGGTGTTGCACTCGTTGGAGAGGAGTTTCGTGCCGGTGGTTAGGTAGATGGCGCCTTGCTCGCGGATGGTGTCCTGCGCGCTGTAGCGTTCGCGGAAATCGGCGGCGTTGTAGAAGAGGGTGTCGGCGGCCTGATTGCCTTCGAGGTCGACGATGCGGAGAGTCTGGCCGCGTTTGATTTCGTGCATCCAGAAGTCCCCGGCGGGGATGGTGCGACGATAGACGGCGGCGGAGGCGGCGAGGGGGGATTCGGTGTAGATGAGGGTGCTCATGGCGGAATCGCGGCGTAAAGCCGCTCCTGAAAAATTCAGATGTAGAGGAGTTCGGAGTTGTAGAAGGCGCGCTCGTTTTCGGGGCGGTAGGTGCGGCAGTAGTCGTCGGCGGCGGGCGGGTCGGAGCGCCAGAGCTGGAGCTTCACGGGCTTGGGATCGTAGGCGGGCGCGTGATCGAGCGGGTGGTGGCAGGTCGTGAGAATCACGAGGAGGTCCATCTCGACGCGGAGGTCGATGAAATCGCCGGACTTGGCGTGGTCGGGCTGGAAGTGGAGGCGTCCGTCGGCGTCGGCGGAAACTTTGCTGAAGAAGTTGACGTTGGCGACGAGGTCACGGGCGTTGAGGCCGTATTTGGCGAGCTCGATAAGGAAGTGGTCGTGGCTGTTGCGGTGCCAGTCGTTGCGGGCGGTCTGGTAGTTTTTATCGCCCCATTTTTTTTGGACGAGGGTGGCGGTGTCGTGGCCTCCGAGGGGGTCGTGCCAGCCGAGGGTGTCGCCGGTGATGGAGAGCATCGCGCGGCCCATGTCGGAGACGAGGATGTAGCCGGTGGTGAGCTTGGACGTGTGCTGGCCCTTGAGGGTGTCGGGCATGTTGTAGCGGTCGACGAGGTCCTGGCGGTTGAAGCAGATGAGGGAGACGTTGGCGCCGGGGGCGAGGGCGGTGAGGCGGAGGGTATGGCCGCGTTTGACGGTGGCGGACCAGGCGGTGCCGCCGGGGAGGGTTTCCTCGTGAAGCAGACGTTCGAGAGGGATAGTGGCGGACGGGACGGGCGGTAGGCCGGTAGGCCGCGGAGTGGTAAAGGAGGTGCCTGAAGGGGAGGGCGGAACGAGGAGCGGCATGGCGGTGGCTGGATAAAAAGTGTTACGAAATGAGTGAATAGTGTTACTGCAAGATCAATGCCAAGGCCGTCTTGAAAGCGGTCTATCGGAGCTGACGCCCGTTTTTTCGGGCGGTTTTGCGGGTTCGGGCGCGGCTATTTTCGGCCTGCGCCGGGTCAGGCTACTTTTGAGGCTGATCCCACTTCGTCTTGGAGGCCGTTATGGCCTTGCTCCATTCGGTGAGGTTGTCGCCGTAATCCGTGCCTACAAGAAACGCGAGGTGGTCGCGGGCCTTGGCCTGGACTTCCTTGCCGTTCCGATGGGTCAGCGCGGCGAAATGGGCGTCGGCCTGCCAGGGCAGCGGATCATTGAGCGAGTCGTCCAGTATCTGGTTGCAGAGGACATCCGGAAGCCGGGTGTCGGTGATCAAAGGCAGGAGGACCGGCGAGGGATCTTCGACGGAAAGATTGAGCAGGTGGCTCATCGCTTCGGTCCGTTCCGCGAGATTCCGGGTGGCGTCGAGGGTGATCTTGGACAGTCCGGCCATGACGGCCTTGTTGTCCAGAGAGGAGTCGGCGAGGAGGTCGCCGATGGAGAGGGAGGGGGACTTGACCGTGGCAGGAGCGGATTTTGTTCCTGTCGGCGCCGGATTGGCGGGGGTATTGGCCGCCGTGGTGCCGGTCGTTGCCGGAGGCGGGGTTGATGATGAGCGGGAGGCCGCAGGCAAGCCGGAGGAGGAGGTTTCCTTGTCGCGGGAATGCGTGAGCAGCCAAAGTCCGGCACCAAGCAGAACGAGCAAAGCAACGAGCGATGAAAAAAGACGTGTTCGGGTCATCGACGTTGGCAACTAGTGAAGGGCTGAATGCGACGGTGATTGATGAAGCCCTCGCGCAAAAGCGAGGGCTTCAAGGAGCGGCGTGGGAGGTTCCGCCTCGGAATAATCAAGGCGATGTGAACTGAATCCTTCCCGTAACGGTTTCGGCGCCTTTGGTGGTCGGCGGGATCAGGAACAGGCCTTCGCCGATGACATCGCCGGGATTGACCGAGCCGGGTTGCTGGATCAACACGCCGCTGATCGTGATCTTGCGGCCATCCTGAAGGGTTATGCTGGCGGCGGAAATAAGGCCGGTGATTGAATTCACGCGCATCTTGAATTTATCCAGGTTGGCCTGGGGGGTTTTGACGGTGAATTCCCTCTGACTGTTGTTAAGCGTCACCACGGTCGGAAGCAGGGGTTGATCGGCAAGCGGGATATTGGTGGTGCTGAAACTGGGGATCAATTGGCCTGTCGTCGTGGTGAGATGCAGTGCGGTTCTCATGGGAACGCCGTCTGCCGGCGGGGTCCAGAGATGCGCGGTGGCGGCTATGATGATCGGACCAAAGCCGGCGCGATAGCTGCGGTCCTTGGCCGAGGAGGGGGATTTCTGCCAGTATAGTTCGCTGTCTGTAGCGCCGACAATTTGGTAGGGAGGGACGATGCCTGCGATCGGCTTGAATTGAATCCAGCCGGCGAAGAAGCCGCCCGTTTTGTAGGGCTTGCCATACCAGCGGTAGCCGCCGTCGGCGCTCGGGGCGAGCGTGGCGGTCAAGGTCGTGCCGTCGCCAAGCTTGCCACTGAGACGGAAGAGACCCTTGTCACCCTTAACCGTGACGGTGGCGAAACCTGTGCCTTCAGGAGGCGTGGTCGGAGGGGAGGTGGGGTCGTCCAAAATCAGGGTGTAGTAGCCTTGCCACGGGGCGGGCGATGAGGCGGTGAAGGTTGCAAGCTGGATACCACTGCTCGACTGGCCGAGGGTGGAGACCAAGACGTAGGAGGAGTCCAATTGATGGAGGGCGACGGAAAACCTGTCTTCTGCCAAGGCCTGGGTGGAATCGAGGGTGATATCGACGCGATAAGGGAGCAAACCCTTGCGGTTGATTGTCACGCTGGCCGTGCCGGTGTCGTAAGTCGCGTTCAGCGATAGGGTGCCTTTCAGGGAATAGGCTTTGGCCTCGGAGCAAACCAGCGTGCCGGTGAATGCTCCGGTGGTGCGGTTGACCAGCAGGGATACCTTGCCCATTGGCACACCGGGGACGGGGAGGTTTTCCTCCAAAATAGCTTCAAAGCCGCCGCTGATCATCGAGTCCAGTGGGTTGACCTTGATCACAAGCGTGAGAGGGATGCTTTGAACGGTTCCGGTAACGTGCCAGTAGCTGACGGTATACGAGCCGGGGCCGGCGGTTACCATGCCGGTGACCAGTCCGGTAAGCGGGTCGAGGGTGAGGCCTGCGGGCAGCCCCTTGGCGTAGTAGGAATCGCCGGTGTTTCCGCCAGTCGTCAGATTGATCGGATTGCCGCCCGGAGTCGTGCCGCGGACGCTAATATTGACGACGTCGAGCACGGTTACGATGGTCTTGGCCGATGAGCTGGTTGTCGTTCCGATACCGTCGGTCACCACGCAGCGAAATTGATCGTTGTTGGAGGGCAGGGTTTGGTCGGCCTTTGTGGCCACCGTCAGGGTGGCGCTGGTTGAGCCGCCGTAGGTGACCCCAAAATCGTTGGCGGTCGGATCGGTTACGATACCATCGGTCAGGGGGGTCCAGAATTTGGAGCCGGCGATGGCGCGCTCCCATTGGTATGAGAGGAGGTCCGTTCCGGAGGCCACGGCGGTAAAGGTGGCGGTGTTGCCGTTGAGAACGATCTGATTTTGTAATTTTGCGACACTAGGAGCGGTTGGGGTGAAATCCAACGCAAACTGGATGGAGCCTGATTGCGCGAAAGCACCGTCAATCGCGATGTAGTATGTGACCCCTTGGTCGGCGGAAAATCCGGCGGCGCTGGTTTTTTTGAGGAAATTCTCGTTATCATTTTGAGCGACCAAGTGAAGGTTGCTGATGGTCGGGGGGAGGGTAGAGTCGGTATAAACGGACAACAATGTGTCGAATTGGCTTCCCGCCAGGGAAATCTTTGTGTTGCCGTGCGCGGGGGCGGTCCACTGCAACCAGACGGATTTTGAGGCCACTCTGCCACCGTGAGAAGGTTCACCCGATTCGGTGCTGGCGCCACTGTTGTTGCCGGTAATGATGAGGGAATCCCCGTAAATGAGCGTGCTTGTGGCGAGAGAGTCGCTGAAGGCTTCGGCTTGTTCTTGAAATACCAAGCTGAAAAAGCCCACTCCGCCGTTGGCTTCGCCAGTAAAGCTGGCCACCCTGATGTAATAAGGATTTCCGGCGATAACCGTGAAGGTTGTCGTTCCAGTTGTGCCATTTACGTATGAAATGGCATTATAGGCGAGCGGGGGGCGTTTAAGGTTGTTAATGGTGGTTATGCCTGCGCCATTGTAGATGTCCAAAATCGGGGTGAAGGCCGAGGTGATGTTGAGAGTGACGGATCCGCTTACCGGAGCGATCCACTTATACCAGATGCTATGTCCTCCTGCTCCGCCCCAATAGGAGATGTAACTGTCGTCAGCGTCAATCAACCCGAGGGGGCCTATATAGGGTTCCAAGCTGGCTCCGGTGATATCTCCGGTGATCGTGAAATTCGAGCCGCTGATTAATTCAGCATCGACGAAATCGTCGTTGGCTGGTGCGGCTGCCTTGGCAGATCCGCAAATAAAAACGGCAACGAGTGAGAGAACAGCCCAGAGGTATTTCATGGCAAAAGGGTGAAAAGGGTAAGCTGTCTACGAATGTCAAAAAACAAGGGGAGTCGAACAGATAAATTTTTCGAGGGCACAAGCCGCTCCCCAGCCGAGCATTGGCTCCTCAGAGCAACGGAGGGATGGACGTGGCGGTGAGGTTGAGGCGGCCGTTTTTCACGCCGCGACAGGTGACCAGTTCGTTGGTCAGTTTTTGGAGTTCGCTGGCCTTGCCCTGCACGAGGAGGACTTCGAGGTAGTTGTGGTCCTCCAGATGGACATGCATGCTGGAGACGACGAGGAGGTAATACTTGTGCTGGATGGCGGCGAGGCGGGCCTGGAGGCCTTTTTTGGTGTGATCGTAAACGAGACTGATGGTGCCGGCGACGGAGGCGGTGCCGAGCTGGCTGGCGGATTCCACCAGGCCGTCACGGGCGAGGGCGGCGATGGCGTGGGAGCGGCTCTTGTAGCCGCGTTGGTTCACCATCGTGTCGAGTTCGTCGAGGAGGCTCTCGGGGAGAGAGACGCTGAAGCGGACGACTTTGTCGGAGGGGGGGCGGGGCATGGTTGAAAGGACGGGCGGTGGCTGGAGCGGATGGGACGAACAGGGCGGATGTGAGCTATGAGAAATGAGAGAAGGGGATCGCCTGCAAGCAGGCTCCTACGACGGAGCACGGAATCGCCCATAAATGGGCTCCTACGACGGAGCTAGAAGAGGCGGGCGTAGCGGTCGATTTCCCAGGCGCTGACCTGCTGGTGGTATTGGCGCCACTCTTCGGATTTGTAGGTGATGAATTCGTCGCGCAGGCCTTTGCCGAGGGTTTTTTCGATGAAGGGGTCGGAGGCGAAGGCGGCGACGGCTTCTTGCAGTGTTTGCGGGAGGTAGCTGATGCCGCGGCGGGCGAGTTCGGCTTCGGGGAGTTCGTAGAGGTTGTCTTCCTGCGGGGAGCCGGGGTTGAGGGTTTCGCGGACGCCTTCGAGGCCGGCGGCGAGGGCGAGGGTGGCGGCGAGGTAGGGGTTGCAGGCGGAGTCGGCGTTGCGGCTTTCGCAGCGGCCGCCGCCCATGGGCACGCGGATGGAGTTGGTGCGGTTGTTGGTGCCGAAGCTGTTGAAGACGGGCGCCCACGAGTAGTAGTTCATGAGGCCGCGGCGAACGAGGCGCTTATAACTGTTTACGGTGGGGGCGAAGGCAGCGCAGAGAGCGGGGCCGTGGCGGAGGATGCCGGCGATGAAAGAGTAGGCGACGGGCGTGAGGCCGAGGCCGCGCGGGTCGTCCTTCGGGTCGCACTTGAAGGCGTTGGCGCCGGTCTTCAGGTCGGAGAGCGACATGTTGAAGTGTGCGCCGTTGCCGGTTTTGTCGGCGAAGGGTTTCGGCATGAAGGTGGCGAGCAGGCCTTCTTCGGCGGCGTAGTGGCGGGCCATCGTGCGGAAGAAGACGTAGCGGTCGCACATGGTGAGGGCGTCGCTGTAGTTGAAATCGAATTCGAACTGGCTGTTGGCGTCCTCGTGGTCGAGGGAGTAGAGGTCCCAGCCGAGGTCGTTGATGGCGGTGGAGACTTTGTCGAGCCAGGGGAAGCGGTCCATGAACCCCTGGATGTCGTAGCAGGCCTTGTTGAGGCGGTCGTCGGGGTTGGGGATGGAGAGGGATTTGCCGTCGGCGCCGAGTTTGACGACGTAGACTTCGCACTCGATGCCGAGGTTGAAGCCGAAGCCGAGGGAGGCGGCGTCGGCGAGGACGTTTTTCAACGCGACGCGTGTGCTGATGCCGTAGGGTTGTCCGTGGAAGGTGTTGTCGGCGGGGAACCAGGCGACCTCTTTGTTCCAGGGGAGAATGATGCCGCGGTCGAGGTCGGGGACGGAGGCGATTTCGTCGTCGTTGGGGGACTGGCCGAGGCCGTCGAGGGCGTAGCCGGTGTAGAGTTCGGAGCCGTGGGCGAAGTGGGCGAAATGAGCGATGGGAACGAACTTGCCCTTGGGGACGCCGTGGATGTCGGGGTAGGCACCAACGACGTATTTGACGCCTTTGGCTTTGAGGTTGGCTTGGAGGGCGAGAATTTCGGAGTCGGATTTCATGAAGGAGGGAAGTGGGAGTTACACAGAGGGCACAAGAGGAGGCACGGAGGTCACGGAGAGTTCGGAGAGGGAGGCGAGTAAGGGAAGTTGAGCGGCGGTTTTTCGCGGAGGGCGCGGCGGACGGTCTTCGTGAGGTCGGCGATGATCCAGCGGAAGAGGCGGCGGCCTTGGGCGGCGGTGGCGCGGGAGGGCGTGCCGGTGACGCCGTTGGTGCTGGTGCGGTTGACGGGGTGGGCGAAGACGAGTCCGGTGGTGCGGTCGGGGTCGTCGGAAGTGGCGAGGAGGGAGGGACGGGTGAGCTCGGGCGCGAGGGCGAGCATGAGGGCGGTCTCGGCTTGGTTGGCGTGCCAGTCGGCGGCGTCGGCGAAGAAGGTTTTTTTCACGCGGGGGCTGACTTCGGCGGTGTTGAGGACGGCGACCATGAAGCCGTCGTGGCGGCTGCGGAGGATTTCGAGGGCGCAGCGGAGCGGGGCGGCGTTGGTGACGTGGCAGTTGACGAGAAAGAGGCGGCGGAAACCGGCGCGGAAGAGCCAGTCGCCGAGGTCGGTGACGAGGGCGATGAGGGTTTGGGGTTGGAGGGCGAGCGTGCCGGGCCAGCGGTGGGAGTGTCCGAGGGAGCAGCCGTAGGAGAGAGCGGGGAGCACGGGCACGCCGGTCGCGGCGGAGACGGCGGCCCAGACATGGGTGGCGAGCGAGGTGTCCATGCCGGTGCCGAGGTGCGGGCCGTGTTGTTCGGTGGCGCCGCACGGGAGCATGACGGCGTCCATGCCGGCGGCGGGGAGCGCGGCGATCTCGGGCCAGGTGAGGTGGCTCCAGTCGAGCGGGGCGCGACGGACGGTGCGTCGTTTCGCGGGCATGAGAATTACTCCACGTCGTCGCCGACCTGGGTGAGTCGGATGATGGGCAGGTGCTCGTGGGCGTGGGCCTCGACGCGCGGGTGGATGAGTTCCTCGAGGCGACGGCGGGTGGCGAGGAACTCGGGAGAATTTAACTGCGAGAGGTTGCGCGGGCGCGGGACGGGGACCTCGATCACTTCCTGGACTTCGCCGGGATGGGCCTTGAGGACGAGGATGCGGTCGGCGAGGAAGATGGCTTCGTCGAGGTCGTGGGTGATGAAGAGAATGGTGACATCGACGTTGCGCCAGATTTCGAGGAGGTGGGACTGCATCTGGGCACGGGTCTGCGCGTCGAGGGCGCCGAAGGGTTCGTCCATGAGGAGGACGCGCGGGTTGGCGGCGAGGGCGCGGGCGATGGCGGTGCGTTGCTTCATGCCGCCGGAGAGTTGGGCGGGATAGGTGTCGGCGAAGCGGGTGAGGCCGACGAGGTCGATCCACTGGCGGGCTTCGCGGTCGGCCTGGTCTCCGTCCATGCCCTGCATCTTGAGGCCGAACATCACGTTTTTCTTCACGGTGAGCCACGGGAAGAGGGTGTAGCCTTGGAAGACCATGCCGCGCTCGGGGCAGGGGCCGCTGGTTTCCTTGCCGTCCACGAGCATCCGGCCGGAGGTGGGTTCGTCGAGGCCGGCGATGATTCGGATGAGGGTGGATTTGCCGCAGCCGGAGGGGCCGATGACGCAGACGAGCTCGCGGCGGTGGACCTTGAAGGAGATGTCGCGCAACGCCACGACGGGGCCGTGTTCGCCGGGGAACTGGCGGCCGAGGTGGTCGATTTCGAGGACGACGGGGCGCTCTTTGATTTTCGCAAAGCGGGCGGCGACGGCGGGGGCCTGGACCAGGTAATCGGGAAGGGGCTCGCTCATTGGGGGAGGAGTTGCACGGGTTTTTCGGCGGAGGCGGGGCGGATGCCGAAGAGTTTTCCGAGAAAGGCGCGCACGCGGCTGGGGCGCGGATTTTTCCAGGGGAAGAGCCGGTGGCCGACGAAGGCGAGGATCTGGTCGATGGTGAGGCCGAGGATGCCGATGATAATGATGGCGGCGTAAACGTTGTCGAAATTCCGATACTTGGCCTGCTGGTTGATGAAAAAGGAAATGCCCGAGCTGACGCCCACGACCTCGGCGACGATGAGGTAGGTCCAGGCCCAGCCGAGGAGGATGCGGGTGTCGTTGTAGAGGTCGGGCAGGCTGGCGGGAACGATGACGCGGAGGACGAGCTGGCGGCGTTTGGAGCCGAGGGTTTGCGCGGCCTCGATGAGGGCACCGTCCACCTTGCGCACGGTGTTGGCGACGACGAGGACCTGTTGGAAAAACGTGCCGATAACGATGATGGCGATCTTGGGTTCGAGCTGAATGCCGAAGATCGCGACCATGAGCGCGCCGAACGCGGGGGCGGGCATGTAGCGGACGAAATCAACGAAGGGCTCGGTGAGCCGTGAGACCGCGATGAAAGAGCCGCAAAGGATGCCGAGCGGAATGCCGACGATGGATGAAATCGTGAAGCCCCAGAAGATCGTCTGGATGCTCATCCAGAGGCTTTGGTGGAGCCAGAGGTCGCCCCTCAGGACGGGCGCGGTGGTGAAGGCGGTGTAGAGCGCGCGTCCGACGGCGTGCGGAGCGGGAAAATATATCGGGTTGGCGCGAAAGCCGACCGGAGCACGGGTGTGCGCGATTTCGGCGGCGGCGACTTCCTTGGCGAAGTCGTGCCGGTTGATGAGCATGCCCGAACGCATCCAGTCCACCGCACCCGGATCGGTCACCTTGACCATCGGGTGCCAGAGCCAGGGAATGTAGCTGAACAGGCTCCACAGGGCCAGCGGCAGCAGGAACGCGAGCACGCCGAGAAAGCGGCTGCGTTTGGGAGTGAGCTCCTGGCGGACGGAGAACCAGCGTGGACGGGACATGCGTGGCGGGCGGGAGAGAAAGACGGGTAGCGGGCGTTTTAATGACGCCCGCTACAATGACGAATGAACCGAAGGCGCGTTAGGGTAACGCGCCCTGCCTTTTACTTCAGCGCGTCGACGGTGAGGGAGGCGTCGAGGTAGGTGGCGACGTCCTGCGAGTCTTTGTAGACGCCGTTCTTCACGTTGAACTCGTTGGCGATCTTCGAGGAGCCGATGACGGAGTCGAACCCGTCGGTCTTGGTGGTGAGAACCTTTGCACCTTCGGCGAGGGTGAGGAGCTTGGTGCCGGGGAGAAACGCGGCGTATTCCTTCGGGTCGACGCCGGCGCGGGCGGCCATGATCTTGATGCCGTCTTCGCGGGTTTTCGGGTCGGCGAGGTAGGCGACGATCTTGTCCCAGACCTTCACGACCTTGACCCATTCGGCGCGGTGTTGGGCGAGGCTCTGGGGAGTCACCACGACGGCGTCGTAGATGAGTCCGGGGGCGTCGGCGCTGGTGTAAACGGGCTTGGAGCCGGGGACGGCCTTGAGGGCGGCGCCGCAGTTGGGCTGCCAGGCGCCGATCGCGTCAACCTGGCCGGAGGCGAGAACCTGGGGCGTCTGGTTGGTGGGCGTGGGGACGAGGGTGACGTCGGACTCGGTCAGGCCGGCCTTTTTGAGGCCGTTGAGGAGGAGGAGGTGCTCGACGAAGCCGATCTCGATGCCGACTTTTTTGCCCTTCAGGTCCTTGATGGATTTGATGCCGGGCTGGCCGACGATCATGTCGTTGCCGTTGGAATAGTCGGTGATGAGGATGGCGATGTTCTTGGCACCGCCGGCGCCGGTGACGAGGGCGTCGCCGTTGGTGACCATGACCGCGTCGCACTTGCCGGCGGTGAAGGCTTCCATGGAGGGGCCGTATTCGAACCAGAGGAGGTCGACCTCGACGCCGGCCTCCTTGAACCAGCCCTTTTGGGCGGCGATTTCAAAGGCGGTCCAGCCCGGCCAGTCGGAGTAGGCGATTTTGAGCGGGGCGGCGGAGACGGTGGATGCCGCGGAGACGGCGGCAACGGCGAGGAGGGCGATCAGATTACGTAGGCGCATGATGAGGATGAGTGTTACGATTGTGGTAAAAAGTGTTACCAGGGTTGATTGAGCAGGACGCGTGCCTGCGTCCGCTTCCGGCAAATTTTACCCATAAATGGATGGCAGGGATCGGGCCAAGTCGGGGGCGGGGACAATAAAAAACCACGCCGTGGATTGCGGCGTGGTCGGTGTGGGAGAGAGGGGAGGAGAGGCCTTATTTCTTGGGGCTGGAGGCTTGGATCTCGTCGAGCTGATTTTGAAGGTTGTTCATCTTGTCCACGAGCAGCTGCTCCTTTTTCTTGCGCTCGCTGCTGTCCACGAAGCTGAGGTTGGCGGCGTCCTTGATGACGTTGGCCGGCAGGGACAGGATGCGGGTGAGCACGCCCTGATCCTTGAGGGAACTCAGATAAAGAGCGACCGTCTCGTGGGAGAGCGCGAGGGATTGTTCGGCGACCGAGCGGGCCTGGGTGAGGTTGTTGTTGAGAACCTGGTTTTTGGCGAGTTCGGCGGTGAGGACGACGCCCACCTGGTCGGCGATCTTCTGGCTGTAGGCAGCCAGTGATTCGCGGGTCAGGTTCTGGTCCTTGGCGATGTCGGCGAGGATAGGCTGGATTTTTTCAGAGAGGCGGTTGGAGACCTTGTCCACCTGTTCGTTTTGGAGGCGTTCGGCCTCTTCCGGAGTTTTGGGGAGAGGATTGAAGGGCTGGATTTTTTGGGCGATGGCCGCGGCGAGCTGGTTGACCTTGGCTTCGTTGGCCTGGGCGAATTCCGCGTCGGTCATGAGGGCGTCGGCGGAACGCTTGGCGATAGCGTCCTTGAGGAGCGTGTTGACGGCCTCGATCTGGCGGCGCGTCTGCTCGGCGGAGGCCTGAAGCTCGACGGTGTGCTGCTCCTTGAGATCGGCGATCTCGCGCTGGCGTTCGGCATTGAGGTCGGGGATGACCTTGAAGCTGACGTAGGCACCGAGGACGAGGCCGACGAGGAGAACGGTCGCGAGGACGGCGGGGAATTGTTCCTTAAGTTTTTGCCACATGAAGAGTATGGGTTAAGTGAGCCGAAGCTAAAAGAATGCCGTTCAAAAGCAATGTCGTCGTGGCGCGGGGATTTTCGGTTGTTTTTCTCCGAAGCCTGCGCACGGTGTCGCACGCATGAGCCTGAACCGCGCGGAGCAGATGGTGTTCGATTACGTGCAGGGGCACCCCGACGAAAAACGTCATTGGCAGGACAAGGTGGGCAAGATTTCCGCGGGTGCCCGTGATCCCCACGATGCGGCGATCACCTTGGAGGAGGAGCTGTGGCGGTATTACGAGGAACGTTCAGCGGTGGCATCGCCGTTCCGGGAAATCGCGCAACGCGAGGGGCTGCGGCGCATCAGTCTGAGAAATCTGTCCGAGTATCTCCTGCGCGTCTGGGCGCCGGTGAAGGCGAAGCTGAAATCCGCAGACGGCACGCCCATGAGGCCTTACGCGTGAGTTGCGCTGAGTTGGGTGTCGGACGCGTAACTTTTATCAAAGTGGCCCAACTCTTGCATGGACAAAAATCCGTCCGCGTGCAGACTTACTCACAAGTTATTCACCACCCTAAATGGAACACCTGAGCGAGGCCAAAGCCTCTAAACCGCAGCTCAAGGTCTCTGCAAAGGCGAAGACCTTCGTCCTGGACACAAACGTCCTCCTCCACGACCCGCAGTCGATTTTTAAATTCGAGGACAACAACCTGGCCATACCGGTCGAGGTTTTGGAAGAACTGGATGCCATCAAAACCGAGCAGTCCACCGAGCGAGGCCGCAACGCCCGTCGCGTGCACCGCATCCTCTCGGAACTCCTGCCTGATTCGCGCTCGATGCACGAGGGCGTGAAACTGGAGAACGGCGGCACCCTTTCGATCATCATCAACCCCTACATGGCGGATCCCGCGCTGCGCGATTCCCCGCTCATGAACAAGCTTCGCGCGGTCCTCTCGGACTTCTCGAAGAAGGACAACCGCATCATCGCCGCGGCGCTTTTCGTGCAGGAGCGCTACACGCCGCCGACCATCCTCGTCACCAAGGATGTCAACGTTGCCCTCAAGGCGCGCGCCGTCGGGCTCGAGGCGCAGGACTACCTCAACGACAAGGTTCCCGAGGACATCGACGAAAACTCCTACGTGGAGATTCCTGTCACCATCTACGAGATACAGCGCTTCTGCTCGGAGGGCGAGTTCGACATCGGCAAGGAGGCCGCCGCCGCGCTTTACCTGAACGAATACGTCCTGCTGCGTTCCGACGAGGGCAAGACCATGCCGGCGCGCTACTACGGCGAAGGCCTCGTCAAACGCCTGCGCATCCCCGAGAGCATCAAGGCGCCCGGCGGCATCTCGATCCGTGCGCGCAATCTCGAGCAGCAGTTCTTCATGGACGCGTTGCTCGACGACTCGATCTCGCTGATCACCTGCTTCGGCAAGGCCGGCACGGGCAAGACCCTGCTCTCCATCGGTTGCGCGCTCCATCAGACGCACGACGATCGTTCGCTCTACGACGGCCTTTCGATCTCCCGTCCGGTCATCGCGCTCGGCAAGGACATCGGTTTCCTCCCCGGCACGCTTGAGGAGAAGATGAAGCCCTGGCTTCAGCCCTACTTCGACGCGCTGGAGGTGCTCATGCCCTCGAAGCCCGCGAAGGAGCCGCAGTTCGCCGCCAAGAAAGTCTCCAAGAAGCACAAGAAAAACCAGCCGAGCGCGCTGGAGATGTCCCGCGCGGAGTCTGTTTCCAGCCATGGTTCCAATGGCAACGGACACAGCCATGGCGGCGGAGGCGGTGGCGCGGCACCGATCAAGCCTTACGAGCGGCTCATCAAGAGCGGTCTCGTCGAGGTCGAGGCCCTGTGCTTCATCCGCGGACGTTCCATTGCCCGCCGCTTCTTTATCTTGGACGAAGCCCAGCAGCTCACGCCGCACGAGGTGAAGACCGTCATCACGCGCATCTCGGAGGGCTCGAAGATCGTGCTCATCGGCGATCCGGCGCAGATCGACAATCCCTATGTCGATTCACGCAGCAACGGTCTCGTTTACTGCTACAACCGCATGAAGGGCCACTCGCTCTCCGCGCATGTGAAGCTTACGAAGGGCGAACGCTCCAAGCTCGCCGAACTCGCGGCGGACCTCCTGTAAGCCCGCGAGAAGCCTCCGTTTTTTTATTAAACCGTAGGAGCCTGCTTGCAGGCGATTTCAGCCCTCGCGAGCCGCAGTCAAACCATCGCCTGCAAGCAGGCTCCTACGACCGAGGCGATCTTAGGCGCGGACGGACGCCGTTTCGCGGTTGCGACCGAGCAGGCTGGGGCGGCCGGCGCGCAGGGCGGCGTATTCCATCGCGATCGCGAACAGGCCGGTGAAGAGGATGTCGCTGGCGAAGGTGTTGCGGAAGAAGAACAGCGTGGGCGCGAATTCAAGATGGCCCACGGTCATGGCCTGCCACCAGCCGGCGGCGGTTTTGGCGTAGAAGGCGTCGGTCGCCCAGGAGGCGGTGTTGGTCGCGAGGTAGAAAAACACCGAGCCGCCCAGCGCGCCGCTGAAGAGGTTGAGCCAGTTTTTGCGGCGGGCGACGAGCAGGCCCAGGCCGAGCGCGGCGGCGAAGCAAGCCGTGCGGGTCACGGCGCCGACGCCGTCCCACGAGTAGCCCATCTGCGTCGCGTAATAGTGGTTGATGTAAAGGTCGGAAAGGCTGAGCGCGATGAACGGCACGAGCCAAAGACGTGCCGAGCGGAAATACACCGCTCCGCAAAATGCCAGCGCCATGAGCGGGGAAAAATTCACCAGTCCGGGATTCCAGACGGCGATGATTCGATACATCGTGGCAGATAAGATAAGCGTGATCGCAAAGGGCATGATGGAAAACCTGTGGCAGGATGGATTGAGAAAGACAAGCCTCGCACAAAAACGAGGGGAGGATGTTCAGGCTTGTTCCGCCTCGCGGGCCAGGAGCCAGAGGAAATCAGAAGTCCGGTTGATATAGTTGATTAAGAGCGGACGAATGGAACGGCCATGCGAGGGCAGGGAGATCAGGCGGCGTTCCGCCCGGCGGGCGGCGGTGCGGGCGAGGTCGAGCGCGGCGGCGTGGAGATTGGCCCCGGGGGTGGCCCAGCCGTCGAACTTGATGTTTTGGGCCTCGAGCGCCGCCACGGACGTGTCGATGCGGGCGAGATCGGCGTCGGTGAGTTTGGGGAGTTTCGAGCCGGCGTAGCGGGCCGCATCGGTTTCGGCGCAGGCGACCTCGCCCATGAGGGTGACGAGATTATGCTGGATCAGCTCGAGAGCGGCGCGGCGCGCGGCGTCGGGGCAGGTGGCCTTGGCGAAGCCGAGCGCGGCGTTGAGCTCGTCGAAGGCGCCGACGGCCTCGATCTGCGGGTGATCTTTCGGGACGCGCTGTCCGTAGAGCAGGCTGGTGGTGCCGTTGTCGCCGGTGCGGGTTGCAATGGAGGGCATGGCGGGAAGGTATGCGCACAAATGGGCCGTTCGCCAATGACAACCTGCGGGCGCAAAAAACGCCCCGGGGAAATTCCCGGGGCGCGAGAGCGCGAATGCCGCCCGTATCGGGCGGACGGCGTGAAGAAGATCAGAAGCCGAGATTGATGAAGGGGAAAACCTTCGGGAGGGGCTTGAACTCGTCCCAGTCGCGGGAGTTGACCTGGTTCCAGAGGCCGATCTGCAGACCCTTGAGGGTTTCGGCGTAGTTGACGAAGCCGAGTTGCACGCCCTTCACGTTCTTGGCGGCGTTGACCAGGCCGATCTGCAGGCCGCTGAAGTCGGCTTTGATGCCTTCGCCGCCCCAGTTGACGATGGCGGTCTGGAGGCCGGTGACCTTGGAGTCGTGGACGTTGACCCAGCCGCCTTGCCAGCCGGTGACTTCGCCCTTGGTCACGTTGACGATGCCGAACTGGATACCGGTGGTGGTGCCTTCGACTTTGTTGAAGATCGAGGGGATGAAGATAAGGCCCGTGACACCCGTGAAATCACCGGTGGTGATGTTGACCAAGCCCATTTCGAGGCCGGACACGTTTTTGTTTTCGCCGTAGATTTCCAGGCGGATGCCTGAAACGCTTTCGGTGGCGGGAACGAGCTGGTAGTCGGGAGCCCAGAGGGAAGCTTGGAAGAAAGCATCGGCACGGGCGGTGAGGGCGGAGGCGCCAATCAAGGCGAGGACGGACAGGATTTTCAGGGATTTCATGGGTTTTGTTGGGTTATAAACAACGAACGCGTTAAACGCATCGCGCTTTCAATCTAGCCAAGAATTCAGGGATCGCACGATTTTTCCGATGAGCGCGAACCCTTGGGAAATGGGTTCGTGGAACGCCGTCCTGACCGGACTTATGCTTTTGGCGGCTGCCCTTCGGCGGCTTCACGGGTGTTCTTGGCCAATGCCTTGATCTCCGGCTCGATGGTGGCGCGGACTTTCTTTTCCATCCGGTCGATGAAGAGCGTGCCGTTGAGGTGATCCACCTCGTGCTGGATGCAGCGGGCGAGCAGGTCGTCGCACACGAGCACACGAGGCGTTCCCTGCAAATCCTGATAGGTCACGCGGATCGCGTCGGGACGAATGACATCACCTCGGATGTCCGGAAACGACAGGCAGCCTTCCTCGTAAACAAATTCGTCCGAGGGCAAAAACTTGACCTCCGGGTTCACCAACGCGAACGGCATAAACAACTCCTTCGGCGGCTTGCCACCGTCCAGCTCCCAGTTGAAATCCACCTTGGCACCGCGCAGATCGACCACGCAGAGCTGGATCGCCTGACCGATCTGCTGGGCGGCCAAGCCGATGCCGGCGGCGGTGTGCATGGTGGCGATCATCTGCTCGGCGAGGCGGGTGAGCGCGGCGTCGAAGACGGTGATCTTGGCGCCTTTTTTCCGCAGGACGGGATCGTTGTAATGAACAATTGGCAGGGCCATGGGTCAGTGGATGACCGCAAAACGTGGATTTGCCTACCGAACGCGGCAACCGAATACTGCGCGCCCATGAGCATTCCCTCCAACACCCGCCTTGGGCCGATTCTGGCCTGGATGGCCGCCGGGTTGCTGCTCATCGCCGCCGCCTGGGTGGTGCCGGTGAATCTCAAGTCCGTAACGCCCGCCCTGCTCAAGGCCGCCGGCGAAGGCACACCGTCGGTCGCGCGGCTTGGGCACGAACTGCTGGACTCCGAAAAATCCGGCCCCGCCGCGCTCGCGCTGGCCGCCGCCCGCAGCCTCGGCGATCCCCATGCCGACCCGCTGGCCGCCGCGCTCGACCGGATCGCGCAACGCCGCCCCGAACTCGTGGCTTGGGGCGGGTGGGATCCGTTTCTCGATCCGCTTTTCAACCTCAAGGACAACTCCGGCCACCGCGACAGCACGCCCGTCCTCACGTTTTTCATCACGGAAAAAGCCCGCGCCGGGCTGCGCGACTATCTCGCCAACTCCCGCTCCGACGGCGTGCAGTCGCTGTTGAAATTACGCACGCTCGACCACACCGGTCGCTTTGTCCCGGCCAACAAACCCGGCGGACAAGCGCTCGATGCCGTCATTCTGCTCGGCGCGCTGCTTTATCAGGGCGAACATTTCTCGAAGCCGTTGCAGCGCGAGCTGCGCGGCCTCGCCGAAACCGCCGCAGAGCAAAAAACTCTCGGCGATCTCGAACCCGTTTGCATCGACCTGCTTTCTCTCGGACGCCGGCTCAACTGGCTTCAGCTCTGCGAACTCCTGCGCGTGACCGATAGCACCAAGGCCGTTGGTGAATTCGCCCAGCTCGCCCGCGCCACGCCCGACGATCTTCCCATCATCTACGGCGCGGCGTTGCTCTCCGGCTCCGCCGATCAGGTGGCGACCTATCTGTTGCGGTATGGGCATGCCGGCATGGCCGACCTGGAGCTCGCCCTCTCGCTTGGCCAGGGTGCGGTGAACCAGCTTCTGCTCCGACAGGTGCCGGTCAACCGCCAGCCGACGCCCTCCTTCGGACCTGCGACGCTGCTGGCGTTGCTCTATCCCAAGCTGGCGCTTGCGGCCAAGTATCTCGGCTTCCTGCTGGGAGCTTTTTGTCTTTTTCGCGGTCTGGACAGGGTGCTGTTCGATCCGCGGTTGGATGCGGCCACCCATCCGCACGTCAAAAGCGGCGTGCTTGCGATCCTCACCGCCGGCATGCTCGTCCTCGCCACGGAACCCTTCCTGCTCAAACCTGCACCGCCGTCCGAATATCAGCTCAAGCTCACCATTCCCGTCCTCGCCAATCTTTCCGATCCCGCCTCGCTCACCCACGTCGACAACACTTTCACCATGGACACATCAACCCTCCTCTCCATCGGCTTCTTCGCCCTCCTCCAAGTCGGCATGTATCTCCTCTGCCTCGCCAAGATGCGCGAGATCGACCTCCAGCAGATGCCCGCGCTCCTCAAGCTCCGCCTCATGGAAAACGAGGAGAATCTCTTCGACGGCGGCCTCTACATCGGCATCGCCGGCACCGCCACCGCGCTCGTGTTGCAGGTGTTGAAGATCATCGAGCCCAACCTGCTCGCCGCCTACTCGTCCAATCTCTTCGGCATCATCTGCGTCGCGCTCGTGAAGATCCGCCACGTGCGTCCCTTCAAGCGCCGCCTCATCCTCGAAAGCCAGGCCGCCGAGCCCGCGAAGGCCGCCTGATCACGTCCGCGCAACCGCAGGGTTCATCCCGCCCGGTGCCATGAACAAGACCCTCCTTCTCATCATCTGCGACTTCCTGCTGCTGAACCTGCTCGCCCTCACCAACTGGGAGAAGGCGATGCCCGCCAGCCCGCAGCTCAAGCCCGTGAAGTCGGCCCCGGCCGCCAACGCCGCCACCAAGGACGACGATCTCGTCTCCGTGATGAAGCTTTCCCTCCAGGACGAGCAGACGCAGCGCGAACAACTTTCCCAGAAACTCCAGTCCACCGAGACGACGCTCCAGCAACGCGAGCAAAACCTCACGCAGGTCTCCTCGACGCTCGCCGAGACGCAGAAGACCGCCGCCGATCTTTCGCAGAAATACGCCGCCGCTTCCCGCGACGCCACCATGACGAAGGAGCAGCTCGCCCAGCTCCAGGCCGAGGCCGAGCGCCAGAAGAAACTTCTCGCCGACCTCGAAAAGCAGCAGGCCGAGGCCCGCGAAAAAATCGAAAACCTCAACGTCTCCGTCAAAGTCGCCGAGCAGGAGAAGCAGATGCTCCGCGCCACCGCCGACAGCCTAAAGGTCCAGGTCGAGGCCGAGCGTCAGGAGCGCATCAAGGTCCAGGAAACGACCACGCAGCTCGCGCAGGGCGTCGGCCAGCTTGCCGAAAACTCCACCGCGCTCACCAAGGAAATCCGCGACAACCGGCCGATCAACGTCAACGTCCTCTTCAACGACTTCCTGGCAAACCGCGTGCAGACCACCTTCACCGGGACGCGTCCGGGACTCTTCGGCACCAAGACGGAAACCACGGCGATCAAGACGGTCTTCGTGACCGACGGGCACGACACCGTCGCGCTCGTCCATCTCAACGACACGCCCTTCGATCTGATCGGGCCGGCGTGGGATTGGAACACGTTCAAGGTCGAGTTCAGCAAGGGCGAGTATCGCGCCACTTCGCCCGCGCTTGTGTTTCTCTCGATTGATCCGCGCGTGGTGGTGATGCCGGTCACGGCCGCGCAGGTCGCCGCGCTCGGGGTGAAGCCCTACAAGACCGTGCTGGATCCCTTCAAATTCACCGACGCACTGCTCGTCTCCAGCGGAGGCGCGGGCTACGGCGAGGTTCCGTTCAAACTCGATCCGACCAACCCGAGCTACGTGCGCATGGACAACCGGCTTGTGCGCCGTTTGTTTGGCGATTTCTCGCCGTCGCGCGGCGACCTTGTGATGAGCAAGACCGGCGAGCTGCTCGGCATCATGGTGAACAGCGATTATTGCGCGTTGGTGAACAACTTTCTCCCATCCTATACGCTGCGCACAGGTGACGATGTGGCGACGAGGCCGACCAGCGGACCGTTGACCGACCTGATCAACCGCCGCCGCGCGCTGCCATTCCGGTTACAGTGAGGGAATCCAAGTTTTGAGGTGATCCAAGGAGAACGGACCTCCCGGTCCGTTTCGTTAATTTGGCGCCGTGGGTTTCCCTTCGGAAACGGACCGGTCCGTTCTCCATTAAGGAGCCGAATTTTAAAAATGAGGCGGACGCATCCCCTATAAACGCGTCCGCCTCCACTATCCCCTGGGTAGGTTTTACGCTACCCTGCATCAGACGCATGGGACTTGCGCCGGTTACAGGCCGGCGTTTTTTAACCAAAGATCGGTGATCAGGGCGTGGCCGGCGGCGCTGGGATGCACGCCGTCGGGCAGCCAGTAGGCGGCGGGCGCGCGGGTCGCGGCGGCGGCGAACCGGCCGTCGAGCGGAATCAGGTCGGCGCCAAACTCCACCGCGAGGTCGCGCACGATGGTGATCTTCGGGTCGAGGTCCTCGCGCCACGCGCGGCGGTCGGCCGGCACGGGGAGGAGAAACGGTTCCATCAACACGAGGCGCGAATTGAGCTCGGCGCGGATGCGCGTGAGGATGCGGCGGTAGGAGGCGGCAAAGTCGGCGGCGAGCGAGACGGTGTTGCTGTCGAAGCGGCGCCACACGTCGTTGATGCCGATCAGAAAGGTGACGACGGTCGGCTTGTGCGCGAGGAGGTCGGTCTCGAGGCGCGCCTCAAGGTCGTAGATGCGATGGCCGCCGCAGCCCTGGTTTATCACGCGCAGGGCGGGCGAGGCGAGGGCGTGGCCGAGGCGGGCGTTGATCTGGTTGACGTAGCCTCCGCCGAGCAAAGCGAGGTTGGCGCGGTCGCGGCCGCAATCGGTGATGCTGTCACCGAAAAAGAGGAGGGTGTCGTCGGGTTTGAGTTGGAGGGACATGGGGAAAGAGGTGTGGTTACTTCGCCAGTGCAGGAGCCTTTTGCAACGATTGCAATGCGTTGAAATAGCGTTGGCCAAACTCCTTCTGGGCCTCGGAGCTGAAATGGAGTTCGTCGCCTTTGTGGGCAAGTCCCGCCGACGACACCGTGGCGGCGTGGGCAATCAGGGTCGGCAGGCTGTCTATCTGTTCGTTCACGATACGGGCGTAAGGAAGCTTGTTGTCCTTGCGGGTGTAGAGAAATTCGCCGAGTTCACCCGCGATGAACGGCACGTCGGGCGCGTCGAGGTCGCGGCGAAATCCCTCGGCGACTTCGGCAAGATCCTTGGCGTAGGCGCGGGCCTTTGTTTCGCTGCCGCATTCGGATTCGCCCTGATGCCAGAGAATGCCCTTCAGGCGTCCGCTTTTCAGGGCGATCTTGGCGCGGGCGAGGGCTTGTTCGTAGAGATCGGCCCCGGGCTTCCAGCGTGAGATCGGCGTGCCGCCGACTGCGCACGGGATGAGTCCGACCGTGATGCCGGGAGTCTTGGCGGCCACGAGTTTCGCGAATGTAAACCCAAGGCCCACGCCCACCATCCCGGGTTTGTCGAAATGGATCGGTTCTCCTTGGGACGCCCATACGTTTTCCTTGTTGAGCACAAGAACGCGGGGATCGGGCTGCTGATCGGCCGGGGAGACCTTGCCGCGACCGGCCATGTTGGACTGGCCGACGAGGAGATAGAGTTCGAGCGCGCCGGGATCTTTCGCGAGCGCCAAGGAACCGACGACGAAGAGGAGGGTGAGGCAGAGGAGTCGTTTCATGGGGAAACCATCAGCGTGCGAGAACCTTGTCGTCCGGTCAGGCGTGCGAGTCTGAAAACAGATTCCCAAATCCCAACGATCTCAACTCAGCCGGCGGCGGAACAGATCGACCGCCATGCCGAGCGCGAGGTGGGCGAGTTCGGGATCGTAGCGGAAACCCTCGTCGCGAAGGAAGGCGTGGGCGCCGTTGAACTCGTGCCAGGTGAAGTTCGTGCCGGCGGCGGCGAGCGCGGCGTAAACGATGGCGCGGCCTTCGGCGGGAACATGCGGGTCCTGGCGGCCGTAGATCATCATGAGCTCGCCTTTGATCTCGGCGGTGCGGGCGAGGGAGTCGTCGTTCATGCCCTTGCCGAGGCCGCGTTTGTGGAGATCGGTCGCGTAGAAGCAGACGCCGGCGAGCGACTCGGGATTCATGGCGGCGCGGAACGCGAGGTGGCCGCCGATGCAGATGCCCATGACGCCGAGTTTGCCGGTGGAGGCTTCGTGCGACTTGAGGAAGGAGAGGGCGGCGCGGGCGTCGGCGTCGTAGCTTGAGAGTTCCTTGGAGGTCTTGAGGGTGTTGCCCTTGTCGGCGCCGGCCTGGTCGTAGGCGAGGACGGTGCCGGCGGGGAGGAACTCGTGGTAGATTTCAGGGACGGCGACGAGGAAGCCGTGGCCGGCGAGGAACGCGGCGGTGCGCGCGATGGGGCCGGTCATCTGGAAAATCTCGGAGTAAAGGACGATGCCGGGATATTGGCCGGTCGCGGCGGGACGAAACAGGAAGGTCCGCATGGGACCGTTGGGCGTGGGGAGATCGATGGCTTCGGTTTCGCGGAGAGTCATGGGAAGGAGAGAGCTGAGCGTTTGGGCGCGGGTTTGGCAAACCTTGCGCGGGCGTGGTGCCGGTCTAGTTTGACGGCATGGCTTCGCCTGTAGCGCCCAACATTCTCTGGATCGTCACGACGCAGTGGCGGGCGCAGGCGTGCGGTTATGCGGGCGACGTGAACGCGCGCACGCCGTGCCTCGACGCGCTGGCGAAACAGGGCGTGAACTATGCGCAGGCGGTGACGCCGCATCCGTTCGGGCCGTTTGCGCGCGCGGCGATGCTCACCGGCGTGCCGTCGCCCGAGAACGGCGTGCGCGATTATTACGATCCGCTGTCGCCAGACACGCGGACCATCGCTCATGACATGAACGAGCGCGGCTATGCGACGGCGTTTTTTGGCAAGTGGCATCTGGCCGAGCGCGACCGCCATGCGCCGCTGGTGGGCGAGACGCATGCGCGGATGATCGTGCCGCCGGAGGCGCGCGGAGGGTTTGGATTTTGGGAGGGATTTGAGAGCGGGTTCCAGTTGAACAATCCGTGGCTGCACGGGTCGCGGCTGCCGGAGGCGGTGCAGTTTTTGGGTTATCAAAGCGATGTCGTCTGCGGGCTGGCGGCGGAAAAACTATCAGTATCTGAGCGGCCTTGGTTCGCGGTCGTCAGCCTGGAGGCGCCGCATCCTCCCTATGATGCATCGGCGTCCGGGGTGAAGAGGCGTCCGGTTGTTTTGTCTGCGAACGTGCCCGAGTCCGCGGCGGAGCAGGCGCGGCGTGAGCTCGCGGGCTATTATGCGCATATCGAGGCGACGGACCGCGCCATTGGCCGGTTGCTGGCGGTATTGCCCGACGACACGGTCGTGGTGTTTACCTCGGTGCATGGCGACATGCACGGGGCGCACGGGCTGTTTCGGAAAGGCTGGCCGCACGAGGAGAGCGTGCGGGTGCCGCTGTTGGTGAGAAACCGGAGAGCGGAAACCGGAAACCGGAGATCGGAGGAGCCGGTGTCGTTGATTGATCTGCCGGCGATGACGCGGGTGTGGGCGGAGGGTCGCGAGTGGCGGTGCGAGCGCGATCACGCGATCATCTCGATGCCGAGCGTGGTGGCGCTGGCGCATCAGTGCGACCGCGTGTGGAGCGGGGCGCGCTCGGCGACGCGGAAGCAGATTTCCAATGTGGACGGTTCGCCGTGGCTGGAATTCGATCTGGCGAACGATCCGCTGGAAATCATCAACAAGGCAGTTGGAAACGGCTAGTATTACTCTGTCACTTTCCTCTCAATTTTAGGCCTGCAAACAAAGTAACCTATTAGGTTACTTTACCTCTGAAAAACGCCTCCGACTGAACGGGGAAATCAACGTAGTAACACCAGCGGGATGTTCCGCGATAAATTTCGGATGTCGGGCCCGATCTTGTTGTGTCGGGCCGGTGCGGCGTGCGTAGGAGGAAAGACTGCGCGGCCTCACGCAAGGTGAGGCCCTCACCGAGCAGGCGGTGCAAAAGGGCTGGACGTTCCGCCGGGCTTGGCTCCGAAGTGGCGGCGGATGAAGTCGGCGATTTCGAAGAGTTTCACGGGCTTGGTGATGAAGCCGTTCATGCCGATTTCCAGGCAGCGGTCGCGGTCGCTCGGCATGGCGTTGGCGGTGAGCGCCACGATGCAGGGCTGGCGATCACGGGGCAGGGTGCGGCGGATGCGGCGGGTCGCCTCCATGCCGTCCATCTCGGGCATCTGCAGATCCATGAAAACCAGCTGGTAGTTGCCTTCGGTGACGGCCTTGACGGCTTCGATGCCGTTGGCCACCGCATCGGCCTTGTATCCGAGGCGGTCGAGGAAGCGCAGGGCGACCTTTTGGTTGACGGGATTGTCCTCGGCCAGAAGCACGTTGAGGGGGAATTCCTTCGAGAGGTTGAGAGGCTCGGCTTCTTTGCCCGGAGAAGTTGCGGCCGTCGGCGAGGAGAAGAGCGCGTTCAAGGCTCGCACGAGCGCGAAGGTGCGCAGGGGTTTGACGGCCGAGGTGAACGGGGTCTGGACCGTCCAGTCGGGGAGGGGGAATTGCGCGGAGGGAAGAAGCCCGAGGACGGGGATCTTGCGGCTGATGAGCAGCGACTGCGGGGTCGTGCCGTCGGCGGCCGGATCGAGGTCCATGTCGAGGATGACGGCGACCGGGGCGGAGGGGCGTTGCACAATCTCGACGAGGGCTTCGGTGGTGGTGGCCGTGAGCATTTCAATGCCTGCGTTGCGGAAGAAGGTGCCAAGCCGCCGAAGGGTGATGGCGTTGTTTTCGGCGCAGACAACGGGGCCTTTGCCCAGGCCCCCGGGCAAGGTGAAGCGGGTCGGGGCGCCGTCTTCGGCGGCTTCGACCTGGAGGGTGATGGTGAACGTCGAACCGTTGCGGACGTCGCTGTGAACGCGGATGGAACCGCCCATGAGGGTGCAGAGGCGCTGGCAGATGGCGAGGCCGAGGCCGGTGCCGCCGTATTTGCGGGTGATGGAGGAATCGACCTGGGAGAAGGGTTTGAACAGGCGGTCAAGGCGGTCGGCGGGGATGCCGATGCCGGTGTCGCGCACGGCGATGGAAATCATGCGGTGCCGGGGGCGCAGGAGGGTGGGATCGCTTTCGAGATCGAGGGAGACCTCGATGGAAACGCTGCCGCTCGGGGTGAACTTGATGGCGTTGTTGACGAGGTTGGTGAGGACCTGACGAAGGCGGTTGGCGTCGCCGATGAGCAGAAGCGGGACGGCCGGGTCGATGTCGTAGGCGAGCTCGATCTTGCGGGTGGAGGCCTGGACGGCAAACAGGTCGAAGGTCTCCTCGATGGAGCTGACGAGTTCGAAGGGCTGGTGCTCGATCTCGAGCTTGCCGGATTCGATCTTCGAGAAATCGAGGATGTCGTTGATGATGGAGAGCAGGGCCTCGCCGCTGGTGCGGATGGTGCTCACCGAGTCGCGCTGCTCGGGGGTCATCGGGGTGTCGAGCAGGAGACTGGTCATGCCGATGACGCCGTTCATGGGCGTGCGGATCTCGTGCGACATGGAGGCGAGGAACTCGCTCTTGGTGCGGGAGGCGGTGTCGGCCTCGGCCTTGGCGCGGCGGAGGGCGTTTTCCGTCTCCACGCGGGCGGTGATGTCCGTCTCGACGGCGATGAAATTCTCAAGCACGCCCTTCTCGTTGCGCACGGGCTGGATCTCGAGCTGGAGGTGGTATTTGCGTCCGGATTTGGAGTAATTGACGACCTCGGTGGAGAGGACTTCGCCCTTGGCGATGGAGAGCTTGATGCGGCCGAGGGTTTCGCGGTTGGTCGCGGTGCCGGCCATGAGTTCGAGGGGCTTTTTGCCGACGATCTCCTTGAGCGTGTATTCCATGACGCGCTCGAAGGATTCGTTGACCCACTCGACGGCGCCGTCGGGCGTGCCGATGAGCACGAGGTTGTCGGTGCGGCTCGCCACGAGGGATAGTTTGCGGGCGGCGGCCTGGCTCTGGCGGAGGGCCTGTTCGGATTCCTTGCGGACGGTGATGTCCTGGAGGGTGCCGACGATGCGCGCGGGTTCGCCGGTGGCGTTGTAGGCGACGGTTTTCGAGCGGGCGTAAAACCAGCGCCACTCGCCGGTGGCGGTGCGCATGCGGTATTCGGGGTCGATGAAATCCTGGCTGCCGCCGAGCTGGCGCGCGAGGGCGGCGCGGTAGTCGTTGAGGTCGTCGGGATGCACCAGGGCCTGCCAGGCTTCGGGGGTGGAGACGGTGTCGGCGGGCGGACGGCCGAGCATGAGGGAAAGGCCGACGCTGTGCTGGAGTTCGTTGGTGGCGAGGTTCCACTCGAAGATGCTGATGGAGGTGGCGTCGAGGGCGATGCGCAGGCGTTCGTCGGAGACCTTCAGCATGGTCTCGATGCGGCGGCGCTCCTCGTTTTCTCCGCGCAGGCGGCGGTTGGAGGTTTCGGCGGAGGCGAGGCTCGCGCGGGCGGTGCGGGCGAGATGGATGCTGAGGCCGAGGAGAAGGGTGATGCCCAGGCCGGCGGCGAGGGATATCTCCGGGAGGGAACGCTGGTTTTGGCGGAGGAACTCCGCCGTCGGCGCCATGACGATGCGGATACGGCGGTTTTCCAGGGTGAAGATCGACGAGAGGGCGAGCGGGTGCTTCTCGGCGCTCTCCAACCCGGGGATGGAGTCATACAGAATCTGGTCGCTGTTTATGTAGACCTCGCAGTGGTGGTTGAGGGTGATCTTTGTGCGTTGATCAATGGTGCCGAAAAACTGCCGGTAGGTGAACTCGGCGCCGATGAAGGCGACAGGGGTGCGGGCGCGGTAGATGGGCGAGTAGATGACAAAGCCCGGGCTCCGGCCGGTCAGGGGAAGCGAGCTGGAAACGACCGGCGCGCCGTCACGGGCGGCGAGTTCGAGCGCGTCGCGGCGGGCCGGCTGGCTCAACTGGTTGAGGCCGATGAGGGCTTCGTTGCCTGCGGTGGGCCAATACCACTGGGTCGTGCCATCGGGGGCGACGCGCGCGAGGGAGCGCGCGCCGGGGGCGTCGATCATCCAGGTGGCGGCATCCGCTTCCCAGACGGGAGATTCGTTGTCGCCGGACCAGCGGCGGCCGATGCGTTCGAGCGCGGCGCATTGCCGCTCGAACTCCAGATTGATGGCGCTGGCGAAGCTGTTGATGGCGATCTGCCCGGTGGTGCTGAGGTAGAGGGTTTCGCGTTCACGCAGGCCGGCCCAGAAAACGAAGGTGAGCAAACCGCAGGTCGTGACCACGGGGACCGGCAGCCAGCTGGGGGCGCCGGCCTGCGCGGAGTGGTGTTCGCGCCAGGCGATGGCGAGCAGGGTGCAGCCGGCGAGGAGCATGAGCAGGGCGATGCTTGGAGGCAGGCTGGTGACGGAACCCCAGCGGTAGGCCACGGGCATTTTCAGCACGTAGCCCATCAGGGTAATCATGCCCGTCGCCCCCAGCAGGGATCCCAGCAGGGCGAAGCAGGGAACGCGGCCGCGTTGTGGTCGGGCCAGAGCCAGCCAGGAAACCAGACTGCCGGTCAGGATCAGGGACAGCGCAACCAAGGGAGGCATCGGTTCGTTGCCGGTGACGGGGTTGCCGAAAAAAAGGCCCGCTATCGATGATTCGAGGCCTTGGACAACTCCCAAGCGGGCAAGAATCAACGATATGACCCCGAGAAGAACGACGGACATCGCGAGCCAAGCGGCCTGGCGGATCCCCCGTTCCACCGCGATGATCACCGCGGCGAGCAGACCAAAGGCGCAGGTTGCGGAATAAAACCAAGCTTCGGGGTCGCTCTGTCCCGTGGAGGCGAGATCAAGCGGGTTGAGCCCGCCGAAAAGAGCCAGCATCGAGAGGAATGCGCTCACCGCCGCGAAAGCAACGACGGTGCGTTGCGTCCAAGACATGCGGGATGAAAGCACGGGATGGATCATCTGGGTGTTTTACCCTAAGTGGGCCTGCGCATGCCGTGCAATGGCATTTACGCGGCCCGTGCGAATTCCTTTGGGCGCAGAAACAGGGGCCTTTTATCCGGATTTACGGATTCGTGGAGTCGGGCTGGGGAGTCGGGCCTCCGATGATGCTGCGCAAAAGACTGGTCGGGCCGTAGGCGAAGATCCACTCGGGCTTGGCCAGCGTGCCCTGTAGTTTCACCTCAAGGGCGTTCGAGAACGGGCTGAGCACGAGTTTGATCGGGCTGAGCACGATGGATTTGTTTTCGTCGAAGGGGAAGATCTTCGCCTTGAAATCGAGCCGGTGGTCCTGGAGGCCGTAGTCGCCCTTGGCGTCGATGGCGGCGGTCGGCCCGCTGATCTTGAGGCTGCCAAACTTTACGCGGGGACCGTCGACGTCGAACTCGGCGTCGAGCCTGTCGAGGGAGAAGCTGCTGAAGTTGAGGATGACGGTTTTTTTCAGCAGTTCGGAAAGCACGCCGAAGAGGTTGATCTGGCCGAGGTCGGCGCCGGTGATCTCCGCGGTGCCTTTGCCGGTGAAGCCGTAGAAGTCGGCGTAAGGCCCCTGGGCGTTGAGCGTGAGGTTGAGGCGGCCGCTTTCGAGCCGCTGGCTCAGGGTGTTTTCGCCCGGCTTGGGCTTGGCCTCGGGGGTGACGTTGAGCGCGAGGATGGCCGCGCCGAGGTTGGCTTTGGCCAGCGAGAAGTCGAACGACACCCGGCGGTCCTTGCCGTCGCCCCAGACTTTGGCGGAACCGTTGGCGCGACCGTCGGCGAAAACCACCGCGAGAGAAGGCAGGTCCAGGTTTCCGTCGTGATAACGGGCGGTGAAGGCAAGGTCGGCGAGGGGGAAGTTATGGAAGGAACTTGCGCCGGTCGAGCCGAGCACGATGGCGATTTCCTGATGGGCGCCTCCGGGAGAGGCGGGGCTTTCGACGTGTCCGGACAGTTTGAGCCGAGGGGCGTTGGCGAACCGGTAGGGAGTGAACAATTCGGAGGCGTCCTTGCCGAAAAGCCGCTCCATCGTGCCGAGCGGCAGGCTGGAATCGACGGAGAAGACCATGCGGCTCCAGGCGTTTTTTTCGAGGTCGCCGAGTCGTGAGAACGTTCCCTCGGCCTGTTGCGCGCCCTGGGCGACCTTGAAATAAAGGATGTCGTCCCACTGCGGGCGGACGAAGAGGCGCGTGCTCACGCGGTCGAACGCCGCGCCGCGCAGGCCGGTGGCGGCGCCTTCCGCCTGCACGAAGACGCGGGTCGCCGTGAGCGAGCCCCAGCGGCCGGAGACGTCCACGTCGGCCACGGGCACGGACTTGGAGAAATCAAAGTCGTTCCAGAAGCGCGTCCACCAGCCGTGGAACCAGCCGGCGATGCCGTTGGGCCGGAGTCCGCCCGTGAGGAGAAAACGGAAATCAAAGGTGGCCGTATCCATCTCGTAGAGACCGTGCGCGAGGCTTTCGCCCTGGCGGAGGACGAAGTTGTCGCAAAGCACACGTCCGTCGCGGTAGGTGAACTCGGTGCCGGTCTCGTCGAGAGGGACTCCGCCGACCAGCACGGGGCCGCTGTGCAGGCGGCCTTCCGCCTGCTCCAGTTTCCAGCCGGGCAGAAAAGTGGCGGACGCGTGAAGCGGGGCGGGCACGGCCGGAACGAGCAGCGAGGCCAGGTCGCGTTTGGCAAAACCGCCGGCCAGGCCGAGCAGCGCGCCGTCAACACGGCCGTCCAGTTCCACGCGGCCCGCGGATTGTTTGAAATCGAGCAGGGCGCCGGCCTGCCAGGGCGAATCGGCGAGCATGGCGGACAGGTCGACCGCCAGCAGGCCGTCCTTGCGGGGGATGATCGTCACGCTTGCCGGGCCGCCCGCTACGTCTCGCGCACGCACCGAGGAGAACTGGAGATCGAGCCACTTGAGGGCAAAGGGGCCGTCGGCGCCGCGCAGCAGGCCCAGCAGGTTGAAGTGAAGGTTTTTCACCGCCGCGATGTCGGGCACGTTGAGCGATGCGATGAGGCCGTCGCCCCGGACCATGGAGGACGAGTTTCCGCCCAGGGGCATCTCGGCGTTGAGGGTCAACGCGCCGGTGGCCGCGCCCTTGAATTCGGGAATGGAGGCCAGGTTCAGGCTGTCCGCCCGGAGCGTGGCGCGGACGATGGCGATACGGTTGTCCGCCGGGATGAGGTCGATGTCCAGGGTCGGGGCTTCAAGCGCGGCGAGCCGGGCGATGAGGGCGGGAGCCTGACGTCCCGACCGCAGATAGGAGGACACAAGCCCGTCGATGAACTCGGACGAGGTTGTTTCCGTTTCATGGGAGACGGGGAGCCGCAGGGAGCCGTTGACGCTCACGGACAGGTCGGCGATCCGGCCCGTGAGATGATCGATCTGGAGCAGGTGGCCGCGAGGGACCAGCGTGAAGGCGACGTTGTTCACGAGCGTTTCGTCCTCACCCGAAGGCGACATCATCGCGGGCAGGTGGAAATCGACCCCGGAGGCGCTCAGCGATTCGACGTCGAGGCGGCGGATGACGAGTTCCCACGGGTCCAGCTTAACGTAGACCGAGCGGGCGGTGATCAACGGCGTGGGCGTCGAGGTCGGGCCGAGCGCGACGTGTTCCAGCAGAATCCGCCCCGAGAAATCGAAGGTGGCCCGGCCGAACGTGACCTCGAACCCTTTTTCGGCGAGGCGTCGCTCGATGAGCCGGTGGATCGGGCCCGGCAGGGACAACTCGTGGGCGCGGATCACGTAGAATTCCAGACACGCCGTCGCGATCATCAACAGCCACAGGCTCCACAGCGCCATGAGGCAGCCCTTGCGGGTGCACCAGAGACCGGTCTTCCAGGCGGAGCGCAGGAGTTTCATGGGAACGCGGCCCTCAGGTCGTCCTCAGGGCGTGGCCGCAGGGGCGGGCGAGGGTTGCGTCGTGGCGGCGGGTTCGCCGGGATCACGCGGGCCGTAGGTGAGGGTCCAGAGCGCGTCGAGCAGCGATTGATCGACCTCGAAGACGACGTTGAACTCGGGGGAGCCGGCAAGCTGGGTGCCGCCGCCGACCCGCTCGCTCAGGGAGAGGGTGCTGACGGTGGTTTGCCCGCCCGCGCCGCCGCCGAGGGAGAGGGTTGTTTCGAGTTTGTATTTCCACGGCTTGGGCTGGCCGTCCACGAGCGTGGTCGGGGTGAAGGCGTCGCTCACGAACTGTTTGGCGCGCAGCGTGCGCAATTGAACCAGCAGGGTTTCCAGCGCCGCGCGTTTGGCGGCCGGCTCGGCGGCGAGCGCGGCGGTCCACGTCTCGCTGGCGGCGAGCTGGCGGGAGTAGACGGGAGCGGCGGGGTTATCCGTCGCGGTCAGATTGAGGCCGGTGATCTGCGCGCCTTCGGGCAGGGTGCGCAGGATGCGGTCGCGGTAGAGGCGCGGGGCCACGGGGAGTTCGCCGAGGGTGTCCTCGGGCACGGCGTAGACAAAGGACTGGCCTTCGACGCGGGCCTGGAGAAAGCCGTTGGAGCCGCCGCTGATGGCGAGCAGCAGCGTGACGGGAGGTGTCGGGATCGTGGATACGGCGCCGGCGGTCGAGGCGGGTTGCGCGAACGAGAGGGTGATCTTGCGCGCGGGGAGGTTGAATCCCCAGTTTTCAAGATCGGCGCTGGAGGGCGCGTCGCTCAGGAAACCGGACTCCTTGGTCTTGCCGTCCTTGCCGAGGTGGGTGACGGCCTGAAGGAGGGTGAGGCGCTGGAGCAGGTTGTTCACGCGCGCGGTGTCGGCCGGAAGCGTCTGCGAACCCTGGTCGCCGGTGCGGAGCACGATCTGCCAGGAGGCGGCGCCGCCCGCCGGGGCGTCCAGCCGTTGCAGGCTGAAGTCCGGGGCGAGCGCGATCGCGGTGACGGCGACCGGATCGAAGTCGAGGATGCGCGTGTCGCGGAGCGTTTCCTGGGCCTTGTGGAGGGATTCGGACAGCCTGTTGGGTATGGAGGCGGTGAAGACCTGGTCGCGGCCCTCGAGCTGCGCGTAGAACTCGGTGGCTTCGGGGCCGGGCGTGCCGACGGGTTGGCCGACGATCAGGGTTTCGCGGCGGTTGCTGCCCTCAAGCGTGACGCGCAGGGTGGAGTTGTCCAAGCCGGTGCGTTCGGAGGGGGCCTCGGCCTTGTTCAGGAAGCGGCCGACGCGCAGGCCGTTGAGGTCGACGACGGAGACCTCGATGGCGGACCTGTTGGCGCGGGTGACGATGGGGGCCTCGAACGACCAGCGGGCGGCGTCGCGGCGCACGCGCACGCGCACGCTTTTGCCGTCGGGCGCGGGGATCTGCAGGCCGAGCGAGCGCACCTCGTAGACGGGGATGGTGAAAAGCGTGCCGGAGCGGAGCTGCTCCAGTCCCTGCTTGAGGCTTTCGGCGAGGCTGCGGTTGACGACCTCGACGCTCTGCTTGTCGGGGGAAAGCAGATAGAGGCGGCCGCCGACCTTGGAGGTGTCGCCGATGCCGAGCGTGGTGGTGACGGGGGCGTCGCCGGGGCCCGCCGGGGCGCGGGTGAATGAGAGGGTCAGGCTCGGAGGTTTGAGTCCGTATTCGGCGAGGGTCTGGCCGTTTTTGGCGAGGTCCTTCACGCGGAAGCTGGTTTCGTTTTCGAGGAACTGGAGTTCGTGGATGATGCGTTGAACGGCAAAATCGTTGGCGGGCCAGTTGATCGGGGCGGTGATGGACCAGGGGTCGGTGGTCTTGTCGCGGCCAAGGCGGAGCACGTCGCCGCTGGCGGTGTTTTTGATCTCGATGGCGGTGAGGCCCACGACCTCGTCGCCAAGGACTTTTCTGCGCGCGGCGTTGAGGGCGCGCTCGGTGTTCCACTCGTGGCGGGTGTAGAGAATGACGGCCAGCAACGCCACGTTCAGGAGAACGAGGATGAGCGTGATTTTGGTGCGCATGGAGGGAGGGGATGGATTGCCGGATGGTCAGCTTCGACGGGTCCAGTAGACGATCGTGCCCAGAAGGGCGGCGGCGCCGGGAAGGAGCAGGAAGAGGCTGTAGCGGAGATGCCGCAACTGGCCTTGGTTGAGGGAAAGCTGGAACTTGCTGATCGGGCGGACGGGGACGCTGAGATCGACGTCGCGGTCGGTGGCCCAGTCGGCCGCGGACATGAAGAGGGTGAGGTTGCCGATGACGCCGAGGCGGGCGTTGGCGATCCAGTCGGCGCTGCCGAAGGCGATGACGCGGCCGCCGGGCACGGTGAACTTGAGGCCGCCTCCGGGCGTCACGCGTTCTGAGGCGGTGACGACGGCGAGAACCTCGCCCTTCAGGTCGATTTTGGAGTCAAACACCGCCGGGCCGCGGTCGCGGTAGTTGCGCTCGCCCCACGAGGTGGCGGGATCGGGACGAACGAGCGGCTTGACCTCGAGGTTGTTGTCGTTGGGGCGGCCCAGATCGGGTCGGATGGAGCGCGACACCCCGAAGCGCAAAGGAATGCGGTAGTTGGCCAGCTTTTGGGTGACAGGGTGGGTGACGCCGGCCTCGGTGGGGACGAGGATGAGGTCGCCGTTGTCGTTTTGACCGGTGGAGCCGCTGTCTTGGATGACGACATCGTCGGCGAGCATCCCCCATTCGTAGAGCAGGTCGTCAAGGCCGTGCGGATAACTGGGGGGGAGCAGGGCGAGCAGGCGGCCGGCGCGGGTGGAGAGATACTGGCGGAGCATGTCCTGCTCCTCGGGGGTGTAGCGGCCCTGGGGGCCGGCGATCACGAGCGTGGAGGCGTCGTCGGGAATCCGGTGTTTTGTTGAAAGATCGAGCGGCTCGACGGCAAAGTTGCGCGAGATCAGTTCGCTTTTGAGCAGGGACAGGCCGCGGTCCGGGCTGACGTCGTCGAGCTGCATCTCGCCGTGACCCTGGAGAAAATAGATTTTTTTGCGGACGGGGCTGGAGACGTCGAGGATGGCGGCGGTGAAGACTTTTTCGCCGAGGAACGCCTTTTTTTCCTGGTCCTTCACGTCGTAGAGCTCGTCGAGCTTGATGATGCGGGGCTTCCCGTTGCAGATGATCAGGACGATGTTGGCCTGGTCGATGCCGAGGGCCTCGGCGTCGCGGCGGCGCTGGAAGACGTCGAGATACTCGGTGGTGATCCGGCCCTTGTCGTTGTTCTCGGTGGCGTAGCCGTATTCGCGCAGGAGCCCGCTGACGTCGCGGTAGGCTTGGGCGATACGTTCGTCGTCGCTGTTCTCGGTGAGGGTGACGACGATGCGCACGGGAACGTCGAGCTTCTTGACGTAGGCGAGGGTCTCGGGGGAAAGCGAGTGGCGGTGGCTTTTCGTGAGATCGAAGCGCCACGCGTAGTGGACCGCGAGGTAGTTGAGCCCGGCGAAAAGCGTGACGAAGAGGACGGCCTGCGCGAGCAGGTTGAGGGTGCGAACCCAGCGGACGGTGCGGAAACTGGTGGGGGCGCTCATGGTCAGCTGTGCAGGAGTTTCACTTCAACGCCGAGGATGCTGAAGATGAGCATGAGCACGGTGCCGCTCAGGTAGAAGAGCACCTGCCGGGTGTCCACGATCCCCTGGCTGAAGTCGTCGAGGTGGCGGAACGTCCGCACGTATTCCAGCAGCGCGTGGACCGGCCTCATCGACTCGAGGTTCATCATTTCCAGCGTGGCGGCGTAGTTGAGGCCGATGATGAGCGCGAAGAGAATGGCGAACGCGAGGATGCCGGCGACGGCCTGGTTGCGGGAGAGGGAACTGGCGAACACGCCGACGGCGACGTAGAACAGGCCGGAGATGGCGACGAACAGGTAGCCGCCCATCATCGGCCCGAAATCGAGCAGGCGCGGGTCCTGCGCGAAGTGGTGCAGGATGTAGAAAAAGCCGCCGGTGGAGGCCCAGAGAAAAAGGTAAAGCAGGTAGGACGCGGCGTATTTTCCCAAGACGACCTCGGTGGTGGAGACGGGCGCCGTCAGCAGGGTTTCGAGCGTGCCGAGGCGGCGTTCCTCGGAGATGCACTTCATGGTGAGCAGCGGAACCATGAAGAGCACGGGAATCCAGAAGAGCTGGAAAAACACCGTGGCGGGCGAGGTCTCCTGCGCGGCCTTGCTGTAGTTGTCGAGGACGCCGGAGAAGATGAAGCCCATCAGCGCGAGGAACAGCACGGCGGCCACGTAGGTGCTGGCGTTGACCAGCAGCATGCGGATCTCGTGGCTGAGGATGGTTAGAAAATGTTTCATCGTGATTCGATCACCGGGAGAAAATGACCAATGTCCAATGACCAATGACCAAGGGTCGGAGACGGGGGAATGGAGGGATTGGGGTGTTCATTCGCGATGGGGCCGATACGGAGCTTGCTCCGGCTTGGTTGGTGTAGCCGCGAGCGCCAGCGAGTGGACGACTGACCACTCGCTGGCGCTCGCGGCTACTGGAATCGGAAAACGATATGACGACATGACAGGTGGTTTGATCAAATGCCCCGGAGCAAGCTCCGGGGATGTTTACTGGGCAATGGGCATTGCGTCATTGGTCATTTCGACGCGCCCTTCGGCGCGTCGACGGCTTCCCAGCCGCGCTTGGTGGCGGAGAGGAACACGTCTTCGAGCGTGGGATGCACGCGGGTGAGGGCGCGCAGGCGGAGGCGGGTATCGGCGGCCAGGGCGCGCATCAACGGTTCGCCGAGGTCGTCCTCGCGCGTGGTGGTGAGGGTGAGCTTGCGGAAGCCGGAGGCGTCGGGCGCGCCGGTTTCGGAGATGGCGAGCGTCGGCTCAACCTGGGCGAGCACTTCGGGCAACGCGGAGTCGAGGTCGCCGGAGATTTCCAAGGCGTAGCTGGAGTGGCCGAAGACCTCGCGGCGGAGATCGGCGGGCGTGCCTTGGGCGACGACACGGCCCTGGTTGATGATGAGCACGCGGTCGCAGGTCATCTCGATCTCGGGCAGGATGTGCGAGGAGATGATGACCGTCATGCGGCCGCGCAGGCTGGCGATGAGGTCGCGGACGATGAGGATCTGGTGCGGGTCGAGGCCGATGGTCGGCTCGTCCATGATGATGACGGGCGGCTCGGCGAGGATGGCCTCGGCGATCCCCACGCGCTGACGGAAGCCCTTGGAGAGTTTGCCGATGATACGGTGGCGGACGCGCTTGAGGTCGCAGAGTTCAAGAACCTCGTCGAGGCGGATGGAGAGCTTGTTGCGGCCGAGGCCCTTGAGACGGCCGCGGTAGTGGAGGTATTCGGAGACGCGCATGTCGTCCGGGAGCGGGTTGTTCTCGGGCATGTAGCCGATGAACTTTTTCACCTCGTCGCCGTGGGTGGCGACGGAGAGGCCGCAGACGTTGACCACGCCGGAGGTCGCGGGCAGGTAGCCCGTGAGGATGCGCATGGTGGTGCTCTTGCCGGCGCCGTTGGGTCCGAGGAAGCCGAGGATCTCGCCGCGCGCCACGGTGAAGCCCACCTTGTTGACGGCGGTGACGCCGGCGTAGGTTTTTACGAGGTCGCGGACTTCGATGGCGGGGGAATCGTCGGGCATGGATGACAAAGGAGGGGACAACATGAACGGTTGCCGCCCATAATGAAAGCCTGCGGTGCGGAGAGTTCCGCATCGGTTTGGGTCTCGCCTGACATCTTGTTCCCTGCTGAAGCTGCGTGTCGCGGACCGCAGATGCAAAACCGGCTAGAACCGGCCTGTGCACCGTCATTCATGCCCTCGAAAAAACTCAAAATGCTCGGGATATGCCTCGCCCTGTTGTGCGTGTGCTGGGCGGCAATTTTCATGGTGCAGGTCATACGAGCGAAGGTCCTCGTTTCCAGCGGGAATTGGCCGCAGAGCTTCCTGACCCTGCGCGAGCGCAATGTGATCTTCAAGGCGGTCGGGGATGAGCCTTTCGCGAAGGCGGCTCCGGTTCTTGTGCGGGCCTTGGTCGAGTTCAGGCCCGATTTCTATTGGCTCAATCGCTCCGGGGATACTCCTTGGGATGAAAAGCGATACACCAACGGTCAGAAAAATTACGTGCTGGCCCAGACG
Organism: Opitutaceae bacterium; assembly: GCA_041662485.1. Lineage (GTDB taxonomy): Bacteria > Verrucomicrobiota > Verrucomicrobiia > Opitutales > Opitutaceae > Rariglobus. The sequence goes on along the minus strand of JBAZSJ010000038.1, from coordinate 979 downwards.
CTTTGGGAGGCCCATCTCGCCAGACCGGTTGATCCTGCGAAGGCGGATATTTTGGTGGGCCTGTTGCGGACCGCTCAACGGGCGGAGGAGAAAACCATGCTGATCTATGCGTTGAGTAACAATAACTGGACGCCTGCGGCTGTGCCCTTGCTGGCCGCCATTGCAGCCGACCCGCACGAAACCCTTGCCGCGCGCAGTTGTGCGATCAACGCGCTGCTCCGGCATGACGACATCAACCGACACATGCCGAGAGCCATCGAAATAGCCCTTGCCAGTCCGATCATTTTGGAGCGCGTCCTGATTTTTGACGGGATCACCACCGATGTTGACCCGGGGAACACCCCTTTAAACCAGGAAAGTCGTGATCGGCTTGTTTCCGCCGGTTTCGAGATACTGATGGCGCTGCAGGAGAAAGATTGGCGTGGTGGCGGTTACTTCATCGCCGGCAAGCTCGGCGCGCTGCTGGGCGGGGAAAACAACTTTCATCCGAATAAAAAAGACCCGAAATACAAACAGGGGAAAGGCGGAGGACTGACCGAGGCCTACTATACCGATTCTGTCAGAAACGCACTGGCTTGGAACCAGGCTCGGATGAACTCCGTCGTGTCGCCGCCGTCGACCCGGTGAAGCGATCAGACTGCGGTGGGGCGGAGCCGTCGGATCACTGCGGGACAAACGTGGAGTCGGGGATCTGTTGGATCACGAAGAGATACGCCGACTTATCTTCGGTGGTGCGGATGGTGGGGGCGGATGGATCTTTTGAAGTGCTCTTGGTGCCGCCACCCACGCCACCCAGTGGTTGCGGGGAAAATCCACGGTTCAAGGTCGTCTTGGCGGTGGTTGCCATCGTTTTAACCCGAGTTCGTCAGTTGGGAAGCTCGGCTAAAAAACTTTCAGAGCAGAGTGCGTTTTCGAGTTCGGACCGCCACGAGGGAAGGCCGCGTTTCGGAGTCATGTAGTGCCGAACACCCCGTTGATG
>JBAZSJ010000037.1:0-54701 GCA_041662485.1 Opitutaceae bacterium | reverse complement strand
TTTGGGAGAAACTGCTCTCGCCCAACCCCAACTGCAATGCAGTCGGAACTCGCCCACGCCCTGCGTAGCGCACTCGCTCAAAAATCACCTCAAAAATCACGTTCCTACTGCATCGTTACGGCTTAGGAGTTGCCTCACCGGCGGGGCGGCGTTTGCTGGAGGGATTATCCCCATGCGTCTTGTCACCCTGTTTTTTCTGGCGATCACCCTCCCGCTTTCACTTGTGCGCGCGGAGGTGCGCGTGGTGGGATGCGACCTTCTTGGCAAGGATTTCATCGACGGGTTGACCGCCTATGCGCGGCGCAACGACCTTGATATCAAGCTCGACCTGAAGGGGAGCGAGTCGGGACTGGAACAACTGCGAATGGGCACGGCCGATCTTGGCATCATCCTGTTGGCGCCCGAAACCAAAAAACCGGAGGAGCCCCTCATGTCGGTTACCGCCGCCTACCAGACGCTGGTGGTGGTCATTCCGGCCTCGGTGCCACTCGCCCAGATTTCCTTTGATCAGCTCAACGCGCTCTACGCCGACGATGCCGATTCCTCGGTCAAACGCTGGGGTGATCTGGGCGTGACCGGCGGGTGGACCAACCGCGGCATCCTGCCCGCCATCACGGGGCCTGGCGGAGGGTTGAGCTACGATCTTTTCCGTTACACGGTGATGCGCACGCCAGCCCTTAAGCCGATGGTTTCGACGCAGGCCAGCGTGGAGGCAACCCTTCAGAGAGTCCTCGGTGATGAAGGAGGGATCGCCATCATACCGCTGCTGCCCGACAAACAACGGGGACTCAAGGTGCTGGCGGTTGCCCGCAAGACCAATGACGTGGCGTTCGGTCCGACTGCGGAAAACATCCAGTCCGGCGATTACCCCATCCGCCTGCCGGTGTATTTTGTTTTCAAGAAAACTTCGGCGAAGAAGCTCCAGTTGGTCCTTCGTTATTTGTTGAGCGAGGAGGCGGTTCCCCTCTGGAAAGGCGCGCGTCTCATGCCGCTGCCCATCCAGACCCGCAACCAGCAGATCTTTGATTTGGAAGTTCTCTAAAAAAGCTGTTGACGAAGAGAGGGAGGAGGCTTGTTCTCCACCTCTCTCACGCAGGCGTAGCTCAGTTGGTAGAGCACCACCTTGCCAAGGTGGACGTCGAGAGTTCGAGTCTCTTCGCCTGCTCCATTTTAGATAAGCGTCTCGGGGTGACCCGAGGCGCTTTTTTGTGCCCGTGCGCATGGATTCGACGGTTTCGCCATCAAGCTGCAGGCATGCTTGCGCGTGTTTCCGCGGACGGGGAAGCTCAGTCCATTTCGCATTCAAACGTATAAGAATGCGTGGATTGAGGGTAGGGCGAACCGTCCCGGTGAGCCGCGGCTCGGCAGGGACGCCTCGCCCTACCTTTTGATACCCTTTGAACGAGAAATGGTATCAGTCCGCAGATGAACATCCGCCGGCAGGCTTACGACGCCTCGGCCACGCTGACTTCGATGCGCCGGCCTTCGATGGTGAGGGCATAGCGGGAGGCCGGGCCGGGCACTCCGGCCGCTGGCGTCGTCGTGACCGTGATCGGAGCGGCGGCAACGACGACGGGCGCGGGGGCCGGGGCGGCGGGTTTGTGCAGCTTGGCGAACTCGGTGGGGAACATCGCGTGCAGCACGCAGGCCTCGTCGTCGGTGGGAAGTCCGGCGGCGGCCAGTTCCGCGCGGAGCTTGGGCATGCGCGGGGAGAGGTTGTCGGCCATGCGGTTCGTGATGGGCGGCGTGCCGGCCTTTTTCACGGCGAGGGCGAGCAGGGTTTCGTCGATCGGGCCGGGCGTGCGTCCGAATTTGCCGAGGGCGATGTCGCAGGTGGACTGGGCGAGGTTTTTCCAGCGGCCGAACTTCACGTTTAGCATGGCCTGCGTGCCGACGATCTGCGAGGTGGGCGTGACCAGCGGAATCCAGCCGAGACATTTGCGGACGTAGGGGATCTCGGCCATGACCTGCTCGAACTGGGCGCTCATGCCCTGTTCCTTGAGCTGGGTTCGGAAGTTGGAGAGCATGCCGCCGGGGACCTGGTAGCAGAGGGTGTCGGAATCGACGCGCTCGTTGGCGGGCGAGGTGAACTTGGAGAGGTCGGCATAGACGCCGGTGAAATACTCGCGGAGTTGCTGGAGCTTGGAGGCGTCGAATTTCGGGCAGCGCGGATGTCCTTCGAGCAGGGCGATCATGCGCACGGTGTCGGGCTGGGCGGTGCCGTTGGCGAAGGGGGTGATGGACGTCTCGACGGTGTCCACGCCGGCGTCGATGGCGGCGAGATAGGCGGAGGCTCCCAAGCCGGCGGTGTCGTGGGTGTGAAGGGTGATGGGGATGCCGACGCGGCGCTTGAGCTCTTGCACGAGATCGTAGGCGATCCGGGGCGCGAGCACGCCGGACATGTCCTTTATCCCGAGGGAGTGGCAGCCCATTTTTTCGAGTTCCACGCCCATTTCGACGAAGGCCTGGACGGTATGGACGGGGCTCGTGGTGTAGCAGAGTTCGCCGCGGGCGTGCTTGCCGCAGGCGCGCACGGTCTTGATGGCGGTGGCGAGATTGCGGGTGTCGTTCAGGGCGTCGAAGATGCGGAAAATATCCTGGCCGGCGGCGGCATCGGCGCGGATGAAGGCCTCGACCACGTCGTCGGGGAAGCTGGTGTATTGGACGATATTTTGCCCGCGCAGGAGCATGATCTGCGGGGTGCGGGGCGCGGCCTTCTTGAGGGCGCGGAGGCGCTCGAAGGGGTTCTCGTTCAGGAAACGGAGGCAGGAATCAATGGTCGCGCCGCCCCAGGTCTCGAGTCCGGCGAAGCCCATTTCGTCGAGGATGGGGGCGGCGGGCAGCATCTGCGCCGTGGTCATGCGCGTGGCGGCGAGGGACTGGTGGCCATCGCGGAGAACAGTGTTGTTGAAGGCGACGGGTTTCATGATTGCAAGGAGTCGGGGAAGCGGGGGCGATTATGAGGGGCCGATCAATGGCCGAGGGTGGAAATGAAGTAGCCGGCGGCGACGGCGGTGCCGATGACGCCGGCCACGTTGGGGCCCATGGCGTGCATGAGGAGGTAGTTGCCGGAGTCGTAGCGCTGGCCCTCGGTCTGGGAGACGCGGGCGGCCATCGGGACGGCGGATACGCCGGCGGAGCCGATGAGCGGGTTGACGGGATTGTGGGGCGAGAGGACGTTCATGAGCTTGGCGGCGAGCACGCCGCCGGCGGTGGAAACCGCGAAGGCCACGACGCCGAGCACGATGATCTTGAGGGTGGCGGGGGCGAGAAAACTTTCGGCCGCCATGGTGAGGCCCACGCTGGTGCCGAGAAAGATGGTGAGGATGTTGATGATCTCGTTCTGGGCGGATTTCACGAGGCGCTCGGTGACGGCGCATTCGCGGAGGAAATTGCCCAGCATGAGCATGACGATGAGCGCGGAGGCGTCGGGCACGAGGAGCACGCAGACGATCATCACGACGACGGCGAAGATGAGTTTTTCCAGTTTTGAAACCTTGCGCAGGGAGCGCATGCGGATGACGCGTTCCTTCTTGGTGGTGAGGAGGCGCATGATGGGCGGCTGGATGAGCGGCACGAGCGACATGTAGCTGTAGGCGGCCACGGCGATGGCCCCGAGAAGCTCCGGGGCGAGCTTGTTGCTCAAAAAAATCGCGGTGGGGCCGTCGGCGCCGCCTATGATGCCGATGGAGGCGGCCTGTTTGGAGGTAAACCCCAGCATGTTTGCCCCCATGAAAGTGATGAAGAGCCCGAGCTGGGCGGCGGCACCCAAAAGCAGGGTGCGGGGCATGGCGATGAGCGGGCCGAAGTCGGTGAGCGCGCCCACGCCGAGAAAAATGAGAGGTGGGAACAGCTCCAGTTTCACCCCTTGCGAGATGAAGTCGTAGAGGCCGCCTTCGACCTTCTCGACCTTGTAGTGCTGTTTTTCAGGAGGGGTGTCGGCGGCGGCGGTCGTCGGCAGGACCTTGACGTCACCCGTGTGGCGAGGGCTCATCTCGACGTTGAAGGTCGCGGACTCGTAGACGCCGTCGGGCCTCATCTGCGAGGTGATGACGCCGCGGGTGGGGAGGTTGGCGACGAGCGCGCCGAAGGCGATGGGCACCAGCAGAAGAGGCTCGAAGCCTTTGCCGACGGCGAGCCAGAGGAGCACGCCGGCGATCGCCCACATGACAAGCATGCGCCAAGTCAGGAGGGCAAAGCCGGTGGTCTGCAGATAGTCGAGGAATCCGGTGAACATGATGGCCGTGGGGTTAGCGGTTTCGGACGTGATGCGACGAGAAGATCGCCCGGCGGCCTTCGAGGGCCCAGGTGGTGTCCGAGGTCTCGGGGCTGACGGCGATCACGCGGGCGCGGCCATTGTAGGCGCAATGCACGGCGGCGGCGATGGCGACGTAGATCTCCGGTGGAACCGTCGGCGCGGCGGCGGCGACCGGCGCGACAGGGAGGGTTGCGGAAGGCGCGGCCCCGGCGGACTGGCGGGCGGCCGAGCGCCGGAAAAACGCGCCGATGATCTCAAGCAGCACCCAGATGGAGCCAAGGGCGACAAAAACGACCAGGAGGCCGTTGAACTGATAGACGACGCTTTCGGCGAAGCGGGGGTGTTCGGACAGCTCGGCAAACATGGGGGGGGATAAGAAAATCGCGGTCATGTTTTTTGCCGGAGGGGTAGGGGTAGTGTTTGGGGTGCGGGGTCAGGGGTGGTCCGGCGATTGCACCAGGGCGTCGCGCAGACGTCGTCGTATGCCGAGCAGGATGACGAAGAGTCCTCCGAGGGCCACGAGCTGGCCGGTCAGCGCGACGAGCGCATGGGCGCGGCCTTCAAAGCCGGACGCCAGCAGCCGGCTGATCGCCACGCCGGTGAAGGCGATGGTGATGCCGGCCAGCCAGTGGCGTGCGGAGGCTTTGAGGGCGGGGGTCATTTTCCGAGCAGCGGGATGATGGTGATGTAGATGCCGGTGAGGATGGCGGAAGTGATCACGCCGCAGATGTTCGCGCCGAGCGCCTCGGGAAGGATGAGCGAATCGGGCGAGACGTTGGAGACCTCTTTTTGAGCGACCTTGGCCGTGCTGGGCACGCAACTGACACCGGCGATGCCGATGACGGGGTTGATTTTGCGACCGCTGAAGAAATAAGCCGCGTAGCCGCCGAGAAGTCCGCCCACACCGGAGAGCAGAAGCGCGATGATGCCGAGAACGAGGAGAAGGAGGACCTTGGGATCAAGAATGGTGGAGGCCTCGCAAAGCACGCCAAGAAGAAGACCAAGGAACATGGTGGCCCCGTAAAGGATCGGGCCGTCGATGACGGCGATGAAGTATTTAAGGCCGGATTCACGCACCGCGACGCCGACGAAGAGCGAAAGGAAGAGCGGGGCCGCCGAGGGGAAGAGCAGGCAGAGGACGGCGCAGCCGACGACGGAGAAGGCGAGCTTCTCGTCGGAGGTGACCTTGACCATGGGTTTCGGAGGCATCTTCAGTCCGCGCAGCTTGGCGGGGACGAGCAGACGGATGAGGTAGGGATAACCGCCGTAGGTGAGGCCGAGGTAAAGGTAGGCGACGACGGTGATCGGCACGAACAGATGCTTGGCGAGAGTGAGCGAGGTGAAGAGCACCATCGGTCCATCGGCGCCGCCGACCATCGCGATGGAGGCGGCCTCGCCGGGATTGAGGCCGAGGGCGATGGCGATGGGAAACGTGACGACGGTGCCGAGCTCCGCCGCGAGGGCCAGAAACATGCTGAGGAACGGACGGGCGATGACGAAGCCGACGTCGAGAAGGACGCCGATGCCCATGAACACAAAGCAGGCGATGAGGCCGTTGCTGAAGGCGAAAGTGTAGATCGGCTGCAGGAAATCGACCTGCATGAGATACATGAGACTGTCGGTCTTTTCCACCAGCGGGGACATGAAGAGGGTGCCGGGAAGATGACCTGAGGCCGCCTGGGCCGCGAGCTGCTGGGTGGCGGCCGCGTCCGGACCGGCGGCGGTGCCGCTGACGATATGGGTGGCGGTGGTGGGATCGAGGAAGAGGACGCCCGCGTTGACCGCGATCATGCCGAGTCCCATGGGAATCATGAGGAGGGGTTCGAGCACCCCTTTTTTGCCCAGGTAGAGCAGCACCGCTCCGAGGAAGATCAACCCGAGGCGGCCGAAAAGGATCGTCGGCGGCGAGGAGATGAGGGTGGTGATGCCCTGAAAGAGATCGAGGAAGTTGAAGGATAGCATGGTGGACCCTGGCTGGAGGCGTTTACCGCGAAAGGCGGCGCACGGCGATAAAGAGGCCCTTGATGAGGACGGCGACGAACATGGAAATGACCGCGGCAAGGCCGTAGACGGTGAGGGCGAGAACGATGGCGTTTTTCACGGGGGAGGGAGTTTGCCGCGCCGAACGGAGGACGTCCGGCGCGGCGGATGGAAACGGAAGATCAGGCCATGCGGATGAGCACGGCACCTTCCTCCACGCCGTCGCCCGGGGTGGCGAGGATCTCGGAGATCTTGCCGGCCTTGTGGGCGAAAATGTAGGTGTTCATTTTCATGGCCTCGATGGTGGCGACCTGGGTGCTTTCATCGACGGACTGGCCGGGCTTGACGTCGATGGAGACGAGTTTTCCGGCGAGCGGACTGGTGATGTCGTTGGCGCCGGCGGGGCCTCTCGGGGTGGCGGCGGGGGCCGGGGCGGCGACCGGCGCAGCAATGCTGGCCGGAGGAGCGGAGGCCACGGGCGTGGCGGCACGGGGGGCGGCGGCCGGCGTGCCTTCTTCAAGCACTTCGACGAGCACCTCATAGACTTTGCCTTCAACGGTAACACGGAGCTTTTTCATAGCGGTAAATTTTCAGGGTCAGCGGACTTTGTGTGAGGAATAAATCTGGCGGCGGCCTTCCATGGACCACTGCTGCATGAGCATCTCCACGGACGGGGCGGCATGCTTCGGCTGGAGTTGGATGGCCGCGACCCGCGCCTTGGCACCCAGCACCGTGGCGATCGAGGCGGCGATGACGGCGGCGAGTTCCGGAGTGATTCCGGTCATGGCGGCCGGTTCCGGTTTCACCACGGGAGCCGGACGCGGCGGAGCGTCCGGATGGGTTGCGGCGAGCCAGCGGCCCAGAAGAGCGACCAGCACTAGGAACACCGCGATGGCCCCGAGCACGGCCAGCAACGCGAGCCAGACGCTGCCGAAGAGCGGCTGGCTTGCTGTGGCGGCGGCCGGGGCGATTTCGGCGAGGGGAGTCAGGAAGGGAAGGGACATGGCGGGGTGGTGCGCGATGGCGATCAGAGCGGGATGTTGCCGTGCTTCTTGGGCGGGCGGGTCTCGCGTTTGGAAAGCGTGTTGCGCAGGGCGAGCGCGACCATGCTGCGGGTCTGGGCGGGCTCGATCACGTCGGTGATCATGCCCTTGCTGGCGGCCTCGTAGGGGGACGCGAATTTTTCGCGGTATTCGGCGGCGAGTTCCTTTTCCTTGGCCTTGGGATTTTCCGCGGCGGCGATCTCGCGCTTGAAGAGAACCTTGGCCGCGCCGTCGGCGCCCATGACGGCGATCTCGGCGCAGGGCCAGGCGTAGACCATGTCGGCGCCCATGTCGCTGGAACACATGGCGAGGTAGGCGCCGCCGTAGGCCTTGCGCATGATGACGGTGATCTTCGGCACGGTGGCGGACGCGTAGGCAAAGAGCATCTTCGCGCCGTGGCGGATGATGCCGCCGCGTTCCTGCGCGAGTCCGGGCATGAAACCCGGGATGTCGACGAGGGTGACGACGGGGATGTTGAAGACGTTGCAGAAACGGATGAAGCGGGCGCCCTTGTCGGACGAGTCGATGTCGAGGGTGCCGGCCTTGACCATGGGCTGGTTGGCGATGATGCCGACCACGATGCCGTGGATGCGGGCGAAACCGACCACGAGGTTTTTGGCGAACTCCTTGTGAACCTCGAGGAAGTCGGCGTCGTCCACCAGGCGGGCGATGACCTTCAGCACGTCGAACGGAGCCTTGGGATCGGCGGGCACGAGCTCGTTCATGCCGGGATCGGCGTCGAGAACCAGCGACGGCGTGGGCCGGTGGGGCGGGTCCATGACGTTGTTGGAGGGAAGGAACGAGAAGAGTTTTTTGGCGAGCTCGATGGCGTGGGTCTCGTTGTCGGCCACGAAGTGGATGTTGCCGCTCACGGAGGCGTGGGCGTGGGCGCTGCCGACCTGGTCCATGGTGACGACCTCGCCGGTGGCGGCCTTGATGACCTCGGGGCCGCAGATGAACATCTGGGCGTTGGACTTCGTCATGATGATGAAGTCCGTGAGGGCGGGGGAATAGGCCGCGCCGCCGGCGCACGGGCCGGCGATGATGGAAATCTGGGGGACGACGCCGGAGAGAAGGACGTTGCGGAAGAACACCTGTCCGTAGCCTGAAAGAGAGTCGTCGCCTTCCTGGATGCGGGCGCCGCCGGAGTCGTTGATGCCGATGACGGGCATGCCGGACTGCTGCGCGTAGTCCATCAAGTCGCAGATTTTCTTCGCGTGAATGCGGCCGAGCGCGCCGCCGCCGACGGTGAAGTCCTGGCTGAAGGCGCCCACGGGGCGGCCGTCCACATAGCCGACGCCGGTGATGACGCCGTCGCAGGGGAGGGGTTTCCCCTCGAGCCCGAAGTGATGGCAATCGTGCTGCGCGTGCAGACCGAACTCCATGAAGGTGCCCGGCTGGAAGAGCGCCTCAAGGCGTTCGCGGGCGCTCATGAGCCCCTTTTTCTTGCGTTCGGCGAGTTTGTCGAGACCGCCGGCGGCGAAGGCGGTTTTGCGTTTCTCTTCGAGTTGTTTCAGGAGGTCGGGCGAGATGGCCATGGGGAATGGGACTGAAGTTTGTGGGCGCGTTGCGCGCGATCAGGCGGACTTGGGCGCGCAGAGTTCGGTGAGCACGCCAAAGGTGAATTTCGGATGCAGGAAGGCGACCATTTTCCCGGCGGCGCCTTCGAAGGGAACCTCGTGGATGAGCTTCACGCCGGCGTCGGAGGCCTGCTTGAGCTGGCCGGTGATGTCGGTCGTGGCGAAGGCGATGTGGTGGACGCCGCCCGCCGGATTTTTTTCCAGGAACTTGGCGATCGGGCTTTCGGGGGAGGTCGGCTCAAGGAGCTCGATATGCACCTCGCCGGCGTGGAAGAAGGCGGTGCTCACCTTTTGGGAGGCGACGACCTCGCGATGTTCGCACTTCAGGCCGAGGGCCTTCTCGTAATAAGGAATGCTTTCGTCCAGCGAGCGGACGGCGATGCCGATGTGGTCGATCCGGGTGATCATGGTGATGTGTTTTGGATGAGTGATGCGACAGTCATCTTACTTGCCCATTATGGCCGAATTTGCCCGCGCATCTTCGCATGCGTTGGCCAATAACAGGCGTTTCTTGGCAAGAACTGCGGAGCGGATTTCGCGCGGACACGTTAGGATGAGCCCATCAGTCAACCATTATCCCAACGTATCTTATGACCGTCGTGAAAGATAGCGCAGTTGAAACAGCCCAGCTCACCGAATCCATCGCCAAGTGGAAACGCACCGTCGAGGCGGAGCTCAAGGGTGTTCCTTTCGATAAAAAACTCGTCACCCGCACCTTTGAGGGCGTGGCAATCCAGCCGCTTTACACGCGCATCGATCTGGATGGTCTGGCGACCGAAAAATCGTGGCCTGGCGAGGCGCCTTTTCTTCGCGGAACGCGTCCGCAAGGCTATAAGCAATCCTCATGGCTGGTGGCCCAGGAACTGGCCATCGCAAGTGCATCCGAGTTCAACGCCGCGCTCACCTCCGATCTGATGCACGGGCAGGATTGCGTGGTGCTCGACGCGGAAAAAACATCGGTCGACACCTCGAAGAAACTTTCATCCGCGCTGGCCGGCGTGGACCTCACGGCGGTGCCCGTCCATCTTCGCGCGGGCGTCGATGCCACGGCGCTGGCGGCGGGTTTTCTTGAACTCGCCCGCGGTCGCGGCGTCGCCACCGGCCGGCTGGCCGGTGCGGTGACGGCCGATCCGCTGGCCGTGTGGGCGCGGTCCGGCGGCCTGCCCGCTTCGCTTGACTCGCTTTATGATTCGCTGGCCACATGGACCCGCAGCTCCGCGAAGGAGTCCGCCAACCTGAAGACCGTCGGTGTTGACGCCGCCCTTTGGGGCGACGCGGGCGCCACCGCCGTTCAGGAACTCGCCTTCGCGCTCTCTGCCGCCGTCGAGTATATGAAAGCGCTGGCTGCCCGTGATATTTCGGCGGAAGTGGCCGGAGTGCGGTTGCAATTCCGCTTCTCGGTAGGCCCCCAGTTTTTTCCGGAGGTCGCCAAGTTCCGCGCCTTTCGTCCGCTCTGGACCCGTGTGCTCAGCGCGTTTGGCGTGGATCCCGCGCTTGCCTCCGGAGCATCTGTGACCGCGGCCACCGGCACTTGGAACAAGACCCGACTCGACCAGCATGTGAACATGCTGCGCGTCACCACCGAGGCTCTCTCGGCGGTGCTGGGCGGCGTGGACGCGCTGCACATCGCGCCGTTCGACGAACTCTCCGGCCGCACCGACGACGTCTCGCGCCGCATCGCCCGCAACGTCCACACGCTGATCGCCGAGGAATTCAGCTTCACCCAGACGGCCGACGCCGCCGGCGGATCCTGGTATGTGGAGAAACTCACCGACGAATTCGCCCGCAAGGCCTGGGAACTTTTCCAGGACATCGAGGGCCGCGGAGGTTTTGTCGCCGCCTTGCGCATCGGCCACCTGCAACAGCTCGTGACCAAGGCCGCCGCGGAAAAAGCCGACGCCATCGCGAAGCGCCGTCTCGGCCTCGTCGGAACCAACCTGTTTCCCAACCTGCGTGAGCGCGCGCTTGTCCGCTCTTCCGTCGCGCCCGCCGGTGCGATGAACTTCGCGCTCGGCAGCACCATCACGCCCGTGACTCCATTCCGCGTGGCCCAGCCGTTCGAGGAATTGCGCGAAGCCTCCGACGCTTACGCCGCCCAGACCGGGGCGCGTCCCAAGGTGTTTCTCGCGAAAATGGGGCCGCCTTTGCAGCACAAGGCCCGCGCAGATTTTTCGGCCGGCTTCTTCGCCACCGGAGGCTTCGAGGCTCTGGGCAAGCAATCGTTCGAGACTGCCGAGACCGCCGCGGCGGCGGCCATCGCCTCCAACGCATCGGTCGTCGTGCTCTGCTCGACCGACGACACTTATCCCGAACTCGTCCCTGTGTTTGCCAAGGCGGTGAAGACCGCCAATCCCGCCGTCACGGTGGTGCTGGCCGGCATGCCGGCCGACGCCGCAGTGGTCACCGCCTTCCGCGCGGCAGGCATCGACGAGTTCATCCACATCCGCGCCAACGTTCCCCAAGTGCTGGCCAACCTTCTCAAAAAGATCGGAGCCCTCTCATGAAAACTTCCACTCCTGATTTCACCAAGCTCGCCTACGATTCGTTCGCGTTCGCCCCGGCCAAGGCCTCCGTGCCTCCGGCCTCCCCGGCGGCCGCCGACTGGCAGACTTACGAGCAGATCCCCGTGAAACCGGTTTTCACCGAGGCCGATCTCCCGCCTTCTGCGGTGCTCGACACCATGCCAGGCCTCACGCCGTTCACGCGCGGACCCTACGCGACGATGTATGTGCAGAAGCCCTGGACCATCCGCCAATACGCCGGTTTCTCCACGGCGGAGGAGTCCAACGCCTTCTACAAACGCAACCTCGCCGCCGGCCAGGCCGGCCTCTCGGTGGCGTTCGATCTCGCGACCCATCGCGGCTACGACAGCGACCACCCGCGCGTGGTCGGCGACGTGGGCAAGGCGGGCGTCGCCATCGACTCCATCCTCGACATGCAGACGCTCTTCGGCGGCATCCCGCTCGACAAGGTCTCCGTCTCCATGACGATGAACGGCGCGGTGCTCCCGATCATGGCCTTCTACATCGGCGCCGCGCTCGAGCAGGGCGCCAAGCTCACCGACCTCGCGGGCACGATCCAGAACGACATCCTCAAGGAGTTCATGGTGCGCAACACCTACATCTATCCGCCCACGCCCTCGATGCGCATCATCGCGGACATCTTCGGCTACACGTCGAAGAACATGCCGAAGTTCAACAGCATCTCGATCTCCGGCTACCACATGCAGGAGGCCGGCGCCACCGCCGACCTGGAGCTCGCCTACACGCTGGCCGACGGCCTCGAATACCTGCGCACCGGCACCGCCGCGGGCATTGATGTCGACGCGTTCGCCCCGCGCCTTTCGTTCTTCTGGGGCATCGGGAAAAACTTCTTCATGGAAATCGCCAAGATGCGCGCCGCTCGCACGCTCTGGGCGGAGATCGTCGCGGGCTTCAACCCCAAGAACCCGAAGTCGAGCGCCCTGCGCACGCACTCGCAGACTTCCGGCTGGTCGCTCACGGAGCAGGATCCGTTCAACAACGTCGGACGCACCTGCCTCGAGGCGCTTTCGTCCGTCTGCGGTCACACGCAGTCCCTGCACACCAACGCGCTCGACGAGGCCATCGCGCTGCCCACCGATTTTTCGGCGCGCATCGCCCGCAACACCCAGATCCATCTCCAGCAGGAGACCGGCGTGTGCAACGTCGTTGATCCGTGGGGCGGCAGCTACTACGTCGAATATCTCACCGCCGAGCTCGTCAAAAAAGCCCGCGCCCACCTCGCCGAGGTCGAGGGTTTTGGCGGCATGACCAAGGCCATCGAGGCCGGCATCCCCAAGCTCCGCATCGAGGAGGCCTCCGCCCGCCGTCAGGCCAAGATCGACTCCGGCAAGGAGACCATCGTCGGCCTGAACAAATACCGCCTCGAACAGGAGGCCCCCATCGACATTCTCGAGGTGGACAACACCGCCGTCCGCGAGGGCCAGATCAAGCGCCTCAAGGAACTTCGCGCCTCGCGCAACGAGGCCGCCTGCCAGGCCGCGCTTTCCGCGCTCACCGCCTGCGCCCGCACGGGCGAGGGCAACCTGCTCGGGCTCGCCGTGGTCGCCGCGCAGGCCCGCGCCACGCTCGGTGAAATCAGCGACGCGCTGGAGGTCGTCTACGGCCGCTACCAGGCGCAGATCCGCTCCATCTCCGGCGTCTATCGCCAGGAGTTTGGCGAGGATGGCGCCGTGCAGGAAGTGCGGACCAAGATCGCCGAGTTCGAGGCGCGCGAAGGCCGCCGTCCTCGCATGCTCATCGCGAAGCTCGGTCAGGACGGTCATGATCGCGGCGCCAAGGTCGTGGCCACCGCCCTGGCCGATTTCGGCTTCGACATCGACATCGGGCCGCTCTTTCAGACGCCCGCCGAGGCCGCCCGCCAGGCGGTCGAGAACGATGTCCATGCCGTCGCCATGAGTTCGCTGGCCGCCGGTCACAAGACCCTGCTGCCACAGCTCCGTGACGAGTTGAAGGCGCTAGGCCGCGAGGACATCCTCCTCATTTGCGGCGGCGTGATTCCGGCCCAGGACTACGACTTCCTGCTCGCCAACGGCGCGAGCGCGATCTTCGGGCCCGGCACCGCGATCCCGAAATCCGCCCTCAAGACACTGGACCTCCTCCTCGAACGCCTGGAACCGGTCGCAAGCTAAGCGATGAAATCCAACGTTCACCTGCTCTCATAATAACCATCGGCATGTGCCGAAAAAGGTAGGGACGGACCGCCGGGCCGTCCGGTTGGACATGCGCACGCCTGTGGTCATTCGCGGCGGGCCCAGCGGTCCCGCCCTACCTTGAAAAATTAAGCGCCATTGATCCAGATACCTGCCTTTGTTCATCGGTAGTTAACCTCATCACCGTGTCGGAACCCGAAAAATGTCCCGTGCCGTTGCACGACGGTTGTCCGCAGCCGCGCCCCGACTGGGTGCCGGACGGCGCCGGCACGGACTTCGCAACATGGCTTGTGCAGGGTGTGCGCCCAAGCGGGGTCACGGTCCCGTCCGGCCCCGCCCAGGTCCGCCGGCGCATCCTCACGGTTGACGATTACGCGCAGGGAGTCCTTGCCCATGATCCCAACGTGCTGGGGCGCGCGATCACGCTCATCGAGAGCAACGCGCCCGCCCATCAGGAACTGGCGCAGCAAGTCCTCGCCAAGCTGCTGCCGCACACCGGACGCGCCCATCGCATCGGCATCACCGGCATTCCCGGCGCGGGGAAGAGCACGTTCATCGAGGCGTTTGGCTGCCATCTGGTGGATCAAGGCCTGCGCGTGGCCGTGCTGGCCATCGATCCGTCGAGCTCCGTGAACGGCGGGAGCATTCTCGCCGACAAGCTCCGCATGGAAAAACTTTGCCGGCGGACGGACGCCTTCATCCGCCCGTCGCCTTCGGGCGGGTCGCTCGGCGGCGTGGCGCGCAAGACCCGCGAAGCCATCCTCGTGTGCGAGGCGGCGGGCTTCGACGTCGTGATCGTCGAGACGGTCGGAGTGGGGCAGAACGAGGTCGCGGTGCGCTCAATGGTGGATTTTTTTCTCGTGCTCATGATCGCCGGCGCCGGCGACGAAATGCAGGGCATCAAAAAAGGCGTGATCGAACTCGCCGACTCCATCGTCATCAACAAGGCGGATGGCGACAACCGTCCGCGCGCCATCGCCGCGCAGGCCGAGATGCGCCGCGTGCTACACTACCTGCAACGCACGGCCCAAGGATGGGAGACGCCCGCGCTGCTGGCCTCGGCGCTGACGGGCGACGGCATTCCCGAGGTTTGGAAGATGACGGGCGATTTTTTCAAGACCGTGCAGGCGAGCGGCGGATTGCAGGGCCGCCGCCGTGCGCAGGCGGTCGAGTGGATGCACTCGCTGATCGCCGAGCGGTTGCGTGCGCGGTTCTACGCCTCGCCCGAGGTTGGTTCGCGCCTGGCGGCGATGGAGCACGCGGTCGCCGACGGCCGCATTCCCGTGATGGCCGCCGCGCTGGAACTGCTTGGCGAGCGTCAGGGGGCTTGATTTTTTTTAAAGCCGCTGTTCCACCGGCGGCTTTTTTGTGCTCTCTCAACGGCATGACAGCAGCCGATTTTTTCACCCTGCCGCCTTCTCTCGTGGGTTTCGCGTCTCATTTTTCCTCGGAAGCCGCTCCTTGGTCGTGGTTGCCGCAGATCGGCGCGGCGCTGGCGGACATCAACTCCGGCGAACGCCATGTGCCGCCGGGCGTGTATATCGAGGGCAAGGTGTGGATTGATCCTTCGGTCAAGCTGCCCGCCTATGCCACCATCATCGGCCCGGCGTGGATCGGGCCGGGCACGGAGATCCGTCCGGGCGCGTTCATTCGTGGCAATGTGCTCGTCGGCGCCAACTGTGTGCTGGGCAACTCCTGCGAATTCAAAAACTGCCTGCTCATGGACGGCGTGCAGGTGCCGCATTTCAACTACGTGGGCGACTCCATCCTCGGCAACGGCGCGCATCTCGGCGCGGGCGTCATCTGTTCCAACCTGCGCCTGGACCAACAGCCCGTGACGCTTCGGCTTGACGGCAAGCTGATCGAAACCGGCCTGCGCAAGTTCGGCGCGATCGTCGGCGACAAGGCCGAGGTCGGCTGCAACGCCGTGCTCAACCCCGGCACGCTGCTCGGCAAGCGGGCGCTCGTCATGCCGACGGTCGCCTTCGCCGGTTATCTGCCCGCCAACACCATCGCCCGCATCCGCGGCACGATCACGCAGATTCCTCGTCGGGATTGACGCCTGCCGGTCGGTCTCGGCACCTTGAACCCTTTCGACATGCGCATCCTCACCGGCATCCAGCCCTCCGGCCAGCTTCACATCGGCAACTACTTCGGCGCGATCAAGCCCGCCGTCGATCTCCAGTCGCGGGGCGATTGCACCTACTTCATCGCCGACTACCACTCGATGACGTCGCTCACCGACGCCGACGCGCGCCGCAAGAACACCCTCGACGTCGCCCTCGACTGGCTCGCCTGCGGACTGGACCCGAAGAAGAACGTGCTCTTCCGCCAGAGCGACGTGCCCGAGGTGTGCGAGCTTATGTGGATTCTCGGCACGCTCACGCCGATGGGCCTGCTGGAGCGCGCCCACAGCTACAAGGACAAGACCGCCAAGGGCATCTCGCCCAACTTTGGTCTCTTCGCCTATCCGGTGCTCATGGCCGCCGACATCCTCCTCTACGATTCCAACGTCGTTCCCGTCGGCCGTGACCAGAAGCAGCACGTCGAGATGACCCGCGACATCGCCATCAAGTTCAACCACACCTACGGCGAAACGTTCGTCGTGCCCGAGCCGGAGATCCGCGACGAGACGGCCGTGGTCCCCGGCCTCGACGGCCAGAAGATGAGCAAGAGCTACGGCAACACGCTGGAAATTTTCGGCGACGAAAAGGCGACGCGCAAAAAAATCATGGGAATCGTGATGGATTCGCGCACCCCCGCCGAACCGAAGCCCGACGCGGATAAGAACCTCGCCATCCAGCTCCTCAAGCTCGTCGCGCCCGCCGACGTCTCAAGCGACTACGAAAACCGCCTGCGCGCCGGCGGTCTCGGCTACGGCGACCTCAAGAAGGCGCTCTTCGAACACTACTGGACGTTCTTCGCGCCTTATCGGACCAAGCGCGCGGAGTTGGCCGCCAACCTCGACTACGTGCACGGCGTGTTGCGCGATGGCGCGACGCGTGCGCGAGTCACGGCTGCCGATGTTCTCGGACGCGCACGCAAGGCGAGCGGGCTGCGCTGAAGAGAGGTAGGGCGGGACCGCTGGGCCCGCCGGTTGGGGATGCGCATCCGCCAAGACTTCGCGGCGCGCCCAGCGGTCGCGCCCTACCTTCAGATCACCGTTGTCGGGTGCTCCTTGATCACGGCGATGGCGGACATGATCTTCTCCGACGTGCGCTGGTAGCGGTCTTTGCCGGCCTCTGGGAAGTCGTAATCAGCCGGCGCGAGCGGCGGGCCGAAGGTCACCGAAACGGGCGTGCCGATGCGCAATCCGCCGCCACGCCCAAAGGCGATGTGCGAGTTGAATATGCGGACGGGAACCACGGGCACCTGTGTCTTGGCCACAATGAAGCCCACGCCACCCTTCGGCGGCTGAAGATTGCCGTCGGGCGAGCGCGTGCCCTCGGGGAAAAGGATGACGGCCCTGCCGTCCTTCAATGTCTGCAGCACGCGTTTGATCGCCGCGAGATCCGTGCTGTCGCGGTCCACGGGGATGCAGCCCACGCTGTCCATCCACCAGCTGGCGAAGCCCGGTTTCCAAAGGCTCTTGCGGGCGAAGAAGGCGATCTGCCGCGAGACCTGCGAACCGATGATGGGCGGATCGAGGTGGCTGGCGTGGTTGGCGGCGATCAGGAACGGACCGCTGCGCGGGATATATTCCAGTCCTGCGACTTCCCCGCGAAACAGGGCGTCGTAAAGCCCGATGATGGCGTAGTGGCAGAGGCCGTAGAGCCAATCCATCGTGGCATGGTCGTAGCGACGATTCATGGGTGCGTATCAGGAGAGTTTGTCGGCGATCAGGCCGGCGATTTTTTCCACGACCTGGTCCAAGGTGAGATAGGTGCTGTCGATGTCGATGGCTCCCGAGGCGAGCATGAGCGGGGCGGTTTTGCGGGTGGAGTCGAGACGGTCCCGTTCGGCCACCGCGTCGGCGCGACCTTCGAGTTCGCGGCGTTTGGCGCGCGCCACCGGGTCGGCGTGAAGGAAGAAGCGCAGGTCTGCGTTGGGGAAAATCACGGAGCCGATGTCGCGGCCCTCCATGATCAGACCGTGAAAACCGTGGGTGCGGGCGACGCCGGCCTGTCCGCGCTGGTAGGTGAGAAGGGCGGTGCGCACCTCGGGGATAGCCGCAAAATGGGAAACGGCGGCGGTGACCTCGGCGCCGCGAATCTCGGACTCGGGGATGACACGTCCGCCAATTTCCATGCGGGCGGCGCGGCCATCCACCTGCGTGTCGAGGGTGATGGAGGGCAGGGCTGCCTTGACCTCATCGACCTGATCGGTGCGCAGACCGCGACGGAGAAGCTCGGCGGTGATGGCCCGGTAATAGGAGCCGGTGTCAACGTGCAGGAAGTTGAACCGTTCGCTGAGGGCGCGGGAGGTGGAGGACTTGCCGGAGGCGGCGCCACCATCGATGGCTACGATGAGGAAGGAGGCCATTAGACGGAGGAGGGCTTGAGGGAATTGAGACGCAGGGTTTCCAGCAGCTCGAAGAAATTGGGGAACGTCTTCGCGCAGCAGGCGGGGTCTTTGATGGAGAGCCAGGGTTGGCCGTTGCCGTGAAGATCGTGGCAGCCGAGAATGCCGAAGCTCATGGCGAAGCGGTGGTCGCCGTAGGTCTCGATTTCGACGCCGGACTTGAGCGGTCGCGGGGTGATGGTGAGCGAGTCCTCTGTCTCGACGACGTCCTGGCCGAGTTTTATCAATTCGCGTGCCATGCCGGAAACGCGGTCGGTCTCCTGTTTGCGCGAGTGGGCGATGCCGGTGATCGTGGTTTTGCCAGAGAGCAGCGGGGAAATCGCGGCGAGCGTCAGGAAAGTGTCGGAGAATTCGCTGAAATCGGCGTTGATGCCGGTGCGGGACGTCCCACGGGAAATGCTTTGAGTGGCCGTCGAGTGATTCAACGGACCTATCAAACCATGTGCCTCCAACAGGAGCCCGAAACGCACGTCGCCTTGCAGTCCATCAAGCGCATAGCCCGGGATGTTAAGTTCTCCTCCTGTCACGAAAGGAAGGGCAAGGTAGTAGCTGGCGGCGCTGGCATCGGCTTCAATGGCGTAGGTGGAGCCGGGCAGATGATAGCGGGCGCCGGATTTGACGGTGACGCGAACCCCGTCGCCAACCGGCCTCGACTGTCCGAATTGAACCATCTGCAGAATGGTCATGGCCACGAATGGGGCGCGCACTTTGGTGGTGAGCGTGATGGTTATATCGCGCGCCGCGCGCGGCGCGACCATCAGCAGGGCGGATAACATCTGGCTGCTTTCGCTGGCATCGATGGAGACGTCTCCTCCGCGCAGCCCCTTTGAATGGATTTCGATCGGGAAAAACCCTTCGGTTCCCGTGCAACGAATATCCGCACCGAGCGAGCGCAGGGCGTCGATCAGGCCCTTCATCGGGCGCTTGCGCATCTGAGGGATGCCGTCGATGCGGTAAACGCCGCGCGGCGCGGCGGCGCAGAGAGCGGTCAAAAAACGGGCGGCGGTGCCCGCCAGACCGACGAAGAGATCGACCGGTTGTTCATTTTTGAAGCCGTTGGCTTGATCCGAAACTTCGATGGTGCCGGCGTCCGCATTGGCATTGATGGTGAAACCAAGCGCCTTGAGCGCCTCGACCATCAGGTGGGTGTCTTCGCTAAAAAGCGCGCCGGTGAGGGTCACCTTGTCCTTGCACAGGGCGGCCAGCAGCAGCGCGCGGTTGGTGAGGCTTTTCGAGCCGGGCAGCGTGACTTCGCCGCGCACGGGGCGGGTGAAGGGCTGGATGGGAAGAACGGCTGGAAGCGGCGACATGAAGGGACTGAGAATTGAGAGCTGAGAGTTGAGAGTCCAGAACGAGATTGGAGGGCGGACCGCCGTGTCCGCCGGTTCGCAAGAGGTCTCGGCGGACACGGCGGTCCGCCCTCCATCAACGGAAATGGTCTACGGGCGGAATCCGTCGCGCCAGGCCTTGCCGCGTTCGAGGCGGGCGCGGACCTCAAGCCAGTCGCGGTTGGCGAGGGCGGTTTTGAAACCATGCAGTTCATCCTCGAACTGGCTCAAGGCGCGCAGGACTTCGTCGTGGTTCTGCTGGAAGATCTCGATCCACATGGTGGCGTCGCTCGCGGCGATGCGCGTGGTGTCGCGGAGACCGTTGCCCGAGAGATTGCGCCAGCCCTGATTTTTGCCGGCCAGGAAGGTGGCCAGCGTGGTGGCGAGCACCTGGGGAAGATGGCTGATGTGGGCGACGATCTCGTCGTGCTGGTCCGGTGTAACGGTGGCGACCTCGCTGCCGAGATCATGCCAGAAGCTCACGACCGTGCTGGTGGCGGTGGCATCCGTCGTCTCCATGGGGGTGACGAAACACACGCGGCGATCAAAGAGAGAGTCGCTGGCGTTTTCCCAGCCGGTTTTTTCGCTGCCGGCCATCGGGTGTGCGCCGACGAAGTGGCGGCTCGCGGGCAGGGCGGCGTGACAGGCGCGGCAGAGGTCGCCTTTGACGCTGCCGACATCCGTAACGATGGCCCCGGCGGGCAGGTGGGAGGAGATCTGGCGGGTGAGCTCGATGATTTTGTCGACGGGCGCGGCGAGCACGACAAGCGAGGCGTCGCGCACGGCCTCTTCGGGCGTTTCGGCGACGGCGGAGCACCAGAACTGCTCGCGCAGCTTCAGCCGGGCTTCCGGACGGCGGGCCCACACGGTGATGCGCCGGGCCAGACCGCGGGCGTGGGCGGCCTTGGCGACCGAGCCGCCAAGCAGTCCGGGGGCGAGGATGACGAGGTTTTCGAGCACACGTTGTGAAAACGTCAACAACCCGGAAATGTCGAGTTTATCGGTGCGCGGAAGCAGGGACGCATTGCATTTTGTCCGGCAGGTCTTTTTATTGCCCCTTTACCCCAATGCCGGACCCTCGGAGAAGTCGCCGTTTCATCCCTTTTTTGCGCGCAGCACGCCTGTGGCTTCTCATCGGCGCGGGCGTCGGCGGGCTTGGGTATTTCTTTTATTTCCTGACGACGATCGGGCCGCGCCGGGTTGGGAGCACATCCGCTCAGGTGAAAACACCCGATGATCCGGCGGTGGCGAAACTTTCCGCTGAAATAACCGATCTGGAAAAAGACTATCAGGCGGCGGCCGATGCCGGTGTGGTCACGCAGGAATCCATCAACAAGCTGTCCCTGGCGCTGGACAAGCAGCGGGCGCTGGTGCGCATCTACCCCAATGCCGGTCTGGATCAATCGACCCGCCTTACACGGCTGGAAGGCGCGCTGGGAAGCGCGACCGCCAAACTTAAAATGGTGGAGATCGACCGGCTGGAGAAGGACGGGGCGGACGCCCTGGCGAATTCCGACACGGATACGGCTGCGGCCAAGTTCACCGAGGCGCTCCGGTTGCAGCGCGAGATAAATTTGAGTTCCGCCGATTCCCGCTACAAAAACTACGTGCGCGAGACCTCGCTGACCCAGCAGTTGGCGCGACTGGAGGCCGCGCCACTGGAAAAGCAGATGAAGGCGGCGGCGACCGCGGCCCGCAAGGCGGCGTCCGAGAAGCGCTGGTCGGATGCGCTGGCCGGCTTCATGGCGGCGCGCGATTTGCAGGACCGCATCAACCGCGAATACGGACGGACCATCTTCGCCGACCTGTCGGTGATCGACGATCTCGACACGGAGATCGAGTCGTTGAACGCGGCCGGCATCGCCGGCGACATCGACGCCAAGGAAAAGCAGGGGGATGAGGCGAACGCCGCCGGGAATCCCCTTCAGGCCGCGGCGTATTACGGCGCGGCGGGCACGCTCCAGCTTGAGGTCAACCAGAAGTTTCCGCGGAGCCGATTCATCGCATCGGACCGGGTCGAAAGCCTGGAGATCAAACGCCAGACGGCGCTTTCCACCCCGACCGCCGACAAACTGGCCGACTTGGACAGGACCATCGGCGAGCACCTGCGGAAACGTCAGGTCATACTGGCCGACCAAAAAATCGCGGAGGCGCTCGAAGTGGTGGGCGCCCTTTTCTCGAAATATCCGAAGAGCCGTCGGATTGACGGCGCGGTGAAGCTTAAACTCGCCTATCTCGCGCTCAAGAGACCCGACATCCGATCCCTGCAGGATGACGTTTACGACCGCTTGCTGCCGTTGCCCGGGGCCTCCGACCGCCTGCTGCTGAAGACCGAGGTTCCCCAGTCGCTCTACGTGCTGGTCATGAACACCAATCCCAGCCGCAATCCCGGCCGCGGATTTCCGGTGGATTCGGTCAGCTGGAGCGACTCGCGGGAATTTTGCACGCGACTGGGCTGGTTGCTCGGCATGCCGGTGCGCCTGCCGACCATGGATGAGTTCAGGGTTGCCCTGGGCGACGGTCAAAAGGCGTCGTGGAGCCAGTCCAACAGCGACGGCCACAGTCAGGAAGTCGGACGGGGGCAACCCAATGGCGCGGGGTTCTACAATCTGGTGGGCAATCTTGCGGAGTGGACGGGAACGGAGGCCGACGACAAGGCGTTTGTCTTTGGCGGCAGTTATCTGGACACGCAGGACGGCAACTCGAAGATACCCTCCGAAGCGCGTTTGAAAGGCGATCGTGCGCGCCATGTCGGCTTCCGTATCGTGGTTGATCCGGCCTCTCCGTGAGGCTTCGCAGAAGTTCTCTTGGAGGGCGTCCAAAAAGGTGGGGACGGACCGCTGGGCCGTCCGCTCCGGATGTGGGAGCGAGCTTGCTCCCACGTTGAACAACCGATCACGGCGGGCACAGCGGTCCCGCCCTACCTCAAGTCAGTTTTTAGACGCCCCTTACGCTCCGCCCAGCTCGGCGATTTTTTTAAACTCGGCGGCGGTCAGGGGCATGACGGAGAGACGGCTTTGGCGAAGCAGCGAGATGTCCTTGAGCGAGGGCTCGGCCTTGATTTGGGCAAGCGATACCGGACGGGGCAGCGAGGCGGCGGCCTTGAGTTCCACCGCAACCCAGCCGGCCTCGTCGGTGGTGGCGTCGGGGAACGCGGGCTTCGTCACCTCGGCCAGTCCGAGGACGGCCTTGGTGGTCACGCTGGCGTAGAAGAATGCGCGGTCGCCCTTGCGCATGGCTTTCAGGTGGTTTCGGGCCTGGTAGTTCCTCACGCCTGTCCACGCCGTGCGCTTGTCTTTCACAAAGGTTTCCCACGAGTAAGCCTCGGGTTCGGTCTTAACCAGCCAGTATTGGATTGTCATGCAAAGAGGGGGGGGATGCACTGGCCTCACATGGAGCTGAGCGATGCTGAAAAGGCGAAAGTCCGTCGCAATCTGCGGATAATAAAAGTATGCATCGTGATTGGCATCCTGCTGCCCGTGGTTATGTATTTCACGCTGCACTGACGTGATTTGTCCATGAATAAGACCCTTCTTCCCATCCGGCTTGTTTTTATAGTCCTCTGCGCGGCGGCGGGCTGGCTGGTGTGCTACACGATCCGGGACTGGGACAATCACCGCTGGCTGGCGGTGTTCATCGGCCTGGCCATCGGAATACTCGTGGTGCTCGTGGACATCCTGTTGAGGGGGTTTTCGCTTCGCGGCCTGTCGGCCATCACCTTCGGGTTGGCGGCGGGCACCCTCATTTCCTACATGATCAGCCGGTCTCCGCTCCTGAAAGAGGGCGACGACCAGATCCTTTATCTCGTCCAACTGGCTTTGTTCATCGTCGTGACCTACCTGGCGACGGTGATCGCGCTGCGGGGCAAGGATGAGTTCAACCTGGTCATCCCTTACGTGAGGTTCGTGCCGCACGAGGTCGACGTGCCCCTGGTGGTGCTGGACACGACCGCGCTCATCGACGGTCGAATCGTGCGGGTATGCCAGACGGGGTTTCTGAGCGCGGCGCTGGTGGTTCCCCGTTTTGTGCTGATAGAGCTGCAGGCCATCGCGGATTCGCATGATCCGAAAAAACAGATACGCGGGCGCCGCGGCCTTGAGATGCTGGGCGAGTTGAGGAAAATCAAAAACCTGGACCTGCGCATCCACGAGAGCGAGGTGACCAAGCGTCAGGACATCGACGCGAAACTCGTGTTTCTGGCCCAGTCCATGAGGGCCAAGCTGCTCACCACCGACTACAATCTTTCAAAGCTGGCCGAATTTCACGGCGTGCACTGGCTGAATCTCAACCTTCTCGGCAAGGCGATGAGGCCCGAGTTGGTGATCGGCGAGGTGATCGAGGTGGAACTGCTCAAGCCGGGCAAGGAGGAGGGGCAGGCCATCGGTTATCTCGACGACAACTCGATGGTGATCGTGACCGGAGGCCGCCAGCACATCGGGCGGATTGTGCCCGTGGAAATAACCAGCGTTCTTCCGTCCTCTTCGGGCAAGATGGTCTTCGCCTGCCTGGTCGAGGATTGAGACCGTTTACGCGTCCGCATTTCCCCTGACGCAATGGTGGAGCAGACCAGGATCAAACTGGCGACCTCGTCGTTGCGAACGACGCGCTCTATCAACTGAGCTACTGCCCCTTGCATTGCCGCTTGGTGACGCGGAAGGAGCAGGTAAAAGTCCCTCCGCGACCGGCGCAAGCCGATTGTCTGCCTCCGTGCAAATACCCATCCGCCGGTCTTCGACCCCGTGCCGGGGTTGATCAAAGCTTCAGATCCTTCGCGTAACCGGTGAGTTCAAGGTAAGCGGAGCCTATCTCACGGCCGTCGGCCGCGAGCACGCGACACGCCCCCTCCCAATACGGAATGTCCCCGAGCCGTCCGGCCAGCTCCTGGTTTTGCACCAGCGGCTCAAGGATGAACGACGTCTCGCGCTGGGTCGCCGGATCGGTGGTCGTGATGCGGATGCGCGAGGGGTAGACCGCGCCCGTGGACGGACTCTTCCAGCGCGCCAGCACTTCCCATTGGAAGGCGGTTCTCTTCGTGTGCCCGGCGGAGTCCACCCAGGTGAGGGACGAGGCCGGGTCCGCCGTGCCGTCTCGCAGGCGCAGACGATAAAACATGATCTCGCGCCCGTCTTTGAACTGGATGCCGGCCCAATCCCAGCCGACCTGGTTTGCCCCCAGCTGACTGCTGCTGATCTCGTGGTCCATCCATGTTTCGCCGGTCACGGTGAATTTTTCTTCGCCCAGGGTCAGCATGCCTTCCGTGCGAAGCCTGGGGAAGGTGAGGTAGTAACTCGCGGCGGTCGGCTCCGCGCCTTTTCGCGAGACGCCGTTCTCCCCGAAAACGACCAGCGGCTTGGTGGGCGTGAGATTCAGTTCAAAGCGCACGTCGGCGCGCACGCCTCCACGGAGTTCCATGCGCGCGGCCGTGTTGTCAGTCATGCGCAACGACCACGGGCCGTTGCGGACGTCGAGCGCACCAAGGGCCGCGTCTGCATCCCAGCCGGCCCGGTTCAGCCGCTCCTGATGGTAAAACTTTCCGATCGCCGGGTCCGCCACCGCCATGTGGGCCAGATAAATCTGCGTGGACCTGTCCGGCGCCGCACTTCGGAAAAACGTCGCCTGATATCCGAAGCACCGCCCGTCCTTCGCGAACAGGTGTCCGGTGAGATACCACCATTCGAGTTTGAACTCGGGATGGGAGCCGTGGTCGCGCGGAAACGAAAACTCATGGCCGGGCTGCGGCACCGCAAAACCGTCGGCCGTCGTGAGGGGAATTTCGGAGGAGAGCCCACGAAAGGACACAAAAAGACACGAAAGAATAAGACTGCGAAAAACGGTTCGGATGAGGAGAGATTTCATTTCGTGTCTTTCGTGTGTTTCGTGGGCAAATCCGTTTCATTCCTCCCGGTCCGCCGGCAGGTCCGCTCCCCAGAGTCCCACGCAATAACTCACGATCCAGCCGGTCGCGCTGACGGCCAGCGCAAGCGCGAGCAACTGCCCGCGTGGCAGGGCATAGCTGAGGGTCCATCCAAACGACTGCTTGTTGATCACGTGTATGAGCAGCCAGCCCAGCGCGAGGCTGAGGACGAGTCCGCCGGCCGCCGCGCACAACGACACGGCCAGTCCCTCGATCGAGGAGGCGAGCGCGATTTCCCTGCGTTGAAAGCCAAGGGCCCGCAGGGTCGTGAGTTCTTCCCGACGGTCCAGTAAAACGCTCACGAGGGTGAGGCCGAGGCCGGTCACGGCCACCACCACGCCGATCACCTCCAGCGCATAGGTGATGGAAAAGGTCTGACGAAAAATCCGCAGCACCTCGTCGCGCAGGCGCGCGTTGGTGAAAAGCGACAGGCCGGGATAACGCCGCGCGAGTTCGGCCCGCAACGTGTCGGGATCGACGCCGGGCTTCACGTAGAGCGAGACGTTGGTGACCGTTTCGTCGGAAAACCAGGCGCTCACCTGTTGACGATCAATCAGGATGGAGCCGCGTTCGTTGCCGTAGTCGGCAAAGACGCCGGCGATGACAACCTCCCGCGTCCCCGACGGCGTGGGCACGCGCACGGTATCGCCGCGTCCCAGCCCGAACCGCGCGGTGAAGGTTTCGCTCACGAGCGCGCGCGAGCCGTTATGCGAGGGTGAGAACACGGGGTCATCGGCCGCGGGAGCGGCGATCCATGGCAAATTGGGACGCGTTGCCGGATCGCCCAGGTCCACTCCCGATAAAAGCGTGGCGATGCGGTCGATTTCCACGGGGTAGGCCGCAAGCATGGCCGCATGCGCCACGGCCGGATGCTCGGCCAGGGCTTTGGCGGCGGAGGCGGAGATGCGGTTTTGCGACGAGGCGCTCTGGGCCCCGCTGCTTGAGATGTAGAGATCGGCCTGCAAGGTGCGCCGCACCCAGCCTTGCATGGTCTGCTCAAAGCTCGCGACCAGGATGGCCATGCCGGCCGTCATGCCGATGGCGCACAGCAGCGCAGCCGCCGCGAGGCGGTGCCTGCCGGAGGGTTTGCGCAGGTGTCCGAGCGCAACTCTCACCGCGGCGCTGCGCCTGCCCAGTCCGCGGCCCGCGCGGGCGAGCGGCGGCAGCAGAAACGCGCACAATATCCCCGCCCCGAAAATCCAGAGAAACGCGGCGGCATAGCCCGCCAGGGGAAACCGGCTGCCTCCTGCGAAGTGCAGCGGTGGCAGTCTCGTGAAGGCCAGGCCCGCCAGCACGCAGGCCGCCCCGAGGACGAAGCTGCGCATCATGCGATGACCGGCGGCGGGTGCGGCGCCGCGTTGAAGCACCTGCGCGGGCGGCGTGCGTGCGGCTTCGCGGGCCGGCCACCAGCCGGCGATCAACGCGGTGACCAATCCGAGTCCCAGGCCGATGCCGATCTCGACCGGCGTCAGGTTGGCCGAGCTTACCGTCGTGGTGTAATAGAGTGCGTTCACCGTCTGGCCGACCGCGCGCACCGATATCTGCGCGCCCGCCCAGCCGAGCAGCAGGCCGAGCGCGCCGCCGAACAATCCCAGGATGGCGGATTCAGCCAGCCAGCTTCGCCGGATGGTCGACTCCTCGACGCCGAGCGAGCGCAGGATGGCGATCTCAGGACGGCGGCGCACGACCGCCCCGTCGAGCGCCTGGAAAATCAGATACAACCCCACGAGCAGCGCGATGAGCGAGAGGATGGTGAGATTGAGACGGAAGGCGCGCGTCATCGTCTCGGCGGCGTCGCGACGCGCTCCAGGCGCGGTCACGATCCATCGCTCGCCAGAGCGGCCGAGTTTTTCGAGGATGGGCTGGAGTTCCGCGCGGCGCTCGGCGATGCGCGGGCCGGCCTCGACGAGAAATTCCACGCGATCAACGCGGCCGGTTTTCCCGGTGAGTTCCTGGAGCCGGGCGAGATCAAAAATGAAGAGATGGGGCGGTGCTCGCGGCGCGTCGGGGGCGGTCGGAATGACCCCGGCGACCGGCAGCGTGCGCACGGTCTCGTCGATCACGAGGTCGAGGGTGGCCGGTAAAACGGGGGCGAAGTCGCGACTGATCCAGACCCAGGGTGTGGTTTTTACGGCGTCCCAAAACCCTTCAGTGCCTTCCGTCGGAACCGCGCCCGTTAGCGCATCGCCCCCCTGGCCGTAGAACGGCTTGTCCTGGGGACGGGCGAGATTGACGACGGAAAGCAAATCCACGCCCAGCAGGGTGTAGGTGGGACGTCCGAAACGGTTTTCCGCGCCGGGTGCGGGGGGAGTGGAAGCGGTGGCCTCCACAATCGGAATGATGTGCACCGGGCGCGTGCCGAGCGCCTCGCGCAGTTCCGGCAGGACGCTCTCCGGAAGCGTGCCGGCGGGAGCCTGGATGATCCAGTCGCTCTGGCCGGTGAGCGTGTCGGTGAAGTTGGAAAAGCTCGCGACCGCCGCATGGTTGGCCAGCCGGATGGACACGAAGACGGCCACGCCCAGCGAAAGGATGAGGACAAGCAGCGCGCTTTGTTTTGGCGCGGTCCGCCAGTGCCGCAGGGTGATGCGGCGGAGCAGGAGGGCGGTCAACGGCACGCTCATGAAACGTGGCTGACGCGACCGTCGCGCAGGTTGATACGACGATGACAAATGGCGGCGGCCTCCTCGCTGTGGGTCACGAGCACGAGGGCCGTCCGCGTTTCGTCGGTGAGCTCGCGCAGGAGGGCGAGGATGTTGGCGCCGTTGGCGGAATCGAGGTTGCCCGTGGGCTCATCGGCCAGGATGAGGTCGGGCCGGTGGACGAGCGCGCGGGCGATGGCGATGCGTTGCTGTTCGCCGCCGGAAAGCTGCGAGGGCAGGGCCTCGGCGCGATGGACGAGCCCCACGCGTTTCAGGAAATGGTCGACGCGTTCCGCGCGTTCGACGGCGGACAGGCCGACGAGTTGAAGCGGAAGCTCGATGTTCTCCGCCGCGCTCAAGGTCGGCAGGAGATGGAAAAACTGGAACACGGTGCCCACGCGCTCCCGGCGCAACCGCGCGAGGCCGTCGCTGTCCAGCCGGTCGATGCGCAGATCGTGAAGCGTGATGCCGCCGGAGTCGGGCCGGTCCACGCCGCCCAGGCAGTTGAGCAGGGTGGTCTTGCCGCTGCCTGAGGGGCCGGTCAGGGCGACGCGTTCACCGGCCGCGACCGAAAACGACACGGCGTCAAGCACGCGGCGCGCGCCGTAGTTTTTGGTAACGGCTTCAGCCTGAAGAACCGTGGTGGTGGCATGGGGCATGGTTCGCACCAAATGCGGCTCCGCGGGAAAGGCCAGTCTTTGCGCCTGAAATAGTGTCGGAGACAACGCCACCGGAACAAGTTCATTGACCAGCCGAGCATATGCGACGTAGTGAAAACAAGCTTTGTGACGAGGAACCAGCGTCCGTTCTGGTAACAACCGACCCCGAAGCGTATTTTCTGTTCCCATGCCCGATACCGCCGCCAAACAGCCGACCATTTTGGTAATCGATGATGACGCCGAGGTGCGTTACTCGCTCAGCCGCGTCCTTTCCTCGAAAAAATACCAGGTCCTCGAGGCCCCGAGCGGCGAGCAGGGCGTGACCATCGTCAAAAAGGGCCCGGCTCCCGACCTCATCTTTCTGGACATCCGCATGAGCGGGATGAGCGGCCTCGAGGCGCTCCAGCACATCCGCTCCGCCAACCCGAAACAGCTCGTGGTCCTCATGACCGCTTTCGGCACCGCCCAGACCGCCATTGAGGCGATGAAATACGGCGCGTTCGACTACATCATGAAGCCCTTCGACCCGGCGAAGGTCCTCGCGATCGCCGAGAACGCGCTGAAGGCCTACGCCGACATGCGCGCGGTCAGCAATTACAAGCCGACCATCAACAGCGACGACTACAAGGAGGGCATCGTCGGCTCGTCGCCCGTCATGCAGGACGTCTTCAAGATCATCGGCCAGGTGACCGCCAGCGACGTCACCGTGATGATCACCGGCGAGAGCGGCACCGGCAAGGAGCTGGTCGCCCGTTCCATCTGGAAACATTCGCACCGCGCCGGAAAGCCTTTCATCGCGGTCAACTGCGCCGCCATCCCCGACAATCTCATCGAGAGCGAGCTCTTCGGCCACGAGAAGGGTTCCTTCACCGGCGCGACAGGGCAGCGCTTCGGCAAGTTCGAGCTCTGCGACGGCGGCACCATCTTCCTCGACGAGATCGGCGACATGGCCCTCGCCACGCAGACGAAGATCCTCCGAGTCCTCCAGCAGGGCGAGATCCAGCGCGTGGGCGGCACCGACACGATCAAGGTCGACGTGCGCATCATCGCCGCGACCAACAAGGACCTCGAGGAAATGGTGAAGGCGAAGACCTTCCGCGAAGACCTTTATTACCGCCTCAACGTCGTGCGCATCAAGATGCCCGCCCTGCGCGAACGCGTGGACGACGTCCCGCAGATCCTCGATTTCTGCATCCAGAATCTCGTGAAGCAGAAGAAGGCCCGCGTGAACAAGGTCTCGCCCGAGGCCCTCGCCGTGCTTACCCGCTACCGCTGGCCCGGCAACGTGCGCGAGTTGGAGAACGTGATTTATCGCAGCGCGGTTATCGCCCAGGGCGACACCATCCTCCTCAAAGACCTTCCTTTGGAAATCCGCGATTCGGTGGGCGTGCCGCCGCTTGCGCCGTCATCCGGTGCAAACAGCCAGGGGAACACGGCCGTCCCCTTTGAGACGGCGCGCACCACCTCGTCGGAAAGCGCCACGCTCGCGACCGCGAAGGTCGTCGCCGAGAGCATCGCCTCGGGGGAACCCTCGCTGACCGTCGAACGTGCCCTGGATTTCCTGCACGTGCAGCTCAGCGAGCACGAGGAACCGATCATGGAGCGTCTCGAGCGCGAGATGATCATCCGGGTGCTGGCCGCCACCGAGGGCAACCTTCTCAAGGCATCCGAAAAGCTCGGCATGACCCGCGCAACCCTGCGCAAGCGGGTGGACGAGCTGGGCCTGAAGATCTGATCGCCGCATTCCGTCTTGGTAGTAAAGATCCCCGGAGCAAGCTTTTGGGGCAGTTGCAGCATGTCAATGTCTCGTCCATAAACCTGAACCCGTCCTCCGCCATTGGTAATTCGCTGGTCAATCTTTATGTCTCGCGCACCGATGCGAACGGGCAATCCGGCGCGCTCCCCAACGATACCTATCCCGGATGTCCCAACGGTCAGTTCAAGTTCATCTACCATCTTTCCTACCTGCTCAACAAGGCGTTGTGGGATGGTTATTTCTTCTCGACCGTGCCGCCTGCCGTGCCGGCCTCCTCTCAGCCCGGTCTGGTGACCAGCCAGGCTGGCGACGCCGAGGTTGTCGAGCTGAAGGACGCAAACAAAGCCGCCGCGCACCTGCTCGTTAACGGTGGTTTTAATATCAATCCGACCTCGGTGGAGGCTTGGCGGGCGCTGTTATACAGTCACAACGGGGTCTCCACGGATCCGGCGGATCCAACGAATAAAAAACATCCATAGTCGCGTTTTTCGACTCCTGTTGCGGGCGCCCAGCCCAATGCAAGCTGGCTTGTCTATCGCATACTTTCCGATGCTCAAATAGATGCTCTCGCCACCGCCATTGTTGCAGAGATTCGCAGCCGTGGTCCTTTCCTGCCCTGTCTGATTTCGTGAACCGGCGTTTGGCGGCGGACGCGACCGGTCTCAAGGGCCCCTTGCAGGCGGTGATCGACACGACATCAGGCGCTGGCTCTGTGAATGGAGTGTCCCCGTTTACGGATGCTGCGGCTCAGATTACCAGCTATCCGCCCAATATAAATTCCGATACGGAGCAGAAAACGATTTATATGGGCGGGACGGATGCCACACAGCCTTCCGCATCACGTGCGGCGTTTGCCCCCGGCTATCTTTTACCCAAGCCGATCTGTTGACCGCACTAGGGGCGTCCCTGACCGCGCGCTCGGACACATTTCGCATAAGGGCTTACGAATGATGTGGTAAATCCCGCCACGGGTGTCACGACGCCCGCGGCGCGCGCCTGGTGTGAAGCGATTGTGCAGCGCCTGCCCGATTACGTGGACTCCGCTACAGACCCCAACGCTTACGGCGCTCCGACTGCGGCC
This sequence comes from Opitutaceae bacterium, assembly GCA_041662485.1. Taxonomy (GTDB): domain Bacteria; phylum Verrucomicrobiota; class Verrucomicrobiia; order Opitutales; family Opitutaceae; genus Rariglobus. The sequence continues at coordinate 23,249 of JBAZSJ010000037.1, read as the reverse complement.
GTCAACATAGCCATGGGGCGCCGCTTTAAAATCATCTCCTTCCGATGGCTTTCCTCCAATGAAATCTAAAATCAAGTATCTCCGGCCACTCGTCTTGATCTTGGGCTTTTATGCCGGGGTGGTCCCCGCGCACGCGATCCAATTTCGCCTGCTTGGGTGGGCTTCTGCGGATGTAAACCTGCGGTTTGAAACCAATAAAAAGCCGACCGAGGCCTGTGTGTTTACCGACGATTTATCCCCCTCTATAACATCAAGGCCGAGGGTGCTCTCGTTTTGTATAAAATGGTGGCGGATAAAGACGGGAAACCCGTGAAGCAGGTCGCCTGCACCGTGCCCATACCCGCCGGGATGGAGCAGGGACTGCTCATCCTGCTGCCGGGCGACGACACGAAAGCCGCCAGTCGGCGTGTGCTGCCGAATCAATTTGGCTTTGTTTCCGACACTGCTCCTTTGATCTACAATTACATCTGGCTGGAGACCGCACGACCGTCCGGCGCGATTGAATTCCTTAATATGTCCAGCCTGCCGATCGCGCTGCAAATCGAACAACGGCAGCTCACTATTGATCCCCAGGCGAAGGCCCAGGTTCCGCTGATCGCCGGCGCCAAGCGAATGACATTCAAGGCGGCTGCTCAAATCGACGGACGGTGGAGGATATTCGCCAGCAATCCGCTGTGCACGCGCGGTCCGGATCGCATGCTGGTGATCTTGCGCGATGGCCCTGCCGCTCTGAATGCGATCACACCTGTCGGGGAGCCCAATATCAGCATGATATCAATCTTCGAATGGCCCCTGCCGCAGCCCGCTCCCGAAATCGGGCCGATGTTGTCGTCAAATCGCTGACGGTTAAATTGGTGCCCCCACGGGGAGTTGAACCCCGCTTTAAGGATTGAGAATCCCTTGTCCTAACCGATAGACGATGAGGGCGTCTAAACGAACGGGAGAGAGTTGGGTTTTAGTCGCGGGCGTCAAGCGCGAGATTTAGTAAAAAAGATTCCGGTCGAGGCTCCTGTATTGGATGGCCTCAAGCAGATGCGGCGCCTCGATGCGCTCGGATGCCGCCAGATCGGCGATGGTTCGCGCGACTTTCAAAATGCGGTCATAGGCGCGCGCGGACAACGAAAGCTGCTCCATGGCCTGCTGCAGCAGGTCGCCCAGGGTGGAATCGATCGGGCAATGCGCGCGGATCTGCGCGTGCGTCATGCGGGCGTTGGCCGAGGTGCGGGTGCTCGCGAACCGGTCAAGCTGACGTCCGCGCGCGGCCTGCACGCGGGTGCGGATGTCGGCGGAGGATTCCCCGTGTTTCTCATCGCGAAGCTCGGCAATCGAAAGCGCAGGGGCTTCGATGTGCAGGTCGATGCGGTCGAGCAGAGGGCCGCTGATGCGCGCGCGATAGCGTTGAATCTGCGCGGGTGAACACCGGCATTCGTGCTTGGAATCTCCCAGGTAGCCGCAAGGGCAGGGGTTCATCGCCGCGACGAGCATGAAGCTGCACGGCAGCGTGACCTTGCCGGCGCTGCGAGAAATGGAAACGACGCCGTCTTCGAGCGGCTGGCGCAGGACCTCGAGGGCGCTGCGCTTGAACTCGGGCAACTCGTCCAGAAAAAGCACGCCGTGATGCGCGAGCGAGATTTCGCCCGGACCCGGGATGGTGCCTCCGCCCAAAAGACCGACATCGGAAATCGTATGATGAGGGGTGCGCACGGGGCGCCGTCCAAAACCGCGACTTCCGCCCAAAGTTTGTCCGGCTGCGGAATGGATACTCAGGATTTCCAAGGATTCATCGAGCGTGGGGTCGGGAAGAATGGCCGGGATGCGTTTCGCCACCATGGATTTTCCGGCGCCGGGCGGACCGATGATCATCAAATTGTGCCCGCCGGCGGCCGCGACCTCGACGGCGCGACGAAGTGCGTGCTGGCCTTTGATCTCCGAAAAATCACCGGCGCTTGCCTCGGGTTCCGGGGTGACCGCGATGGCGGTCGCATGGGCGACGGGAGCGAGGGTGATCTCGCCCGTGAGGAATCGCACCGCCTGATCAAGCGAGTTGACGGGATAGGCGTCGACGCCTTCCACAAGGGCGGCCTCCTGCGCGGACACGGGAGGCAGAAGCACGCCGCGTTTGCCGAGCTTCCGCGCCAGCCGCGCCAAGGCGAGCGCTCCGCGCACGGGACGCGTCGCGCCTGAAAGACTGAGTTCCCCTGCGATCAGGTAGCCGGAGGTGTCGACGGGTGCGATCTGTTCGGTGGCGATCAGGATGCCCAGCGCGATGGGCAGGTCGTAAAACGGGCCTTCCTTGCGCAGGTTGCCGGGGGCCAGATTGATCGTGGTGCGGGTGCGCGGAGCCTTGAAGCCGCTGTTGCTCAGGGCGGAAAAAACGCGGTCGTCGGATTCCTTCACGGCGGCGTCCGGGAGGCCGACCAAGATTAACTTGGGTTCGCCGGTCTCGCCCGAGTTGACCTCGACGTGGACGAGCTCGGCGTCGATGCCCTGCAGCGCGGCGGACGAGATCGTGGCGAGCATGGGTCAGCGTGCGGATGAAGGGCTGCGTTGAGAGATGATGCGCAGGTTGCGCTCGATCGCGTCCATGTAGGGGTTGGAGCCGTCGGGGGTGTCGAGAAAGCGATGCAGGCCGAGAAAGTCTTTTTCCAGTTTGGGCCGGACAACCTGCACCCAAAACGTGGGGGTGCTTGTGATCAGGCTCGCGGCGGTCTGGAACACGCGGCAATCGAGCGGCACGCGGGCGAAATCGTCGCTTTCGGCAAATTCGTTGAAGAGCAGTTCAAGTTCGTCGGGGTAGTCCTCGGACGCCATCTGGGCGAGGTAATCGGCCGTCGCGACCGCGCAGGCGAGGACCTGTTCGTGCTTGCTGTCAAAGCGAAGCCGCATGCCGACCGTGGAGGGCCCCGTGTTGCGAATGATGCCCAGCACCATCTCTATCTCATCAACGCCGAGTCCCAACGAGGGCAGGTAGGAGGATGCGAGGGCGCATCCACGCAGGACATGGCAATAGGTGTATTTTGCCCCGGTGCCTTCTCGATCGGAACGCAGCTTCAGGTAGCCGCTGTCGTGAAAAAGCGCTGCGGTCAGGCCGAGTTCGAACTGCCGGCAGGTGATCGGAGCGGCGACCGCGGGTTGGCGCGCCGCCATGATATCCACATACGCCATCGTGACCTGCAACGTGTGTCGAAAATCATGATACTTCAGGTCGTTCGCCTGATAATCCTGATAGCCGCCGGCGAAGAGCGTTTCCACTTCCGAGAATATACGCCGGATATAAGCGGGCGATGACTTGGGGAAAAGATCCGCTGCAATCCGCAACGTGGCGTCGGCAACGTTTTTTGCTTGGGTGGTGTCGGTCGAAAGAGGCATGCTTGAATGAACTCGATCAGTAAAATGTCAGTGGTGAAAAACGCTTGCGAAGCGACCTGCGAGTAATGATTTGCGCAAACGGCGGGCAAGCCCAAACTATGGGCGATTGTTATCTCTCTCGCAATGATTCTTGGACTCACCGGTGGCATGGGCGGCGGCAAAACCACGGCCGCGCGGCTTTTTGAAGCAGAAGGCTATCGGCGGATAGACTCCGATGCCCTTGTGCGTGACGAACTCCTGATGCTTCCGGAGGTCGTCCGGTTGATTCAGGAACGATTCCCCGATGTGATTGACGCCACGACGGGCAGGGTGAATCGCGCTTTGCTTGCGGGGCATGTTTTTTCCGATGAGGCGTCGCTTGCGTGGCTGGAAAACCTGCTGCATCCGCGTCTTCACGCCCTCTGGCGGGAGCGGCTCGCGACGGCTCCCGATGCCCGCTGGATCGTCGAGGTGCCGCTGCTTTTTGAAAAAGGTTTGGAAAATTGGTTTGATTTCACGGTGTGCGTGGCAACATCCTCCGCCCATCAAATCGCCCGGTTGACAGAGCGCGGAATTCCCCAAGCGCTCGCCGAGCAACGAATTTCCAAGCAATTGTCCTTGGCTCAGAAACTTGAAAGAGCTGATTTTGTTTTGTCCAACGATGGCACACCCGAAACCCTGCGAATGCAGGTGGCTCGGCTGGCCCTGTCTCTGACGAACGCCCGATGAGGGGCGTTTCGCCTTTGCTCCCGCCAAGGAGCTTTTTTGTCCCTTTAACTCCACCATGGAAGACTCTGATTTAAACACCTCCTCCTCCGGCAAAAACGCAAAAAGCAAAGCCAAACCCAAACGCCCTCGCGCGACTACCACGGCTCGTCCCCGCGCGACCAAGGCCAAGGCTGCCAAAGCGCCCGCCGCGGAGGCCGCCGCTCCGGAGCCCACTCTTTTTACCCAGACTCCCTCCGAAAAAGTGGTTCATCACGAACCTGAACCCGCACCTGCGCATGCACCCGCTCCCGAACCGAAGCCGGTGTTTCATGACGAAGCACCGACCCCGGTGCCTGAACGTCCTGTTTTTGTTCCTTCCGCGGAAGCGGCGTCGGGTGGAAACGCCCCTGCGCCTTCGGCAGGCGACACAGGAGGCGGCGAGACCGTCGCCCCAAGCGGCGGCGGCATGAATGCTCCTCAACACGGACACGGCGGCGGTTTCCAGCAGCAACCCCAGGGAGAAGATGATCGCGGTCCGTGGTGGAAGCGCAAAAAAGACCGGAAGAAAAACAAGTGGCAGGAAAAGCAGCAGGGTGGGCAGGGACGAGGCGGCCATTTCGCCCCTCAACATCCGCCGCAGCCCCCGCCTCCCGTTTTTGTCCAGCACTACGGAGACCTGCCTGATCCCGCCCGATTCGCGGATACCATCGCCTTGGACGCCTTGGCGGCGGATCTGCTGGCCGGCAACGGCGCCGAGCCCATTCAGCTCGACCAAATCTACGCCCTGAACCTGTTCGATCTCATGGCTCATGCGCGCAAGCTTGGCGTGGTCGTTGAAGGGACTCCCAACCGCATTCAGGTGCTGGGCGCCATTCTGAAACATGCGTCCGAAACCCGGATACCCCTGTTGGACCGCGGCTGGGTGGACCTGACCGACAAGGGCTACGGGTTCATCGTGCACGAACAGGCCAACTACCGCCTGTATCCCGAGAACTCTTTCCTGCCTGAGGCGCTCATCAAGCGCTACGGCATCAAGCGCGGCCATCAGGTGAATGTCATCTTGCAAACTCCGCAGGGTGACGACCGTTGTCCTGCGGTCGTCGGCATTCAGTCCGTCATGGGGCGCGATCCGAATGTGATTTCCAACCTCACGCCCTTCGAAGAGCTGGTGCCGTATTATCCGCTGTCGCGTATCCTGCTGGAGGCGCCGGAAATTCATAAGGATATTTCAATGCGGGCGATCGATCTGCTCACGCCCATCGGCTTCGGGCAACGCGGCCTCCTTGTCGCTCCACCCCGCACGGGAAAAACCGTGATCCTGCAAAGCATCGCGAACTCGATCAGCCATAATTTCCCCGAGAAGAAACTCATCCTCCTCCTGATCGACGAACGTCCTGAGGAGGTGACCGATTTCCGGCGTCACACCAAGGGAGAGGTGGTCAGTTCCACGTTTGACGAGGCCCCCGAGAGCCATGTTCACGCCGCCGAGATGGTCATTGAGAAGGCCCGGCGCCTGGTGGAACTCGGCGAGCATGTGATCATCCTTCTCGATTCGATCACCCGCCTGGCCCGCGCCTACAACGCGCTGGCCGCGAACTCCGGCAAAATCATGTCCGGCGGCGTCGAGGCGACGGCGTTGCAGAAGCCCAAGCGCTTTTTCGGTTCCGCCCGCAACATCGAGGGTGGCGGCAGCATCACCATCATCGGCACGGCGCTCATTGATACCGGCAGCCGCATGGACGAGGTGATTTTCGAGGAGTTCAAGGGCACCGGCAACATGGAGCTGCACCTGGATCGCGGTCTTTCGGACAAGCGTATCTTCCCCGCGATCAACATCGACCGTTCCGGCACGCGCAAGGAAGAGCTCATTTACCACCCGGAGGAGATGCTTCGCGTCTACGGACTTCGTCGTGCCATGCAGGGAATTCCTGCGATCGAAGCGATGGACATGTTGATTCAACGCTTGAAGAAAACGAAAACTAACGCGGAATTCCTCATGAGCCTAAAAGGCTAGGTTTCCCTTTACCCTACTCGCGACCACCACCCAATCGGCCAACGACAATCCCCACCGTGACTTCTGCCGACGATTTCGTCATCCAACTCGCCCTTGAAAAGGGCGTGCTCATCCAAAGCCAGATTGATGCCGCGCAGGCTCGCATCAACGCCCATACCGATCTCACCAAGGCCCCGCCAAAACTGGTCGACGCCCTGATTGCCGACAAGGCGGTTGATCCCCGCCAGTTGAGCAAGCTGCTCGCCGACGAGTTTGGCATGCCCGTGGTTGACCTGCCCAGTCTGCGTTCCCCGAATGCCGACGCCATGGGGGTCCTTTCGCGGGCACTGGCCGTGCGCTACACGGTTTTCCCCCTTTCGAAGGAGGGCGGCGTCCTCAAGGTGGCCATCAGCGATCCGCTGGACGTCGATGCCATAGACAGCCTCGGCCATGTGCTCAAACTGACGATAGAGCCGTCCATCGCTCCGGCCGACGAAATCAAGCGCACGATCGATCGTTTTTACGGCAAGGACGAGGCGGAGCTCAACGCGATGTTGGGCGATTTCTCGGTCGGCGGCGGCGATGTTGACGGCATTACGACGGTGGCGGCCGAAGGCGCCCCGAAGGAAGAAGAAGGCGACGCTCCCATCATCAAGCTGGTCCATCAGATCATCCTGGAGGCGATCCAGCGCCGGGCATCCGATATTCACTTGGAGCCGCTCGAAAAACGTTTCCGGGTTCGCTACCGCATCGACGGCGTGCTTCTGGAAATTGAAAACCCGCCCAAGCGTCTCCAGCTTTCGATGATTTCCCGCCTTAAGATCATGGCGAACATCTCGATCGCGGAAAAGCGCATCCCCCAGGACGGGCGCATCCAGATCAACATGGGCGGAAAGCAAATCGACCTGCGTGTCTCGTCCCTGCCCACCGCGCACGGCGAAAGCATCGTCATGCGTATTCTCGACAAGGAAGGCCTTCAGCTCGGCCTTCCCGAGCTAGGCTTCTTCAGCGACGACCAAGCGGTCGTCGAGCGCCTCATTTCGCTGCCCGACGGCATCATGCTCGTCACGGGGCCGACCGGTTCTGGCAAGACCACCACGCTGTATTCCTGTCTGCATTTCATCAACAAGCCGGACCGCAAGATCATCACGGTCGAGGACCCGGTGGAGTATGTGCTGGCCGGCATCAATCAGGTGCCCGTGCGGCATGAAGTCGGCATGACGTTTGCATCGGCCCTGCGCGCCATGCTTCGCCAGGCGCCAAATATCGTGATGGTCGGGGAAATCCGCGACTTGGAGACGGCGGAAATCGCGATCAACGCGTCGCTGACCGGACACATGGTGTTCTCGACGCTCCACACCAACGACGCGCCCGGCGCGATCACCCGTCTCATCGACATCGGTGTAAAGCCGTTTCTCGTCTCGACCTCGCTTCGTGCCGCCGTGGCCCAGCGTCTCGTGCGCAAGATCTGCAAGCAGTGCAAGAAACCCTACACGCCCGATTCAAAGGAACTGCGCTCGCTTAACATCAGTGCGCAGCAGGCATCCTCGGCCACGTTCATGCACGGCGAGGGCTGCACCAACTGCAACGCGACGGGCTTCCGCGGACGCATCGGCATCTTCGAGATGTTCGTCGTGAACGAGGAGATCCAGCGCATGATCTACGACAACGCCGGCACCTCCAAGCTGCGCGACAAGGCCCGTTCGCTGGGCATGCGCACGATGAGAGAAGACGGCATTCGCAAGGTCACCTCGGGCCAGACGACCATCGAGGAGGTCGTGTCCATCACGGTGGGTGACGCAAACTGAGTCTCCTCAATCTTTCCATCCCATGAGCTACGAAATGAACGAACTGTTGGAGCTGGTGGTGGAGCAGGGGGCGTCCGATCTTCACATCCAAGTGGGCCAGCCGCCCACGTTGCGCATGAGCGGCAGCATGGTTCCCATCGAAGGGCCAGCTCTCACGCCGCCCGACACGGAAAAGCTGATGCTTTCCATCACGCCGGACAATCATCAGCAGAGCGTGAAGCTGAATGGCGGGGCGGATTTCGGTTTCGCCTTTCTCGACAAGGCCCGTTTCCGCGTGAGCGTGCTCAAGTCCAAGGGTAGCTACGGCCTCGTGTTGCGCCAGATTCCCAACAAGATGTTTGGTCTGCGCGACATCGGATTGCCCGATAAAATCCGCGAGCTCCTTTATCGTCCGCGCGGGCTCATTCTTGTCACCGGCCCGACCGGTTCCGGCAAGTCCACCACGCTCGCCTCGATGGTGAATTACATCAACGAGAACCGCGACGGTCACATCATCACGATCGAGGACCCGATCGAGTATTACCACAATCACAAGCACTGCATCGTGACCCAGCGCGAGGTGGGCGTTGACGTGCCGAGTTTTTCGGAGGCCATCCGCCGGGCGCTGCGCCAGGACCCCGACATCGTGCTCGTGGGTGAAATGCGCGACCTTGAAACCATCGAGGCCGCGATCAGCGCGGCCGAAACCGGCCATCTTGTCTTCGGCACGCTCCACACCAACGGCGCGGCCAAGACCATCGACCGCATCGTGGACGCGTTTCCCGCCAACATGAAGGATATGATCCGCACGCAGCTCGCGTCGTCGATCGTCGCGGTGATTTCCCAGGTGCTGTGCAAAAAAATCGGCGGCGGCCGCATCGCCAGCTACGAGATCATGGTCAACACGACCTCGATCGCCTCGCTCATCCGCGAAAACAAGACCTTCCGTATTTCCTCCGACATCCAGACGGGCGCGTCGCTGGGCATGATCACCCTCGACTCGCACCTCATGGGACTGGTCAATCGCAACCTCATCACCCCCGACGAAGCCTTGGAAAAGGCCCAGGACTCCGTGCTCATGCGTGAAAAGCTTCTCGCGATGGGTGCGCAGCTTCGTCAGGTATAATTTTTCACCCTTTCATACCCCACCGGCCAACGCCGTCCCCCTATGTTCGAGAGCCACAGCCAAGCCATCCTGGAACTTTGTCGCGACCAGCAGATCGTCGCGCCCGCGACCCTCAACGACCTCAACGAAGAACACAAAGCCACCGGCAAGCCCCTGGCTGACCTGCTCATCGAGATGGGCATTGTCGAGAAATCGGTTCTCCTGAGGAAGATAGCCGACCAGCTTGGCTACGAGTATCTCGAAGGCTCGCCCGGCGACATTCCCGGCGAAGTGATCGCCTCCGTGCAGGGAAGCCTCGCCCGCATGTATGGGGTGGTTCCCATCCGCATGGATGCCCAGAGCATCGATCTGCTCTCCAGTGATCCTTTTAACAACCAGGTCGTCGACGATCTGACCTTTGCCTTGGGGAAGGATATCCGTCTCGTGGTGGGCGACCCGGTGCGCATCGAGGGCATGCTGAAGCTCCACTACGGAGACGACGAAACCACGGTGGACGACCTCCTCAAGGAGCTGTCGAGCGACGATCACGACGGCACCGGTGGAGGGGGCAAGGAATTGTCCGAGCATGATCTGGAGGCCATGGCCGGCCAGACCCCGATCATCCGTTTTGTAAACCTCGTGATAGGCCAGGCCATTCGCGACAAGGCCTCCGACATCCATTTCGAGCCCTTCGAGCACGAGTTCAAAATCCGCTACCGCATCGACGGATCGCTCTACGAAATGGCGCCGCCGCCCAAGCACCTCGCGTTGCCCATCACGTCGCGCGTCAAGGTTCTGGCCAATCTCAACATCGCGGAACGCCGCATCCCCCAGGACGGTCGCATCAAATTGACCCTCGCCGGCCGGTCCGTGGATCTGCGCGTATCCACGCTGCCCACCCAGTTTGGCGAATCGGTGGTGCTTCGCGTGCTCGACCAATCGGCCGTGCAGCTCGACATCAGCTCACTCGGCATGCCCACGGACGTGTTCGACGGCATCAACGAGATCATCCATCGCCCGAACGGCATCTTCATCGTCACGGGGCCGACGGGCTCCGGAAAGACGACCACGCTCTACAGCGCCCTGCGCGTGATCAACACCACCGACCTCAAGCTCCTCACCGCCGAGGATCCGGTTGAGTATGAAATCGAGGGCATCATGCAGGTTCCCGTAAACCATGCGGTCGGCCTGACGTTTGCGGCGGCTCTTCGATCCTTCCTTCGTCAAGACCCGGACGTGATCATGGTCGGCGAAATCCGCGATTTGGAAACCGCGCAAATCGCCATTCAGGCCTCGCTGACCGGTCACTTGGTGTTGTCCACGCTGCACACCAACGACGCTCCCGGTGCGGTCACGCGTTTGGTTGATATGGGCGTGGAACCCTTCCTGATCGCCTCGTCGTTGGAAGCCGTCTTGGCCCAACGACTCGTGCGCCGCATCTGCAAGAACTGCAAGACGCCCTACGAACCGCCCGCCGCCCTGTTGCAACAACTCGGCATCGATCCCGTGGACATCGGCAATCGCGAGTTTTTCTATGGCCGCGGTTGTGAACATTGCAGCGACAGCGGCTATCGAGGCCGCATGGGCGTTTACGAATGGCTGCGCCTGAGCGAATCCATCCGCGATCTGGTGGTCGAACGGGCATCCACCATGGTGATCAAGCAGAAAGCCCTCGAGCAGGGCATGCGCACCTTGCGTGACGACGGCCTCCGAGCCATCTTTGACGGGGCAACCTCGATCGAGGAGATTATCAAGTATACTTGATGGCCCAAATCTCCGATGTGGACTCCCCTTATAAAATTCACACTCTAAACCTTAGACATACCCTTACCCTATATGCCAAAATTTACCTACACCGCCATTGAGTCGTCCTCCGGAAAAGAGAAGAAGGGGACCGTCGAAAGCGCCACGCCCGAGCAGGCGTCAATAGATTTGAAGGCCATGGGCCTGCTGCCCACCTCGCTTGCCGCCGAAGGCGCGGGAAAATCGGCGCAAAAGGACACGCGCAAGGTTGGCGGCCCGACGATCTCCGCCGCCACGGGAATGACTCCGGTCAAAAAGAAAAAAGGAGGCATCACCTTCGGCCGCGTTATCAGCACCGGCGGTCTCGCCATTTTTACACGGCAGCTCGCCACTCTGGTCAACGCCGGCATGCCCATCATGCGCAGCCTGGAGACGCTGGGACGCCAGGAGCGTAATCTGGCGTTCAAGGAGATCATTGAAACGCTCGTGGAAAACATCCGTTCCGGCGGCAATTTTTCGGACGGCCTGCTCCAGCACCCCAAGGTGTTTGACCGGCTCTACGTCAACATGGTGAAGGCCGGCGAGGCGGGCGGCGTGCTCGGCACGGTGCTCGACCGTCTGGCCAAGTTCATGGAAAAAGCCGAAAAGATCAAAGGCAAGGTCAAGGCCGCCATGACCTATCCCGTGATCATCGTGTTTGTGGCGGTGGCCATCGTCTCGGCGCTGATGGTCTTCGTCGTGCCGCAATTCGAGAAAATCTTCCAAGGTCTGCTCAAGGGCCAGTCCATGCCGGCGCTGACTCTCATGGTCATCGGCGTGAGCAATTTCATCAAACATAACATCCTCGTGACGATCGGCATTCTCTTTGCCGGCGGTTATGCGTTCAAGGCCTGGCGCCGCACCCAGAAGGGCACTTTGGTGGTCGACTGGCTGCTCATCAAATCTCCCGCGATCGGCCCCCTGTTCCTCAAGGCCTCCATCGGTCGCTTCACCCGCACGCTCGGCACGTTGCTCGCGTCCGGTGTTCCCATCCTGCAGGCGTTGCTCATCACCCGTGACACCTCCGGCAACGTCCATGTGGCCAACGCGCTCAACCTCGTTCACGACCGCGTAAAGGAGGGCGACAACGTCGCCAAGCCGCTCGAATCCACCAAGGTGTTTCCCAACATGGTGACTTCCATGATCGAGGTCGGCGAAGAAACTGGCGCTCTCCCCGAGATGCTCAACCGTGTGGCCGATACCTATGACGAGGAAGTCGACAACGCCGTCGCCGGTCTCACGTCGATCATCGAGCCCATCATGATCGTGTTCATGGCCGTTGTCGTGGGCACCATCGTCATCGCGCTGTTCCTGCCCATCATCGGAATCATCAAGGGCATGACCTGATCGTTCTTCGATTTATCCAACAAAAGGCGGGAGCTGATGAAGCTCCCGCCTTTTTCGTGTCCGCGTTTTTAGAGCATTTCAAATAGAACTATGGCCTCAAGGGAGGTCGGACCTCCCGGTCCGACCCAATCGGAATCGTTCGAAATATCATCATGACGGACCTGGAGGTCCGTCCTCCGCGCAGCCGATTACGACTACCGTTTTATTGGAAATGCCCTAATCGGGATCAGATCGGCTTGGTGAGCAACGCGGTGTTGAGCCCCGGCAGCCGCTCGGAAAATTCGTCGTGGTCGTTGGCCTGCCTCAAGGTCCGCTGGACCATGCCCATCTTGGCGTCGAGGTTGTCGATCATCGACACGAAGACGGCCTCGGGTGTCGCCGCGTAAACGGCCGCACCCCACTCGGGCTCGCCCTGATGACTGAGAATGATGTGCTCCAGGCGTTCCAGTCTGTCGTGATCCAGACGCGACTTGATGCCGGCCTTGCGGGCGAGCTGGTAGCCGAGCACCACGTGGCCCTGAAGGATGCCCTTGCGGCTGCGCTTGGTCGCCAGCGTGCCCTGGTATTCGATGGTCTTGCCGGTGTCGTGAAGGAGGATGCCCGCCATCGCGAGATCGGCGTCCACCTCTTTGTAGAGCGGCAGCAGCACCTTGCAGGCGCGGGCCATGTGGATGGTGTGTTCCAGCAAGCCGTGCCGGTAGGCGTGGTGCATGGAAACCGCCGCCGGACTCCAGCGGAACGCATCGCCGACATCCTCGAAAACGCTGCGCACGGTCATCCTCAATTCATCGTGGCCGATGCCCTCGATGAAGGCCTGGAGTTCCGCCCACAAGCCGTCCGCCGGTTCCGGTGCGACCTCGACGAGATTGTCGATGAGTCCGGGGGCGGCCAGTTCCTCTTCGCTGAGAGTGATGACCTTGAGCAATTTTGGGGAAAGGCGGCCCTGGTAATAATCAACGCGGCCTTCGATGCGAAGCACACCTCCTTCGCCGGCAGCCTTGATGGCGTCAAACACCGCGCCGTCGCTGAATACCGTGCAACCGAAAGAGCCGCTGCGGTCGCCCAGTTCGACGATGAGAAACGGGTTGCCGTTGGATGCGGTTTTTCCGGCGAGTTTTTTGACGACCAGGACGCTGGCGAAGGGCTTGCCGACGGATTCAGCCAAGGCCTTGAGATCGCGGACGGAGAGAAGGGGAAGTTCGTTGGCCATGGGAAATCAGGTGTATTTTTTGACCAGCTTGGTGAAATCCTTGAAGAAGGGATGTCCGGCGTCGTGCAGCAGCGAATAAAAAATCGTTTCAGATGGTAACAGATGCACGCCGCCGCGGGCCATCGCCGACAGGCAGGCGGCGGCATCAGCGGGGCGGCGGGCGCCGACCGCGTCGGTGAGCACGGTCACCTGCGTGTTGGCCTCAAGCGCGCCCAGGGCCGTCTGGTAGATGCACACGGATGTTTCGAGTCCGCACAGAATGATGTGCTCGATGTCCTGCTCGCGCAGCGCATCGCGGATGCCGTCGTCGGCGAAGACCGAGAAGGTGCTTTTGGCGTGAACGACTGCGCCCGGAACGAGTTTCAGGAGCTTCGGATCGGTGCCTCCGAGCTTCACGGGCATCTGTTCGGTGAAGACCACTGGGATGCCAAGGCCGGCGGCCGCCTCGATGGCAAAGGCGCAGCGTTTCATCAGCGCCTCGCCATCCGCCACCGCCTTGATGAAGACGGGCTGAAGGTCCACGCAGAGGAGCAGAACACCGGAAACAGGGGAGGGCGCGGTTGGCATGGTCAAGGAAAGTAGCGGCGCCGGGCCTTCACTTGCACGAACCGTTTTTCCGGCAGGATATAGGCGGTGAGATGGCCGCCCATCACGCAGGCCGTGTCTATACCGACGGACCATTTGAGCTTATAGATTTCCGGGCGCGGGGTGTGCCCGTAGACGACGAAGGGCGGACCGTTCCAGAGATCGGCCCAGACCGGCGATTCGGGTGATTCGGCGCGTTTGCGCGGGTCGCCGTTCTTGTCGATGACCTGAATGCGTGTGACCACGGAGGCGGGCTGGCGTTGCCAGGGTTCATTGGGGAGGAAGCCGCCATGAACGAACACGGTGTTCAACTCCTCGGAAAAATAGGTGAGCGGCATGGCCTCCAGATACGTCCAATCCTCGGGGCGCAGCTTGGAAAACGTTTCCTCATCCGCCTGCTCGTTGCCATAGGGAGCCTTGGTGCGGCGATAGTTCAGGAGGCGAAGCTCGTGATTTCCGAGCAGGGAGATCGCGTTGTGCTGGCGGGCGAGGTCGATGACCTTGCAACTGTCCGGTCCGCGATTCACGAGATCACCGACGAGAACAAGCCTATCATCCTTGGTGAGGGAAAGGCGTTCCAAGAGCTCTGCAAACTCCTGATGACACCCGTGGATGTCGCCGATGGCGATAAGACGTCCGTTCATTCGTGCTGGTGCACAAATTTGCTAGCGTCTGCCCCCTAGGGAAGTAAACAAGAAAGCCCATGGAATTGAATCTGCAGCCCCTCGCGTCCGCCTGTCATGTCACCGGCCAGGCATTCAAGGACGGGGAACGCGTGATCAGTTTCCTTATCCGCAGTGAAGCCTCGGTCGAGGTCGTGCGCTACGACATGCTCGATTCGGCCAAGGCGGAGTTCACGCCTTCAGGTTTTATCGCCTGCCAGTGGGCTCACGTCTTCAAACCGCGCAAGGCGGGCGAAAATCCCGAGCGCGAACTCAAGCTTACGGCCGAAAACCTTTTTGTCACCCTGGCCGATCCCGCCGTGGAGCTGGCGCCGGAAAACGAGCGGCTCGTGCAATTCCTCGCCCTCATGCTGGAGCGCAAGCGTCTCCTGCGTCCGAAGGGGCGCACCGCCGACGGCAAGCGTGCGGTTTACGAACACGCCAAGACGAAGCAGCTTTACGAGGTTCCCGCGGGCGAACTCAGCCCGGAGTTTTTCATGTCGATCCAGGAGCAGCTCGGCGCGCTGGTCGGCGGTCCGAAAAAGAACGAGGAAGCCAAACCGTCGTCCGAAGCAGGGAGCGCGCCCGCGCCCTGAGCGGCTGGTCGCGATCAGCGACGGACCGGGATGTGGTGGTCGTCGAGATAGGTTTTGACCTGCGGGATGGTCAGCGTGCCGAAGTGGAAGAGGCTGGCGGCGAGCACCGCGCTGGCGTGGCCTTCGGTGATGGCGTCGGCAAAATGGGACAATTCACCGGCGCCGCCGCTGGCGATCACGGGTACGGTGACGGCATCGCTCACGGCACGGGTGAGGGCGCAGTCGTAGCCGGTCTTCATGCCGTCGCAGTCCATGCTGGTGAGCAGGATCTCGCCGGCGCCGAGCTCGACCGCGCGGCGGGCCCAATCGACGGCGTTCAACTCGGTGGGGTTGCGTCCGCCATGGGTGAACACGCGCCATGATTTGCCGTCGGGTTCGCGGCGGGCGTCGATCGCGACCACGATGCACTGCGCTCCAAAGCGGCGCGAGGCGTCGGCGATGAGCTGGGGTGTTTTGATCGCGGAGGTGTTGAGCGACACCTTATCGGCGCCGGCTTTAAGCATCTTTTCGATGTCTTCGACCGAACGCAGGCCTCCGCCCACGGTGAGCGGCATGAAGCACTGCTCGGCGGTGCGAGCGACGACGTCGTGCATGATGCCACGGCCGTCGCTGGAGGCGGTGATATCGAGGAACACCAGTTCGTCCGCACCCTGGGTGTCGTAGGCCTTGGCGCAGGCGACGGGATCGCCGGCGTCACGGAGTTCCTGAAACTTGACGCCCTTCACCACGCGACCGTTGGTGACGTCGAGACAAGGAATGATTCTTCGCGAGAGCATCGATCAGAATGACCAATGTCCAATGACCAATGTCCAATGGAAAAGACCGGAAGACGCAGGATTCACGGGAGGTGTGAACTCATTCGTCATGTGTCATTCGTCATTGGGCACTCCGCGCGAAGGCGCGGCCGGCTTAGCCGTCGATGTGGGCGACGTCGGGCTCGAAGTTCACGGCAAGGTGGTAGGACTGGCCGGGACGCATGATGAGGGGGTGGTCGCGCACGAGGTGCTGGAGATAGTGGATCTTGCCGTAGTTCGTGCGGTAGGTCGGGTCCGCGCTGACGACCTCGGTCTCCTGCCACACGCCTTGGAAGTCATCCTTCTGCACGGTGCAGCGATGGCCTTGGGGACCGAGCGCGAGGGCGCCGCTGACGTGGTATTTGGAGTGGGGGGCGGCGATCGCGAGCACGTAGCGGAACTTGGTCAGCTCGACCTGCTGTTTCACCGTGTAGACGAACGTGCAGCCGATCTTCGCGCCGGAGAAGTTCCACTGCACCTTCACGCTGCCGATGCTCTTGAGGATTTCCTCCTTGGTGTTGATGAGATCGGGCTGGTCGTATTTGAAATAGAAACTGTTCTTCAGGCCGAGGCCGGTGACGCAGTTCTTTCCATAGAAGGCGGGCAGGGTCACCTGCTCGACGCCGGCAACGTTGAACGTCAGCTCGGGGAGCATGATCGGCATGTATACGTTGTTGGGCCAGTCGAACACGCCCGGGCAATGAGGGAAGGGCAGCGAGTCGCTCGTCAGGCGGGAGCCGGAGCTGATGAGCGGGATCTGCGCGTGGAGGCCGCTGTCGGCATCACGGTAAAGGAAGAGGCCCTGCTCCTTGCGGTTGGACTTGTCGAAGATGACAAAGCGGCCGACGGTGCGGGCCGGCTCGGGCTTCGCGCCGGCGGGAACATGCACGGTCTTGGCCAGGCGCGACCATTGGGAAAGGTAGCGCGCGGCGTCGAAGTTGGCCATGCGCGTGGTGTGGTGGCCGTAGGCGGTGCGTTCGTCGTCGCGGAGGTCGAGGAAGCCGTGCTCCTGGTCCAGATAGGTCTGGTAGAAAAACACGAACAGGCGGCGGAGAACGTCGTAATATTTTGTCTTCTGGTCGTCGACGATCCAGCCGTCGCGCAGGCCCTGAAGGATGAGCGAGATCAGGTGCATCTGGCCGTAGGCGCCGGCCGCGCGTCCAAAGGCCCAGCCGAGACCGTCGGCACGCACGAGGTCGGGCGTGATCTTCAGGTATTTTTCGGCGTAGGTGCGGAGAGTGGGGAGCTTGCGGTCGCGCACGCCGCTGTTGGCGTGGAGCTGCAGGGCGGAGCGGACGAACACGAAGGTCATCACGCCGTAGAGATTGAAATTGCCGCCGAGGCCGGTCGTCGAGTCGTCGAAAAAGCCGTTGGAGCTGGTCTGGTTGATGCGATCAACCATGCGCTCGATGAGGCGGGAGGTTTCGTCTTTCTTGGACAGGCCGAAGCTGTAACGAGCGACCGCCTTGGCGATGTTGAAGGCCTGCCAGTGGTTGTCGTGATCACTGCGGTGAAGGAGCTGCTTGTCGATGCGGATCTGGGTTTCCTCGACGAGGCGTTCCCAGACGGGGTTGCGTTCCTTGGAGGGGCCGAAGCAGAGGAGCCCGAGGGCGGCGTAGGCGAGACCGTTCTCGCTGGCGGGCTCGGCAAACATCTGGGCGGTGACGCAACGGGCCGTGAGATCGATGAGATCGTAACCCTTGAGGGTGGTCTCGCCGGTGGCCCGGTAATATTCACCGAGGGCGTAGGCCACGTGGCCGGGCTCGTCGGGACGGGGTTCTTCGCCGGGGACGGGCAGGACGGTGCCGTCGGCTTGGATGGAATCAAGGTTGTGGCCCAGAATGGAACGGGCCATGTCGAGGCACTGCTCGGAAAAACTATGCATGCGTAAAGGTTTGCGGTCTGACGGCTCACCGGACGGCCGCACCTCGCGAACGCCGGAAAGGTAAGGTTGTTCCGGTTTTTGGCGGGTGGGGCAAGAGGGAAGTTTCCCTTTTTCCTTCCGCCTATTGCAAACGCGTCATGGCGGGGCCCATCAGCGGCGGAAATAAAAGAGGAAATACACCGTCGTCACTCCGGCGATCAACAGGCCGAGCGTGGCGGCAAAAATCAGCAGGCAGCCGCGTTTCGTAGACTCGGGATTGTGGCGTTCGTCCGCGGCGTAAGTGTTCAACAAGGCGTCCGTATCCTCCGCCGGCACCGCCGGAGTTTGTGCCTGCACCATGGCCGGCACCGTCGCGGGGGACTTATCCGCCGCTGTTTCCCGGGCCATCTCTCGTTCGAGCCATGTCAGGTGTTGACGTAACAGCTCGTGTTGGCGGCGGAGTTCCTGGTGGCGATCGGTCATGGGCAACGGGAGTGATAGCGTCCGCCGATGTGAACCGCTGCAAAACAAAAAAGCGCCGAGGATTAACCTCGGCGCTTGAAATGAAAGCGAATGCTCGGGTCGTCTTTAGACGATGTTCACTTTGCGGTGAACCTTGTCGAACTCGACAACGCCGTCCTTGAGGGCGAAGAGCGTCCAATCGCGGCCGATGCCGATATTCTTGCCGGCGTGCATCTTGCTGCCGCGCTGACGGACGATGATGTTGCCTGCGATGACGGCCTGACCGCCAAACTTCTTGATACCAAGACGCTTCGAGTGGCTCTCGCGTCCGTTGCTTGTTGAACCTGCACCTTTTTTGTGGGCCATGGTAGTATCTCCTGTGTTAAGTGGTTGTGATCAATCAGGCCTTGATGGCTTCGATCTTGATGACGGACAGTTCCTGGCGGTGGCCGCGCTTTTTCTCGTGGCCCTTGCGCTTCTTCTTCTTGAAGACGATGACTTTGTCGCCGCGCTTGTTTTCGAGGATCTTGGCGGTAACCGAGGCTCCGGTCAGGGTGGGGGTGCCCACCTTGAAATCGGCGCCTTCACCGGCGGAAAGAACGTCGGTGATCTCGACGGTCGAGCCTGCTTCCGTGTTCGGGTAACGGTTAACAATGAGAATGTCTCCTTCGGAAACAGCGAACTGCTGGCCTTGGGTTTTGATGGTCGCTTTCATAAATAAAACGTCGAACTAAGAGGTTTTGAGTGCGCGCACGCAAGGAGATATTTGGACAATCTGCGCTGTTTGCGCCGGGACGAAAACATCACGGGATACGGATCGTTTTGGATAGCACTTTGCCGGTGATTCTTTCACGGTGCACGGCTGTGAATACCCCCCGTTTGACTCGCAGGCTGGCCGCCGCGCTTGCCTTTGGCGTTCTAATTTTCCCGTGCGCGCTGCATGCGCGTATAGGCGAGACCCAGGATGTTTTGGAGAAACGCATTCTCCGTCCGGGCTTGGGGAAATTGTATCCCCGCATGACCGATGCCTCCAAGGACAAGGACAGGGATCGGCCCAGAAAAAAAGAGGAGGATCCCCTCAAGGACGTCCGCGCGTTTTTGCCGTCGGAGGCCACGCAGGGGCTTTATTGGAAATCAGCCGTCGCCAACCAACTCAGCAACGAAACCGGATGGAAGATCGACATTGTCTACGTTGGCGGCCGCTCGGCGCTCGAGGTCTACAAGCGTGTGGGCGACGCGCTCAGCGAATTTGAAGTCAGGGGTCTTTTAAGCGTCAACAAAGGCGGCTCGTCGTGGAAAAAAAGCGCCAGCGACGGAGGCGGCGTCAAGGGCATCGGCTACGACTACGAACTCGAGGACGGGTCCATGCGCGCGAAGCAGCAGCCCGACTGTCTGATCGTTTTTTCGACCAAGCTGGACAACTATGTGATGCAGCAGCAGGTGGCGGCCAAGGAGCTCCGGGACACCCAGCGCGAACAGCTGAAGAAGGAACAGTCGTTGAAGGCGCCCGAAAGTCTGGCGGGCTTCTGATACCATTTCGCATTCAAAGGTATCAAAAGGTAGGGCGAGGCGTCCCTGCCGAGCCGCGGCTCACCGGGACGGTTCGCCCTACCCACGCACGCATTCTTATACCTTTGATCGCAAAATGGTATGAGCCTCCTCCACGGGCGAAAAAAAGCGCCGGCGTATCAGGCCGGCGCTTGGTTTGTCTGACGCCTGTAAATCGATTTACGGCTGGGCTGGGGCGGCGGGTGCGGTTGCGGCGGGAATCACCGGCGCGGAATTAAACATGTCGATCCGCATGTAGTAGTGCTCGCGGCGTTTGTAGTCGGCCGGCTGGACCGTCTTGCCGAGGATGATGCGTTTGGCGGCCTGTTCCTCTATCGCTTGCTGGGCCTTGAGCGCGGCAAGACGGGCGGCTTCACGATCCGCCAGCTCGCGTTTGGCCTGCTCGATTTGGGCGAGTTTGAGGAGGGCGTCACGACGGGCGGCATCGGCGGCGGCGGCGTCCTTTTCGCGTTGCTCGGCGAGAAGGCGGGCCTGGGCGTCGAGCGACTCGCGTTCCTTGGCCAGGCGCGCGCTTTCGACTTCGGCGGCGGCGGCGAACTTTTCCGCGGCGATACGCGCGGCTTCGGCGGCCGCTTGGTCGGCGCGGAGTTTTTCAAGCAGGAGGGCGGATGCTTCCGCGTCCTTCTGGGCTTTCAACGCCGCCAGCCGGTGGGCTTCCGCTTCCGCGGCGGTGCGTTTGTCCGCCTCGGCCTGCAGGCGGGCTTTTTCCGCCTGGTCGGCGGCCTCACGCTGTTCGGCGAGGGCTTTTTCGGACCGTTCTTTGTAGAACTTGAATCCAAATACGGCAAGCAGGGCCACGATGATAACGATGACGGCTATGGTGACGTTTCTTTTCATAAAAATGGGGAGGGAGGCGGCTTCGGATACTGGCTGTTCATAATGAACACAGCACGCCTTTCTTTGCTGTATCGGCCGGCTAGCAAGGCAAGGTAAACCTGTCGCGCGGTTGGCAAATCCGGGAAAGTGCAAAACAGGTGGTGAGGTCGATCACTTTTTTCGCGATGGTTTCACGAAGATGTAATCCACGAAAAAGCTGAGCCCGAAAACGCTGCTCAGCGTCCGGATGTTGCGCATGGCGCCGACGACGCTGGTGAGGGGGCTGGCGGAGGGTTCATGCACCTTCGCCAGCATCAGGCACGAAAGCAGCGCCAACACGGGCGTCACGAGAAAGACCTGATGGTAGACATCGAGGGCGGGCCGGTCCGACGCGAGCAGATGGCGGAGAATATTGCCGCCAATGATCGGGGCGACGGCGGCTATCAGGGAGGTAACGGCGAGGTTGACGCTGATCGCGAGTGTTTTCGCCGCCGGCGGGATGACCTTGAGCTGGAGGTTGAACAACGAGAGCACGAAGCCCGAAGCCACGGCGCCGCCGAACACCCACATGCCATGCAGTATCCATGAATTTTCAGGAGTGATGATGCACCAGAGGAAGTTTTGAAGCTGCCAGGCGATCATGCAGAACAGCATCACCGGCTTGTTGCCGAACCGGTCGGACAACGCGCCCCAGGCCGGCGACGAGACCGCGCCGCCCACGCTGGCGAGAATGACCAGCAGGCCCACATGCTGGACGGTCAACTCCAGGTTTTCATACATGAAGAGCGTGTAAAAGGGACCGAAGCAATTGGCCGCGAAACCCCACCCGGCGCCGTAGGCGACCAGCCAAAGAAAAGCCGGGGTGTTAAGCAGCGCCCGCAACTGAAGGTTCCACGGGGTTTTCGCCTCGAGGTGGGCGCGGTCGGAGGTGTCCGTCTTGATGTTGTGCTGGAGTCGCGAAGATCCCAGGCGCAGCAGCGCGGCGCCGATCAGCAGGCATTGAAAGGCGATGAGTTCTCCGGCCAGCCGCGTGATGATCTGGCCGACCGCCAGCAAAAAGGCGATTTGCGCGACCTGCAGCAGCCGGTTGCGTCTGCCGAAATATTTACCGCGCAACCGCACGGGCATCCACTCCTGCACCCACGAGGCGAAGCTCACGCCGGTGAGCGAGGTGATGGCGGCCGACACCGCGAAAAACGCCAGGAACCAGCGCCCGCTCGTTTGAGGCATGTCCGGCGGCAGGAAGGAAAGCATCGCCGCGAGTCCGGCCCAGCAGAGCGCCTGCAATGCGGTGAAGACCACCGAAACCGACTTGGGTGAGAGCCAGGTGTTCACCAGCGGCATCAGAAACGCCTGTGCAAAATTTCCCATGAACGGCAGGGAAACGATGACGCCGTAAACATCCGGAGGCAGGTGGAACAGCTTTACCAGCAACGCCGCGATGATGAAGTTGCCCGGCTGCACCAGAAAGACGATCGGCGTGGCCGCCAGCCCGTCGTAGGTGGACAGGCGCAGGTTGCGGCGGAGGGGTGAGGCGGGCATTGCGGGAAGGGCGTGCGTTTGGGTAAAACCAGCCCATCAAAGACTATGCCCGCGATAATAGAAGCCAAAGTCGTCCGATCAAAAAATACGGTTGCTTTGGCGCGCTGGCTTCTGGGGAAGCTTCTCGTGACGGTTGATCGCGACGGCGTTTCGCATCGGTCGCGCATCTGCGAGACGGAGGCCTATCACGGCGAGAACGACCGCGCGTGCCATGCCAGCCGGTCGCGCACGACCCGCACCGAGGTGATGTATGCGGCGGGCGGCGTCTGGTATGTCTACCTGTGTTATGGCGTTCACGAAATGCTCAACCTGGTCACCGGCCCGCAGGAGCAGCCGTCGGCGGTTCTCATTCGCGGTGTCGAGGCGGTCTCAGGTCCGGGCCGGCTCACGCGGCGTTTTGGAATCGACCGCCGCTTCAACGCCCGCGCCGCGTCGCCGGAGAACGGTTTGTGGCTGGAGGACGACGGTTTTCGTCCGCCTCGTGGAGCGATTTTGGTCACTCCGCGCATCGGCGTGGATTACGCCGGCCCGGTGTGGGCGGCCAAACCGTGGAGGTTCCGCTACGAACCGGCGGCTAGAGCAGTTTAGATTTATCCGTGGCCGAAAAGGAGGTCGGACCTCCTGGTCCGACCACTGGAGTTTGGCGCATCCTGGATTCAGTTATGGGAGTAGAACAGGGAGGAAGCCAGGTCGGTGGAGGGTTTATCCGATTTCTGAACTGGAGCGGGGCGAGAGCAGAAGTGGGATAAACTCTCGTGGCGGAGGTGGCGTGACCAGAGTTCGACGCGCAGTTGTTTGATGAGAAGGCCGGTGGTGGCGCGGCGCGGGGGCTGGCGACGTCGCCATTTGGCCAGGGGGACGGAGGGCGGCAGTCGGTCCGGGCCATAGGTCTGATGAGCGGCGAGCAGCAGCAGGGCATACGCGGCCACCGCGCAGGCGGGCTGGCGGCGCACCGCCTCGGGTTCGCGCACCTGCGCCTCGCTTACTCCGAGCAGGCACTTCTCGTCGCGGAAGTTCACCTCGATGTCCCAACGCCACAGGTATTCCTGCAGGAGCTCTTCGAGCGGCACGTCCGGGTC
>JBAZSJ010000036.1:0-56406 GCA_041662485.1 Opitutaceae bacterium | reverse complement strand
CGACGACATAGGTCGTCCTCTGTCTCAACCGCCGGATGCGGAAAACCGCACGTCCGGTGGTGTGGAAGGGTCACGGGGCGCAATCCCCGTGACCCCATCCGATCGCCTCGGTCGCCTTGGCCGAGCACCCTTTCTCACTCACGCTGGCCCGGTTTATTTCAAAAACGCGGCCTAGAGTTCCCCGGCGAAGGCGGCGGTGGAGGAGGGACGCGAAGAGGGCGTCGAGTTGGAGGCGGTAAGAGTGAGTCTTACATGGGCGGCGAGACCTCCGGCTTCGAGGAGTTCGCAGCGCGGGTGACGTCCAACCAGCGGCCCCAGCTTTGCCATTTAGAGGCATACGCTTTGTCGGGATTGGTCGGGATGTTGACGGGCTTTGGCGGCAGACGCTCAAATTTGCCGCCACAATACGCGCGCCATTCGGCTGAGCTTTTCAAGCCCAGCATGCCGACAAAGTCCCGAGCGGCCTCATAAGGAAGGAAAGGACTCTGATGGTAGGCTTTCAGTCCCGTCCCCAGCCAGTCACCATAATCAAGCCAGCCATGCCCTTTGTAGGCTGAATGGGGGATTGAGGGGATATCCGCCGGTTTCACCGCGTTGCGCACATACTCTCGCCACTCCAGCCAGCCTAATAATTTCAGCGACCGTGCAAACTCACGGGCTTCTGCGAACGGTCTGAATTGAGAAAGTTGAGGTGAGGTTGGTGCGCCGTAACCAAGCCAGTCTGCGGTTCCGGCCCAACCGGTTTCCTTGTAGGTGAAGTTGGGATTGCTGGGGATGTTGTCAGGACGCGGCGACATGCCCGGAACATATAAACGGCCGCCAGCGTATTCTCTCCATTCAGCTACTGAACCGAGGCGGAGCGCATGGGCAAATTCACGGGCCTCGTCGAATGGCAGAAACTTTCTCCTGTGATGAACTTTGTGACTGTCTCGGGGCTGTTGGTCTCCGACGACAGGCGACAGATAAATCTTGTGAAGCTCGCAAACGGCTAGAGCAACGCTGGTTTTGGGATACGGACGGTCTCGGTGATGCGCGGCCTCACGCGAGGTGAGGCCCTGCTTTCGATCACAGGCTATACGCGCCGACGGACTGGAGGCGGCCGCGGACATTGAGGATGCCTCGGTCGGTGAAGGTGTCGGCTACTTCGGCGGGCAGCCGGATTTTGACCTGGTCGCTCACGAGGATGCTCGTCGTGAAATCTTTGTTCATCGTCTCCAGGCGCGCGGCGACGTTTACCGTATCGCCCATCACGCAGTATTTCATGCGGGAGGCGCAGCCGATGTTGCCGGCCACCAGCGGGCCCGTGTGGATGCCGATGCGCATCTCGAGCCGGTCGATGCCGAGCAGTTGCCAGCGGGCGGCGAGGCCGTTGGCCTCCCATTCGCCGTTCAGCTGGTTGAGCCGCTGGCGCATCTTGATCGCGCATTGGACAGCCTCGTGGGCGTGGTTGGGCAGCGGCAGGGGCGTGCCGAACGCCGCGATGATTCCGTCGCCGGTGAAGTCGAGCAGGCAGCCCTGATGCGCCTCGACGATCTGGCTCATGGCGGCGAGGTATTCGTTGATGAGGGAAATGACCTCGGGCGCGCCCAGGCTTTCGCTGATGCGGGTGTAGTTGCTCAGGTCGCAGAAAAGCACGGTGGCGACGCATTCGGTGCCGCCGAGCTCGGGGAGCTTGCCGCCCTTGATGAGGGAATCGGCCAGATCGCGGCTGACGTAGAGGCCGAAGGTTTCGCGCAGGCGCTCGCGGTCGCCGAGTTGCCGCGCCATGGTGTCGAAGCGGTCGGCGAGGAGGCCAAACTCGTCGTGACGGCGGGTGTGAATCTGGTGGTGGGGACGTCCGGCGGCGATGTCGGAGGCGGCCTGAAGCACGCGGGCGAGCGGCTGGTGAACCTGCCTTCGGACGAAGGCGGCGAGCACGAAGATGGCGATGGCGGCGACGCCGAAGACGGCCACGCAAAACTCGATGACTTTCCAGCGGGTCTCGTCGAGCCGGACGGCGAGCACATCGACGCCGACGATGCCGACGACGGTGCCGTCCTTAAGGCGCAGCGGAGCGTAGGCGGACTGGGTCTGGCCGAAGTCGTCGCCGTAGACGCGGTCCTCCACGGAGACATGGTCGAAGCCCTGCAACATGAAGGGCAGTCCGGTGGCGTCGTAGAGTTCGAATTTTTTGGCGACGCGGCTCGCCTTGGAGGCGTCGATCAGGAAGCGCAACTGTCCGGGCTTATCGGTCGGCAGCAGGATGTAGATCGAATCGATGTCCGGTTCGTTTTTGACGATTTGGATGAGATGATCGTGCAACGTCTGCACGGCCGGCGTGAGGGTGTTGGGGTCCGTAGAGGAGCGGGCGACCTCCTCGGCGTCGATGGTGGAGGAAAGGGAGAGCGCCAGGCTTTGCAGCCGGCTCCCGAAGGAATCGAGTTTGGCGTCGACGATGGAGCGGTAGGCAAACAATCCGGCGATGACGACGATGAGCAGGGCGGCGCCGCCAAAGATGGCGGCTATCCGGAAATCAAACCGCCGCCGCCACGGCAGGCGCACCAATGCCGTCTCGTTGAGAAGGGGCGTGGCGGTGGATGGGCTGGAGAGATGGGGAGTTGAGGCCATTTAGAGCATTTTCACTAAAATTGTAGCCAGATTTCGGAGTCGGATTTTTAGCCGCAAAAGAACACAAAGAGCGCAAAGAAAAATAATTCCGCCTGTATGGTCTTTGCGATCTCTGCGTTCTTTCGCGGCTACAACTCAGTTTGAATGGCGCTCAGCATAGCTCCTTGCAGCTGGTTGAGTGCCAGAGCGATCAGGGCGGGGGCGAGTTTTGAGCGTGGCGATTGTCTGTCACTGGCTCGAGAAGATCGGAATCGCGAGCAAGCTCGCTCCCACGAATCGCTCATAAATGGGCGCCTACATCGGAAATGCGCCGGCGACGTCGCCGGGGGAATTCCAGTTTTTTAACGCGAACGAGTCTTCCTCGCCGAGTGGCAGCAGGTGGATCAAGGACAGGGCGCGGGCGTTTTCCACCAGGGTGTGCAGGGCGTATTCTCCGCGTTGGAGCGCAGCTTCCGCTTCGGGCAGCAACGCGCGCGGGTAGAGGGCGGCCAGCGGTTCGTAGCCGTGCGGGCCGTGAGGGACCACGCCGGTATGGCCTCCGCCGAGCGTGAGCAGGCGGTTGAGGAAGGCCGCATCGAGGCGCGGGAGGTCCACCGCGACCACGATCACCCAGGGATGCCGCGCGGCGGAGAGCACGGCGACGAGGCCGGCCAAGGGGCCGGCGTCGGGAATCGGATCGTGGACGACGCGGACACCGGTCACGCCGTAGTCGGTACCGGGGCGTCCGGAGATGATGAGGTCGTCGGTGCCGAGACTGCGGAGGAGGGCGGCCTGGCGGGAGACGAGGGGTTGCCCGTCGACGGGGATAAACGCCTTGTCGCGGCCCATGCGGGAGGAACGGCCGCCGGCGATGATCGCACCACTGAAGAGGAAGGAAGGCATGAGATCGGAATTGTTAACCGCGGATTACGCAGATGAGCGCAGATTTTTATGAAGTCGGATCAGAATTGCACAAAAGATAACGAAGGAAACGAAGAGCCTGAATTTAACTTCGTTCTCTTCGTTACCTTTTGTGAGATGGTTTAAGCCTGCCTCGTAACCTTGTGTAGCCAGCCGTCGGTGAGGATTTTGGCACGGAGGCCGCCGCGGCCCTTGAGGAAGTCGTTCGCGCCGGGGGCGAAGGCCTGGTCCATCCAGTAGCAGGGCGAACATTCGCTCACGCCTTCGAAGCGCACGCCTTGGAGTTCGAAGGTTTTTCCGATGAGCGTGTTGAGATCGATGCCTCGGGTGATGACGTTGCGGCGGGTCTCGGAAGGCGGAGGCCGGAAGGCGGAGGCCGGAAAGAGCGCGGCGCAGAGTTCGTCGTAAACCTCGCCGGAGAAGAAGGTGATCTGGCCTTTGTAGTCTTCCTTATAGTCGAAGAAACGGTCGCCGCGCAGGCCGCGTCCGGCGACGCACTCGACGGAGTCCACCTCGGTGGTCGGGCTTTGTCCGGCGGGCTGGCCGTGGTGGCCGAAGTAGTTGTGGCCGGAGGAGAGGAAGAGGTGCTCGATGCGAAACATGGTCTCAGTCGCCGATGGCGATCAGGGATGGAGGGCGAACGAATGAAGCCTGCCGGCGCCGGTGCAGGAAGGCACGGAGAAAGCGGCGGGCGCACGCGTGGTTTCTTTCATGGAAACGATGAATGCGTGCGCCCGCCCGGCAGGTTAGTGGTGGCTGCCGCAGCCGCCGGGCAGGGCGGTGGAGGCGAGCGCGGGGGCGCCGGCGGGGTTGGGGGCGCGCCGGGTGATGCGCACGGCGGCGAAATCGTCTTCGTTGACGAGGTAGTCCCAGACGAAGCAACCGGGAAAGAGGGCCTCGAACTGATAGCGCAGGGGCTCGGGGGCGTGGCCGTTGACGAGGACGAAGCTCGCGCCGACGGCGAGCGCGTTGGAGCGCTCAAGGATGAGCGGGTGCTTGGTGCGGCAGGGGATGTCGCGGGCGTCGAGCAGCTCGGCAGCGGGAATGGAGGCGAGGGCGGGATGGAGGGCGGTGGTGTTCATGGAGGAAAAACGGGGGAGGTTATGGCGTGAGAAGGGTGAGCAGGAAGGTGGACGGCTCTTCGGCGCGGACGGCGTGGGGGAGTTGGGGCGGCATGTGCAGGAGCGAGCCGGGTCGAAGGGTCTCGGGGCGGCCGTCCAGGGTGAGGTGGAGCGAGCCGGTGAGAACCTGGATGAGCGCGTGATTGGGGTTGGTGTGCTCGGTGAGCTCCTGGCCGGCGTCGAAGGCGAAGAGCACGGATTTGCCTCCGGAGGTCTTGAGGAGCGTGCGGCTGGTGATGCCGGCGATGCTCGGCGTGGCGAGCGGGGCCAGCGGCACGGTGGCGCATTGGTCGGGAAGAAAGACGGAGGAGGCCATGGGAAAATTGGAAAATGGTTAAGGTTCAGGCGACGGCGGGTTGGACGGTGGCCTCAATGTCGGCTTCGCGGATGCGCACGAGGGTGAGGCCGGCGGGGCGGCGGAGCAGGGTGTCGCACCAGGTGTGTCCGTCGTAGGCGTAGCGGACCTGCACGCCGAGGAGGAGTCCGGCGGCGAGGCGGGTGCGGGCCTGTTCGAGCGTGAGCGAGTCGGCGCCGGTGTGGGCGTTGCGCGCGTATTTGGGGATGACGGCGTGGATGAGGGTGCAGGCCGCGAGGTCGCGGAAGAGGGCGTCGGTGGTGGCGACATCGAGGACGGTTTGCTGGAGCGGAGGGAGGCGCAGCGGCTCGGTGGAGGAAGTCGCGGGGGCGGCAGGAGCGGGCATGGGAGGAGGCGCGGAGGACGGAGGGACGGAGACCGGAGAACGGAGGGAAGGCGGGATCAGACTTGTAAAAAAGGTGCGGCGGCTGATGGTGGCGGAGGACATGGCGAGGATTGGGCTCAACTTCTTTCTCGTTCGTCAGGGGATTGATGCGGGCGTGGAGTCGAAATCGGAGGGGAGAAAGAGAACGATTAAGAGAAAGAGGAAAGAGTCGGGCGTTAGCGGATGGCCGGAGGAAGGGTTTCGCGGGTGGCGTCGAGGGCGTGACACTGGACGCAGTTTTGGCGTTGCGGGTGCGGGGTCTTGATCGCGCTGGAGCCGCCGGGGCCGTGGCAGCTCACGCAATTTTGGCGCATGGCGGTGGTGTGGGGCAGGGTGGGCGGGGCGCCGGCGTAGGCGCGGGTGCCTCCGGCCGGAGGCGGCAGGCCGTCGAAGGTGTTGGCGAGAACTGGCGTCGCCAGGGCGGGCGGCGGAGTAGCGAGGTCGGGTCCGGGACCTTGTTTCGGGGCGTGGCACTGGATGCAGTTGGTGTAGCGGGGGTGACTGATCTGGGGCACGGAGAGCGTGCCGATGCGGGTGGGCTGGCCGTGGCAGGCGAGGCAGGAGGTAGACTGCTGCTGATCGATGGGATGAGGGACGACGGGGGGCGCGCCGACATAGGCGCGACGGGAGTCGCGGCGGAGGCGGAGGGCGGCCAGTTCGTCGGCGGAGGGTGCAGGTGTGCCATCTACGAAGACGGGAGGCGCGGGCAGCGTGGCGACGTTGCTATGCCAGTTGTGGTTGATCTGACGCGTGCGGTCGCGGAGGTCGGCGTAGCGCGGCGCCTCCGCCGCGCCGGAGGGCGCGACGGAGATTTCAGATTTGAGATTTGAAATTTGAGATGCGCGTAGCGCCACGGAGCGGTCCGTCTGGAGGCGTCCCATGAAGTAGCCGCTGACGCCCGTGGTGAACACGGCGAGGGCGACGACGAACGCGAGTTTGCGCGCGGGGGACCGACGGGGAGGGACGGACGTGCTCATGCGGGCGTGGGCGCGCCGGTGCGACGAAGGATGCGCACGGCGCATTTTTTGTAGTCGGGCTGTTTGGAGAGCGGATCGACGGCGCCGAGCGTGATGCGGTTGATCAGGAAGTTCTGGTCGAAGAAGGGGACGAAGACCGAGCCGCGGGGAGGCAGGCTGCGGCCGTTGAGCCAGACGGGGAGTTCAAGGCGTCCGCGGCGGGTTTCGAGGACGGCCATGTCGCCGTTGACGAGGCCGAGGGCGGAGGCGTCGTCGGGGTTCATCTCGACATAGGCGTTGGGCATGGAGCCGCGCAACTGGGGGACGCGCATGGTGAGGGAGCCGGAGTGCCAGTGCTCGATCACGCGGCCGGTGCAAAGCCAGAG
This sequence comes from Opitutaceae bacterium, assembly GCA_041662485.1. GTDB lineage: Bacteria > Verrucomicrobiota > Verrucomicrobiia > Opitutales > Opitutaceae > Rariglobus. The sequence continues at coordinate 49,696 of JBAZSJ010000036.1, read as the reverse complement.
CGGATAATCGCTGTCGGGCTCCTCGGCGGCGGGTTCGTAGGGGTTGAACCAGATGAGGGCGCGGTCGTCCTTGGTGACGGAGTGGTAGAACTGGATGCCGGCGCCTTTTTTCACGAACGGGTCGCTGAACTCCATGAAGCGGAAGCGGGTCTCCTTGAAGGAGCCGTCGGCCTGCTCGACGACGGGCCAGCGCAGGCCGCGGGCCTTGGCGAGTTCGTCGTAGGGCGCGACGTGCTTGTGCTTGTGAAAGGTGAAGCGGCGATACTCGTCGAAGAGCGCGCGGTCGGTGTTGAGGTCGTAGTAATGGGCGAAATCCCAGGAAGGCACTTCGCGACCCTCGGGATCGCGAAAGGTGAAGAGGAAGTTGCCGTCCTTGTCCTTCATGCCGGGGTGGCCGAGTTCGAAGAGGCGGCGGGCGAGGGCGATGGTCATCCATGCGTCGGGGCGGGCCTGGCCGGGGGGCTCGACCTGCTTGAACCATTGCTGGGTGCGGCGCTCGGAGTTGCCGTAAACGCCGTTTTTCTCGACCCAGAGCGCGGCGGGGAGCACGAGGTCGGCGAGGGCGGTGGTGGCGGTCGGGTAAACGTCGGAGACGATGAGGAACTTGTCGGCGAGGCCGGCCTTGCCGTTGAACGTGCGGGCGAGGTCGGGGAGGGTCTGGCCGGGGTTCGTGACCTGCACAAAGATCGTGTGGATGTCGCCGCCCTTGTCGGCGGGCGTGCAGAATTTTTCCCAGAGCTGCACGGCGTGGTAGCCGGGCTTTTCCTGGATGCGGCCGGCGGGGACGTGCCAGAGTTCCTCGCACTCGGCGCGGTGCTCGGGGTTGGCGATGAGGAGGCCGCCGGGCAGGCCGTTGAACGTGGTGCCGACCTCGCGGGCGGTGCCGCAGGCGGAGGGCTGGCCGGTGAGCGAGGTGGGGGCGTCGCCGGGACGGCCCCAGTGTCCGGAGAGCAGGTGGATGCCGTGGACGAGGCGGTTGATGGCGGTGCCGCGCGTGTGCTGGTTCATGCCCATGCACCAGAGGCTGACGATGCGCAGGTCGCGGCGTCCGAAGAGATCGCCGAGCATGCGTATCTGTTCCTCGGGCACGCCGGAGAGCTTGGCGACGTAGGCGGGCGTGTATGGCGCCAAGGCCTCGCGGTAGGCATCCAGCGTCATCGGCCGGCCGTTGAGCGAGACGGGGACGGTGTCCTGGCGGAAGTTGCAGTGTTTCTCGACGAACTCGCGGTTCCAGGTGCCGTTGGCGAGGAGGAGGTGGGCGATGCCGTTGGCGATGGCGAGATCGGTCTGGGGGCGGAATTCGAGGTGGTGGTCGGCGAGGGCGGTGGAACGGGTGCGGCGCGTGCCGATGTCGATGAGGGTGACTTTTTCGCCGCGGGTGCGGCGGTCCACGATGCGCGAGAAAAGCACCGGGTGCATCTCGGCGGGATTGTTGCCCCAAAGGATGACCACGTCGGCGGCATCGAGGTCGTCGTAACAACCGGCGGGCTCGTCCACGCCATAGACGGACAGATAACCGGTGACGGCGGAGGCCATGCAGAGGCGGGCGTTGGGCTCGATGTGGTTGTTGCCCAGGCCGGCTTTCATGAACTTCTGCGCGGCGAAGCCCTCGGGGATGGTCCACTGGCCGCTGCCGTAGAAGCCGAAGCCGGCGGGATTTTTCATCACGCGTTGGGCGATGGTGTCGATGGCCTCCTCCCAGGTGATGGGCTCGAGCTTTCCGTTGCGGCGGAGTTGCGGGACGGTGAGGCGGTCCTTGCCGTAGAGGATGCCGCCGACGTGGTAGCCCTTCATGCAGAGCAGGCCCTTGTTCACCTCGGCCAGGGGATCGCCCTGGATGGCGACGACGCGGCCGTCTTTCACGCCGACTCGCACATGGCAGCCGGTGCCGCAAAAACGGCAGGGGGCCTTGTCCCAGCGCACGCCGTCGGCCGTGACGGACGAAGCGGGGGTTGCGGCGTAAGCGGGTTCGCCGGGAGCAGGCGCGGCGCCTAGCCGGCGGGCGATGACAAGGCTGGCGGCGGCGAGGGCGGAGGCACGGAGGAAGTCGCGGCGTTGCATGATGGGGAGGGGGTCAGGCGGCGGTGGCGGAGGCGGGAAGTTCAACGAAGACGACCTCGACCAGCTCGACGCCGGGGATGGCCTCGAGTTCGCGAAAGACGTCGTAGGGGGCGGGTGAGACGAGAACAGCGGGAATCCAGCGGCCGCCGGGGAGGCCCAGTTCGAGGTCGGGGCGGGCGGCGAGCGCGACGAGGGCGGTATCACGCAGCACGGGCAGCGCGGTGAGGGTGATGATCAGCGAGCTCAGGCCCGGCTCGGAGGTGGCGGCGTCCATGGAAGCTACGCTGGGGTGTCGAAAAGGCATTAACAAGAATAAAAGACATCTTTATCTTGATATAGGCGTCGGGGTGTGTCTTTTTCGGGGGAGATGAAGCGTCGCACCCCGATTTACGCCTTGTTTGCCGTCCTCGCGCTGGCTGCCGCCGGCGGCCAGTGGATGCTGACGCGCGCACGGCCGGCGGCCGCGGATCATTCGACTGTGGTGGCGAGGATCGCGGTGCCGGCGAGCAAAGCCGAGGTGCCGTCGAATCGGCCGCCGGGCTACCGGCCCCAAGTGGCGACGGGCGTGGTGGACTACCATGGCAACGCGGCCGGCGTGGCCTGCATGACCTGCCACTCCACGCGGACGCCCAATCTGAAAAACGGAATCGCGGGCGTGGTGCCGAAGGATTTTCACCAGGGTCTGGCTTACGCCCACGGCGGTCAGAGTTGTCTGAGCTGCCATCATGCGGACGACTACGGTTCGCTGCGGCTGGCCGACGGGCGTAAGGCGGCCTTTTCCGAGGCGCAGCTGCTCTGCGCCCAGTGCCACGGTCCCCAGACGCGCGATTACCTGCACGGTTCGCACGGCGGCATGAACGGCTACTGGGACAAGACCAAGGGAGCCCGCACGCGCAACACCTGCACCGACTGCCACGATCCTCACGCTCCGGCCTATCCGCAGTGGACGCCGGTCTTCGCGCCGCGCGACGGCGGTGCGCGCCAGCAGGCCACCCGCGAGGCGGCGCACGCCGAAACCCCGAACGCTTCCCACCATGATTGAAACCCCCGCGCAGAATCCGGAACCCGCCAACGAGGGCGGCATGACGCGCCGAACGGCCCTCAAGGCGCTCGGGGCCACGCTTGGCGCGGCGGCTTTCGCCCAGGCGATCGCCCCGCTGACGGAGTGGACGGACAACCTCACGATCGACGAATATCTGCAGAAGCACTACAAGGAGATGTCGCCGGTGGACATGGCGATGGTGATCGCCCGCCTCCAGACGGAGACGAAGGAGGAGACCGGCGTGGACGTGCATATCGGCGACTACCGGCCGCAGCCGGGCGTGAAATTTGGCTACGCGCTCAACCTTTCGGTCTGCGTGGGCTGCCGGCGTTGCGCGAAGGCCTGCCACATCGAAAACAACCATGACCGTCCCTCGGGCAACAGCTACATCCGCGTGCTGGAAATGCAGAAGGGCTCGCTCGATCTCGCCAAGGGCCGGGTCAACTACGACCACGCCGTGCCCGACAAGGAAAAGTTTTACATGCCGGTGCAGTGCCAGCAGTGCGACAAGCCGCCATGCGTGTCGGTCTGCCCGGTCGAGGCCACCTGGAAGGAAAAGGACGGCATCGTGGTGGTGGATTACAACTGGTGCATCGGCTGCCGTTACTGCGAGGCGGCCTGCCCCTATCATGCGCGGCGCTTCAACTGGACCAAGCCGCAGGTGCCGGCCGCCGAGATCAATCCCGACCAGGGTTATCTTTCCAACCGCCTGCGTCCGCAGGGCGTGATGGAGAAGTGCACCTTCTGCCTGCACCGCTCGCGGCAGGGCAAGCTGCCCGCCTGTCTCGAGGCGTGTCCGACCGGCGCGCGGGTGTTTGGCAACCTGCTCGATCCCGAGTCCGAGATCCGCTGGGTGCTGCAAAACAAGCGCGTGTTCGTGCTCAAGGAAGACGTCGGCACGCAGCCCAGCTTTTTCTATTTCTTCGATGAGTAACACCGCCTCCGCCGCCCTCGCCCGTCACGGGACCAGTTACGCCCGCTTTCTCTGGAAGGCGGTGCGCGACGCCACGGACGGCTCCGCGTGGTTTTATGCGTGGATGATCCTGCTGACGTCGCTGGCGCTGGTCGGGCTGCACGCCTGGGCGGTGCAGGTGCGCGACGGTCTCGTCGTCACGGGGATGAGCGATCACGTTTCGTGGGGGCTCTACATCGCGAACTTCACGTTCATGGTGGGGCTGGCGGCGGGCGGGGTGATGATGGTGATTCCCGCCTACCTTTATCACGACCATGAGATGCACGACCTCACCATCGTGGGCGAGTTGCTGGCGGTGGCGGCGATCGTGATGAGCCTGTGCTTCGTCGTCGTGGACATGGGGCGTCCGGAACGCTTCTGGCATCTTATCCCCGGCATCGGACGCTTTAACTGGCCGTTTTCCATGCTCACGTGGGACGTGATCGTGCTCAACGGCTACCTCGCGCTCAACCTGCACATCTGCGGCTATCTTCTCTACATGCGCTTTCTCGGACGAAAGCCCAGTCCGCGCTGGTATCTGCCCTTCGTGTATCTCTCGATTTTCTGGGCCATCTCGATCCACACGGTGACGGCCTTCCTCTACAGCGGGCTGGGCGGGCGTCCGCTCTGGAACACCGCGTTGCTGGCGCCGCGTTTTCTGGTGACGGCCTTCATAGCCGGACCGGCGCTGATCGTCGTGCTGCTGTTTGTCCTCCGGCGTCTCGGCGGAGTGCCCATCGGGCCGAAGCCCGTCCAGGTGCTGGTCAACATCGTGCGGGTGACGCTGCTCATCAACCTGCTCATGGTGGCCTCGGAGCTGTTCACCGAACTCTATTCCGGCGGCAGCCACACGGCCTCGGGACACTACCTGTTTTTCGGATTGGACGGCGCGCATGCGCTGGTGCCGTGGATCTGGTCGGCGGTGGGCATGGGCGTCGTCTCGGCGCTGATGTTCCTGCGGCCGGGTGTGGTGGCGCGTCCTGTCTGGCTGACGGTGGCGTGCGCGCTGGCGTTTGCGGGGATATGGATCGAGAAGGGCATGGGCCTGATCGTGCCGGCCTTCATTCCGTCCACGTTGCACGAGATCGTGGAATATTCTCCCAGCCTGGTGGAGTGGCAGATCATGGCGGGCATCTGGGCGTTCGGACTCCTCGTCCTGACGGTGGCGCTCAAGATCGCGCTTCCCATCCTGCGCCAGCCGCATGGCGAGGAGACGGCTGCAACGTCGGATTGCGTTGTGACGGAACAGCCCAAAGCTCGGGCCACTCACGCATGATTCGTTTCGGCAAAACCGCCCAGACCGCGATCTCCGCCATGAGCCTTCTCGCGGAGGTTTACGACGGTGGGAAAACCAAGTTGAGCTCGCTCGACATCGCGGCGAAGCGGGATCTGCCGCAGCCGGTGGTGGCCAAGGTGCTGACGATCGTCTCGTCGCTCGGGCTGGTGGACGGCACGCGCGGACCGGGCGGCGGCTACTGGCTGAAGAAGCCGCCGGCGGAAATCTCGCTGCTCGACATCGTGGAGGAGTTCGAACGGCAGGACAGCCGGATTATGTGTCCGTTCGGTCCGAACTGGTGCGGCAAGGGCGAGCCTTGTCCGATGCACGACACCTTGCTGCAGATGGATGCGGACTGGACGGCCTATCTGAAAAACACGCTGCTCAGTGTTTTTCAGGCGCATGCCAAAGCGGGCAAGACGGCGCAACCGGCGGCGAAGACGAAGAAGACCGGCCGCGGGTGACCCGGGGCCGGAGCTTCAGGTGATCACAAGCTTCAGGGAGGCGATGCCGAGGACAATGGCCAGCGCGGGGCGGAGCTGGGCGGCGCGGGCGTTGATGCTGCCCCAGCGTGCGCCGATGAAACCGCCGATGACCACGGTCAGGGCGAGCAGGGGCCACGCGGCGGGGAGGTTGTGCAGGGAGGCGGAGTGTCCGGCGAGGCCGGCGGCGGAATTGACGAAGATGAACGGGGCGGAGACGGCGGCGGCGGTCTTGGTGTCGGACCAGCGCGCGAGCAGGAGCAGTGGCGTGAGGAAAATGCCTCCGCCGACGCCGATGAGGCCGGAGGCGAGTCCCATGATCGCGCCGGCAATCAGAAGCCAAACGAAAGGGGCGGGGCGGAGGTCGGTGGCTTTGGGCGCGGGCAGGAGCAGGCGCAGGGCGGCGAAACCGAGGGCGAGGGCGAGGACGAGTTTGAAGACGTGCGTCGGCAGATCGAGGCGTCCGCCAAGGAACGCGAAGGGGATCGAGGTGACGGCGAACGGCCAGAAAAGACGCCAGGCGAAATGGCCGGCGCGGAAAAAAAGCACGGTGCCGATGAGCGAGACGGCGAGGTTGAGGGTGAGCGCGGTGGGCTTCATCACGGCGGGCGCGATGCCGGCCAGCGCCATGACGGCGAGGTAGCCGGAAGCGCCGCCGTGGCCGACCGCACCGTAGAGAACGGCGACGACAAACAGCGGAAGGATGAGGAAAGCCCAATCAGCCATCGTGACGTTCAGACAGACATTCGATGCGCACGGCGCAAGCCTTGTAGCTGGGCTGGCGGGAGTGGGGATCGAAGGACGGGAAGGTGAGGCGGTTCACGGCGTCGAAGTGCATCGGCATGAAGAGCTGGCCGGGTTGCACGGTGGGCGTGACGACGGCAAAGGCCTCGGCTTCGCCGCGTCGCGAGCGGACGATGACGCGGTCGTTGTGCGCGATGTAGAGACGGGTGGCGTCGGCGGGGTTGATCTCGACGTAAAGGGAGGTGGGCGCGAGTTTGCGGAGGACGTCGCTTTTGTTGGTGCGCGAGCCGGTGTGCCATTGGGCGGAGGAGCCGCGGCCGGTGTTTAGCAGGAACGGCCAGTCGGCGTCGGTCGGCTCGGGCATGGGGCGCGGTTCGTCGAAGAGGAAGACGGCGCGCTGGTCGGCGGTGAAAAACTTTCCGTCTTCGAAAAGTCTCCGTTGTTGCGAGGGGCGTTCCGCGCCGAATGACGAATGACCAATGTCCAATGACGAATGGCCGGAGGCACTTGGCTGGCTTGAGGTGTCAGGCGAATCATTCGTCATTCGGCATTGGTCATTGGTCATTCCCGGCGCGGCTTCGCGCGCCGGGTAGGGCCACTGGATGCCGCCTTGGTCCTGGATGTGGTCGTAGCCTTGGATGCCGGAGAAGTCGCAGGGTTGTCCGCGGGAGAGTTTTTGGAGGAGGCGGAAGGCGGCCTCGGGGCTCGTCCATTCGCGGAACATCGCGCCGCAGCCCCAGGCTTCGGCGACGAGTTTGAAGATGGCGAAGTCGCTCAGGGCCTGGCCGGGGGCGCGGGAGACTTTGCGGACGACGCCGAGGCGGCGTTCGCTGTTGATGAGGACGCCTTCCTTCTCGCCCCAGCCGGCGGCGGGGAGGACGAGGTCGGCCATGCGGGCGGTCTCGGTCGTGGCATACATGTCCTGCACGACGAGGAAATCGAGTTTCTTGCGGATCTCGGGGAAGCGTTGCTGGTTGATCCAGGAGTGGGCGGTGTTGGTGGCGATGACCCAGAGGCCCTTGATCGCGCCGGTGTCGATGCCGTCGATGATCTGGTCGTAGGCCCAGCTTTTTCCGGAGGGGATGGCGGCGGGGGCGATGCCGAGGATGTTGGCGACGTGGGCGCGGTGGGCGTCGTTGGCGAAGTCGTAGCCGCCGAGGAGGGAGGAGGCGTTGCCAAAAAGGCGCGAGCCCATGGCGTTGCACTGGCCGGTGATGGAGTTGGCGCCGGTGCCGGGGCGGCCGATGTTGCCGGTCATCAGCGCGAGGTTGATGATGGCCTGCGCGGTGCGGGTCGCTTCGTGGCCTTGGTTGACGCCCATCGTCCACCAGAAGGAGACGCGTTCTTTGGTGGCGATGATTTCGACGAGGCGGTGCAAGGTTTCCTCGGGCAGGCCGGTCTCGCGGGCGACGCGGTCGGGGGTGAAGGCGGCGAGGAAGGCGGTGAACTCGGGGTAGCCGTTGGTGTGGGCGTGGATGAACTCGCGTTTCACGGCGCCGCGCTGGATGAGAAGGTGGGCGATGCCGTAGAGGAGGGTGAGGTCGCTCTTGGGGCGCAGCGGGACGTGGAGCGTGGAGGCGACGGCGGTCTCGGTGCGGCGGGGGTCGATGACGACGATCTCGGGGGAGCGTTTGTTCATCATCACGCGCTGCCACATGATGGGGTGGGCGATGCAGGGGTTGGCGCCGATGAAAATGAGGGCGTCGCTTTCCTCGAAGTCGGCGTAGGTGAAGGGAGGCGCGTCGAAGCCGAAGGACTGCTTGTAGGCGGTGTGCGCGGTGGCCATGCACTGGCGCGTGTTGGAGTCCACGTGGAGCATGCCCATGCCGAACTTGGCGAGCGCGCCGAGGAGGGCCATCTCCTCCATCACGATCTGGCCGGTGCTGAGGAACGCGAGGCTGTGCGGGCCGTGGGCGGCTTGCGTGCCTTTGAAGCGGGAGACGAACGTGGAGAGTGCCGTTTCCCAGGAGACGGGTTCGAGTTTGCCAGTGGCGGGGTTGCGGAGGAGCGGGGTGGTGACGCGGTCGGAGGCGGCGAGAGGGGTGAGGGCTTCCCAGCCCTTGGGGCAGGCCATGCCGAGGTTGACGGGGTAGGCGGGATCGGGGGAGAGGTTGATGGCCTGGCCCTCGGCATCGAGGTGGATGTGGAGGGAGCAGCCGGTGCTGCAAAAGCCGCAGACCGAGCGGGCGGTTGAAACGGGGGCGAGACGCGCGGGCACCTGACCGAGACCGAAATCGCCGGGCCGGCGCACGAGCTCGGAGGTCATCGGGCCGGTGCGGGCGTGGAGGAGATTTTCGACGAGAGGGATCATGCGGTGGGAACGCCGGGCATTTTTGGGGAATCGACGGCGCGGAAGTAGAGGGCGCGTTCGGCGAGTTCGCCGAGGAGAAGGAAGAAAGGGAAGAGGTAAGAAGGAAGAAGGAAGGCGGAAATCAAAGCGAGGGCGGCGAGGGCGAGACGGAGGACGAGGAGGGACTTGAGCGGGCCGCGTTGGAGGCGGGCGGAGGAGCTCTGGCCGGACAAGGTGGTGAGTTCCAGGGCTAGTTTGGCGGCGAGCGCGAGGGCGGCGAGGGGGAGGTTGATGAAGGCGAGCGCGCCGATGAGCACGCTGCCGGCCATGCGTCCGATGCTTTGGGTCGGACGCCAGAAGCGGCGGCGGGTGTCGACGTAGATCATCGCGGAGCAGAACACGCCGAGGAACCCGAAGACGATGCCGGCCGGACCGGCGAAACTGAGGGCGAGGTTGACGAAATCGGGGAGGGGCTTCGGGAGGAAATCGAGCGAGGGGATGAGTCCAAGATGGGCCGCGACGTAGGCGGAGAGCGGGGCGAAGGCGTTGCCGAGGACGATGGCTTCGCGGCTTAGCCAGGAGCGACGGAGGTTCAGGAAGACGCGCCAGGCGCGGAGCGGTTTTCCGAGGTGGGCGCCGCTGATGGCGAGGCCCACGAAGAAGATGCCCCAGCCGAGTCCGGCGACCCACGCGGGCATGCCGGGGTGCATGCTGGCGAGCATGACACCGAGGCCGACCTGCGTGCCGACGAGGAGGGCGACGAGCGGGAGGTGGGCGTGCTGCGGGCGAAGCGTGCGGGCGTCGGCGGCGTGGAGATTGGCGGGTAACGGATTTTTGGAGACGTAGCGGGTGGTGGGCTGGGTGTAGCCGGAATCCGTGGAGCTGAGCGCGGCGAGTTGTGCGTGAGAGGCGGGGGTCTCGGAGGTGAACGTGGAGACTTTGACGATGGTGATGGCGTGCGTGGGACAGGCCTGCACGCAGGCGGGAGCTTCGCCTTCGCTCAGGCGGTCGTGGCACATGTCGCACTTGCGCACGATGCCGAGGCGCTCGTTGAACTTGGGGACGTCATACGGGCACTTGAGCACGCAATACTGGCAGCCGATGCACTGGTCGTCGAGATGGCGGACGATGCCGGTGACCGGGTCTTTTTCGTAGGCGAGGACGGGGCAGCCGTTGAGGCAGGCCGGGTCGGCGCAGTGGTGGCAGGCGGTGGTGACGGTTTGCTGGAAGGGGAGGAGTGTCGGAGCGCCCGCAAGCGGGCGGCCTACGTCGGAGGCGGAACCGAGGACGAGGCCGACGTCGCGCCAGGTTTCGTTTTCGTCGAGGCCGTTGAGGGAGTGGCAGCCGGCGACGCAGGATTTGCAGCCGGAACAGGAGTCGAGATCGACCTGAAAGGCGTATTGTTCGCCGGGGCCGGGGGCGGTGAGCGGGATCAGCTGGGTTTCGAGGGCCGAGAGTTGAGCGACCGAGCCGGAGTCGTGCGCGGCGGCGAAGCGGGCGACGGGGGTGTCGAGGCGGCGTTGCGACTCGATGAGTTCGTCGATGAGCGTGCGGACCGGGTCGGTCATGGGTGGGCTAAGGATGAAAAGCCCGACCAGCGGTCGGGCCTACAGTTAAAGCGGTTTAAATAAATCTGTAGCCGGTTAACGGGCTTTATGGAGGACGGACCTCCCGGTCCGTCCCGATGGTCGTTAGAGGGAGTCCGCTGTAGTCGGACCGGGAGGTCCGACCTCCTTTTAGTCCACAGTTTTATTTGAAATGCTCTAATAGACATCGCGCTGGTAGCGTTTGGCGGTCTTGAGGGACTGGACGTAGGCGGCGGCTTCCTCGGGGGACTTTTTGCCGGCGAGTTCGACGACCTTGTGGAGGGCGTCGTCGACGTCCTTGGCCATGCGGCTGGCGTCGCCGCAGACGTAGAAACAGCCGCCGGCTTCGAGCCAGGCGTAAAGTTCGTCGGCGGCCTCGAGCATGCGGTTCTGGACGTAGATCTTTTCCTTCTGGTCGCGGGAGAAGGCGAGGTCGAGGCGGGTGAGAATGCCGGAGGACTGGAGGGCGGTGAGCTCTTCGCGGTAGAGAAAATCGGTGTCGGCTTTCTGGTCGCCGAAGAAGAGCCAGTTTTTGCCTTTGGCTCCGGAAGCGGCGCGGTCTTCGAGGAAGGCTCGGAAGGGGGCGATGCCGGTTCCGGGTCCGACCATGATCATGGGCGTGTCGCCGGAAGCGGGCGGGCGGAAGGCCTTGTTGCTGTGGACAAAGACGCCGGCGGTGCCGTGGGCGAGGGCGCGCTCGGCGAGATAGGTGGAGCACACGCCTTTGCGGGCGTGGCCGTTGATGTCGTAGCGGACGGCGCCGACGGTGAGGTGGACCTGGCCGGGATGGGCCTTGGGCGAGGAGGAGATCGAGTAGAGGCGCGGCTGGAGTTTTTTGAGCGCGGCGACGAAGGTGGCGGGAGGGAATTTGACGTCAGTGTTGAGGAGGACGTCGAGAACGTGGTGGGCCTCGGGGTCGTTGCTGAAGGCGAGCAGGGCACGCGGAGGCTTGCCGAGATCGTAGTGCTGGAGGAGGGCGGTGCGCAGGGGGAGTTCGCCGGCGGGGGTGGGGACGGCTTCCTCACCGTCGCAGCCGAGGGCGGTGATGATCGCGGAGACCAACTCGGGGCAGTTCTGCGGGATGACGCCGAGGGCGTCGCCGGCCTCGTAGACGAGTCCGGAGCCTTCGAGTGAGAACTCGACGTGGTTGACTTCCTTGGCGGAGCCGGGGGCGTTGAGATTGCGGACGGTGAGAACTGGCGCGGGGAAGGGATTTTTCTTGTCGTAAGAGAGAAGGGCGGGGGTAAGCGCGGGCGCGGCCTGACCAAGGTCAGGCCCTACGACGGCAGCGGAGCCGAGAGCGGAGAGGGTGGTGTCGAGCCAGGCGGTGAAGGAGGTTTCGTAGTCGAGTTCGCAGTCGGCGCGCGGGGTGATGCGCTGGGCGCCGAGTTTTTCGAGGCGGGAGTCGAAGTCTTTTCCGCACTGGCAGAAGAGGGTGTAGTTGGTGTCGCCGAGGGCGCAGACGCTGAACTTGAGACCGGCAAGCGCGGGAGCGCCGGGATCGGCGAGGGCGGAGTGGAGGGCCTTGGCGTTGTCGGGCGGTTCGCCGTCGCCGTAGGTGCTGGTGATGACGAGGAGATTGGAGTGTTGTGCGAGCTGTCCGGCGGTAACGGCGGCCATGTCGAGCACGGTGGCGGCGAAGCCTCGCTTGCCGGCTTCCTTGGCGGCCTGCTTTGAGAGGGTCTCGGCGGTGCCGGTTTGCGTGCCGAAGAGGATGGTCAGGGGGACGAGCGGTTTCGACTCGCTGGCGCTCGCCGCCACACCGGAGCCGGGGGCGCGGGAGAAGATGCCGGCGAGGAAGCCGTTGAGCCACGCGCGTTGCTCGGGGGAGAACGGGGCGGTTTCGGGGATGACGGGGAAGGTGCTCATGAAGAAAGGAACTCCTGAAGTTCCTTGATGGAGTGGCGGCGGGTCCACTGGACGAAGGTTTCGCCGCCGGTACGCCGCGCGTCGTAGGTGCGGAGGATTTTTTCGACGAGGGAGGGAACTTCGGCGGCGCGGACGCCGCGGAAGATTTCCTTTCCGATGCCCTGCTCCTGGTCCATGCCGCCGCCGATGACGACGTGGTAGCCTTCGCCGCCGTCGGGGAGCTTGGTGCTGATGAAGCCGAGGTCGCCGCAGTAGTGCTGGGCGCAGGAGTGGGCGCAGCCGGTGAAGTGGAGATTGACGGGCTGCTCGAGCGCCAGTCCGCAGGAGGCGAGGTGTTTCGACGTGAGGAGCGCGTGGCCCTTGGTGTCGGCGGAGGAGTATTTGCAGCCCTTGCTACCGGTGCAGGCGATGATGCCACCGGTGGAGCTGGAGGCCTCTGTGCTGAAGCCGATGGTCTGGATCTGGCGGGTGACGGCGGAAGTGAGGGCGTTGGGGATATGGGGCAGGATGATGTTCTGCCAGACGGTGAGGCGGAGTTCGCCCTTGCCGTAGTGTTCGGCGAGATCGGCGAGCTGGTGCATCTGGCGGGCCTTCATGCGGCCGACGGGGATGACGATGCCGATGGAGTTGAAACCGCGCTGGGCCTGTTTGTAGACACCGACCCAGCCGTGCTTCACGACGGGGCGGCGCGGTTCGCAGGCGGCGAGGGGGAGGCGGCCGAGGGGAAAGGCGAGTTTCTTCTGGGTTTCGGCGATGAACTTTTCGAAGCCCCAGGCGTCGAGGACGTATTTGAGGCGGGATTTTTTGCGGTTGGTGCGGTCGCCGTTCTCGGCGAAGACGCGGATCATGGCGGCGGTGACGGCGACGGCTTCGGAGGGCTTGATGAGCAGGCCGGTGTCGCGGGCGAAATCGCCGTGGCCGCTGATGCCGCCGAGTTGGACGCGGAAGTAGATGCCGGGGGCGGGCGTCCGCTCGCTGGCGCTCGCGGCTACGTTCTTCAGGGAGGCTTCGGTGACGCGGACGGCGAAAAAGCCGATGTCGTTGGTGTCGGCGGCGGCGGTGAGGCTGCCGCCGTTGTCGAAGGCGACGTTGAACTTGCGGGGGAGTCCGTAGAGGTCGCGGTGGTTGAGAATGTAGTGATGGACGCCGAGCGCGAAGGGACGGACGTCGAGGAGCTCGTCGGGGTCGAAGCCGCTGTTGGGCGACGCGGTGATGTTGCGGATGTTGTCGGCACCGGAGCCGCGCGAGGTGAGGCCGAGATCCTGGACGCGGGTGAGGACCTTGACGAGGTCGCGGGGCTTGAACTCGCGGATCTGGAGGTTGCCGCGGGTGGTGAGGTCGGCGTAGCCGCCGCCGAGATCGGAGGCGAGGTCGGCGAGTCCGTGGAGCTGGTGAGCGCTGAGCTGGCAGGCGGGGACGCGCAGACGGATCATGAAACTGTCCTGCGCGGGTGCGACGTAGAACAGGCCGTGGGTCTTGAAGCGGTAGGTGTTTTCGGCGTCGGGGAATTTGTCGGCGTCGGAGTGGGCGATGAGGCGCTCCCATGCGTCGAGGGGATCTTCGTCGTGTTTCCAGCGTTCCTCCTTGCAGAGGTCGGAGACGGGCGTGCCAAAAACGGTGTCCTCGGCGGGCGGGGCGGCGAGGTTGCCGGTGGCGGCGTTGGCGGTGGAGGCGGTGAGCTGGCCGGAAGCGGTGTGTCCGGTGAACGGGAACTGTCCGGACGCGGCCACGCCGGCCATGAAGCCCTGGAGGTATTCCTTCTGCTCGGCAGAGAAGGCGGACGAGTCGGGCTGGGCGGGGATTGCGGGGGCGGCGGACATGGAGGGTTACCAGGTTTTGTAGCCGAGGAATTTGCCGCACATCTCGATCTTCACGCGGTCGCCCTTGGGGTCGGCGACGCGGTCGATGCTCATGGTGAAGTCGATGGCGCTCATGATGCCGGCGCCGAATTTTTCCTCGATGAGGGTTTTTATCGTGGGGCCGTAGACGTAGAGGATTTCCTGGAAGCGGTATTGGAGCGGCTCCTTGGTGACGGTGGAGGCGGCTTCGCCCTTGTTGGCGAACTCGGCGAGGGCGGCGGCGATGTCGGGGCCGAGGTCGAGGGCGGTGGCGACGCGGGAGGCGGCGTCGGCGGGCAGGGCGTTTTCACCGAGGCAGGCGGACGTGGTGTAGACTTCGGACAGGCCGGACGCGGCGGCGAGGGCGGCCCACGTGAGACCGCGGGATTTCTTGGCGTCGAGGATGGCGGCGGTGAGTGCGGCTTTGGTCATGCGGTTGAAAAAAAGCGGCGTGATGCGGCAAGGGCATCACGCCGCGCGGAGTTCGGGGGCTGGTGGTTGTTTGCCGGATCAGAGGTTGAGCGTGGCCTGGAGGTAGGCGTAGCTGGCGTCCTTGGAGCCGCCGGAGGCCGGGGCGGACCAGGTTTCCTTGATGTAGTCGCCGCGGAAGTAGTGGGCGACGCCCCCCTCGAAGTTCAGGTAGGGGACGGGGGAGTAGCTCACGATGAAGTCGATTTCCTGGCCGAGCTGGTTGCTGTAACTGCTGTTGCGGTTGTAGCCGTTGTGATTGCCGATCACGGCGCCGCCGGTGCGGGGGACGCCGCCGACATTATACCAGTAGTCGCTGGTGGAATCGAGATACTGGAGGTGGCCTTCGAGCGCCAAGGTGATCTTGCTCGTGGGCTTGATGGTGTAGGCGAGACGGATGTCGCTCAGGTTCTGGAGGCTGTTGAGATCCATGTAGCCGTAGAACATGTGGGTGGTGGCGTATTGGTTCTGGAACGTGCCGGACTTGCCGTCGGCGGCATTTTTGTCACCCGAGCCGTAGCTGTAGATAAGGGCGAGGCGGGGCTGGTAGGGGCTTTCCGTCCAAGTGTAGCCGGCCTGCAGGATGGCGGCGTAGGCCTGCTGCTCGAGTTCCGTGGCGCCGGCGATGGTGGCGGGCGTGTTCACCGGGACGATGGCGTTGCCGGCGGCGGTGCGGTTGTTGATTGTGCCGAACTGATACATGAGCTCGGCGCTGTAATCCCACGGGCCGTAGGCGCCGGGCTTGGATTTCACGCGAAGGCCGGCGGTGTAGAGATCCTGGATGAAGGGCTGGCGGAAAGGGGCGGCGACGCCGTTCCAATCATCCTGGGTGCTGTCGCGATCGACGTTGTGGTTGTAGAGGTAGGTTTCGACGAGCTGTTTGTCGGTCACGCCGGGGATCTTCGTGAAGTTGACGTAGAGACCGGAGAAGTGGTCGTTGCTCAGGTGGGATTTGTCGAAGTTGTTGCTGTCGTTGTAAACGACGCCTCCGGTGAAGACGTCGGCTCCGAACCACTTGGACTGGTAGCGGGCCTTGGCGGCGTCGAAGCTGCGGCCGTTGTTGTTCCAGAGCAGATGGCCGATCTGGCGGTGTTCGCCGTAGACGAGTTCCTGGCGGCCGATCTTGGCGGAGAGCGGGAACTCCTTGTGGTTGCCGACGAAGACGTAGCCCTGATAGAGATCCATGCCCTCGTTGTTTTCCTGCTCGCCATCGCCGGCCTTGATGCCGGGAACGGCGCCGACGGGGGTGAGGGTGGTGCCGTTGTTGCCGCGCTCGTCGTCGAACGAGTTGCTGGAGCGGCCCTGGACAAAGGCCTGATACCATTTGTCGGTGTAGCCGATGCGGGGCATCACGCGGGTGAGGAAGTAGGTGTTGTTGTTGTCGAAGCGGTCGCCGTTGCCGGCGGCGGGGCGGCCGGCGGCGAAGTCACGGTTTTGGCCGGCCGAGGTGAAGCCGGCGTTGTCCTTGTCTTCCATACGACCGCGGATGTTCACGCCGAAGTCCCAGGCGGACATGTAGGGATCGCTTGCGCGAAGCTTGAAGTTGGTGAAGCCGGGATAGGCGGGGGGAGGCGGCGGATAAAACTGCGCGGACGCAGTGACAGCGGCCCATGTGGTGGCGAGGGCCGCGAGGGTGGTGCGAATGGTGCGATTCATGGTGGTGTGTGGTGGTGTGTGCGACTGGACCTGGCGGGAAATAGTCAGTGGGCGGCGGCCATGGCGGGCTTGCCCGGGCGGAGATGGGAGCGTTCCTCAAGGAAGCCGATGAGGTGTTCGCGGAGGCGGTAATACTCGGGGTCTTCCATGAGCTGCTTGCGCGTGCGCGGGCGGGGGAAGTTGACCTCAAGGATGTCGCCCACGGTGGCTTCGGGGCCGTCGGTCATCATGACGACGCGGTCGGAAAGATAGAGGGCCTCGTCCACGTCGTGCGTGACCATGAGCGCGGTCTTCTGGTCGCGCTGCCAGAGATCGAGGAGGACGTCCTGCAGCTCGTATTTGGTGAGCGAGTCGAGCATGCCGAACGGCTCGTCGAGGAGGAGCATCTTGGGCGAGAGGGCGAAGGCGCGGGCGATGCCGCAGCGCTGGCGCATGCCCTGGGAAAGTTCGGACGGGCGCTTGTGCATCGAGTCTCCGAGGCCGACGATCGTCAGGTAGTATTCGGCGATCTGGCGGCGTTCCAGGGAGGTGGCCGTGTAGTAAACCTGATCGACGCCGAGCATCACGTTTTCGAAGGCGGTATACCACGGGAGGAGGCAGGGGGCCTGGAAAACGACGCCGCGATCGGGACCGGCCTCGGTGACTTCCTTGCTGGCGAGGATGATGCCGCCCGAAGTGAGATCGGTGAGGCCGGCGACCATCGAGAGGACGGTGGACTTGCCGCAGCCGGAGTGGCCGATGAGGGTGATGAACTCGCCCTTCCTGACGCCGAGGTCGAAGTCGCGCACGACGGTGAGCGGGCCTTTGGGCGTGGGGAAGGTTTTTACGAGCCGGGAGATATCGAGGAATTTTTTCATGACGGGAAGGCGCGCGGCGGGTCAGGAGGTCAGGATGACTTCGTGTTTTTCCTCGCCGGGGCGGCGGGGAGGGCGGCTGACGCGGGGCGCTTCCAAATCCTCGGGGAGGATGTCGGGGCGGATGAGCTTCTGGGTGAGGGAGACCTTGCGGCCGGCGTTGAACGCGAGGAGCTGGTTGGTCACGAGGGCGCGGAGGCGCTTGAACTCGGGGTCGTGGTTGACGCCCTTGCGGTCGCGGGGGCGGGCGAGGGTGACGGGGACGGATTCGCCGAGGGTCGCGCCGGGCCCGATGGTGAGCGGGATGATGCGGTCGGCGAGGAGGAGAGCCTCGTCGACGGAGTTGGTGATGAGGACGACGGTCTTGCGCTCGGTCTGCCAGATGTTGGCGATCTCGTCCTGAAGGGTGCCGCGGGTGAGGGCGTCGAGGGCGCCGAGCGGTTCGTCGAGGAGGAGGATGCGCGGATTGATGGCGAGGGTGCGGGCGACGGAGACGCGCTGGCGCATGCCGCCGGAGAGCTGCTTGGGCAGGCGGTCCTTGGCGTGGCTGAGCTTCACCATCGCGATGTATTTGTCGATGTGCGCGAGGCGCTGCGCGGCGGTCCAGCCGGGGAAAACCTGGTCGACGGCGAGGGCGATGTTTTCCTGGACGGTGAGCCAGGGCAGGAGGGAGTAGTTTTGGAAAACGAGGCCGCGGTCGGGGCCGGGACCCGTGACGGGTTTCCCTTCGAGGGAGACCTCGCCCTGGTCGGGCTTGATGAGGCCGGCGACGAGGTTGATGAGCGTGGTCTTGCCCTGGCCGGAGTAGCCGACGATGGCGACGAACTCCCCTTCCTGGATGGACAGGTTGATGTCCGAGAGGACGCGTTGTCCGCCGAAGGACTTGGAGACGTTGTTGAGTTCGAGAAAGGCCATGGCGGGTCAGCTGATCGCCTTGAAGCGGGCCTCGACGAGGGACATGAGACGGTCGAGGATGAAACCGATGAGGCCGATGGTGATGATCGAGAGAATGATGTGCTCGTAGATGAGCGCGTTATATTCCTGCCAGAGGAAGCCGCCGACGCCGGGGCGGCCGGTGAGCATCTCGGCCGCGACGATGACGAGCCAGGCGATGCCAAGGGAGAGGCGGAAGCCCGTGAACATGTAGGGCAGGGTGGAGGGAATGAGGATCTTGGTGAGTGTCTTCCAGCGGGAGAGCTTCAGGACCTTGCCGACGTTGAGGTAGTCCTGGGGGACGGCGCGGACGCCGACGGCGGTGTTGAGCACGGTCGGCCACATGGAGCAGATCGCGATGGTGAAGAGGGCGCCGTAGGTGCCGGCCTCCTTGCCCGCGCTGAGGAAGAGCACGAGGCCGAGGGGGAGCCAGGCGAGGGGCGAGACCGGACGAAGGATCTGGATGAGCGGATCAAAGGTCTTGGTGAACATCGACGAGAGGCCGAGGAAGAAGCCGATGGGCGTGCCGATCAGGAGCGCGAGCGCATAACCCTCGGCGACGAGGATGAGGGAATACCAGCTGAAGCGGAGAATGCCCTGGTCCATCTCGCCGCGTTTGGCGAAAGGCTCCACGATGTAGAGTTTGCTGGCCTGCCAGGTTTCGATGACGTTGGGCAGGGAGGAGATGAGGCCGACGCGCCTTTCCTCGAGGTTCTGTTCAAGAGCCGTCCAAATTTCAGGACCATTGGGGAGGCTCTTGATGGCGGCGGTGAGCTTGGTTGCTTCCACCGGCGGTTTGTTCAAAAGCGGCTTGAGGGTGTTCCAGCCGGCTTCTCCTGCCGGGACGGCCTCAATCACGCTTGTATGAAGGACCTCGATACTCTCCTTGAGCACATAGATCTTTTTTCCGGCCATGGTGTGCCAGAGAGTCAGGACGAGCAGGATGCCGAACAGCGGCAGGACGAGCCCGTCTAATTTAAATGATTTCATAAAGGGAGGAGGGAGGGTTTCCGTTGGAGATTTTCCGCGTGGGTCAGCACGGCCGAGACATACGCGATGGAGAAGGAGAGGCAGGGAGAGAGGATGGACTTGGCAACGACGGCGGCGGTGAAGACGCCTGCCATCCAGTGGTCACCCTGATTGAGGGTGGCCTGCATCACGCCGACGGGGACTCCGAGGAGGGCCGCCCGCCGCCAGACGATGGCGGCGAGGCAGGCTTCGCGGAGGTGGCGGCGTGATGCAGGCGCCTTGCTCATGATCAAACGAGAGTTTAGCCCTTGATGTTTTTAACCGCGAAGCTCTTGGCGTAGGCCTCGGGGTTGGCGGGATCGAAGGTGACGCCGTCGAACAGGGTCTCGGGCGTCATGTCGATGGCCGGGGCGGTGACGCCGATTTCCTTCATGGCCTCGGTGTAGATGTCGGCGCGCATGACGCGTTTGCTGATGCCGGCGTAGTCCGGCGTGCCGGAGACGAGGCCCCAGCGGCGGTATTGGGAAAGGAACCACGTGGCATACTTCGGCTGGGGCATGTTGCAGCCGCGTTTGCTGAAATGCATGGGGAACGGGTCGGTGCCCTTGCGGCCGTCGCCGTAGTCGAGTTCGCCGAGGAGGCGCCCGAGGATGATCTTTTTGTCGCAGTTGATGTAGGTGGCCTTGGAGACGATCTCGCACTGCTCGGCGCGGTTGGACATGACGTCGAGCCAGACGCTGGCCTCGTGGAGGGCCTTGAGGACGGCCTTGACGGTCTTGGGGTTCTTGTTGGCGAACTCCTCGGTGAAGGCGCAGACCTTCTCGGGGTGGTCCTTCCAGATGTCCTGGGAGGTGACGGCGGTGTAGCCGATGCCGTCGGCGATGGCGCGGGCGTTCCAAGGCTCGCCGACGCAGTAGCCGTCCATCTTGCCGATCTTCATGTTGGAGACCATCTGGGGCGGCGGGATGGTGATGAGGGAGACGTCCTTGTCGGGGTTGATGCCGCCGGCGCCCAGGTAGTAGCGCATCCACATGGCGTGCGTGCCGGGGGGGAACGTCATGGCGAAGGTGAGGGGTTCGCCGAGGCTGTTGGCCTGGTCGACGAAGGGCTTGAGGGCCTTCGGGTCGGCGCCGACCTTGCCCTTCCACTCGGTCTTCAGGGTGATGGCCTGGCCGTTGCGGTTGAGAATCCAGGGAATGACCATGGCCTTCTTGGGCGAGCCGGCGAGGCCCATGGTCGAGGCGAGGGGCATGCCGAGGAGCATGTGGGTGGCCTGGATGGAGCCGGTGGAAAGGTTGTCGCGGATGGCGGCCCAGTTGGCGCCCTTGGTCACCTTCGAGTTGATGCCGTATTTTTTGAAGAAGCCTTTTTCATGGGCGATCACGATGGGCGAGCAATCGGTGAGCGCGATCATGCCGAAGTTGATGTCGGGGGACTCGGGGGCTTCGGACGAGCCGGTGTCGGGCGCGGACCAGCCCTTGGGGAGGCTGGCGAGGAGCGCGGCGGCGCCGAGGCCCTTGGCGGTGGTGGAGAAAAACGCGCGGCGATCAAGACCGCGGGAGGTGGGCGACTGGATGTCAGGCGTGGACGAGTGCGTTGTCATGTTGGCGGGAGGTGGATTTAGCGGTTTGCAGGAAAATGTCGGAACGGAAGGCGCGGGCGCCGAGGTCGGTCGGAACGATCCGTCCCTCGGGGAGGAAGCGGTGGCGGTTGAAGCCGTTGATCAGCCAGGCCGCCTTGGCGGGGGTTGGGTTGTTGGCGCCGTTGCGATGAAAGGAGATGAATTCGTCGGCCGGTCCCGTGCGTCCGTGGCCGTAGTCGAACGGGCCGACAAGGCTGGACTGGATGACGCGCGCGGGGACGTTGAGGTATTCGCGGCGGGAGAGCAGGCGGACGAGTTCGGGGCGGAACACGGGATCGTCGCAGAGCTTCGCGGCCTTGGTGAGGGCGGCGATCATGGCGAGGTGTTCCTCGTGGCGCTGCTCGGCGAAATCGGAGCGCACCATGAACACCTTGTCGGGATGGTCGGGGGACAGTTCCGCGCCGGTGGCCACGCACCAGCCGACCTGCTCGCGGACGGCGAGGGAGTTCCACGGATCGCTCACGCAGTAGCCGTCGATGGTGCCGGCGGCGAGGTTGCGGAAAAGTTGCGGCGGCGGAACGACGACGACGCGCACATCGCGGATGGGGTCGACGCCCACGCCGCGCAACCAGTCGCAAAGATGGATGTGATGAGGGGAATGTTCGTAAACGACCCCGAAGACGTAGGTGCGCTCGTGACGGGAACGGATGATCTCGTCGCGCATGGTCTTCGCGTCGCGCACGCCGCGTTTCCACAGATCCTCGGAGAGGGTGATGCAGTTGCCGTTGATGTTGAGCACGCAGGCGGTCAGGCAGTCGCAGGGCAGGGAGTTGAGGCCGAGGGTAGTGCTGATCACCATCGAGCCGAGGGCGTGGGTGGCGTCGATTTCGCGGTAGACCAGTTTGTCGCGGATCGTGGCCCAGCCGACCTCGCGGCTGAGCTCGACGCGCAGGCCCTGCTGGCGGAAGTAGCCCTGCTCATGCGCGACGATGATCGGGGCGGAGTCGTCCAGCGCGATGAAACCGATGCGCAGCGGCCTCGTGGGCGAGGCGGAGGCGGGAGGTTTGGAAGTCGGCGAAGGCATGTGTTTGTGACTTGGCCTTCAGCCGCCGACATGCCATCGGTCGCAAATGGCTCAAGAAATGCTTTTCAAACATTTAATGATAATGATGAGGAATCCTCATTCATGATAACCACGCTCGACAGTCGTCAGCTCCTCGCTTTCGCAACCCTCGCGCGCAAGAAGAGTTTCACGCAGACGGCGAAGGAGATGTTTCTCACCCAGTCGGCGGTGAGCCATGCGATCAAGGCACTGGAGAGGGACATCGGCGTGCCTCTTTTTGACCGCGTGGGCAAAACCGTCCACCTCACGCAGGCGGGCGAGCAGTTGCTCCAGCACGCCGAACGCATCCTGCGCGACATGCAGGACGCGCGCACGGCCCTCGGAGAGCTGCAAAACTGGGGGCAAACCCGTCTGCGCGTGGGCGCGAGCCCGACGGCCTGCCAGTATCTGCTGCCCACCGTGCTGCGCGAATTCAAGCAGAGCTTTCCCCAGTGCGTCATCCGCATCGAGCCGGGCGACGGTCCCGAGATGGTCGAGCTGCTTCGCAGCAACAAGATCGACCTGGCGCTCATGCTGAAGCCGGAGAAAGCGGACGAGGCGACCTTCCGTCCGCTCTTTGATGACGAGCTGCGGCTGCTCGTCGCCCCCATGCACCCTTGGGCGCAAAAGGGGAAAGTTCCCCGTGACGAGATCGCGGACGAGACCCTCATCCTTTATAACAAGGGCAGTTACACCTTCCGCATGATCATCGATTATTTCCAGCGAGACAAAATCACGCTGACCAATTTCATCGAGCTCGGCAGCATGGAGGCGATCAAGGAGCTGGTGAAAATCGGTCTCGGGGCGGGCATCATCGCTCCCTGGATCGCCCGCAAGGAACTCGCGGAAAAATCGCTGGTGTCCTTTCCGCTGGGTGCGCGCAAACTCCGCCGGTCGTGGGGCGTGGCCTACCTCAAGGGCCGCAAGCTGCCGCTGGCCGAGGAGACCTTTGTGGGACTCTGCGAATCGGTGACGGAAAACCTGATGAACCGGGATTGATGCCTCCGCCGAGTCAGGAAAAATCCTGCAGCGGACGGCGAGGGACTCAGTAGCTGGACTTGTGCAGCTTCACCTTGCCGCGGAAAATGTAGTAGATGCTCGCGGTGTAGGCCAGGACGACGGGCACGCCGATCAGCGCGATGGTGAGCATCACGGCGAGGGTCTTTTGGGACGAGGCGGCGTTGAAGGCCGTCAGGCTGTTTTCAGGGGCGGGCAGGCTGTAAACGAGGTTGGGATACATGCCCAGGCCGAAGACGGACATGAGCCCGACCATCGAGAAACAGGAGGAGAGGAAGGCAAAAAAGGGCTTCTTGCGGTTGATCTCGCGGGGGATGTTGGCGATGGCCAGCACCAGCGGCACCACCAACGCGAAGAGCCAGGGCTGGCTGCGAAACGCCTCCGTGATATGCGGGACGTAGAGCAGGGTCGCGAGCGTGGTCAGCGTGTAGCACAGGATGAAGGCGATGATGAGCGGGTTCACCCAGCGCTCGATCCGCGCCTGGACCCCGCCCTCGGTTTTCATGACAAGGTAGATGGAACCGTGCATCGCAAAGAGCGCTACCGTGGTGACACCCATCAGCAGCGCATACGGATGCAGCAGGCCGAGAAAGCTGCCGGCGAACTCGCCGTCGGCTCCCACCGGAACGCCCCAGGCGAGGTTGCCCATGGCGACGCCGATCAGCAGCGAGGAAAACAGACTGCCGCCCGCGAAGCTATAATCCCAGAATCGCCGCCAGAGTTTCGACGGATGCTTGCTGCGGAACTCGATGGCGACAGCCCTGAAGATAAGCGCGCAGAGCAGCGCCATGAACGCCAGGTAGAAGCCCGAGAAGACGGTGGCGTAAACGTCCGGGAAAGCCGCGAAGAGCGCGCCGCCGCCGGTGACCAGCCAGACCTCGTTGCCGTCCCACACGGGTCCGATGGCGTTGAGCAGGATGCGGCGGTCGTTGTCTTCATGGACGGCGAAAAGATGCAGCACGCCGACGCCGAGGTCGAAGCCGTCGAGGATCACGTAGCCCGTGAAAAGCACGCCGACGATGACGAACCAGACGGTGTTGAGATCAAGGTTGCCGTAGCTCATGCCGCGCCTCCCTTGGTGTCTTTGAAGCCTTGCGAGAGTTTTTCATAGGGATCGACGAGGTCCTCGTCGTCGGGACCGTGCTGGATTTTTGAATTCAACAGGAAGATGAACACGGCGAAGAGCAGCGCATACACGGCCATGAACATCGCCATGGAGGCGGCGACCTGGTTCGCGGTGACAACCTTGGACAACGCGTCCGAGGTGCGCAGGAGCTTGTAGACGATCCAGGGCTGGCGGCCGACCTCGGCGGCCCACCAGCCGGCTTGGTTGGCGATCTGCGGTCCGAGGACTCCCAGAGTCAGCAGCCAGAGCAGCAGGCGGGAGTCGTCGAGACTACCACGCCGCCACGCCCAGAGGCCCCACGCGGCGAGGCCGAGGAGGGCGCTGCCGACCGCGATCATGATATGAAAGAGCTGGAAGGAGAAATTCACCGGCGGGCGTTCGTTGGCCGGAATTTCGCGCAGGCCGGTCACGGGAGCCTGGGTGTCGCCATGGGCGAGCCAGCTCAGCATGCCGGGCAGGCTCACGCCGCGCGTCGTCTCGGTTTTCGTGTCCACCCAGCCCATGAGAAACAACGGAGCCTCGGGTCCGGTGTTCCAGTGGCCCTCGAAGGCGGCGAGCTTGGCGGGCTGGTTGACGGCCACGCCCTGGGCGCTGCGATGGCCGGAGAAGACGGTGAACAACCCGGCCGCCATGGCGACGATCAGGCCGATTTTTACCGAGCGCAGGGCGAATTCGCGGTGCTTGCGGCGGAGCAGGTAGTAGGCGCCCACGCTGACCATGAGCCAGGCGCCGGCTTGCCAGCATCCGGAGAGCGTGTGGGCGAGGCGGTCCATCGACGAAGGGTTGAAGACCATCGCCCAGAAATCGGTGATTTCCGCGCGGGCCTTCAGGCCTTCGCCGACGATGTGGTAGCCGGCGGGGGTCTGCATCCAGGAGTTGGCCACCACGATCCAGACCGCGCTGAAGTGGGCGCCCAGCGCGACCATGCAGGTGGCGAAGAAGTGGAGTTTCGGACCGACCTTGTTCCAGCCGAAGAGCAGGATGGCGAGAAAGCCGGATTCGAGAAAAAAGGCAAAGATGCCCTCGGCGGCGAGCGCGCTGCCGAAGACGTCGCCGACGTAGCGGGAGTAGGTTGCCCAGTTGGTGCCAAACTCGAACTCCATCACAAGTCCGGTGGCCACGCCGATGGCGAAGGTGAGCGCGAAGACCTTGGTCCAGAAATGCGCCATCTGATGATAGACGGGGTTGCGCGTCTTCAACCAGAGTCCCTCGACGATCACGAGAAGCAGCCCGAGCCCGATGCTGAGCGGCGGGTAAAGGTAGTGGAACGTGATCGTGAAGGCGAATTGCAGGCGGGACAAAAGGAGGACGTCCATGGCGGGAAAGCTGAACGCAGGGAAGCGAGAACACGATGGGAAACCTCTGTTCAGCTCCCCGGAGGCGGTCACATTTAAGAAGGCCTTTCAGGGGTATCAGGCCGTCTTTTAGTCATCCTTGCCGGCCCTAAACCGCCGCTTGCCAGCGGGCGCCGGACGCGCAAACCTGACCTCTCCATGAGCAACGCGGTCAAAATCTACGACACCACCCTGCGCGATGGCACGCAGGGCGAAGGCATCAGCTTTTCGGTCACCGACAAACTTCTGATTACCGAGAAGCTGGACCAGTTCGGCGTGGATTACATCGAGGGCGGCTTTCCCGGCTCCAACCCGCGCGACATCACGTATTTCCAGGAGGCGCGCAAACTGAAGCTCAAGCACGCCAAGCTCGCCGCGTTCGGCTCCACCCGCCGCGCGGGCGTGAAGGCTTCCGAGGACGCCCAGCTCAAGACCCTCCTCGACAGCGGCATGCCCGTCATGACCATCGTGGGCAAAACCTGGACGCTCCACGTCACCGAGATCATCCGCACCACGTTGGAAGAGAATCTGGCGATGATCGAGGACTCCGCCCGCTACCTCACCTCGCAGGGCCGCGAAGTGATCTACGACGCCGAGCATTTCTTCGATGGTTACCGCGCCGATCCCGACTACGCCCTTCGCACGCTGGCCGCCGCGATCAAGGGCGGGGCGGTCAACCTTTCCCTCTGCGACACCAACGGTGGCACGCTCGTCGATGATTTCAAAACCATCGTCGGCCGGGTCGTCTCCGAGTTCGGCGCCGACAAGGTTGGGGTGCATTGCCACAACGACAGCGGCCTCGGCGTGGCCCTCTCGCTCGCCGGCATTGGCGCGGGCGCGACGCTCGTGCAGGGCACGGCGAACGGCTATGGCGAACGCACCGGCAACGCCAATCTCTTCACCATCCTGCCGAGCCTCTTCCTCAAGATGGGCCGCACCGCGCGCTGTGCGCAGAACCTCGGCCAGCTCCGCGATCTCTCCCTCTACTTCGACGAGCTCGCCAACCTGAAGCCCGACACCAAGGCGCCCTACATCGGCGCGTCGGCCTTCGCCCACAAGGGCGGCCTGCACGCGAACGCCGCGCAAAAGGTGAAGTCCTCCTACGAGCACATCGATCCGTCGCTCGTGGGCAACCGCACCCGCGTGCTCGTGTCCGACATGGCCGGCCGCTCCAGCATCGCCATGAAGGCGAAGGAACTGGGCTTCGCGCTCGACGAAAAAGATCCGGCGATGAAGACCCTCATCGACGAGCTGAAGGAACTCGAATTCCGCGGCTACGAGTTTGAGGCGGCCGACGCTTCGCTGAAGCTTCTCATGGCCCGCGCGCTCGGCCAGGCGAAGACCTTTTTCGAGGTCGAGGGCTACCGCGTGAGCGTGGAGCGTCGCGGCACCGAGTCGGTTTCCGAGGCGACGGTGAAACTGAAGATCAACGGCCAATCGTTGCACACCGTCGCGGAATGCACGGGGCCGGTGGGCGCGCTCGACAAGGCGCTGCGCCTCGCGCTCGAATCCGTTTATCCGCAACTCAAGGAACTCGAGCTGCGCGACTACAAGGTCCGCATCCTCGACAGTCGCGCCGGGGCCAACGCCCGCACGCGCGTCTTCGTCGAGTCCGGCGACGGACGCGAGGTCTGGGGCACGGTCGGTGTGAGCGACAACGTGATCGACGCCTCGTGGGAGGCGCTGACCGACGCGGTCAACTACAAGCTGCTGCAGGGTTGAAAAAGCAGACGCGGCGAGACGTCGCGTCATTGCCCTTACGAAACGCGGCAGGATGCCGCGTCTACATTTTATTCAAACCGGCAGGCCTTGCCTCCGATTGGCAATCCGGTTTCCGTGGGCGCCTCCCAATGAAACGCCTCCTTTGGATTGTCGCGGTTGTCGGCCTGCTCGTCTTTTGCATCGGCTGGGTGGTCCGTGTTCGCACCTCCGCCGGCGAGACCAAGGTGACCTACACCTATGTGAAACCGGAGCGGAGGGATATTCACCAGGCCGTTGTCGTCAACGGCACCATCACTCCGATCCTTTCCACCGAGATCCGTTCCGAGGTGAGCGGACGCATCGCCAAGGTGCTGGTGCAGGCCGGCGACGAGGTCGCCGCCGGGCTGCCTCTCATCGAGCTCGACCAGAGCACGCTTCAGGTGCAGCTCGACGAGGCCCGACTCGGTATCGCCGCCGCCCGTCTGCGCACGGAGCGCTCCGAGTTGGAGTTCAAGCGACTCCAGTCTTTGGCCGACAAGGCCCTTGTCTCCGAGAAGAGCCGCAAGGAGGCCGAGATCGACTACCACCTCGCGCAGAACGACACCGCCTCGCAGGAGGCCCGCGTGCGGCTCCTGGAAAATTCTCTTTCCAAGAGCGTCATCGTCGCGCCCTACGCCGGCCGCGTCCTCAGCCTCGCCGCCCGCCCCGGCATGATCGTCACCGGCGCCGACGCCGGCCGCGAAGGCAACACGCTGCTCGAGCTCGCCGATCTCACGCATCTTCGCGTTGAGGCGACGATCAACGAGATCGACGTTGCCGCCCTCACGCTCGGCATGCCGGTTGATATCACCTTCGAATCCGTGCCCGAGGCGAAGGCCTCCGGGCGCATCACCTTCATCGCTCCCGCCGCGGGCAAATCCGCCGGCGGCGATTCTACCTCGATGGGCGGACGAGCCGGTGGTGGTGGCGGGACGCGGGATTTTCCCATCCAGATAAGCATCGAAAAATCCAATCCCCGCGTGCGTCCGGGCATGACCGCGCGGGTCAGCATCGAGACCGCCGCCGCCGCGCAGGCGCTTTCCGTCGAGCACACCGCCGTCTTCAACGACTACGAGACCGGCGACTGGTTTGTCTTCGTTCGTTCGGCCAAGCCCAAGGTCGAGCCGGTCAAGACCAAGGTGGAACTTGGCGTGCGCGACAGCCGCCACGTCGAGATCAAGTCCGGTCTCGCGGCTGGCACGGAGGTTTCCATTCAGCGTCCGCCCGCGGTCAAGTTCAGCCAGGACAAGTAACCGCCACCGTGTCCGCCACCGCCGCCATCGCCCGCGAGGTCCTGCGTCTTGAGCGCGTCGGCAAGCGCTACCCGATGGGAGACACGGTGGTGGATGCGCTGGTGGACGCCTCGTTTACGCTCCGCGAGGGCGAGGCCGTGGCCATCCTTGGGCCGTCAGGTTCGGGCAAGTCCACACTGATGCACCTGCTCGGGTTTCTCGATTCGCCGACCTCCGGCGAGGTGATCTTCGAGGGCCGGCCCGTGGCCGTGCTCACCGAACGCCAGCGCGCGCGCATTCGCGCCGAGAAGATCGGATTCGTTTTTCAGGCGTTCAATTTGCTCCCGCGTCTTTCCGTCCGCGCCAACGTCGCGCTGCCGCTCACCTACCTGGGAGAGACGCCGCCCGACGCCGAGGCCCGCGTGGATCGCGCCCTCGAACTCGTCGGCATGAGCAACCGCGCCCACCACAAGCCCGGCGAGCTTTCCGGCGGACAGCGCCAGCGCGTCGCCATCGCCCGCGCGCTCGTCAACGAGCCCCGCATTCTGCTCGCCGACGAACCGACCGGGAACCTCGATACCAAGACGGCGGCGGCCATTCTTGATTTGTTCAAGGAACTCAACCGGCTCGGACGCACCATCGTCGTCGTCACGCATTCGCCCGAGATCGCCGCCCACTTCGGCCGACAGATTCATGTGCTCGACGGCCGCGTCATGGAGGGCGCCGGATGAAACGCCTCTTTTCCGGAGTGGTGAACGGGCTTGGCGAGATATGGGGGCACAAGCTCCGCTCTCTCCTCACCATCAGCTGCGTGATGCTCGGCGTGGCCTCGATGGTCGTCACCACCGGGTTCATGGAGGGGTTTTTCAGCACCTGGGAAGTTTCCCTGCAGGAGCAGGGCGGCCTTGAAAAAATAGCCGGGATGTCGCGGGGCCTTTCCGACCGGCAGGCTCCCTTTGCGCCGGTTTCCCGCGGGTTCACGATGGACGACGCCCGCGCGCTGACCGAGCTCGTGCCTTCGATCGGCGTGCTTTCGCCCGAGATTGATTCCAGCGCGTCCCGTCTCTCGCACCGCGGGCGCCGTCATGACGGACGGGTGCAGGGCGTCACCAACGGTATTTTCGATATCAACCGCTACGAGGTCGCCGAGGGGCGCATGTTTTCGGACCTGGACATGCACGACCACGCCTCGGTCATCATCATTGGCAGCGAGGTGAGGAAGGACTGTTTCGAGCCGGGGGAAAATCCGGTCGGCCAGTTCATCGAGTTGAACGGGGTTCCCTTTCGCGTCATCGGGGTGCTCCGCCATTACGAGCGGTTTTACGGCACCTACAACACGCTGGATTGGAAAAACGACATCGCCTTCGTGCCGCTCACCACGATGGCGTCGAAGGTGCAGCGTTCCGACCGGCTCTCCTGGCTGAACATGAAGGCGGCGGACCTCGGGCTCCTGCGCGAGACGGTGGACGCCGCCGCGAACGTCCTCGCCCAGCAACATCGCGGGCTCATTGATTTCCAGGTGAAGACGAACGAGGAGTCGCTGGCCAGCTACGCCAGCACGAAGGCGAGTTTTGTGATCGGCGGGAGCGCGATCGCCGGCGTGTCGCTGCTCGTGAGCGGCATCGGCATCATGAACCTGATGCTCGCCTCCATCAACG
Source organism: Opitutaceae bacterium (assembly GCA_041662485.1). Lineage (GTDB taxonomy): Bacteria > Verrucomicrobiota > Verrucomicrobiia > Opitutales > Opitutaceae > Rariglobus. The sequence continues at coordinate 19,885 of JBAZSJ010000036.1, read as the reverse complement.
AACGCGTGCGCGAGATCGGCATCCGCAAGGCGATCGGGGCGACGCCGTTCAACATCTTCAGCCAGTTTCTGGCGGAGGCGGTGACGCTGAGCCTGATCGGCGGCGGGGCCGGGGTGGGCGTGGCGGTGGGCATGATCCGGCTGCTCGGGGCGGCGTTGCCGCCGGGAAGCGCGCCGCTGCTCGCGCCGTCGGCCTTCGTGGTGGGGTTCGTCTTCAGCGTGCTGGCGGGCGTGCTGGCCGGCGTTTATCCGGCGATGCAGGCCGCGAAGCTCGATCCGATCGAGGCGCTGCGGTATGAGTGAGCGAATGTAGCCCCGACCGGTGGTCGGGGGGCGAAGGGGTGGAGAATCGGAAGCCCGACCAGCGGTCGGGCCTACATCGGCACCTACAGCAGCGGCGCGAGGAGGCGGCTGAGATCCTCGGCGAGGTTGCCGAGGAGACGGAAGCGGCGGGGTTTCTCGGGCTTCGGGGCGACGCAGGAGCGGACGAGTTCGCCGGCCCACCGGCGCATGGCCAGCACGTCGGGCACGGAGTAGATCATCACGCCGATTTCAAAGTTAACGAAAAGGCTGCGCAGGTCGAAGTTGGCCGAGCCGAGCAGGGCCATGCGGTCGTCCACGATGATGGCCTTGGAGTGCATCATGCCGCGGTTGTAGTGAAGCACGCGGGCGCCGGCCAGGGTGAGCTGGCGCACGTAGTGGCGTCGGGCGTAGTCGGCGACGGGGTGGTTGGAGCGGGCGGGAATGATGAGCGTCACGTCCTTGCCGGCGCGGGCCTTGACGATGAGAGAGCGCAACAACACCTCGTCGGGGATGAAGTAGGGCGTGACGATCCAGATGCTCTGCTCGGCCTCCTGGATCATCGAGACGATGCCCTCGTAGAGCGGATCGCCGTTTACATCGGGGCCGCTGGGGATGATCTGCAGCTCGGCGTCGCCCACGGCGCGCACCGCCGCCGGATCGCGCTCGCCGTGGAGGACGTCGAGCGACTGGCCGCTGGCGAAGGACCAGTCGGCGAGGAAAACCTCGTTGAGCAGGGCGGCGCCGGGCCCGCCGACGACCGCGCCGAAATCGGCCCAGCGTTTTTTCAAAAACTGAAGGCCCATGTATTCGCGGGCGAGGTTGTGGCCGCCGATGATCGCGGTGTGCTGGTCGAAGATGGCGATTTTGCGGTGGTTGCGGAGATTGGCGGAGCCGCGGCTGGACAGCGGGATCACCGGCATGAACCGGACGACCTCGCCGCCCGCCTTGCGGATGGGGTTCACGAAGCGGCGGCTGGAGACGAGGCAGCCGACCGCGTCGAGGAGCAGGCGGACCTTGACGCCCTCGCGGGCGCGCTGGGCGAGGAGTTTCACGATGCGCCGGCCGGTGTCGTCGCGGCTCAGGATGAACGTGGTGATGTGGATCGAGTGGCGGGCGTTGCGGATGCCCGCCTCCAGTTCGGCGAAGGCCTGTTCGCCCGTGGTGACGAGACGCACGGAGTTGCCGCCGGAGGGGGGGCTGCCGCCGGTGCCGGAGACGGCGTGGACGGTGGGAAGGGCGGCGGTGTCGGGCGAGACGGAGCGCACGCCGGGCAGATGGGGGGCGACGCGGCTTTTGAGCGCGGCGAGCCGGCGGAGTTTGCGCCCGCCGAGCAGCAGGAAGAGAGGGACGCCGACATACGGGATCAGGACGATGCCGAGCAGCCAGGCGAGGGTGTTGCTGGGCTGGCGTTTTTCGCTCACGAGGCGGGCGATGGCGAAGACGGCCAGCAGAAAACCGCCCACCGTGAGGAGATGGGAGAGGTAACTGGTGCTGACGGCTTCGGAGACTTCCTCGGTCATGGGCGGCGGTTGGGCCTTACAGTGTCGTTTGCAAAGCGTTAAGCAAGACGGAGGGGGAAACCGAAATTACGCAAATTGGGACTTGAACTAACCTTGGGGAAACGCCTTTTTGTCCCTTCTGTTTTGGTGGAATATCCAAGTGGCCAAAGGATGGGGACTGTAAATCCTCCCGCTCACGCGTTCGCTGGTTCGACTCCGGCTTCCACCACCAGTTTTTCTAAAAACCTCCCTCGGCCGGGGAGGTTTTTTGTGCCCTTATCGGGACTGGTGGCCGGAGAAAGGAGGCCGGACCTCCCGGTCCGACCTGCTTGGACGTCCTCGGGAAAATATCATGACGGACCGGGAGGTCCGTCCTCCGCGCAGCCGATTACGGCTAAGGTTTTATTTGAAATGCGCTAACGACCGCTTCCTCCGACGACGGTGGCGCCGATGTTGAGGGGGCGGTTGCACCAACGCCAATGGCCGTCGCGGGAGAAGGCTCCGCTGTCGAGGGCGAGTTCTTCCCGCCAGGCGCGGCCGGTGGCAAGTTCGCGGGCGGTGAGAACCGGGCTGCGGCGGATCACGGCGAGCGGGACGAGGGTGAGGAGGATTTCGGTCTGGTCGTTCGAGACGCCGGTGAGTTTTTCCAGACGGCTGAGGCGCAGGTCGGAGCCTTCGGTTTGTTCGAGGACGATCCAAGAGGGGCCGCGCGGCGGGGTTTTGGTGAGCTGGATGAGATCGGCGGGCAGGAGCGTCCAGGGGCGGGAGGCGCGGTCGGGGTCGGCGAGGACGTGGAGGGCGATGAGGCCGTGGCGACCGGACAGCACGAGGGGCTCGGGGGCGGTGAGTTCGAGGGCGCCGTCGGCGGCGGGGGTGACGAGGTAGGATTTGAAGGCCATGGCGGGGGTTACATTTGGCTGATGCGGGTGAGCGCGGTGAGTTCGGCGGGATCGAGCGGCCGGCGGAGGCTGCGGCAGGCGTGGCGCACGAGAGGGAGCAGGCGGTGGGGATCGGCTGGGATGCCGAGTTTGGAGAGGGCGGAGGCGAGGGCGGAGGCACCGGTTTTTTCACCGATGACGAAAGGGGGCGAAGCGCGGCCGACGGAGGAGGCGGCGAAGGGTTCGTAGGTGCGGCGGTCGCGGAGGAGGCCGGCGCAGTGGATGCCGGATTCGTGGAGGAAGGCGGTGCGGCCGACGATGGGTTTCTGGTCGGGCAGGGCGCGGCCGGAGGCTCGGCTGACGAGGGCGGAGAGCGTGGCGAAGCGGGTGGTGTCCAACCCGCAGTCGATGCCCTCGGCGACCTTGAGGGCCATGACGACCTCCTCGAGGGCGGCGTTGCCGGCGCGTTCGCCGAGGCCGTTGACGGTGACACTGGCGGAGCCGGCGCCGGCGAAAAAGGCGGCGAGGGTGTTGGCGGTGGCGAGGCCGAGGTCGTTGTGGGCGTGCATCTCCAGCGGGAGACGCGGGGCGGCCCGGCGGAGGCGGGCGACGAGGTCGGCGGTGCGGTTGGGCGAGAGGACGCCGACGGTGTCGGCGATACGGAGGCGGACGGCGGGGGTTTCCGCGGCGGCGGCGGCGAACTCGGCGAGAAAGCCGGGGTCGGCGCGGGTGGCGTCCTGCGCGCCGACGGTGACCTGGGTAAAATTTTCCCGGGCGGCGGCGGTGAGTTTGCTGAGGGTGTCGAGAACCCAGGCGGGAGTTTTATTCCAGACGCGCAGATGGAGGGCGGAGACGGGAAAGGAGATGTGAACGCCGTGGACGCGGCAGCGGGTGGCGGTGTCGAGGTCGGCGGGGGTGGCGCGGCACCAGGTGATGACGCGGGCGGAGGGCGCGGCCCCGGCGACGGCGTTGATGTCGTCGATGGTGTCGGCGCCCATGGCGGGGATGCCCACCTCAAGCTCGCTGATGCCCGTGGTGACGAGGGCGCGGGCGATGGCGACCTTGTCTTTGCGGGAAAAGCTGACACCGGCGGCCTGCTCGCCGTCGCGCAGGGTGGTGTCGATGAGGTGGAGGGCGGCCATGGGGACGGGTTCACCCGCTGCGGGCGGCGCCGCTGCCGCAGTTGTCCTGGCAGGCGCCGCAGTCGACGCATTTTTCGGGGTCGATCTTGTAGACGGCTTTGCCGGCGACGTAGGTGATCGCGTTTTCGGGGCAGCCTTCGGCGCAGGTGCCGCAGGCGGAGCAGGATTCGGCGTGGATGACGTAGGCCATGGGAATGGGAGGGAGAAAGATTAAGAGAAAGACGAAAGAGGCGTTATTCGGGGAGGAGGTAGGCTTCGGCGACGGAGTCGGACTCGATGGCGTCGAGAATGGCGTCGATGGCGGCGTTGTCGGGGACGCGGTAAAAGTTGCCCGCCGGGTAGTCGACCATGACGGGGCCCTTGACGCAGAAGTTCATGCAACCGGTGACGGCGATCTCGACACCTTCGAGGTCGCGGTCCTGGACCTCGCCCTGAAGGTAGGAGAGAAGACTCATGGAGTCTTTTTTGTGGCAGACGCCCTGGCGTTCGCCGTTGGCGCGGAAGCTTCCGCAAACGAAGAGGTGATGGGTTGGCTTGGACATGGTGGGTGGAGTAGGAAAGAGAAAGATGAAGAATAAAGAGAAAGATCGCCCTAGCCGCAGCCGGTGCCGGCGCCTTTGCAGCCGGAGCCGCAAGTGGTGAAGCGGCGGGTGAGGGAGGAGGGGAGGGGCTGGTCGTTGAAGACGGCGGTGAGGCCTTCCTCGATCATGCCCTCCATCTCGACGATCTTGATGCCGTGTTCCTCGAGGGCGCGACGGGGCTGAGGGCCGGCGGCGGAGACGAGGAAGGCGCGGCAATCGTGGAGCACGGCGGCGAAGTCGGACCAGCGGCCGGGGCCGGCGCCGGGTTCGGGCGAGCGGCGGACCTCGTGGAATTTGAAACCGGAGGCGGTCTCGGCGTCCTGCTTGAAGATGAGCACGCGGGCGGCTTCGCCGAGATGCTGGTTGACCAACATGCCTTCCTGCGAGGCGACGGCGATGTAGGGACGCTTGGAGTTGTCGGGGCGGGAGAAGGCGACGAGGGCGTCGTGGTCGGCCTGCGTCATGGGCTGGTCGATGAGGCCGACGGCATCGGCGCGGCAGCGGGCGCAGTGGGTCATTTGCGGGACGTAGCGGCCGGACTTCATGCGGGTGCCGGCGACGAGGGCGCCGTCGGGCGGGGCGATGGCCTCGAACTCGGCCCCGGCGACGGGGAGGAAGGCCATGCAGTTCATGATGTCGACCTTCAGTTCAGCCATCTTCTTGGCGATGGTCTCGATGTGCTGATCGTTGATGCCTGGAATGATGATCGAGTTGATTTTGACGATGATGCCGGCCTCCTTGAGGCGGACGATGGCGTCGAGCTGGCGATCTAGGAGGAGTTGCGCGGCGGCGAGTCCGCGCATGGGGCGGTGACCGTCGCGAATCCACGCGTAGATGCTGGAACCGATCTCGGGGTCGACGGCGTTGACGGTGAGGGTGACGTGGCTGACCTGGAGGGCGGCGAGGTTTTTGATGTGGGGACCGACGCCGAGGCCGTTGGTGGCGAGGCAGAGGATCATGTCCTTGTGGCGTTCGCGGACGAGTTTGAGGGTGGCCATGGTCTCGACGGCGTTGGCGAAGGGGTCGCCGGGGCCGGCGATGCCCATGACGGCGAGGTTGGGCACGCGCTTGAGGGTGGCGTCGAGGTAGTCGGCGGCCTGCGCGGGGGTGAGGACCGCGCTGGTGACGCCGGGGCGGCTCTCGTTCATGCAGTCGAACTTCCGGTTGCAAAAGTTGCACTGGAGGTTGCAGCGCGGGGCGACGGGCAAGTGGATGCGGCCGTGGGTGTGGTGCGAGTCCTTGTTGAAACAAGGGTGCTTGCTGAAATCGAGGGCGACCGCGGCGGGGCTGACGGCGGAGGTGGTGTCGAGGTCGGTGGTCATAAATTTACAGGTAGCTGTAGCCGATGGGTGAAGCCTCCTGCTTGCGGTCGAGGAGGGCGTTGACGATCCGGTCGAAGAGGGACTGGGCGCCGGCGTAGCCGACGTGGAGGACGCGCTGGCCGCCGATGCGGTCGTGAATGGGGAAGCCGCAGCGGATGAGGGGGGCGTCGAGCTTGCGGGCGAGGCCGTAGCCTTTGCTGGAGCCGATCATGAAGTCGGGCTTCAACACGGCGGCCTGCTCGGCGATGGTGGAGAAATCGGCGCCTTCGCGGATGACGGTGCGTTCGTCGAGCTCCGGCGCGGCGGCGCGCACGGCGGCGGCGAGGCGTCCGCTGCGTCCGCCGGAGGCGCAGAGGACGGGGACGACGCCGATCTCGGCGAGGAGGGCGGCGAGGCCGACGACGAGGTCTTCCTCGCCGTAGACGAGGGCGCGTTTTTCGAAGACGTATTTGTGGCCGTCCACCCAGCTGTCGATGAGGCGTCCGCGTTCGGCGGCGAGTTCGGTCGGGAGAGGGAGGCCGGAGAGCGAGGAAAGGAGGTCGGTGAGGCGGTCGGTCTCGCGCAGGCCGATGGGGAGGCCGATGCGGTGGGGCGGGACGCCGTGGCGGCGGGCGAGCACGGTGGCGGCGGTGGCGGTCGCGCCGGCGAGCACGCGTCCGCACTCGATGGAGATGCGGGCGCGCGGGAGTTCGCGGATGGACTCGACGGAGGTGCCACCGGCGGAGAGTTTTTCGTAGTCGGCCCAGGAGGGGCCGTCGAGGGTGTCGCTGTAGTCAGGGAGGAGCGTGAGCGGGAGGTCGAAGGCGGCGACGATGCGCTTGAGTTCGCGGATGTCGGCGGGGGAGACCATGCCGGGGAAAATCGCCACGGGCGATTTTCCCCTTTCAGATTTGAGATTTGAAATTTCAGATTCGCGAAGCGAAGCGGGGCAGAGGGTTTCGACGAGGGCGCGGACGGTGTTGTGAAAGCCGTCGGCGTGGGTGCCGCGGTAGCTGGCGGTGGAGACGGGGACGATGGGGGTGGCGGCGTCGGAGGGAAACGTTTCGCGGAAATCGCGGAGGTGGCCGGGGACGTCCTCGCCGATGGTTTCGCTGAGGCAGGTGGTGGCGAGGCCGACGAGGGCGGGCTGGTATTGGCGGAGGACGTTGGCGAGGCCGGTCTTGAGGTTGGAACCGCCGCCGAAGACGGCGCTGGATTCGGAGAAGTTGGATGCGGCGATGTCCATTGGCTCGCGAAAATGGCTGATGAGGTAGCGGCGGATGTAGGTGGCGCAGCCCTGCGAGCCGTGGAGGAACGGGATCGCGCCGGCGACTCCGCGGAAGGCGAGGCAGGCGCCGAGGGGAGTGCAGAGTTTGCAGGAGTTGGTGCAGGCGTTGGGGTAGGGCTCCTCGCCTTCGCCGACTTGGGTGAATGATTCGACGGGGGCGATCATGGGGCGGCGCCTCCGGCGCCAATTTGCAATTTGAGATTTGAAATTGGAGATGCGCGAAGCGCGGCGCGGCGGGGGGTGAATTTCCAGACGGGGGACATCACGCTGGCGTGGACCTCGCGGGCGAAGTTCAGCATGCCGACGTAGCCGGCTAGGGCTTCCTTGCGCTCGTGGTTGTGGTCGCAGAAGCCGATGCCAAGCTTGTAGGCGATGGGACGTTCCTTGACGCCGCCGATGAAGAGATCGACGTCCTGCTCGAGGCAGAATTTGGCGAGTTCGAGCGGGTTGGAATCATCGACGATGATGGTGCCGGGGTCGCACATCTGGCGGAGGGTTTCGTAGTCGTCCTTGTCGCCGGTCTGCGTGCCGACGATGGCGGTGGTCATGCCGAGGGAACGCAACGCGCGGACGAGCGAGAAGGCCTTGAACGCGCCCCCAACGTAGACGGCGGCTTTTTTGCCGGAGAGCTTTTCGCGGTAGCGGCGGAGCTCGGGCATGAGCTGCTCCAACTCCTCACGCACGACCTGCTGGGCGCGCTCGAGGAGCCCGGGGTCGCCGAAGAACTTGGCGACGGCGTAGAGGGCGGAGGACATGTCCTCGATGCCGAAGAAGGAGACGCGCAGGAAGGGGACGCCGTGGTCGCGCTCCAGCATCTTGGCGAGCGAGGTCATCGAGCCGGAGCACTGCACGAGGTTGAGCGAGGCGCCGTGGCAGCGGCGGATGGCGTCGACGCGGCCGTCGCCGGTGAGCGTGGCGACGACGTGGACGCCCATGCGCTGGAGGTAGTCGCGGATGATCCAGGTTTCGCCGGCGATGTTGAAATCGCCGAGGAGGTTGAGGCTGATCTTGGGGATGTCGGCGGTGTCGCCCGTGCCGACGAGGTGGTAAACGGCGTCGCAGGCGGCGCGGTAGCCGTCTTTTTTGGTGCCTTTAAAACCTTCGCTGGCGACGGGGATGACGGGGATGCCGGTGTCGCGGGCGACCTCCTTGCAGATCGCGTTCACGTCGTCGCCGATCACGCCGACGATGCAGGTGGAGTAGACGAAGGCGGCCTTGGGCGCGTGGCGGGCGATGAGTTCGCGGAGGGCGGCGCCGAGTTTTTTTTCTCCGCCGTAGATGACGTCCATCTCCTGGAGGTCGGTGGAGAAGCTGTTGCGGAAAAGCTGGGAGCCGGAGCTTTGCGCTCCGCGGATGTCCCAGGTGTAGGCGGCGCAGCCGATGGGGCCGTGGACGAGGTGAAGGGCGTCGGCGATGGGGTAGAGCACGACGCGCGAGCCGCAGAAGGCGCAGGCGCGCTGGGTGACGGAGCCGGCGAGACTGGCCTTGCCGCAGGCGAGCGGGGACGCGTCCGACGAGCCGACCGTGGTGACGGAAGCCGCACGAGCGGCGAGCACCGAGATCGACTGGGAGGCGGTGGACATGGGACGTCAGGAACCGGCGGTGGCGGAGGGCAAGGCGTCGAGCCCGGTTGCGTCGAGGCGGAGGGTGAGCCATTCGGAGAGGACTTCGGCTCCGAGGGTCTTGTAGAAGGCGAGGGCGTCGGTGTTCCACTTGAGGGCGCGCCATTCGAGGCGGGCGCAACCGGCGGTGCGCGACTGGCGGGCGGCGGAGAGGAGGAGCTGGCGTCCGAGGCCGCGCTTGCGGAAGGGTGGGCGCACGTAGAGATCTTCAAGGAAGGCGCCGGGCTGGCCGAGGAAGGTAGACAGCGTGGGATACCAGACGGCGAAACCGGCGGCGGTCGCGCCCTGGTGGGCGATGATGGCGCGGGCGGTGGCGGTTTCACCAAAGAGGTTCTTGGCGAGAAGCGGGGCGTTGACCTCGCATTCGTGTTGCAGGCCTTCGAAGGTGGCGAGTTCGCCGATGAGGGCGATCAGCGCGGGTATGTCGGCGATGGTGGCCGGGCGGAGGTGGAAGTCGCCGTGGGCGCGTCCCTGGCCGCCGCAGGTGCAGGCGGAGGGACTGGCGGCGTGGTTATGTTGACCGCAATTGGTGGAATTTTGGCACATGGGAGACGGTTGAGAAAGAGGACGATTAAGAGAACGAGAGGGAAATGGGACGGACCGGGAGGTCCGTCCTCCGTGGGGTCACTGGACGAGTTCGAACCACTCCTCGGGGCAGTCGCGGTCCTTCTTGTCGAAGAGGGCGTTGGTGATCTGGTCGATGAGGCGGATGCCGCCGGCGTAGCCCATGGTGGTGAAGAAGCGGTGGCCGACGCGGTCGAGGATCGGGAAGCCGAAGCGCACGAAGGGGATGTTCTCCACACGGGCGATGTATTTGCCGTAGGTGTTGGCAAGGATGAGATCGACGGGCTCGTTTTTGATCCACTGGTGGAGCTCGAAGAAGTCGGCGGCCTGCTTGATCTTCGCGTCGGGGACGACGGGATCGAGGAGCTCGTGGAGGCGTTTCTCGAAGTGGTTGCCGTGGCTGCCGGTGATGACGTAGACGGGCTTCGCGCCGAGTTCCAAAACGAACTGCGCGAGGGCGATGACGTGGTCGGGATCGCCGGCGATGGCGACGCGCTTGTTGTGAAAATACTGCTGCATGTCGCTCATCATGTCCACGAGGCGGCCGCGTTCGGTTTCGAGCTCGGCGGGGACGGCGCCGTCGGCGTTGTAGGAGCGGAGGGCCTGGATGAAGCGGTCGGTGCCGGCGACACCCATGGGAAGTTCGAAGAGGCCGGCGGGGACCTGGTGCTTGGTCTCCAGCGCGAGGGCGGCGGGGTGCGAGGTGAAGTGGCCGAAGGCGAGCGTGGCCATGCTGTCGCCCATGCTCTTGATGGCGGCGATGGTCGTGCCGCCCTTGGGATACATGTGGTATTCACCGTCGAGGGGGCCGTCGAGGACGTCGGAGGTGTCGGGGAGGACGACGGCGGAAACGCCCATGAGGGCGGCGAGGCGCTTAAACTCGCGCATGTCGGCGGGCTCGACGAAGCCGGGGATGATGTTGATCTGGTTCTTCGTCTCGCCGGTGCGCTCGGCGAGGTATTTGATAATCGAGCACACCATGTTCGAGAAGCCGGTGATGTGCGATCCGATGAAGCTCGGGGTGTTGGTGTGGATGACGAGCTTGCCCTCGGGGATGACGCCTTCCTCGCGGGCGCGCTTCACGATGGTCGGGATGTCGTCGCCGATGACCTCGGAGAGGCAGGTGGTGTGGACGGCGACGATGTCGGGGTTGTAGATCGTGAAGATGTTTTTCAGCGCTTGGGTGAGGTTGGCGAGACCGCCGAAGACGGAGGCACCCTCGGTGAAGGAGCTAGTCGTCGCGATGACGGGTTCCTTGAAGTGGCGCGTGAGGTGGGAGCGGTGGTAGGAGCAACAGCCTTGGGAGCCGTGGCTGTGGGGCATGCAGCCGTGGATGCCGAGGGAGGCATACATGGCGCCGATGGGCTGGCAGGTCTTGGCCGCGTTGATGCGAAGGGCTTTGCGATCGACGATTTCGGCGGTGGTTCCGTTGAGCATGGGAATGGAATTTGAGATTTCGAATTTGAGATTTGAGAGGGGCGGAGCGGCGGCGTCCTCGCCGCCGAAGGGCGAGGTCGGCGACGGGGACGTCGCCGCTCCGGGGGATCAGACTTCGGCGTCCTGGGTTTTGCGGGCGGCCTTCCAGGTTCTGGTGGCTTCCTCGACGGCCTCGGCGCGGCCGGCCTTGGTCTGGTAAACGAAGCGGGCGGGCGGCTGGGCGTCCTTTTTCCAGGGCGGCGAGACGAGCTTCCAGACCTGGGTGTTCACCATGCGGTCGATTTCCTTGTAGAAGTTGGCGGCGCCGGTGAAGGCGGCGTAGGGGCCGCCGATGTCGTAACTGTGTAGCTGCTTGCAGGGGATGCCGCTCTTCTCGATGGAGAACTTCTCCTTGATGCCGGAGCAGATGACGTCGGGCTTGTAGAGCTCGATGAGTTTTTCCAACTCGTGCTGGGAGATGTCGTCGATGATGAGGGCGTTTTTCTTCATCTCGCGGACCATGCCTTCGTAGTCGCGATAGTTGAAACCGTCGGCGACGAGGGCGGCGTTCTGCTCGGAGGTCTTGCGGGGGCGGAAGCGGGTCTTGTCGGGCTCGACCTCGATCTCCTCGATGTTGCGGGAGTCGGCGTCCACCTTGATTTTCGGGAGGACGTCGCGGCCCTCGTAGTCGTCGCGGTGGGCGAATTCGTAGCCGGCGGCGACGGTGGTCATGCCGATGTCCTTGAAGAGATCCTGGTAGTGGTGGGCGCGGGAACCGCCGACGAAGAGGGCGGCGGTCTTGCCGGAGCAGCGGGCCTTGACCTCGTCGATGACGGGGCGGACGGCGGCCATCTCCTGGGCGATGACCTCCTCGACGCGGTCGGTGAGTTTTTTGGAGTCGAAGTATTTGGCGATCTTGCGGAGGGACTTGGCGGTGCTGGAGGCACCGATGAAGTTCACCTTGAACCACGGGATGCCGTATTTGGTCTCCATCATCTCGGCCATGTAGTTGATCGAGCGGTGGCACTGGACGACGTTGAGGTCGGCGGTGTGGCACTTGGTGACCTGCTCGTAGGAGATGTCGCCGGAGAGCGTCGCGGTGACGTGGATGCCGCACTTGCGGAGGAGGGCGTCGATCTCCCAGGCGTCGCCGCCGATGTTGTATTCGCCGAGGACGTTGATGCGGAATTCGCCGGCGTCGGGGACGTCGTTGAGGCCGACCATGTGTTTGAAAACGCCGTTGTTGGCGATGTGGTGGCCGGCGGACTGGGAGACGCCCTTGTAGCCCTCGCAGGAGAAGCCGAAGACGTTGATGCCGAGTTCGGCCTTGGCGAGGCGGCAGACGGTGTGGATGTCGTCGCCGATGAGGCCGACGGGACACGTGGCGTAGACGGCGATGGCCTTGGGTTTGAAGATGCGGTAGGCTTCGCGGATGGCGGCGGCGAGTTTCTTTTCACCGCCGAAGATGATCTCGTCCTCCATCATGTCGGTGGTCATCGAATACTGGAGGTAGTTCGTCTGGCCGGGCTGGGGGCGGGCGAGGTTGCGGCGGGTCTGCCACGAGTAGAAGGAGCAGCCGATGGGGCCGTGGGTGATGTGGAGGACATCGTGCATCGGGCCGATGACGACGCCGCGGCAGCCGGCGTAGGTGCAGCCGCGCTGGGTCATGATGCCGGGGATGGTGCGGGTGTTGGCACCGATCTCGGCGGGCTGCTCGGGAGTGGTGTTAACGAGGAGCTGCTTGGCGCGCTTCTTTTTCGTTTTGTCGGGGTAGATGCTGAGCATCTCCTCGCGGGCGGCGGCGGGATCGGGCAGCGGGCGGGAGGGCGGCGGCAGGTCGTCGGGGGAGGAACCGGCGGAGAGAGGATCGGAGAGGTCGCTCATGGCGTGGCGGAGGAGAGAGTTGAAAAAGGGACTTGGGTGAGGGAGGAGCCGTGAGGAGGGGCGCGGGGCGACGCCCCTCCGGCGGGGGGAGGCGGGCGTCAGTTCAGCAGGCCGTATTGCATGAGGAGATCTTCGAGCTCCTGGATGGTAAGCGGCGTGGGGATGACGAGGTTGGTGTTGCCGGCGATGGCGCGGGCGAGCTGGCGGTATTCCTCGGCCTGCTCGCAGTCCTTGTTCCACTCGATGACCGTCTTGCGGTTGATCTCGGCGCGCTGGACGTCGTTGTGGCGCGGGACGAAGTGGATCATCTTGGTGCCGAGTTTTTCGGCGAACTTCTCGATCATCTCGCGTTCGTTATCGACCTTGCGGGAGTTGCAGATGAGGCCGCCGAGGCGGACGGTGCCGGTCTTGGCGAACTTGAGGATGCCCTTGGAGATGTTGTTGGCGGCATACATGGCCATCATTTCGCCGGAGCACACGATGTAGATCTCCTCGGCCTTGCCCTCGCGGATGGGCATGGCGAAACCGCCGCAGACCACGTCGCCGAGCACGTCGTAGAAAACGTAGTCGAGCTGCTCGGTCTCGTCGTAGGCGCCGAGCTGCTCGAGCATGTTGATCGAGGTGATGATGCCGCGGCCGGCGCAACCGACGCCCGGCTCGGGGCCGCCGGACTCGACGCACAGGCTGCCGCAGAAGCCGGCGGAGCGGATGTCGGTGAGTTCGACGTCCTCGCCTTCCTCGCGGAGGGTGTCGAGGACGGAGCGTTGGGCGAGGCCGCCGAGGAGGAGGCGGGTGGAGTCGGCCTTGGGGTCGCAACCGACGACCATGACCTTCTTGCCCATCTCAACGAGACCGGCGACGGTGTTTTGGGTGGTGGTGGACTTGCCGATGCCGCCCTTGCCGTAAATGGCTACTTTTCTCATGTGCTGTTTTGTTTAAGGTTTCTGATTCTGAACGGTTCCTCCTTTAGCGTTGCTGATGCCATGGCCCGAAAATGGCCGGTCGGAGGGCGGCTTAATCGCTGGATCGTAGCGGAATAAAAAATGAGATTTATTCGGCTCATGCGAGCGACGAGGCGCGGAAGGCGTGGGGAAGCTACGCGTGCGTCGGACGGTAGGGGTGGTTCCTACCAAAATGTAGGAATTCGCGGGTGTGCGCTGCGTGTATCGGCGGCGAAGCGCGGAAGGGCGGACGTCGGACGGATTGGAGGCGGGTGGCGGGCGACTTTGCTCGCCTAGCAGCGCAGGGGGCGGACGCGGTATTCGCCGCCGAGCACGAGGTGTTCGGCTTCGCCCTGGAGGAACTCGGGCGGGAGGAGCCCGCTGAAGAAAACGATCTTTGCGAGGGGCACGCGGACCTCCCAGACGGCGGAACCGAATTCCCAGGCGATCTCGCGGTCGGAGGTGAAGGAGCTGAGGTTGTTGAACTCGACGAGGCGGTTGGCATCGTCGCGGGCGGGCTGGTCACGCACGACGTATTCGTCGGGGTCGTGGGTTCCCCGATACAGCGTGAGCCAGCGTTCGTCGGGGTGGCGGCGGAGCAGTTCGTCCTGGCAAAACGTGTAGAGCAGGTCGAGTTGCTGGGAGAGGCCGACGGTCTGGGCGGCGCCTTTGACGCGGTCGTGCGCGTAGCGTTCGCGGGCGTCGGCATCCGTCGCGAGGAGGCCGTGATGGAAGGTGGCGCGCAGGCCGAAGCGACTCTCGACCCAGGCCTTGAGGACGGCGCCGGCGTGGCCGTTGCTGTCGGCGCCCCAGTTGCGCAGGAAGCGCAGGTAGCTGTGGCGCAGGCAGGCGCTGGCGGGGGCGGTCTGGCCGGGCCAGTCGTGGAGGCTGAACTTCACCGAGACGTAGTCGTGAAAATAACGGCTGCGAGCGAGCGGGTCGTCGAGCGTGGCCAGGCGGTCCCAGAGCCGGCGTTCGGTGATGCGCACGTCGCCGAGTTCGAGGGGCTGCGGGTTGTCCTGAAACTCGTGCGAGCCGAGCGTCCACGGCGAGAGGTTGCAGTGGCTAAAACGCGAGGGAAGGGTTGGGGCGGCCGGGGGCACGGCGGGGTTGGTTGATCACGTTACTACGCCATCGTCGGGCGCGACTGAAGCGGGAGTGTGAAGGAAGGCTGAGTTAGGAGCGCGGCTTGCGGGAGCCATGATGAGCGCTTCATCGCGGGGCGGGTGGTTTTTCGGACGAGAGCGCGGACAAGGCGAGCAGGCCGGAGATTTGTTCGCGGATGGCTCGGTGGACGGCCGGATCGAGGCGGTTGAGCCAGCGCGGAGGGATCGCCTGCGCTCCATAGAGCGCGCCGGCGAGCTGGCCGGCGAGCGCGCCGGTGGTATCGGCGTCGCCGCCGCGATTCACGACGGTGACGAGGCAGTCTTCGAAGGTGTCGGTGTTGAAGAGGCCGTCGAACACGGTCTGGACGGTCTCGACGATGTAGCCGCCGGAGCGGCCGGACCAGGGGCGGAATTTGAAGGGGGGATGGACGGCAACGAGTTCGTGCGCGAGACGCAGGCCGGTGGTGAGTGGAGCGCCCGCGAGAAATTCGCGGGTGATTTCGCCTAGGGCGAGGATGGCGGCGTCGGACAACGGGTGGTTATGCGTGAGGTGCGCCTGGGCGAGGCTGCGGGTGCGGAAGGCGTGGGCGTCTCCGAGCGTGGCGAGGACGACGGGGAGGTTGCGCATGGCGGCGCCGTTGCCGGCGGCGTCATCGGCGGGCGTGGATTCGAGGCTGCCCGTCTGCTGGTAGCGGCGGAGGCCGCGCCTGCAGGTGTTGCCGATGTCCGGCGGGCGGCTGCGCATCCAGGCGACGAAGGCATCGGCTACGGCGCGCAGGTCCCAGCCGCCGGGGCTGGCGAGGAGCGCGGAGCCGAGGGCGAGGCTCATCTGCGTGTCGTCGGTGACGGCGCCGGGTTTCAGTTTCAACCACCCGTCGCCGACGAGATCACGGTGGATGCGATGGGTCGTCGCGATCTCGCGGGCGGTCATGAACTCGACCGTCGCACCGAGGGCGTCGCCGATGGCGAGTCCGAGGTAGGCGCCGAGGGCGCGATCATGGAGGGAGGGAGCGGACATGCGGATATCTGAATCGCAGCACGGCACAGGCCAGTCGCGGCCAAGGTCGGCCGATGTGCCGGAAGCTAATGGAGCCAATCATGCGCCTGATCGGGTGCACCTGCGACCTGCATAGATCATTATAATGCACAAGTATGTTCCGGACGGAACACAGTTGTGCATCAGATGGTCATGGAGTGATCAAGGGGTTTCCGACAGGTCGGCGATCAAGTTGCCGAGAAGTTCGACGCGTTGGGACCAGCATTTTCTGCCGACATAGCCTGCGGGAAGCAGCGCCGACGGCAGGAAAGGGTCGCAGGCGGTTACGGACGCCCATGCGGTGCGTTCGCGGGTTGCCCATTGGCGAACCAACTTCCACTCGGACTCGCCGCCCGAGCGAAGACGTGGAGCCTGTGCGGCGACCTTGGACCAGGCATCGTAGCGTTGTTGCACGATGGAAAAACTCCACGCGCCTCGCACCAAATCCTGGTCGGATTCGCCGCCGGAGGGGCGGCCTTCGAAGAGGGTGAGCGTTTCGACGTCGATGTGCGCGCCGGCGAGTTTTCCCGCGTGGGGCGTGAGCGGGTCGGGGGAAATCCATACACTGTTCTGTAGGTAACCGAAGCGTAAATCCTTGAGAGTGCGCCTGAGTTTTACGCGTTGTTTGTTCTGGGCTTCCGGCAAATCGAAGATGACGAGCCGCCAACGTCCGTCCCACGAACGGTCCCAGGCTGCGGCGGGATCGACGCCGCCGAGGGCGACGACACGCCCGCTTTCAGTGAGCCGGAACACGCGTTCGTCCAGGGACGTGCCTTTGGCGTCGGGCGATTGATCAAGCAACTTTTCTCGCTGGAGGATATGTAATCGCCGACCGAGACCGGAGCGGAAGGCCCATTGCTCGAACGAGCCGGTGAGGTTGCTTCTGGTGGGTCGCATGAGCGTCTCCGCACCCCACATTATGAAGTAAATAAACTCCTCGGTGCTCGCTTTCATGGGTGGAAATTCCCACCTCGCAGGAAAATTGTCGATGCAGAAGTATGTTCCGACCGGAACATACTTGTGCATCGTTGAGGGATGCGATCAGACCGGATCGGAATCGCCACGGAAACGGCGCGGGTCGATGGCGTGGGCTTTGACGCGCAGGCCGATGGTGCGCTCGGTGAGGCCGAGGAGGCGGGCGGCCTTGGCCATGATGCCGCGGGTGGATTTGAGGGCCTCGATGAGCATCTCGCGTTCGACCGAGTCCAAGGCGGCCTGGAGGGTCTGGCGGGATGCGGTGCCGGAGGCTTCGCCAGTCTGGAGCGTGGGCGGGAGGTGGAAGCCGTGGATGACGCCGTCCTGGGAGAGAAGCACGGAGCGTTCGATGATGTTTTCCAATTCACGCACGTTGCCGGGCCAGTGGTAGGCCATGAGCATGTCGATCGCCGGGGTGGAAAAACGGACGACGCGCTTGCGGTTTTGGAGGGAATATTTTTCGAGGAAGTAGTCGGCGAGCTCCAAGAGGTCGCCGCGGCGTTCGCGCAGGGGCGGCACGTAGACGGGGAAGACGTTGATGCGGTAGTAGAGATCGAGGCGGAACTTGGCCTGCTCGATCATCTCCTCGAGGTTGCGGTTGGTGGCGGTGATGACGCGGACATCGACCTTGATGGACTGCGCGCCGCCGACGCGTTCGAAGACGCCTTCCTGGAGAACGCGCAGGAGCTTCGCCTGGGTGGAGAGGGAAATCTCGCCGATCTCGTCGAGGAAGAGCGTGCCGGTGTGGGCGAGCTCGAAGCGGCCCTTGCGCAGGGCGAGCGCGCCGGTGAAGGCGCCTTTCTCGTGGCCGAAGAGTTCGCTTTCGATGATGCTTTCGGGGAGCGCGGCGCAGTTGACGCGGACGAAGGGCTTGTTTTTGCGGACGCCGCCCTGCCAGATGGCCTGGGCGATGCGCTCCTTGCCGACACCGGTCTCGCCGCGGATGAGAACGGTGGTCTTGCTGTCGGCCACCTGGTCAACGTGGAAGTAAACCATGCGCATGGCGGAGGATTTTCCGATCATGCCATCCGGCACCATGCTGCGTTTGATCTGCTCGTGGAGGCGGGCGTTTTCCTCGCTGAGGGTATCGATGCGCTCCTTGGCGATCTGGCGGAAGCGCACGGCGAGACCCACTTGGCCGGCGACGAGCCCGAGGAAGCGCAGGTCGCTGTCGAGCGCAGTCTCGGCGGCGGGATTCCGGGTGAAACTGAGGGTGCCGATGACCTCGTCGCCATGCTGGATGGGCACGATAAGAAGGGCTTCGGGCGAGGAGGCGTCGCCGAGCCAGGTCTGCTCCCAGGCGCACAAGGTGCCGGTGGGAAGCGCATGGACGTTGGCGATGGCGCGGGAGCGGCGGTCGGCGATGACGCCGCCGATCACGCCTTCCTTGGCGTTTCCGGAGGGCGGGTTGGCGGCGGAGGCCGGCGCATCCGTGTCCTGGGAGGCCTCGATGACGAGCTGGTGGTTTTCGCGATTCAGGATCGTGAGGAGGCCGCGGCGGAATCCTTTGGTTTCTCCCAGCTTGGCGAACATGAGGCGGGCGGCCTCGTGCAATTCAAGTCCTTGTGCCAGCGTATCGGATACTTCGTGCAACAAGCCGAGTTCGGTGACCACGCGGCAGGCGGGCGCAGGCCTCGGCATGGCGGCGGGTGGTGTTTTGAGCGAAACCGATTTTTCGCCGCAGTTGTCGCAGATACTCACATACAGGGGCGAGCAGCGGCGATGCCAAGGATGCCGGGGACGACGGCATTCAGCCCGTGAAGGCGTTGATATAAGCTGCGTCGCTAGGCGGGATAAAAGAACCCGGTATTAGCGACCCTTGAAGGGGAAGTGTCAGATAATCCCGCCTTCGCGGAAGCTGTAGTAGCCGCGGCCGAGCGGATCGGCGGTCGGCTTTCCAAGCACGACGTGGTCGAGGAGGGGGATGTCCACGGCCTGGCCGGCTTCGCGGAGCTGGCGGGTGATCTTGATGTCGGCCGAGCTCGGCGCGGGATCGCCCGAGGGGTGGTTGTGGGCGCAGATCACGGCGGCGGCCGATTCGCGGATGGCTTCGCGAAATACCTCGCGCGGATGCGCCAGCGAACTGGTGGCGGTTCCCGAGGTGACCTCCACGCATTTGATGAGGCGGTTTTTTCGGTTGAGGCAGAGCACCCAGAATTTCTCGACGTTGAGGCCATGGGTAAGGGATCGCAGGTGGTCGGCGGCAGTGGCGGCGTCGTTGATGATGGGATCGGTCGGGGCGCCCTGGCTGAGCACGCGGCGGGCGATTTCCATGACGGTGATGAGCTGGAGCGCCTTTACGCGGCCGATGCCCTTGAGTTTTTTGAAATCGGTTTCCTTCCACTTGATGAGGCCGGTGAGGGAGCCGGCTTCGGAAATCAGGCGCGAGGAGAGGGTGAGCACGTCGTGGCCGCGGGTGCCGCTGCGGAGAAGCATGGCGAGGAGTTCGGTGTCGCTCAGCGCGCCGACGCCGAACCGTTCGAGCCGTTCTTGCGGGCGTTCGGAAACGGCGGTGGTCTTGAGGCGGTTGTCGGGCAGGTAGGCGGACGAGGGCAGGGGCATTTGGCGGCGTAGCGGCACCGGGATTTATTGCAATTTTCGTGCCTCTTCTCCGGCGATGCGGGCGATATATTTTTGGAAGTCGGGGTCTTCGCCCTCCAGCAGGGAGGTGAGCAGGTCGCGGAAATCGCCGCGGCGGCACCAGTAGCGTATGTAGTCCTCCCACGTCTGCCAGAGGCGGGCGGCCTGGCGGCTCATGTGTTCTTCGTAAACGAGGATGTAGGCGCGCTCGAAGATGGAGATAAGCAGTTCAAAGAGGATGTTGCGTCGTTCAATCTGGTCGGCGTTGAAGGGGGTGCTGGGGGCCGCCTGGGTCATCAGGTGCAGGTCGGCATTGGTGAGGACGAGGCGGAGAAACTTGGAATACTCGTCGGAGAGTTGGAGGTAGAGTTCCTCGTCGTCGTTGATTCGTTCCTTCCGTTGTTCCTGAATGAAAACCCAGATGCCGAACGGCAGGCCGACGATGGTGACGACGTAGCTGAGAGCCTCGAGTATTTCGATGATCGTCATGGGGACGATCATGGCCGGGGAGGGGCGTGAGGCAAGGGGAGCTTGTAGTCCCTTGGGATGCACCGACCGGTGGTCGGGGTGTTTGGAAGGTGTTCTTTTGCCAGCAGCCCGACCAGCGGTCGGGCCTACATCGACACAAAAAAGACCCGACGAGGTCGTCGGGTCTCGTGTGCCCGGCAAGGGCGTGAACTAAACAAATGAAACGAAATGTTCGGAAGGAGTGACAACAACCGTAGCCAAGACCAAGGCGGGCCTCGCGAGGGGCTCAGCGCGAAAGAAGG
>JBAZSJ010000035.1:0-57278 GCA_041662485.1 Opitutaceae bacterium | reverse complement strand
TCGAGCGAGGTGGCGCGCTCCGCCGCCACTCGCGCACGTTTCACCAGCTCGGGCTCCTCTCGTCTTGGTCTTGCCATGACTGAAGACTTGCATAATTAAGCTCATCTTGAAAGCGAATTAGAATAAGCGTAATAAACAGTATTAGGAACACATGGGGGGACCGGAGGCAAAACCGGCACCGCTTCGCATGGCGGCTGGTAGTCTGTAACGGCAATTTTTTCGGTTAATTGTAGCGGGGTCGCTGCCCCCGGTGCATTGGGTATGGCATCTGACCGGGATCGGCGACCCCGGCTACAGTTTCGCTCCAGTGAAGGCCGCTGCGCTGAAGACAGCGGCAGAGAGCCAGAACGGGATCAGAGGCTACCTGATTTAACCCGGATATTTCACCACAGGCGTGGTGAAATATCCGGGTTAAATCCGTCAATGAGCCGGTGCCGACCGGATGAGGATTTCATCCGCACCCGGCAATGCATCGTAACGAACTTCGCCACCGGAGACCGGAATCGGCGCCGAGACCGTTTTCCCCTGCGTGACCACGCAGGCTTTCCAGGCGGCGGGCACCTGGGTCGAAAGCGTCAGCGGCAGATCATACAACCCCGGATTGGTGCCGCTGGTGAGACTGACCCGGATTTCACTTTCGTTTGAAACGAGCTCCTTGAGCTGCGCGCCCTTTCGCTCCGTGTCGTATTTGTGCCAGGAAACGGGATCGGTGATCCAGAGGCGTTCGCGGTCGGCCTCCAGCTTGTCGAGCAGCGCGGTGAACCATTCCATCGGCGTGATGTGCCAGTCGCCGCCCACGCCATGAAAATCAAGGTGCGTCATGTCTCCGTGACTCAGGGCGTAGTCCACCACCGCGATCATTTCCGCGGCGGATTTCTGGTGAAAGGGAGGACCAAAAAACGAGGGCCGATTGATCAGGTTGTATTTATCAAAACCCGCCCGCCACTCCTCCTTGCTGATTTTCCAGGGAACGCCGCCGGGCGTTCCGAAAGAAATCAGGCGCGGCTGCTTGCGATCCGGACGGGCCTTGAGGATGACCTCGTTGCACTTCGCCAGCTCCACATCGAGCTTGGCTACATTGTCGGAGCCGCTGTGCGTCCAAGTGTGGTTGGCCAGTTCCACATAGGGACTAAGCGCCGCCTTTTCCCACGCGGACTGGAGGTTTTGGTAAGGGCCAATGCCGGGAACGATGTAGAAGGTGCCGACCATCTTCCGCTTCTCCAACTCGGGGATCACGTTTTTGATGTGGCTGGGGCAGCTGTCGTCGAACTCCATCATGAAGACCGCCTGCTTGCCGTCCTTCCACTTGCGGAGGCGCGTGCCGCCGGACGTGAGTTCCACCGGCGGCTTGGACTTGGCCGTTGCGACGGCAGGCGTGGCGGGCTTGGCCGCAACCGGCGCGGGCACGGGCACCGTGTCGCCGACGGTGATGACATAGGAGAGTGTTCCCGGCACAAGCGTGGTCCAAAACTGCCAGCCAAAACCCTGGATATTCCACTGCCTGAAATCCTGAAGCTGCTCATAAGTCTGCGGCGGCAACCCGATGGCCGTGACAACGCCGGCGGCGTTCGTGAGGACAAGCGGCGTGACGTGGCCGGAGTGCAGGGTTTCCTTGGACGCCTTCTCCGCCGGAAAAACCCCGCTCGCGCCACCAGCCTGCCATTTTCCGCCGGCAGCGTAATCGGTCCCGATGGATAAAACCGCGTTGATGGATTGAACGCCGGCCGGCAGCGCGGACAGCTGCAAGGTGATTTTCCCCTCGGTCAGCGACAGGTCCAGTTGGCCGCCGCCTTCGTATTTCAGCACGGCGGTTCTGTCGGCGACAGTTTTCTCGGCGATCTTGGCTTTGGCCTTGGAGGCGTTGACCAGCACGGGCCAGGCGAGCGTGACCTTGTTGCCGGCGCCGTTGTCGATCAACACCCCCTTCTCAGTCAGGCCGAGGGTCGTGGCGGCATGCGCGACCGGATTGGCAAGACAGGCGGCCAAGGCAAAGGCCCGGACCGCGGCGAGAAAACGTTTTGAGGCCATGGGGGCTGTTCAAGCCCTCCGGCGGCGTTTGCACCAAACCACGATACCGAGCGCGAAGGCGCCCAAGATCGCCGCGTAGGTGGACGGCTCGGGAATGGCGGCGGCGGTAAACTGAAGCGAGTTGCCCACGATCGCAAAACTGCCCGCGATGCCGGTGGCGCTGAAGTCCCCGGCAACGAAGCCGGTCGAGCCAAACGTCACCAAGGTATAAGCGATGGAAGGCGTGTAGCCGGCATCTATAAAGCTGAAGACGAACGTCGAACCCGTGCCCTTGGTGAAGGCGCCGGCGAGGGCAAGCTGGTCCGTAGCGGCCTGATTCACCCCAAGGTCAAAGGTCATTCCTGCAAGCGTGTCGTCGGAATTCCACGTGAGCGAAGAGCCGCCGGTGAAGGTGCCCGCGCCGCCGTCGCCGGGCGTGATCGCGCCGCCCGCGTTGACAGTGATAGCACCGGAGGACGAACCCGTGCCTCCGAAGAAGCCGCCGTTCACGGTGACCGCACCGGTGCCGGTCGCGCTGCCGGAGGCGTTGTTGGCGAGGAGCGTGCCGCCGCTGACGGTGGTGCCGCCGGTATAAGTGCTGGCGATTCCGGTCAGGCGAAGGGTGCCGCCCGTGCTCTTCTCCAAGGCGAGAATGCGGGTGGTGGGGGCGCCGGTGCCGTTTTTAAGGGTGCCGTCGAAGGTCGACGTGCCGGTAACGGTGAGTGTCGCGGTGCTGTTGGCGCCGTTATTCATGATGACACCCTTCGTCGTGCCGGCCCCCGTGACACTGCTGCTCAATTTCGTCACGGTCTGATTAAAGCCGTTGATGTTAAGAGTCCCCGCGGTTGCCGTGCTGGTCCCGTTGGAAACAATCACTTCCGTCGTGCCGGGAAGCGCCCCGACCGCACCGGTCGACAAGGTTCCGCCTGAGATCGTGGTGGCACCGTCGTAGGTGTTGGCCGCGCCGAGAGTAAGTGCCCCCGCTCCGGCCTTGGTCAGCCCGTAGCCGGTGCCGCCGATCGCGCCGCCCACGGTGAGCGTGTTCGCGCTGACCGTGACCGTGCGGACCGAACCCGGGCCGGACAACGTGACCGCGCCGGTGCCTAGGCCCAGGCTGTTGCCCGTGCCCTTGTAGGTGAAATCACCGGTCCAGCTTTGCGCGTTGTTGGCGGCCAGGGTGATTGCCGCCCCGGTGGAGTTGTCGAGAAAGGTGCCGCCGTGGATTTCAAACGTCGCACCGCCGTTGTTTCCGCTGAATCCGGCGGAAGTGTTAAAATTCAAAGTGCCGCCATCCAATATGAATTTCCTGCCGCTGTTCGATCCCGCCAAAAGGGCGTTGTTGCCGTTCAGAAGCGTCAGGGTGCCCGCGCCGGTCTTGGTCACCGTGGAGTTGGCCGCGGTCAGGCCTTGCAGGGTGGCCGCGAGCGCCAGGGTGGCGCCTGAATTGACGACGTTGATGTTGCCGGAAGCCCCAAGGGTGAGAAACAGCCGCGAGGTGCCGGTGCCGTTGGAGTTGTAGAGACTGAACGTGCCGCTCGTCACGGCGCTTCCCACCGTGATCAGATCTCCGGAAGCTCCGCCCGCGGCGATCGCGGCCGTGCTGCCCGCGCCACCGCTCAAGGTCAGGGTTTTGTTTCCGGTCGATCCGGTCGTGGCGATGCCTCCGCTATCGTTGCTGTTCCAAATCACGCCGCCCCAAGTCTGGCTGCTGGAAGTGGTGAGGAGACCGGAATTCGGCGGGACCGCCGGATACAATCCCACGACCGAGTTATCAAAAAGCACCTCGTCGGTCGTGACCGGCAGCACATTTCCGACCCAGTTCGCCGCAGTGTCATAAAGCGTCCCGGCACTGCCCGAAACGAGGGCGGCCGCGGCGACATCGTTTGCATCGTAAGTGATGGTTGCCGCTCGAACAGCCAAGGCGGAGGGAAGAACCAACGCCGCAAGCAATGCGGCGGCGAACGGCGAACGGGACAACGCGGGGAGGGAACGTGTTTTCATGGGCATGGGGAAGAATACAACAAGGGCGATGCTTGCAGGCTACGCACCCCCACCCGCCCCGCTAGTAACATTCCGGTTTACAGATGACCGCCCGACAAACCCCTTCCTCATCCTGCCTGCCCAACCCGCGCTTTGAGCGTGTTGCCGTCGCACCACACGGCCTCGATCGTGACGGTCTTGGGCACCGCCGGCAGGCCGAATTCGTTGTTCTGCAGCTGCTCGACCACGAGGTCCACCATCTTGGCGCCGATCTCCCCGCGTCGCAGGTCGATGCCCGCGCACACGTCCTCGGACGGCAGGCAGTCGAGACTGGAAAATCCGATGTCGGCCGGCACGCGCAGACCGATCTGCCTCAACAGGTCCGTCACCTCGGGCATGTTGCTCACGACGGCATCAACCCTGTGCCGCGTGATCCACGCCTCGAGCCGCCGCTTGTCCCACGCATGGGTGAGCAGCGGAGGAATGACATCCTCCGGCTTCACGCGGTATTGATAGCCCATGTAGGCAGACAGCCAGACGTTGTTGCTCATGTCGTCCTGCTCGATCACGTTGACGTAGCCGACGCGGGTGTAGCCGAGGCGCTTGAGATTGCGCAGCGTGAGCACCATGCCGTGGAAATTCCCATGGGTGGCGTGATGGAGGCCGGGCTTAAGAATCGTGTGCCCCACCACCGCCGATGCGAAATGTTTCCATTCCATTGATACGCGCCCGCGCGCATGCAGCATGGACATGAAAATAAGCCCCCGGATGGAGCGCGCGTGCAGGATGCGGCCGAGACGGGACAGCGTCATGCGAGGCTCGCGCGCCCAGAACTCCTCGATCTCGTAGCCGAGGTGACGGGCTCGACCGTAGATGCCGTCGTGCAACGCCCGGCCACGGGAGGTTTGCCGCGCCCCCGGCGTGTCCCACCAGGTGAGCATCGCGAGTTTCTCGACCGTGCGGACCTTCCGCGAGGAGCGCAGTTGCGTCATCAGCGTCGAGACCAGCGGATCGCGCGTGTAGCCCGTTCGCTTGGCGATCGCCAAAATCTTGTCGCGCATGGCCGGCGAGATGCGCGGATGGTTGCGCAGCGCCAGCGACACGGTCGTCTGGGAGCAGCCGGCGAGCGAGGCCAGTTCTCGCATGGTGGGCGGGGAGGCCATACGTCTTACCCTAGATCGAATACACCGGACGGGCAAACGCGCCCTTCCTTATCTCGGCGGCGGAAAGATCGCACCGCCGCAGACGCAGGAAAAAGCCCCATGAGACGCCGTGGTTCAGATCCATCGCCACGGTGAGCGTGTGCACGCCGGCCGGCAGCGAGACCGTTTTGGAAAACTCGTCGGGGATGCACGGGTTCACGCCGTCGAGGCCGTTGTAGAAATCCTCGTCGCCGATCCACATCCGGAAGGGGCCGTCGTAGCCGAGCATGAACCCGAGCTTCATCGGCTCGGGCAGCGTGAGTTTGGCGGAAAAATAGCCGTGGCCCGAGGCCTTCTGCCAGCGGGGGTGTTCGTTGATGAAACCGTCGACATTATACGTCCGCGTCTCGGCCCCGTGGGCCTCGGGATCGGGACGGGCGAGTTCGCCCAGCGGCGCGACCGGCGCGGCCACGATCCGGCTCACCCGCCACGTCGTGCAGAAGGGCATCAACGCGTTCGGACGGAGAAACGACCGCGGCCCGAATGCCGGCAGCGCGCATCCGCGCCCGTCGGTGATCGTGCACACCGGCATGCGTCCGTGCCCGTAGGCGAGGCGCGTCCCCCAGGGCAGGATCAACCCCTGCTGGAAATGCAGCCGAGCGATGTTTCCGTGCAACGTGGTCTTGAAGATCGATGGCACCTCGCGTCCGTCGGAATCCACCAACGCAAATCCACGGGGCGCACCTTCGGACCGCAAGCCACCGGGCACGTTGGTGAACACCACATCAATATGTCCCGGCGACTTTTTCGGGTGAGGCGCGATGATCGTCTTGAACGCAGGCATGGGCGCCTCGCGCCGGTTGCCGTAAACCAGACGGTCGGCCGCGCGGGCAAGACGCGCCGCGAGCACGGGAAAGGCGGTCGCGCTGATGTGGATGTTGTCATCCAGCGGCAGATCGACGGCCGAAACAGTTTCGAGATTTTTGATCTTCGACGGCAACAGACGCTGCTGCTCCTGCATGCGATTCCAACCGGGGCCGCCCCACTGGCCGAACACCGTGGCGATCTGCACCATGAGCCACGGCAGCGCGGGCTGCTTCAAATCGCGGCGCACCGCGGCCACGAGTCCGCGCATCTTCTCCGTGTAAACCTCCAGCGGCACACCATCGCTGTCGCTCTCGCCCTGATACCAAAGCACGCCGGCGACAGGCTGTCCGGTGGCGCGCATCGACAGGATCATCGATCCGTATTGTGAAGCGCCGCCTTCGTCCTTGAGAGCCGGGTCCCACTGCGCCATCGAGGTCCCTCCGTGCGCCGTGGCGATGAGCCCCTGCGGCACGCCCGAGCGGGCAAACATTTCGCGGCCGAAAAACACGCCGACGCCCACGCCTTTTTTCGCGGTGCGGCGGATCGCCTCGCCCTGCTCCGGCGAAAGCTGGCGCGCACCGGAGTGGCAGAAATCGGGAGACTCGCCGAGAACGTGCAGCGGATCGGTCGCCAGCCGCCACTCGCGGCGCATCGAAAACGTGCGGATCAACGGATGAGGCTTCGCCGGAGAGGTCATGTCGCCCACGCCCTCCATGTTGCTCTGCCCGGCCATGAGCCAGACATCGCCCGAGTAAAACGCCTTCACGCGCGCCTGCGCCTTTGCGCAGCGCAGCACGAGCCGGTAGGGACCGCCCGCCGGGATGCCGGCAAGCACGGCGGAAAATTTTCCGCGCGACGATGCGCCCACGCGGCGTTCTTTCCAACCTTTGAGCGCACCGCGCGGCCCGGTGATCGTGGCGAAAACCGGACCGGTTTCCACGGAGTCACCAATCACGCGCACGGTCGCGCCGCGATTACCTATACGTTGCAACACCTGACCTTCGGCAAGGCCTTGGATAATATTCACGGGATGAGGGGGGAGATTGAGGCAGCTGATACTTTCCTCGGAAAACCGTGAGCAAACGCTCCGCCCCCGTCCCTGTCCAGTCTCCACTGCCGCGCGAGTTTAGAGCATTTCAAATAAAACCGTAGCTGTAATCGGCTGTGAGGAGGACGGACCTCCAGGTCCGTCATTATATTTTTCCGAGGACGTCCAAGCGGATCGGACCGGGAGCAACCGTCCTCCTTTGAGGCCACGGTTTTATTTGAAATGCTCTATTGCGCGACGAGCGAGGCCTCCACTTCGAGCGCCAACTCCGCGCCCGTGGAAACGACCGCAAACTCAAGCCTCTTAAGCCCCGGCAAGGGAGCGTCGTTGGGCTTGAGCAAAACAGCCCCGTCCAGCACACGCACCTCCACAGGTTGCGCGCACTTCACCGCGATGCGCAGGCTGCGTCCGTCCTGGGAAAGCACGACACCGCCCTCCTCGGTCTTCACCTCGGCGGTGGTCACCCAAGTGAAACGGTAACGACGCCCCGCCGCGAGTCCGCGGACATCGTCGCGCCACCGGGTGAGCCCGGCCGACCCGGCGGAAATCGTGCGGTGCAACGCCGAGACAACGCCGGGATAAAGCGCGGACAGATCAAACGCCACGGAAGGATACGGCGCATCGGACCACGCGAGGCGCGGACAATCGCCTTCCGGGTTGAACGCGGCGTCATCAATGCGCGGCAGGGAGTGTCCTTCCGCCCCAAGCCGGAAAAGGCTCCAGCGCTCCTTGTGCCAGAGATCCACGCCCATCGCCTCGAGCCGGTGATATTCTTCCATGCCGGAATCGATGGCCCAGCGCACGCCTCCGGCCTCCAAGACGAAGGAACCCGCATCCATGTGTCCGTGGCTGAGCGTGGCGCGCCCGCCTTTGGCCCCGACCCACACGGCGTCGGGCGTCCACGCAGTGCGCCAAAAAGAAATTGGATTGGGGCCATCCCCGCCCCAGGCCAGCGGAATAGGCGTTTGGTCGGCAAGGTGCTCGGGCTTGAGCCAGAGAAGTGAAAGCGCGAAGCAACGGGTCTCGGCCCCAAGCACATCCTCAGGTGATCGGGCGAGCACCTGGCGGAGTGTTTCTATCTCCGCACGGGTGGACAAAAGATCATCGTAATGCCGGCCGAACCAAAGGAGCGCGGGCAGCGCAATACGGTCGGCGCGCGAATCGAAATAGGAATAAAACTTTCCCGACGGACCGGCGATATGCGCCATATAGGCGGCGCTTTCGCGGAATCCCGGCAACACATCAAGGCCGTGGGTCGAACCCGTCGCGCGGAGCAGGCTCTCGACGGCGAGCACATGATAGGTCGTGCCGTAAGCCCAGTAAGTCGGGCCCTCGATGAAAGCTCCTTCGGGCGCGTAATTGGCGCCGTGCAACGGAAGTTTTTCGATGCAGCGACGGATAAGTTTCTCGGCCAGCTCGGGGCAACGATGACGCACGGCGATCGCCCCCATCGCGAGGCCGCCGTTGCAGACGGCGTTCCAGTTGTTGGTGATCGTGATGAAGACGGCGTCCGGGTCGGCGAGACCGGGTTCGAGGCCGAGACGGATGAGCGCGTCTTCCAACTCGGTGCGTTCGGCGGCGGTCAGAGCCTCGTGCAGCCAGTCCAGCCCGAGGGCGAAGGCGCAGCACATCTCGGCCGTATCGAGAAAATGGGAGGGGTTCCAGTTCACGAACCGCGCGGCGGACTGAAGGTCGAGGATGGCGCGGCGCGCGTGACGTTCGTCCCCGTGGACCTGAAAGGACAGGCCGCAATTGATGACGCAGCGAAGGACGTTGCGCGAAACGTGCAGCAGTCGAAAGCCCTCCATCTCACGGATGGCGACCGGTTCCTCTAGTTCACGATCCGCAAGCCGGCGCACGAAGTCGGCGAGATCGCGCATGATCCCGGGCTGGCGGGCGGCCTCGCGGATGCGATCAAACTCAGCGGGGCCGGCGAGCAAGCCGGGAGGGACAAAGCAGGCGGATGACATAGGGTAACGCTGACCGACGTCTACAGGTCAAATCTCAGGACACGAGCCTGACGTTGTCCGTCTTCAATCCTGCGATATCCTTGAACATCAGCGCAGGGCGGCGCTCGGCGGCAGGGGCCGTGACGGTCACATCCGTCAACTCCAGCCCGTCCACATGCCGGCAATAAAAGCCATGCGCCGGCAGGAACCTCCACACATCCACGGGGGGAAACTCGGCCTCAAGGTCCGGCACGTCGGCCATGACAAGCGCAGGAGCAACCGCGACGTCGAACTCCAGCGTCACCTGCCGCAACGCAACATCCTTCAAGGGATGACCCGCGAGGCCGGCGATGAGGCAGTTTCCGAACGCGCGCCGGATCGTGATGCGCTCCAGCGTGAGACCGCTGATCT
Source organism: Opitutaceae bacterium (assembly GCA_041662485.1). Classification (GTDB taxonomy): domain Bacteria; phylum Verrucomicrobiota; class Verrucomicrobiia; order Opitutales; family Opitutaceae; genus Rariglobus. The sequence continues at coordinate 47,874 of JBAZSJ010000035.1, read as the reverse complement.
CGCCGGGCGTGCGCACCGCCTGCCCGCGGCCTGAGTTTCCGAGCCGAAGCTGGATGGGCGCGATGGAATCGGAAATCGTGACGTTTTCGATGTGAACGCCGCGAATGGCCGCGCCGTCGAGAATGCTCAGGCCGATACCCGTGAGCGTGCGCCATTCGCCTGACTTCTCGATGCTCGAGTCCGTAAGCGTGATGTCCTCAAAATCCGCCTGCGTCTCCGTGCCGATGGTGAAGCCGTGCGTCGTGGAGGCCAGCCGGCAGCGGCGCGCGGTGATGCGGCGCGAGGGGCGGCGCAGCCCCCAGGTGTTGGTGTTCTTGAGGCACAGGGCGTCGTCCCCCGTCTCGATGTCGCAATCCTCCATGAGCACATCGCTGCATCCGTCGAGGTCAACGCCGTCGGTGTTGCTGCCGTGGACGGCCCCGCGAAGCGTCATGTTGCGGATGACCACCTGCGTGCAGGCGAGCAGGTGCAACGTCCACGCGGGCGAGCCGCGCAGGGTCACACCCTCAATGCGCACCCCGTCGCACTCCACGAGCAGCACGAGCGCGCGCGGGCGCGGCTTGGTCTTGGTGCCGAAACCGGGGATCCACATGCCGGTCGGCTTCCTCGACTCGACCCAGTCGGGAGGAGAATCGTTCTTTTCCCAAAACGCCTCGCCGTTGCCGTCGATCACGCCTTCGCCGGTGATGCCGATGCGGTCCGCCTTCTCGGCAAAGACGAGCGCGGTCGCCACGCCGTTGCCCACGCGGGCGCCTCCCTCGAAGGATCGGCTCAGATCGTAATCCTTGATGTCGGCGCTGCCGAGAAGCACCGCGCCTTTTTCCAGATGCAACGTGACGCCACCACGCAGGAAAATCGTGCCGCTGCGATAAACGCCCGGGCTCAACACCACGCGCCCCCCTCCCTGCTCCGCACAGACATCGATCACCTGCTGGATATGGCGGGTGTTGATACCGGACACCGCCGATGAAACGATGAAGTCGGACGAGACAGACGTGGAGAGAACCGGGGTTCCGGCAGGGCTTGGAGACATGCCCTTAACCTAAAACCATTCCCCATCCGCACCATCCTTGCGGCAGTTAACCGTAAACCTAACGCAGCGTCGCGGGGCCGCCGCCCCGGGTTCTCCTTCATCCCTGCCCATGTTCCCGCCTCTTTCCATCGCCCCGGCCGATCCGCGCCTTCTTTGGCCGGGCACGCTCTCGCTCCAAACGCTGGCCAACGGCCACGTCGTGGCGTGGCGGCTGCCGCACACCCAGTTTACACTGTTCCCCTCCTACGAATCGTGGGGCGACCTTTCGTATGTTTCGGGACTCATGACAGGTGTGCGCATCGTTTTCACGAGCGACACGCGCACGCTCGCGGTGCGTCAGGCGGTCGTCGAGAAACCGGCCCCGATGGACGTGTGTTGCGACGGCGAACTGGTCGCCTCGGCCAAACCGGACGCCGAGGGTTGGTTCCGCTTCGCCGACCTGCCCGACGGGGCGAAACGCATCGAGTTGTGGCTGCCGCAGGGCGTGCGCTTTGAACTGTGCGAATTCCTCCTGTCGTCCGGCGCCAGCCTGGCTCCCGCGCCAGACACGCGTCCGCGCTGGCTCACCTACGGCAGCTCCATCACCCAGGCGGCCGGCTCGTCCTCGCCCACCCAAACCTGGGCGGCCATCGTCGCGCGCACGCACGATGTGAACCTCACCAATCTCGGCTTCTCGGGGCATTGCCAGCTGGAGCCGATGGTCGCCCGCCTCATCCGCGACCGGCCGCTGGACGCGCTCTCGATCTGCGCCGGCGCCAACGCCTACACCGGCGCGCTCACGATCCGCACGTTTCGCGCGGCGATCATCGGCTTCGTGCAGATCGTGCGGGAAAAACATCCCGACATCCCCATCGCGCTGATTTCCTCCATCTTTTCTCCGCCCGGCGAGACCGAGCCCAACGCCGCCGGCTGGACGTTCCCGCTGCTGCGCACGGAAGTCGCCGCCGCCGCGCAGGCCCTCCAGGAACACGGCGATAAAAACCTGTTTTATGTGAGCGGTCTTAAACTGCTTGGATCGGCCGACGACGCCCTGCTGGCGGACAAGGTGCATCCCGGTGCCGACGGCTACCGGCTGCTTGCCGAACGCTTTAACGAGATCGTCGCGCCGCGCCTGTTCGCAAAGCTGCGTCGGCAGCAGGAAGCGGTTGCCGAGCCAGTCTTGGCACGCGAGTAAACATCCCCGGGGCAAGCCCGGAGGCATGCGCCGCCAACTGTAGGAGCGGCTTTACGCCGCGATGGTTCGACCGTGGGAGCGAGCTTGCTCGCGATGATCGGAATCGCGGCGTAAAGCCGCTCCTACGCCCAAACCGAAGAAAGCTTCGGGATATTGGGCCCATGAGAGTAAACACCGCCTCCGAATCAATTCGTCACGAGGCGTGCGCGGCCCCAGGCGCCGCGGTGGGTGGAGTTGTCCTGTGCGCCGTTCCACATGAGCTGCTGGACGCGCAGGTGGCCGTCGTCCGTGTTGTTGATCGCAAGATCGAAGAGAAACTCGCGGCCGTCCTCGGGCTTCACCCCGAAGATCGACCAGGGCAACGCCGCGACCATCACGTAACCGGCGCCGGAGACGTCTTTGATGACGGTCGCCTTGCAGTCCTGCGCGAGGCGTTTCCCGTCAGCCTCGCTGCCTGCGTGCGCGACAAACACCTTGGCCGTCTCGCCTGCCCCGAGCAGCACCTGACGGTCGTCATAAACGATACCGGAAGTCGTGGTCGTGTCCTTGCCACCGACAAACAACTCCACGCCGTCACCACTCCAAAGCGAGCTGTTCGCCCCTGCGTTGCGCATAGGCGTGGGATCTTTCACCTGCACGTGCAGGTAGAGAAAGTTTTCGTCCCAACAGAGGCGGAAATCGCCGCGCAGCGCGGGGTTCGGCAGGCCGCCGACGAGGCGCGCAGGGTCCACCGGCTCGGCGGGCACTCCCGGCCAGTTGCCGGTGGAGCCGTCGAGCGAGATGCCCGCAGGGGCGCGTTGCACGCGCACGACGCGGCCGGCGCCGGATGATTTTTTGCCCGTGAAGCGCGGATCGTCGAAGACGAAAGGCTCCGCCTTTTTCAGCATGAGATCGTAGATGCGGTCGTTGGTGAGCTTGGCGGCGTTGACGAGGTCGGCATAGGGCCGGTCGGTCACGTCAACGAAGCCGGTGTTGCCGCCCTCGCCGTTGAAGCCGGAGAACCAGCGGCCGGTGATGGATTGGTCGGCGTAGATGAACCACTCCGAACCGACGATGAACGGCAGCGAGGCGGATTGCTCGACGTAGTTGCGGTAGGCGCGTCCACGGTCGGCGAGGGTCTTCACCTCGACGGCCGCGCCGCCGAGGCCGTTCGCGATCGAGCCGTAGTGCCACTCGCTCAGGATGATCGGGCGTCCGCCGCTCCACTCGTGGGCCTTCGTCAGGAAGGCTTTGTCGATGCCATGGGTGTAATAATTGATGCTGACCACATCGAGGTATTTGCCGCCGATGCGCACGACGTCCTCGTTGCCCGAGGTCCCGGGCGTCCAGCGACTGCCGATGAGAATGTGGTTGGTGTCGTATTTTTTGAACGTGTCGCGGACGAGCGCATAGTAGCTTTCCAGATACAGTTTCTGGAAGGCGTTCATGTCGGCCGCCCCGGCGTCGGTGCGGACGAAGAGCGACGCGTCCTTGAGCGCCTCGAAGTCGGCGAAGGGCGTGGACGGATTCCACGCGGCGTTGAAGGCGGCGATGTCGCCGTATTTTTCCTGCAACATCCGCACGAGCCGGAGCTTCGCGGCGACGTTGGACTTATAGGTCGGGATGAGGCGCGGCAGGATTTCGAAGTGCTGCTCGTTCCCGAGGAAGAAACCGATGATGAGCGGATTGTTGAGCGACAGGGGGAGACGTTCGCCAAAGGCCTTGTCGAGCGCGGCGACGGTCTCGGGCGCGAAGGGATCGATAAGCTTGGCCGCGCCGATCTGGTCGGGGAGGACCTTGGCGCCCTTCGCGTTCTCGATGGGCAGGCCGCTGGTGTAGGGGACGCCCAGACCGCGGATGGTATCATTGTTCTGCGAAAACGCGCCAAGGCTGTTGAAGCCCCAGGCGCGCAGGCGGGTGATGGCCTGCGTGAGCCATTCGTTCTGGTCGTAGGGCTTGCCGAATTTCCGAATCCAGTTGGCGACCTGGAACGAGAGCACGCCGGGAGTTTGCGGGCGCCACGCCGTGGCGAACTCGCCCGTGGTGTCGGGCAGCCATTCGTAGGTGTTCTCGCGACCCTTCACCAAAGTGTAGTCGTCGGTGTTGGTGAGTCCGCAGACCGCGACGTGAAAAAACACGTTGCCGTCGGGCGTCACCAACACCTGCCGGTCGCCGGCCAGGCCGACGTGGAAAAAGCCGGTTTTTTTCAGGCCGTAGATTTCGCCGCTGCCGGCGAGACCGCCAAAAGCATCCTTCGCCGGTCCGCCGGGCGCGGGCAATGAGGCGCGCTGGATTTCGATGTCGGCGCGCAGCTCGTCGTCGCTCTTCACCTTGCCGGGATAATCCTTGCGGGCGCTCTGGCCGTAACGATCCACGAGAAATTTGCGCGGCTCGCCGGCCTTCGCGGTCGTGGCGGCCATCGCGGACTGAACGGCAAACGTCAGCACACCCTCGGCCTTCCCCTTGATGTCGGCGTAGAGGATGTAGACGTAGGACGAGCCCCAGCCTTTCGCGCGGTTGTCCTGCAGCTGATGCAGGCCGAAGGGCGTGTTGAGCGTGAAGCCCGCGTCGAGCGGATCGAGCATGGTGAACGATGTTCCCGACGCCTGGCCGTCGATCTGCGCCGTCGCCTCGACGGGAAACGGCTTGAGCTTCGCGGGGGAGAATCCGTAGCGACCGCCCTGGTTGAACTTGATCGGCAGGCCGATCGCGAACTTCAGGCTGCTGGAGTTGGCGGACCCTCCGGCAAAGCGCACCGTCAGCTTTCCGCCGCCGGCTTCCACGCCATAAGTCAGGGTCATCCCCGACGGATAAGTCGCCTTGGCCGTGCCGTCGCCGGCCAGCGCATACGACGGACGCTCGTCCTTGGCGCCGGCCGCGGACAACGCGGGAGGCTCAAGCGTGAAACGGCCCGCGCCCGCCACGTTGATGGCCGCGCCCTTTTCCGCCAGGGAAAAGGCCGGCGCGGCGGATTGCGCAAACAACGGCGTGAACAAAACGGCTGAAAACAGGCAAAGGAACGGCAGCTTCATGGGGTTCGAAAGGATATGAGGGTAATCGGATCGCCAATGACGATGGCGGCCGGGAATCGCCACCGTCGTTCCACGTGTCGTGCGGAGCGAGCGCCTTGTTGGTTAACGGTCAACCTGCCTTCCGCGGCGATCGGCGCATGCGCTGCGGTTGACTGTCAACTTGACCCGCGCTGGCGGCACGCAAATCTTGTCATAGCTTTACGGTATCACCCCTATGCCGCCCCTGCGTCCCCTCCCCAAGGATCGCCGATCTGGTTTCGCGCTGCTCATCACGATCACGCTGCTTGCCTTTCTCGTGCTCCTGCTGGTCTCGCTCGCCTCGCTCACGCGCGTCGAGACGCAAGTCGCGTCCAACAGCCAGCAGCTTTCCAAGGCCCGCCAAAACGCCCTCATGGCCCTCAACATCGCCTTGGGGCAGTTGCAGCTCACGCTCGGGCCTGACCAACGCGTGACCGCCCCCTCCTCGCAAAAAGGCGACGGCGCAGCCAACTACTCCGCCGCCGATCTGGACAACAACGCCAACTGGGTTGGCGTCTATCGCCAGAATCCCGATCCCACCGTCACCACCCGCGATCCTCAGCTGTTAAGTTGGTTGGTCAGCGGAAATCAAGGTCTCTCCATCCCCGCGACCACCGCCAACACTCCGCCCGTCACACCTGATGCGACTATATCAGTAACGAGCGGTCTTTATGACAAAACCGTGACCGCCAGCACACCGGGCCTGAAGGTCGGGACAAACGACGCGGTCCTTCTGGTGGGTCCGGCAAGCACGATCTCCGGAGCGGTCGCAAGCGCCCCTCCATCCGCCGTTGACCGGTTCGTCGTCGCCCCGCTCCAAAATATCCAGGTGCAGGCGAAAACCCTGCCCGGCTTCGATGCCACCTCGACGACACTCACCACCATCGGCCGCTACGCCTACTGGGTCGGCGACGAAGGAGTGAAGGCCAAAGTCTCGCTCACCGATCCCGGAGCCCCTGTTTCCCCTTCCGATCCGACCGCTGTCGCCCCAACAGCCGATCAGATAGCCTACCGCCTGAAAACCGCCCAGCGTTCCGGCATCGAACTTGTCGATTTCGAAACGGGAACTCCGCTTGGCCCCAATTATCCGGTCAATAATACCGACCTGAACAAGGCTCTCGAAAAGGTTCTCGATCTCAAACAGCTCCCGCTCATCAGCACCACGGGGCAAACGGCCCTTACCGTAGCCGTCAAAAACCGCTTTCACGACCTCACCGCATCCTCCTGTTCCATCCTCGCCGACGTCGCCCAAGGCGGCCTCAAGAAAGACCTCACTGCCTGGCTGGCGTATCCTGCATCCTCGCTCGCAACCGGCGCACCGGCTGACAGCGATCCCATCTTCGCCCAAAATGCCAGTGACACCACGGGCTACGGACTCCCAAAATGGGGTATCATCCGCTCCTACGCCGGCCTCCAAAGCGGCACGGCCCTTGCACCACAGGTATCGACTGATCAGCAGGAGGGGTTCGGTCCTGTGGTCACTTATTTTCGTTTAGGATTTTCCGCCTATTCGCCAACTCCGAGTGATCCGACCGCTTCATCGAATTTGATTGTCCAGGCATTCCCGGTGCTCGTGCTTTGGAACCCTTACAACACGCCCATCGCAGCCAGCTCCTATGAGTTTGTCTGCGGCTTCCGGTGGAATGACCAACTCATAAAATTCTCTGCCGGAAACCCTCCCACCACATTTAAGGGTAGCTTGGTTCTTTCATCATCCCCCAGGTTGATCACAGGCACACAAGATCCGACCACCCTCACATCGAACGGATCAAATACGACTAGGAAGTTTATGCGCTTTGCAGTGAACAGCCCCCAGATCGGCCCCGGGGAAAGTCTGGTTTTCACGCTCGATAGCTCCGGTGATTATGTCGCGCCGGGGCAACCTGGTGCAATTGCGTTGAGCAGCGGAAACGTTGTTACCGGCACGAACCTTGCGGCGACGGACCGTTCGGTGTTTTTTAGCAATCCGAGCGTTACATTGACCCCCGCGCAACGCGCGCAAAAAATCAGGGTGTTCATCAACGGGAGCAACAGCAACCCCAATGCGGGGCCATGGCTGCAAATGGGACTTTATCCAACCCAGGCCGCGGGCAGTGATCCGACCGTTCAAGATATGGTCACGCAAAATCCATATATGCTGCTCTTATCGATCAAACCAGGATCCTTCCCTCCCGGCAGCGATATCAACGTTCTTTCCGCACCTGCAACCAATCCCAGCGGCTACGTGTGGATGCGCAGTCAAATGCCCGGATACAGCACATCGAATCAATATTACACCAATGTCCGCTGGCTCGCTCAGCTCAATCCGCGGGCGCCTTATCATTATACAATGAGCCCGGGCACCGGCGTAGGAGGAACATTATCCATAGTAGGTGACAATTCACAGAGTAACGCCAACGGCGTCCCGAACGATAAGTTTGACGGCAACAAAGCCTCTGCAGGGCCCACGATAAACGCCGCCCCGCCAACAACCCCGACCACCAATCTTCAAATCGCGGAATTGGCACCACCTTCCGCCTCACTGCCGGAATCACGCTTTTTTTCCCTCGCTCAACTCCAACATGCGAACCTCTCGCTCATGGCTCAGACGCCGGGCGGCGCCGTCGGCAATTCGCAAATCAACCCTATCACCAAGAGTCACACGATAACAGGCATAGTGGTGACACTGCCTCCTACGACACCCACCAATGACCAAACTTTCCCAGCTAATCAGATAAGGTGGTTTTACGATACTTCTTATCTGCTCAATCAGGTCCTTTGGGATCGTTATTTTTTCTCGACCATCCCCCACGTTCCTCCGTCCAACTTTGGCACCTCCATCTTTCATCTCCCCAACGCCCGCCACGTCTTTTACGCAAAAGACGGGGTTGCACCCACACCCGCTTCGCTCGCCACGGACAAAGAGGCATTCAACATGGCCGCCGCCGGACTACTAGTAAGCGGTGGCTTCAACGTGAACTCGACCTCCGAGCAAGCCTGGCGCGCCCTCCTGGCCAGCCACAACGGCCTGGACAGTGCGAACGCCGGAGCCTCCACCCATCCCTACTCCCGTTTTTCCTCCACCCAGGCGGGCGATCCCGCCAACACCACGGACTGGAGCAGCGGCTACCGAATCCTCTCCGATGCACAGATCAATCTCCTCGCCCAAAAAATAGTGGCGGAAGTAAAAACCCGCGGCCCCTTCTTGTCATTGGCCGACTTTGTGAACCGGCGTTTGCAAGCTGATGCGACCGGTTTGAAAGGCTCTCTTCAGGCCGCCATTGATGCCACCGACAGCGACGCCACCGCCCTCAACCGCATCAACGACGTCGCCCCCTTTAACACCGCCACCTATCAGGTGGGTTCTCAGGCCTACTACCCGACCACGGCTCCATCTCTCCTTCAAAAACAGTTGTTTCTGGCGGACTTTGCTGGCGACAACACCCGCCCTTGGGCCTCTCGCGCCGCCTTCGCCCCGGGGTTTCTTACGCAGGCGGATATGCTCAACTCGCTTGGACCTGTTTTAACCGCGCGTTCTGATACGTTCCGTATCCGCGTTTACGGCGACGTGCAAAACCCGACGACCACTAACATCGAAGGCAAAGCGTGGTGCGAGGCCATCGTCCAGCGCGTGCCAGACTACATCGAAAGCACCGTAGATGCCTGGACCACCCCGGCAACGGGCACCCCGAGCGCAACCTTTGGCCGGCGCTTCAAAATCGTCTCCTTCCGCTGGCTTAGCGCCAACGACATCTGACCACTCCTTTGCATATGAACCTGCGTTCGACTGTATTCCTTTTTTTGATCCTCACTGGATGCACATTTCCCCTGCGGGCTGTTGAATTCCGCTTGATCAGTTGGGAAGGTGAAATCCAAGGGCTGCAATATGCCGACGGCAAAGCGAAGGTCGCGATTGATGCGAGTGAAGGGGCGCTCTCGTCCGCCTATCGTTTTGAAGGCGCAGGACCGTTGGTTTTATTTCGGGAAGTCAAAGTGGATGACAAAATCGTCCGCATTCCCGTGGCAACGCTCACCATCCCTTCTGGACTCACACAAGCCATCATCCTGCTGTCTTATGCCGACGCCACGCGGACAACCTATACCGGCAAATGGATCAATGATTCCGTGGATGTTCGTCCACCTCAAACCGTCACATACCGAAACTTCTCGAGTTACACGGTCGCTATTAAAATGGGGACCGCAGAGCATGTCCTTCCAGCGAATGAAGGACTTACTCTGGCCACAGGTTCCACGGTTGAACGGGTCTTATTTAAAGCCGCCGCTCAAACCCAGTCGGGGTGGCAGGTTGTTGCGAGCACCGTGCAACCGGTGCGCCCCGGTTTGCGCACTTTGGTGATCATGCGCAACGGTCGCCCAGACTACACGGGCCATAAGGAAATAATCGATTTGCTTATGTTCAACGACTACCCCCCGCCCCCCACTCCTCCCGGCACTCCCCTCGCCAGCCGCTGACCGATCTCCTGCCGAGAGATTTCCCGTCTCCGCTTTCAGGTTTCAGGCCTCAGGTCTCAAACTTTCAGGTTTTTCCGACCAGCCCTCCCCTTCCCATGTCCACCTCCACCCTCCGTCTCCTCGCGCTCCTCGCGTCTCTTTGCGCCTTTGCGTTAAAAGCCTCCGCCGACGTCACGCCGGCCCTTCCTTTTCAAAGCCACGCCGTCCTTCAGCAGGGCCGCGCCCTTCCCGTCTGGGGCAAGGCCGATGCCGGCGAAAAGGTCACCGTCACCTACGCCGTGGGCGCGACCACCCGCACCGCCTCGGCCACCGCCGGCACCGACGGCCGCTGGCGCACCGAGCTCCCCGCACTCGCCGCCTCCGCCGAGGCCGCCACCCTCTCCTTCGCCGGTAAAAACACCGTCACTCTCACGGACATCCTCGTCGGCGAGGTCTGGCTCGCCTCCGGGCAGTCCAACATGGAATACGCCCTCTCCTGGGGCTATATCATCACCAACGCCAAGACGGAGATCGCCAACGCCGATCATCCCCTCATTCGCGAGATCAAGATCAAGCCCCTCGCGGCCGACACCCCTCAGGACACCGCGCCCGGCAGCTGGCGCGTGTGCAGCCCCTCCACCGTCGGCAATTTCAGCGCCGCGGCCTACTTCTTCGCCCGTGAACTCCGGCAGAAGCTCAACGTCCCCGTCGGCATCATCAACGCCTCCTGGGGCGGCTCGCTCATCGAGCCGTTCATGACGCCCGCCGCCCTCGCCGCCGATGCCAACGGCCCCGCGATCCTCGCCTCCTGGAAACAAAAGACCGCCGACTATCCCGCCAAGAAAGCCCGCTACGACACGGACAAAGCCGCGTGGTCCGCCGCCAAGATCGCCGCCGAAAAAGCGGGCGAGAAATTCACGCAAAAGGCCCCCGGCCTCCCGCCCGGCCCCGGCCACCAAGCCACGCCCGCCGGTTCCTACAACGCCATGATTTATCCGCTCGTGCCCTACGCCATCCGCGGCGTCATCTGGTATCAAGGGGAGAGCAACGCCGGCCGCCACGTCGAATACCGCACGTTCTTCCCCTCGCTCATCTCCGGCTGGCGCGAGGTTTTCAAACAGCCCGACCTGCCGTTCTATTGGGTGCAGCTCGCCGCCTACGGCGCCAACGATCCCGACGGCGTCGGCTTCCCTTGGCTGCGTGACGCGCAGGACCGCACCCTCTCCGTTCCCCACACCGGCCAGGCCCTCACCATTGATATCGGCGACTCCGGCAACATCCATCCCGCCAACAAACAGGACGTCGGCCGCCGTCTCGCCCTCCTCGCCCTCCGCCGCACCTACGGGCAAAAGGACGTGATCGATTCCGGCCCCACCTTCGCCAAGGCCGAACTCAACGCCGGCGCGCCCAACCGCATCCGCGTCAAATTCGACAACATCGCCGCCGGCCTCAAGAACACAAACGCCGCCGCGCCCGACGCCGTCCTCGGCTTCGATGTCGCCGGGGCCGACAAAAACTTCCGCCCCGCCACCGCCGCCATCGAGAACGCCGCCAGCGGCCTCGTGCTCATCACCGCGCCCGACAACGTTCCCGCCCCCCTCTACGTCCGCTACGCCTGGCACAACTATCCCAAGAACAGCCTCTCCAACAGCGAAGGCCTCCCGACCGCGCCGTTTCATACCGATCCATGAAGTTGACGCGGCGTCCCGCCACGTTGCCGACAACAGGACGCCCGCCGCGTTTGACTGTCAAACAACCCATGACTGGCGAAGCTCCGCGCCTCGTCCGATGGTGTTGCCATGCCCCTACCCCGCAGTCACCCCGGCTTCGCCCGCGCATCGTGTCGTGGTTTCACCCTGCTGGAGCTCCTCACCGTGATCGCGATCATCGGCATCCTCTCCGCCATCCTCTTCCCCGTCCTTGGACACGTCCGTAAAGCCGCCCGCGCAACCCAAGACCTCTCAGCCATGCGCAGTCTTGGCCAAGCTATGCTCTTATGTGCCGCCGAAAACAAAGGCATGATCAATAGTTGGGGATACGCTTCCGGGGTCATGCCCTCCGGCCAAGAGACCAGCATCGCCAATACCTTCTGGGGCCGCGCATGGCCCTATCTGAAAAGCGCCCAACTAAAGCAGCTTTCCACAGATAACATGAAGAAAGTCGCCGACGACTTTGTATCCACTGTCATCAACAATGAGCGGCCAGAACTCATCGCTAACGCTGACGGGATCAACTACACCATCGCCTTTAACCGAAGACTCTCATCTCAAGGCGCTACCATCCCCGGCACTTCGCTTAAATACACTAATTTCGCGCGTATTCAAAGCGTTCCCAGTCCCGCCGCCGCTCCGTATATAGCTGTCGGCTGGTATGGCATTTATAGTCTGACACCAATACCTTTCGCTGAAGCGACTCGTGGCACCGAAGCCGCATACTGGCCCTATAACGGGAACAAGACCATCGTCGTGATGCTTGATGGTTCCACCAGCTTCTGGGGCGACGTCATGACGGGCACCGTCCTTACATCCCGTAGCCAATGAACTCCCCCGCCGAACCCCGTTGCATCGTCTCGCTCACTTACGACGACGCGTTGCCCTGCCATTTCGAGAGCGTGGCGCCGCTCCTCGAAGAACACGGCCTGCACGGCACCTTCTACGTCCCGTGCAGCCAGGTTTTTTTTGACAACGCGGAATCCTGGCGCGAAGTCGCCACCCAGGGACACGAGCTGGGCAACCACTCCGTCTTCCATCCCTGCCATGACCAGGCATGGCTAGACGAAGCCTACAACCTTCGCCACTACACCGCCCGTCGCTGGAGCGACGAGATCCGCCTCGCCAACAACATCCTCACCCTCGTCGACGGCCGCACGGTGCGTTCCTTCGGCAACACCTGCCATCACAATATCATCGGCTCCGGCGCAACCGCCTCGACCGTGGCCAAGCTTGTCCCCGAGTTCTGCGTGGCCGCCCGCGGTGAACACACGGGCAAGCCGGTCGATCTGAAAAAGATCAACTGGTTCAACCTCGGCACACGCGGCGCGGACCAGGCCACCTTCGCGAACCTTCGCGCCGAGATCGAACGCATGTGCGTGCGCGGCGGCTGGCTCATTCTCACGATGCATGGCGTCGGCCCCCGAGACCACAACCTCCACATCGAGGAGACCGAGCACACCCGACTCGTCGAATGGCTGGCCGCCCGTCAGGATACCATCTGGACCGCCCCCGTCCGCATGGTCGCCGAAGCCCTCAAGCCGTCGCGCCGCGCCCTCGCCCAGACCGCCCGGTAGGTGTAGGCCCGACCGCCGGTCGGGTTCCGGCCTCCGCTCCGCCTCTTTCTCTTTCTCGTAATCGTTCTCGTTCTCCTCCGACCCCGATTCCCCTTCTCCCACTTTCGATCCAGCCCCCCCTGACGAAAGAGAAAGATTAAGAGAACGAGAACGATTCCTCGGGCGGCCCGCTCACGACTTTTCGTTTATGAAAAACACCTCCATCGCCTTCACCGGTGCCAATCTCGTCGAACTGCACGACCTGCCCGTGGCCGCCCCCGCCGCCGGCGAGGTCCTCATCGAGACGCGACGCACGCTCATCAGCACCGGCACCGAGCTCACCTGCCTGGGCCGCCGTTTCGAACCCGGCAGCCACTGGGACCAATGGGTGAAATATCCCTTCTATCCCGGCTACAGCAACGCGGGCGTCGTCACCCAAACCGGCCCCGGCGTCACCCGCTTCAAGGCCGGCGACCGCGTCGCCAGCCGCACCGCCCACCAGCGTTTCGTCATCGCGCGTGAAAACGATCTCGTCGCCATCCCGGACAACGTTTCCGACGACGAGGCCGTCTGGTTTGGCATCGCCTGCATCGTTCAGAATGGCATCCGTCGCGCCGAGCACGAACTGGGCGACGCAGTCGTCATCATCGGCCTCGGCCTCCTCGGACAACTCGCGGTGCAATTCGCCCGACTCTCCGGCGCGCGCGAAATCATCGCCATCGACACCGCTCCCAAACGTCTCGAATTCGCCCGCGCCCACGGCGCTACCGTCCTTCTGCAAAAACCCGTCGCCGATGTCCGCGCCGACATCCTCGCCGCCACCGGCGGCCGTCTCGCCGACGTCGTTTACGACATCACCGGACATCCCGCCGTGCTCGCCCCCGCGCTCACCCTTGCGCGCGACCTCGGCAAAGTCGTTCTCCTCGGAGACGCGGGCAGCCCCACGCAGCAGCACATCACCGGCGATCTCATCAGTCGCGGACTGCGCCTCATCGGCGCGCATGACAACAACCCGCCGAAGACCGCCAACGACCACGCCTGGTGGACGCGCAACCACATGGCCGACCTTTTCATGACCTACCTCGGCCGCCGCCAAATGCAGGTCGATGATCTCGTCACCCACCGCTTCAAGCCCGCCGACGCGGCCGCAGCCTACGCCCGTCTCGTCGAAGACCGCGCCACCGCCATGGCCGTCGTGTTCGAGTGGTAGCCTTCTTCGTTATGCGCTCACTGCGAACCTGCGCACTCGTCACGGTTCTTTGCGCCTTTGCGTTTAACCTGCCGGTCTCCGCCAACGTCACCCTCGCGCCTCCTTTCACGAGCCACGCCGTCCTTCAGCAAAGCCGCCCCGTTCCCGTCTGGGGCAAGACCTCGCCTGTCGAGTCCGTCCCCGTGCCCGTAGCCCTGCGCTACGCGTGGCGCAATGCCCCCGGCGCCATCCTGCACAACACCGCCGGCCTGCCCGCCGTTCCCTTCCGAACGGACAAGCTGGTGATCCAAAGTAGACGCGGCATCCTGCCGCGTTTCCGTCATTCGCCACGCAACGCGGCGAGACGCCGCGTCTACTCTCCCATCACCGTCACCACCACGCGTCGCGTGTGCGAGTGACGGCGGTGTTCCCACAGGAAAATCCCCTGCCACGTCCCCAGCAGCAGCCGGCCTTCGGAAAACGGCACCGTTTCGCTCGTGCGCGTGAGCGCCATCTTGATGTGGCTCGGCATGTCGTCCGAACCTTCCAGCGTATGTTCAAAATAGGGATCGTTCTCCGGCACCAGCCGATCAAGCCACGCCTCCAGATCGCGCCGCGCCGTCGGATCGGCGTTTTCCATGATGACCAGCGAGCAACTCGTATGCTGGCAGAACACCGTGACCACTCCGGCCTTCAACCCGCTGCGCGTCACTTCGCGGGCGACGGCCTCGGTGATCTCATGCGTGCCCGGCCCGCGCGACTCGATGGAGAGGGTGACTTGATGAACCATAAAATTTATCCGCCTCCCGCCAACGAACTTTCCCCGGGGCGCGTCATGCCGAGCGGCTCAAGCGCAATATCCAGGTCGGCCTCCGCCATCAGTCCCTTGGCGAGCACGATCTCCCGCAACGTTTTCCCCGTGGCCAGCGCCTCCTTCGCCACGGCGGCGGCCGCATCGTAGCCGATATGCGGGTTGAGGGCGGTCACAAGCATGAGCGAGCGGTCGACCAATTCCCGGCAACGCGCCTCGTCGGCCTCGATGCCCTCGACACAGGCGTCGGCGAACTGTCGCGTCCCGTTGGCGAGCACACGGATCGACTCGTGCAGCGAATACGCGATGAGCGGAATCGTGACGTTGAGTTCAAAGTGTCCGTCATGCCCGCACATCACGACCATCTGCGAAAGCCCCTGCGTGTAGATGCACACCTGCACGAGCATTTCGCTCATGACGGGGTTGACCTTGCCGGGCATGATCGACGAGCCCGGCTGCGTGGCGGGCAGACGGATTTCCCCGAGCCCGCTGCGCGGACCGGAGCCGAGCAGGCGGATGTCGTTGGCGATCTTCGTGAGGCTTGCCGCGATGGTCGCGAGCTGGCCGGCGACCTCGACCGCGTCGTCGCGCGCGGCCTGCGCCTCGAAGTGATTGAGCGCCTCGATGAATTCGAGGCCGGTCTCGCCGTTGAGGATGCGGATGACTTTTCCGGCGAACTCCGGGTGGCAGTTGATGCCCGTGCCCACCGCGGTGCCGCCGACGGCGAGTTCGCGCAACGCGGCTATCGCGCGGTCCGTGCGCTCGATCGCCTTGGCGGCCTGCGCGGCGTAGCTGGAAAACTCCTGCCCCAGCGTGAGCGGCGTCGCATCCATCAGGTGCGTGCGGCCGATTTTCACGATGGTCGCAAACGTCTGCGCCTTGGCCGCCAGCGCGGCTTCGAGATGCGCGAGCGCCGGGCGAAGATCGTTTTTCAGGGCGACCGCCACGCTCACGTGCAGCGCGGTGGGAATGATGTCGTTGGACGACTGGCCGAGGTTGACGTCGTCGTTGGGATGGACGGGCTTTTTTGAACCGATTGCTTCGCCTGCGAGCTGGCTCACGCGATTGGCGATGACCTCGTTGGCGTTCATGTTGGTCGAGGTGCCGGAGCCGGTCTGGAACACATCGACGGGGAAATGCGCATCGAGCTTCCCATCGGCCACCTCGCGCGCGGCCTGTTGGATGAGACGGCTTTTCTCCGGCGCGAGTTTGCCCAGTTCCTCGTTTGCACGGGCGCAGGCGAACTTCACCAGTCCGAGGCCGTGGATGAACGCCGCAGGCATCGGCCGGCCGCTGATCGGAAAATTGAGCACCGCACGCTGGGTGGACGCGCCATAAAGGGCATCATCCGGCACGGGCATGGAGCCCATGGAGTCTTTTTCCGTTCTCATGCCGGGAAACTTATCCCCTTCCTCTGCCAAAAGCAAAAAAACCGCACGAGGACTTCGTGCGGCTCAAAACAAAACGGGAGAAACGAAGCCGTAACCATGCAGTTGAACTCGGGGTGGAACGCGATCTCCGAGCGCGTTCAGCAGGCGGACGGCTTCAACGGCGCTCGGAGATCGCCGTCCACCTTTGGGTTTCGTCGGGCCACTGGGCACTTCATCTTTCGACGGCCTAGAGGGCTAGGCGCACTATCAGAACTTAAGCGTGAACCGATCACCACCCACGCCAAGGCGTCGAACGGAATCGTAAAGCTGGGCGTCGTTCAGATCATTGGCCGCAACATCCCGGCTATGGATTGCCCTCGCGTAGTCCGAACCTTCGGCGTTGTCGGCCACAACCAATCCGGCGAGAATCTTGGCCCGGCGAACTTCGCGGGGAGATGAGACTTGTGCGACGGCGACTTTCGCGTCCGTCGCCTGCGGCCGGGACGCTTGGATCTGATTTCCGGCGGTGTTCGGATTTCCGAGCAATGAGGTGACGGACAAATTGGACATCGGTTCGTCCTGCATCCCCGTATCCAGCAAACGGGCGGAAGCGAGGCTCTGTTCCGCTTGACCCACGCCCCAAGGGATCATCGCCGTCAACTCGGTCGACCGTGAAGAGAGGGCGTTTGCATCGACCGCGATCACCGTCCGGACCGGAACACCGGAAGTCACCGGTTTAGCCACGGATGTCATCGCCGGCGTTTCCTGTGAACGCGCCGCCACCACGACGGTCGCAAAGGCCTTCGCTTTGGGCGCTTCCACTGAGTTCATCGCAACTTGAGCAGCCGGCACCGAAACTTCCGGAGCGGTGAGCTCACTAGGAGTCGCCGTCCGATATTGGTTCGCGACGACAAAACTTAGCACGAAGATGGCCGCAGATCCGACAGGCACCTGAAATCTGGAAATCACGCGGGCCGCCTGCGGAAGATGAAGCGCATGCCACCACGGACGTTTTTCAACAATGGCCGCAAGCTGCTTGGCACGGAGATCCTGCTCAAAGCGTGTCCAAAATTCGGCAGACGGGCGTTCTGCGCGCTTAAGGCGCAGCAAATCCTCGATCGTTACCTTGTTGGGTGAGCGGTCAGGGATCATCATGGGCGGACGTAAGACTGGAGTTCGGCTTGCAAAAGTTGTTTCGCGTAGTGGAGACGCGAGCGGACGGTGCCCACCGAGCAGTTCATCACCTCGGCGATTTCCTCATGACTGAGGCCGTCTATTTCGAACAAAGTTACCACGGTTCTATGGGGGATAGACAATTTTTGAAGCGCTTCGTTCAATTTCTCCTGAAGCTCGTTCACAAAAACATCGCGTTCGACGTCCTTTTTATCGGTCAAACGGTTGATAACCTCCGAAACTCCGGCGTCTTCGTGAACTTTATCGAAGCTAAAAAAAGTCCGCAACTTGTTCTTTCTTATGTGAGTAAGCGAAGAATTAACCGCTATCCGATAGAGCCATGTGAAGAACGAGGACTGGCCTTGGAAGCGGTTGATGGACTGAAAGGCCTTGATGAACGAATCCTGGGTCAAATCCGCCGCATCCTCTCGGTTGGAGGTCATGTTGTAGATCATCGCGTAGACGCGTTCGCGGTATTTGAGGATGAGCTGGTCAAACGAGGCCACATCACCCGCCTGCACGCGCTGCACGATCATCCAGTCCGAATCAGCCTCCTGCTGCCGCTCGGGCGAGGCCACGAGCGTTTTGGTCAGCGCTTTGGAGACGGCGTTCATCGGAAACCAAGGCTAGCACAGCATCACAACCGCGCAAATGGAAAGTCGCCATGTTCACGTGACGACCCGGCCGACGAGCGTTAAAAACACCCTTTCAGACGCCCGGAGCTCCTCGAAGGCTCCCGACCTGATAACGCAGCGTGTCGCACAACTGCATCAGCAGCGGCACCGGTGCCAGGCCGGCATGGGACGCAAGCGCGTCCTCCGCCTTTAACAGCTCGGCTTGCACTTCCTCGGCAACCGCCGCGAAAACCCCCGTCTCGTGCATCTGTCTCAGCCGCTTGGGCATATCCGTCGCGCTACGCCCCAGAATTTCTTCGACTAGGCTGGCGCGCTCGTCGGCCGGCAGGCGCTCCATAAGCGCGAGGAGCGGAAGGGTGACCTTGCCGCTGACCAAATCGGTGCCGAGCGTCTTGCCGATGGCCTTCTCTTGGCCAAAAAAATCCGCCAGATCGTCGTAGATTTGGTAGGCGATGCCGAGGTGCTGTCCAAACCGGCTGGCCGCCTCCACAAAGGCGTCCGGGAATCCACCGAGCCGGCTTCCAAGGAAACACGAGATGCGAAAAAGTTCGGCCGTCTTGAGATCGATCACCCGGAAATAATCCTCGCGGGTGATGTTGGTGGTGCCGCGTCGCAGCGTCTGCACGATCTCGCCCGCACAAACCTTGCGGGTGGAATCCGACACGGCCAGACAGACCTCCGTCGTGGGAAACTGGGCCGCCAGATGAAGCGCGTGGGCAAAAAGCGCGTCGCCCAAAAGCACCGCCGCCTCGGGGCCATACTGGCGGGAAGCCGTCTGACGGCTGCGGCGCAGGTCCGCCTCGTCCATGATGTCGTCGTGGACGAGTGTCGCCAGATGGATGAGTTCCACCACGGCCGACACCCGCACCAGATCGGGCAAGGGCGCGTCGCCCTTCCAACCGCTGAGAAACACCAGGGCCGGACGGATGCGTTTGCCCGAGGTATCGATGCAGTAGTCCGCCATGTCGCGGATCTCCGGCTCGAAAGCCGCGAGCTGCTTGCGCAAAAACACGTCGAGCTCGGCCATGTGCGGCTTGAGACGCGCGAAAACCGTGGCGAAATCCTGCGCCGGGGCGCGGTCCGAAGGTCGGGTGGTCGTGACAGACATAAACTGCTTTAACGCTAGGCATGGACGACGAAATGGCTAATCAATAGTCATTCCATCCGCCAAATGACGCACGATCCTCTGCTTCTGGTCCTCATGATCGCCGCCAGCCTTTACATGGTCCATCTGTGGCGATCCGACTATCGGGCGGCCCGGGCGGGTCGGGCCGAACCCGGCGCCCTGCCGGGCGCCACCCCCGCCCCCATGGCGGCCTGCGTGATCGCGGCCGGGGGCGCCCTGGTGATCCTCGCCGCCGAAACCATCGGGGAAATCCGACTCGGACTCAGCGAGCAGCAGTCCTCGATCACCGTCTTGTTTGGCATCTATACGCTGGTCGCCGCGTTCATTGAGGAGCTCATCTTCCGCGGCTTTATTGTGATTGAGGGCCGCAGCCCCAAACTGCGCTGGATCGGCATCGTGGCGGCCTCGGTGCTTTTTGCCGCCCTTCATCCTTTCCTGTGGGAATGGAAAGACGGCTGGCCTTGGGCCGGCGGACGACTGGAACTCACGCTGACGGCCAAAGGCTGGTTCAGCACCGTGACCGTATTCGCAAGCTCCCTGTGGTTTTACACCGTGCGTTTCGCGCGTTTCAACCCGCAGCATTCGCTCCTGCCTTGTTTCGCCGCCCATGCCACGAAAAACCTTGGGGTTATCCTCGTAAAAGCCGCCCAAGGTTTCGTCAGCGGCTGGTGGTGAACCACAGGACGCCGAAAAGAGGACGCGTCTTACGGAATGAGGATAAAAGTCGTGGCACTATAATTCGTGGAACCACCCGAGGTGATCGCCCGCACCCGGTAGGTATTGGTGACGGTGGAACCGGGCGCCACGTCCGTGAAAGTGGAATTTGTGGAGCTGCCAATGGCCACAAACCCGGTATCGACAACACCCGTGAGCGGATTGACGGGATCCTGAGACCGCTCCACCGCAAAGCTGCCGCCTTGGAAGTTCGCAGCACCGCCCTGAGTGTCCACATCGGTTACCGTAATCACCGGCAATGATCCCGTCCAATTCAGTTTAACCGAAGTGCCGCTTGCGACGGCGGCAAGACCAGACGGCGTCACGGGAACCGCCACCGTGGTGCCAAGCTTGAGCCGCATACGAGGATTGGGATTCGTCCCGCCGTTGTTGGCCATACGAGTCTGGAGCGATTGACTGTCCCGAACCACGATACGGGCGGCGTAAGTCTGCTGCACGTCGGTGGAGTTGCCATCCACGGAGAGAACCAACGGGTTGTCCTTAAGACCGCCATAACCGCTGAGACTGCGAACTCCCGATGCACCGAGGTAGGGCGGTGTCAAGGTGAGGATAGTCTGCCAGCTGGGTGTATGGTCGTCCATGACCTGCACTTCGATAGTAGCATCGATGGCCCGGATGTTGAAATCGAAAGCGATCATGTTGAAGGTCTGACCGATGAACGGCGAGTAATTGAGGGTCACCTGACCATTTTGGACGCCTTCTTGATAAAGCAGGCCGGTCTGACCGGCACTGGTCGCCATGCGACCGACCAGACGATCCACCTCACCCGGATCTCCATACAGGACATATTTCCAGAAATAGCCGGTGAACTGATCGCTCCCTGTCGAAGCGGGATTCAGGGTGCCGGGGTCAAAGCTCGACTCGAAAACCGCCCCCGCGACAAATCCGGGATTGTCCGCAAAGAAGGTGTCGAAAGCGGATTGACCCACGTAGGAACCGAAGGTCTCAAACGGATACGAGTGGCCGCCGCCCGACGTCAGACTCGGGAGCGAAACAATCGAGAACAGCCCGGTTAGCTGGTAAGTATTCGTCTCGCTGGACTCCGCCACGGCATCGCCCACGTCCAAGGTGACGCGGAAGTAAAAACTATAGGTGGCCAACTTGGCCAGATTGTCCGCGTTATATACCTTGGCATCATCTTCCGGAGTGCCGGACGGAATGATTCCCAACGCGACCATGGTGTCCCGTGTGCCGGGCAGATCCAAGAACTGGGTGATGGACAACGTCCCGCCATTAGGCGTGGCCCCGCCCGCTTCGGGCAGGTATGCGCTGTATTCTTGGTCCGCGTAGGTCTTCACCACGGTGTTGCCCAACAAATCAATGCTGGTCGCGGTTTTGGCCACGGCCATGAGTTCAATGCGCACCTTGAACTTATCCGTGGGCAGCACCGACCCCAGTCCCGTGTTCCCAATGGTGTAGTGGATGTAAACGGAATCTTCCGGATGATACGGATAGACGGCCGACAGCGCGGTATCGCCGGCGGACGAATCAAGCACCAGATTCGGCGCGCGTTCGATATGATAGCCGGGACCGACAATCACCGTGTTGTTGGCAAGGGTGAATTCCGAGGTCGGATCGGACACCGTATTGGGCGTAGGACCAGCAACTTTGACAATTAGGTAGTAGTCACCCGTCGGTATATCCAAGGGCAGGTTGATCTCGGCGTCGAAAATGACCTCCGCTCCGTTCTGGAGCGTGGTCATATGCGCATAACTGCCGAGGATGATGTCGTCACCGTCCCCGGCCGTGCGATTGGTGGAAAGCCGCATCTCGATCTTGCTGGAATCCCATGTGGGCATGGCGGAAAAATCAGCGCCTACGCTGGAAACGTGGATGTTGATCGGGAGACGGCTGGTGCCATTGGCATCATCGAGCAGATAGGTTCCGGTTGGAGCGGTGACCGAGGTGATGGCCAAATCGGTATTATTCAGGGGCACATCCCCGTGGGTCGCCGGGGTGTTGTCGCGATTCAGGACAGAAGTCGAGGGGATCGGAGTTAAGACCTGCAAGCCATCCACCCCGGCGTAAGCCGCCGCATCGGAACTACCCTGGCTATAGGTCCAGCTCAGGGTATGCGGACCGGCGGGGACAAGGAAGGCGACTTTGCGCCATGCCACCGAACCGGAAATGACCGCCGGGGTGGCCGCGACGTAATCCGTAGTCGTTGGCAGTCCGGCGAGCACCCCGTCGATGGAGAATCCCAACGTATCGAGAACGGAGGTGCTCTCGGACCTCCACCAAAAGGAGACAAGCGCAGGACCGATCACATCCACCGCGAGCGAAGCCTGCTGGCCGGGAACAAGCCCAGCAGGGGACCGGGAATAGTTGCCAAGGACCGGAGCGGTTACATCCGTCACGCCTATCCAAGAATCGTCGCCGCTGGTGATAAAAGTCGGCATATCCAGATCAAGACGGGCATAGCTCGTGGTGTTGGTGCTGTTCTGAGTATAGGTCCAAGTAACCGTATGGCGACCGGCGGGCACCGTGATGGGCGAGGGACCGGCATTCGGCAGAGAGAAGCTGGGAATATAGCCCGAGATGGTTTTCTGGACCACTCCGTCGATCGCATAGCTCAGGGTGTCGGTGGTTTCGGCCAAGATTTTCCACGGGGCGGCGATCATGGTTGGACCGTCGATCACGTATGCCAAGGTCGCGGTTTGCCCGGTGGCAAGACCCGAAGCCTCAAACGCCTGCCCCCCGGAAGCACGCGTGTCGGCAACGCTGTGCCATTCGACATCGCCGCCAAAGGTGACGGTTCCATAGTCAAGCGCATTACCCGGAGCGTTGGACTTGGTCAGAATGACCAGCTGCGCGACCTGAATGGTCTGCGAACTCGCCAACTTGGCGGCTCCGTCCGCGTTAACGACAAACAACAGGTAATAGTTGCCGCCGACAATGCCGGAGGTAATGACCAGATCAAAGGGTGCCACGGCGACTTTGTTGGTGCCGCTGGTCAGGGTGCCGGGAATGCCACCGGTCACAGTCCCGGTCGTGAGCAAGGTATCGCTGGCGCTCAGCGTGGTGTCACGCGAGAGATAGACGTTGTAGGTGAGCGTGGTGGCGGCGGGAATATCGCCGCGCGAGTCGTTCACGAGACTGAAGCTGACGTTCGAAAAGGTTGCCGGAGGCGTATCGAGATCAAGGGATGTTCCGACCACCAAGTCGGTGATGGCCAGGGTTGGCCGAGTAAGCGTCACCGGGGTGGAGGCGACGTTGTTGGATGCGTCCAGATCGATCAAGGAAGACGGGAGGACAAGCTCCGCGACCAGTTTATACGATCCCTGTCCGATATCCGGCACGGGGAGACCCGAGAACGTGACCGTGCGGGTCGCTCCGGCGTCAAGCTGCACCGCAAGCTGCTGGGTGCCGAGCAAAGTGTCGTTTTGATCCACCGTGCCATCGACCGAAAGGTAAAGATTCACGCTCATGCCGGCGGGCACGGCGAATCCGCCAGAGTTTTTAACCGACACGGTGGTCTGCGGCAAAGTCGCGTTGGTGCCAAGTTCGGTCGTCGAGAGCGCCGGGGATGTTATGCTCACGTCGAGAGCCCCGACCGCCACCATCTGCGAGACGGGGGTGCTGCTGACCGCGGTGACGGTGCTGGTCCCGTTAACCGTAGCCACAAAGAGAAGTTGGTAGATGCCATTGCGGGTGTTGGCCGGCAAGGAAAGCGGGCGACTCGTCGTGGGCAGGATCACGTTGGCGCCAGCCGCAAGCCCCCCGGTGTATGTGTATTGATCGATGAGCACATCGGCGCTGCGATCCAAGGCGCCGTCTTCCGAGAGGAACACCTCGATGGTGACGGACTGCCCGGAGGAGATGGCCCCGATAGTGGCATTGGTGAGTTTGTAGGAAACGTTGCCCAAGCTCGCGCCGGCGGCGATGCTGGTCGTGCCCGGGAACACAAAGTCCGAGATCGTAAGCGACGGTCCCTGGATGTTCACGGCCGTGGCGGCCGTGTTGTTGGCCTGGTTGCGGTCGGGCTGATCGTCCGGCAGCTTGACCCTGGCGATCAGGTAGGCGGCACCGGGCGGGTAGTTGGGAATGGTGACGTTGCTCCAATCGGCCAGCGTGCTTGCCAGCGACGAAAGACTGCCGCCGCCCGTCTTGGTGGCGATCAGCAGATCGGACGCGTCATAGGTGGTGTCGGCCGACAAATAGAGTTCGAGGGTATAATTGGCCGAGTAGGCCAGAGTCCCCTGATTCTGAACGTAGGTGGAGATGGTGCCGATGGTGGTGTTCGCCCCGATGGTCTTGGGCGTGCCGGACACGGAAGGCAGAACGGGGGAGGACACGGCGAGATCCGCGCTGGCAATGGTGACGGGAACGCTCAGGGTATTGGTCGCCGAACCGGTTTCGCTGATCGCATTGTCGCGGTTGACCGTAAAAAAAAGGTGGTATGAACCGCCCGTCAGACCGGCCGGCACTGCCAGATTGCCCAGATTCAAGGGCAGCGTTTCGCTGGAGGCAAACCCCGGGGAAGCAACCGTCTGCGTATAAGCGGAGAGAAACACGTCACCGCCGGGATTGAGGGAGTCATCGGTGGACAGATACGCTTCTACGCGAATCATCTTGCCCGCAGGAATCAAACCACGGTTCCGGTTGGCCAGCGTCAGGGTGACGGCATTGAAGGAGGTCGTGGTGGCATCGATGACCGTGTTGGCAAGGCCAACCTGCTCAAGCGTGAGATCTGGTCCGACCAGTTGCATGGCGATGGCAGACCCGTTGCTGGGCAAATAGGGATCGGCGACGCCTGCGGTCACCACTTGTGAAATCAGGTAATAGGACCCGGCGGCAATCTCGGGCAGGGTAAGTTCGGAAGGGCCAAAGGTAACCGCCGTGCTGGCGCCCGCGACCAGAGGACCGGCCACCGTGCGCTCGACCAGCAAACGATCAGACGAGTCGAGACTCACGTTGTTGGACAGGTAAAGCCGGACGACATAACTATTGGCCTGATCGGTTCCTCCGGTATTGGTGACGGAAACGGTCGTGGAGAACGCAGTGTTAACACCCAGAGTGGCTGATGCCAGAATGGGTTGCCCGGCCGTCAGGCTGGCCCCGCCGACTTGGGACGAGGAAAACGAAGGCGTGGTATTGATCGTGGAAGTGGCATTGCCGTCGCCAAGCTGGCCGTAAGTGTTTCCTCCCACGGCGAACACATCGCCCGCGCTGTTAAGGGCCACGGTGAAATCATAACCACAGACCAGCCGGACGACCGGCGTGGCTGACAGGGGGAACACCAGCTGCGGCGTATTGTATGCGTTGAGCCCAATGGACTTGACCGGAAGCGCAAGTGCCCCCGTCAGGTTGGATCCCCAAGCATAACCAACGCCGTCGGTCGTGATCGCACAACTATGCACCGGGCCGGCCGAAATGCTCGACCACAACAGCAGCACCTTTTTCTTGCCGACCTTAACCGTCGCTTTGATCTGCGTGGGCTTCGTCACATAAAAGGCTTTGGAACCGATCCCGAGCTGCCCCTGGCCGTTGTCGCCCCAAGCAAAAAGATTGTTGCCCTGTAACGCGAGCACATGGTGCGCGCCGCCCGCCACCGCGGTCCACGCACGGGATTTTCCGATCCGGGCGGGAGTGGTCAGTGAGATATTTTTGGCGTTTACTTTTTGGCCCAGCCCAAGTTCACCACGGGCGTTGAAACCACAGGCCCACAGAGAACCGTCCGCCGCGATTGCGAAGCTTGAGGCGGAAGTCGCCGCCACGGCCTGAAACGCCGGCGTGACCCCGCTGGCCAGTTTAAACTGAACGGGAACCGTGCTCGTAGACGTGTTGCCCTGCCCCAGCTGACCGCTGACATTCGCACCCCACGCATACACGAGCCCGGTCGTCGCCCCTCGATCCACCAAGGCCATCGCATGAGCCTCGCCCGCGACCACCCGCCGGACCGTGGCATCCGAAGGGAGAGCGACCAACACAGGCACAACGGACGAATCGACCGTGCTGCCTATACCGAGCTGACCGCTGACATTCGATCCCCACGCCCAAAGCCTGTCGTCTTGATCGATGGCCAACGTAAAATCATCGCCCATCGCCACCGCTTTCCACGAACCGCTGATCGACTTGGGAAATGCAACCGGCGATACACCGGAGGAGTGGCCGAGCTGCCCGGCGCTATTCGCTCCCCAAGTGTAGAGAGTGTCCCCGTCAATGACCGCCCCCGCAAAATACTTTCCGGCCGCAACAGTGTCGGCACGCAGGGCAAGCACGTTCGCCGCAAACGCAAGCCCCACGATAAGGCTGCGTACGATTGGGGAGATTCTTATGGTATTCATGTGCTCTTAAGTTGGAAACGAATTGCCCGGAGAAGAATTATGGATCAACCACGGCACCAGAACGATTCAGGGATGGGAACCGGCGCTTTATTTGCTCTTCTTTTTTTTGCCAGATGGGGAAGGCTGAGGTGCGAAAGGATCGGAACCATCGCGATAGCCGGGCAGTTCATCCTTGCGCAAACCAATGCTCCGGGTGACACGGGGATCAAAGACTTCATTGATCGGCGCACCGTTTTCAGACACCGTGCGGGCCGTGATAAAGATCAGCAGATTATGAGTCGTGTTATCGCCTGTATTGGACCTGAACAAACGGCCCAGAAGCGGTATGTCGCCCAAAATCGGCACTTTGGTCTCCGCCTTGTGGATGGAATTTTCCATCAAGCCACCAATCCCCATGGTGTAACCATCCTTCAGCGAAACCTGCGTCTGGGTCTTTTTAGTGATGATACTTGGAATGTTCGCCCCGTTGAAAAGATTGTCCTGACCACGGCTGCTGATTTCGGGCTGCAACAGCAGTTTGATAAATCCGGCTGAGTTGACCTGCGGCGTAACCTTGAGCAGCACGCCCAACGGTTTGTATGAAAAACCGCTCACCGCAAACGACCCCGTCTGCTGGTTGTAGGTATACTCGGGAAGGGGGAATTCCTCACCAATATTGATCGAAGCCTCGACGTTGTTTAATGTCACCAACGTGGGATTGGAGACGACCTTGGCATTCGACTGGGTCTTAATGGCGCTCAGCACGAGTTTGAATTGATCGGCGCTGAATACCGCCGTGGATGTCCGAACGACAGCATCCGTAATACTCGTGGTACTGGTCGATCCTGCCGACGCATCGCTCAAGGTGGTGACATCATGCACCACCCCGCCCGCATCCGTATAAGTGGAATGATTGAGCGCAGGGCCAACCGGGAAACCCGCCAACGAAGACATCTGCGCATACTGACTCTGTAGAAACGGCACGTTGGTATTCGTGGCCGTCGTACCGTTGGCTGAGCTGGAGCCATAGGTTCTCGAATAGTCTTGTGTAAAAGGTCCTGCTGAAGCCCCGTAAGCGCTTAACGTGGACCAATCAACACCCAGTTTCTTGGTATCACCATCGGTCACATCGATAAACTTGGACTCGATCATCACCTGCGCAGTCGCCTTGTCTAGTTTCTCAATGATGGGCCTAATACGACTCATTCGCGATGGCCTCTCCGTTACAACCAAAGCATTGCTGCGCGTATCGACAATAATTTTCCCGCCGGTCGCCGGATCAACCAACGTGGAAATAGTCTTAACAATATCATCCGCCTTGGCATAGTTAATAATAAATACCTCTGTCGAAACCGGTTCGATGGCCAAGCTGTCCTGACTGACAACCTTGATGATGTTTCCATCCTCGGCAAAGGTGTAGCCGACAGGCGAGAGCACGACTTGGAAAATCTGCCTCCAAGTAACATCGCGCAATTTCAACGAGGTGCGGCCCTGCAACGTGTCGGGAATAACGAGGTTGAGTTCGAAAAGATCAGCGACGTTGCGCAATATGGTGCGGATTTCCTCGTCGGGAAAATCGACCGAGAGCGTATCCTTGCTCTTGCTGACAGAGGATGCGGTCGGATTGGCCCCGACTACGGTCACTGCATCAGGAGCCGGTGCCGGTGCAGGGGTAGGTGCAGGCTTAACAGCATCAGAGGGAGCAACCGCAGGGGTTGAAGGGGAAGGAGCAGGCGTAGGCTCCTGCTGAGCCGACAAGGGGGCGGTGGCGGCGAGCATGGCCAGCAATAATGTGCGCGTTCTCATGGCTTGGTTACGGGCTTGGTGACGGATTTGATGGGCCTGGTGATTTCCACTCCATTTAAGCGGAGGGTGAAACTGGTGCTTTGGATATCAACTATCTCTAACTCATAGGGCCTTCCTTCAAAGACAATTGGGAGACGGTCGCCTACTTTAAATCTTTTTTGACCAAATAGTAAAAGCGCATCGTCTCCGATTTTCACCGCGCCGGTCGGCTTGATGTTGGGAGCGATTTGGGCCAATTGCGCGTCTTCACCGCTTGGCGATGATCCCGCGCCGCCATTCGAAGCAGAGGGAGATGCGGAAGGCGGCACCTGAACGGGATTGAATGGGGTCCGCAACACGACCTCATCGGAAGCCTGCGCAACCTGCGGTTGGGGGGCGATGAGGGATTTCGCAAATTTGACAGTATCCGCACGTTTGGAAGCCAACGGAATATCAGTCAAAGGCTCTCCCCACGCTGCGGTCGCGGCAGCACCGATCATCAGCAGAAATAAGTGGGAGGGGTTTCTCATGGCTTGCCGAGTAAATCAATGTTCAGGACGAGCTTGGTGCTGCCCGCCGCTTCAGAAGCCGTCATCGTATTAAGACGATAAAAATGCGCCCCACGCTCAAGATTCCTCAAAAAGGTGATTATTTTAGAGAACTCACCCTCCACGCTTATCGTATAATTGACCGGGATATAAACCGAAGCGACACGCTTCGTTCCTGTCGATGCAGCGCCTCCAGAACCAAGCTGTCTCAAATCAATAAATTTGACGCCCGTCTCCGCCTCGATGCGGTAAAAATACTGGAGGTTTTTGGCCAGATCCGCCGGATTGACGGCACGCTCACGGACCAGTCGGTTGGCCTCGGTTACAGCCTGCAGCTCATCGGTTAATTGCGCTGAATTGGCAAGATTGGCGTGATATCGCTTTCCCTCCTCGGTCTTCCGATCGAGTTCGCTTTGCTGCTCCGCATCAGAACCCGATCTTGCATAAATGATCACGGCAAGCCCCAAGCCGACCACGATGCACGCGGCCAATATCGGATTTTTCTTAACGAGGGAAACGATTGCTTTGTTATCCAAACTCATTTTTTCACCCCTTTCTGATCGGACTTCAATTTCAACAAAATCTCAAAACTGATTCCGCTCGTCGTCGGATTACGGGTTATCCCCGTAAGCGAAATGCCATCAAATTTCTCTTTGAACGCCGGTTGGTTGCCAAGAATACTCAAATAGGCTGACGCATCGCCGCTGGCCTCATCAGGCGAACCCGCGATACTGCCGCGCAAGACGATATTCGGCCCGTTGTAGTCCACCATGGTCAGCGTGATCCTGGGCGGCAGGCTCTCACCGAGTTCGAGAAGCAATTCCGACCCGACGATTTTGCCGACCTGAAACTGCTTTAATTCCAGCAACGTCTTTTCCTCATCCTGAAATTTCTGGAACTGAACCAAGGCCTTGTCGCTGCCTGGTTTTTCAGTGTTGATCTGCTGCTGGGCGTTGGCCGTCTGCTCGCGCAGGGAGCGCAGCCCAAGTTCGCTCTGAATAAGATACAGGCTGAGCACCATCACCACCAAGATGGCCGCGCCATTGACAAAAAAAGCCGTGCGGACCGCTTTAACGTCAGGCAACAACTCGGCATTGCGAAAATTCGGATGCCAGGCAGGCATCAGCGAAGCCGCCGCTTTCTCGTTGGGTTTTTTAAGAAGTGGGAGCATGGTTGCCATATTGGGCCATCAAACCGAAAAGACCTAAACGACGGGCATCTTGCGCGGGACCAGACAGTGAATCCGCAAGCGTAATCTGACGTGTCTGCAACCAAGCCGGGATATCCGTCTTTAATACAGAAACGCTTAACTGAGAGGCTATCGTTTCCTCGATCCAACCAAGCTTGGACGGCAATACCGTGCAAACGATCTGACCGATCGACTGCCCCGTCTGAACTTCGTAAAACCCGATGAACGACTGCAACTCTCTCACGAGTTTCTTGATCAAGGCAGGACCCATGCCGGTGAAATCGAAAGCATTGGATAAAAATAATTTCCGGGCCGATTCTGCATCCTTCAAGCCAAGCTCTGTTTGAACCACGGGGATCATCGCCTCAAGACCCTGAGAAATCGGCCTGGATGCTTCGAGCCCAGCCGAGGTGACAATGAAGGAATGGGTGGCATCGGCATCGATCTCCAGCATCAACACAGGAGTCTTTACTTGGGCGAAAGTCAGATAATCCACCAGTGCTCCCAATGTGGCCATGGTGCCAAGCTCAAGCCGCTCAGGATAGACGCCGCCAGCGAGAAGACGCTCTTGGAAACTATTGATGTCTGCTGAGGGTAAACCGCAAAAAACCGCGTCTTTTTGCGCCGCCTTGATCAAATCGTATTCGGTGCCATCGGCAGCATTGAGAATGGCCAACGTAAACTTCTCGGATTCAATACGTAATTGCTGGGCAACCAGCTCATTAAGATAGGTCGGTTCCTTCAAACGTTTTGTCTCGAGGGGAAGCTTCCGGATTACCCTCTTGGAGGTATAAACAGAACAGCTTGCATGGGTCAGTCCACCGGGACTTTTTTGGGTCTGGAGCTCCTTTAACGCCTCTCCCAATGCCACTTCGTCACCCGGAGGGCATTCGCGAACATCTTCCACCACAAAAGGAACAGTTTCGGACGAAACCTTTGCGACCAACACAACGTGATCCCCAAAATCTATGAAGATTTTTTTGGTTTTGGCGGATAAGAACATGAGGTCTTCGACGTGGCCTTAAAGGGCCGGTGTTATGTGAATCACTGACGTTTAATAAACGAGTTAATCCAAAGCTCCGTTTTGAACGAGTGGACAGGCTCCTAGCAGGAAGCATGCAACTCAAGCCTTTTTCTCTCAATCGCCTGTCACGAAACGGTATTCACAATTCTTTCATGACACAAAAAAACCCGCCTCGCTGCGAGGCAGGTTTTGATGAAAACAGGTGTAACTTCCCGCTTGCGCGAGGTTACTTCTGCCAAGTGCGCTTTTTGTGGCGGTTGGCCTTCAAGCGCTTTTTGCGCTTGTGCTTGTTCATCTGGAGACGGCGTTTCTTTTTGAGGTTACCCATGTGGAGTCAGGTTTGAATTGAAAGGTTCGTGTAGAAACAGACGGTCAAACAGCCTGCGCCCCGTGCTGTAAAGCTCAATCTGCCCCGCCGCCCGCCACCTCGACTGCGGCGCGCAATGCCGTGAGCACCAGAAGGCACCTCACCCGAGCCTCCGGCAAGCCGGTCAATCTCGCCGCCGCCTGGCGGTAAATCCCCATCTGTCCGGCATAACGCTCCACGACCTGCGGGACCTCTGCGGATGTCGCCCGGTCGGTTTTAAAATCATAAACGGTCGCCTCGACGATCTTCCCCTCCTCGTCGCGAACCAGAACCACGCGGTCAAACACGCCGGTGATCCACGCGCCGTCGCTGACGATCTCGAACATCCGCTCGCGCCACACCTCCGCGCCCGCCCGGCGCGCAAACACCTCGGCCAGCCCGCGCGCTTCCAGGCACGCGCTCGCCTCCGCGACGACCGGCTCGCCCAAGCCCGCCGCTTTCCAAGCCGAGAACATATCCGACGTCACTCCACCCCACTCCACCGCCGCGAAGGCCCGATGCACCGCCGTGCCGAAATTCGCCGCACCCGAACTCGCCGCGCCAAACAACGCCGTTCCCGTGACCACACCGGCCTTCGTGCCCGACGGCGTGCGCGCCGGATGCCGCTCCGCCGCCGAGACCTTCGCCAACGGCGCGAGCCCCGCCGGGGCCGTTGTTTCGACCGACGCATCGCCAATCCGGGCGATCTCCTCAAACCACGCCGCGTCACCCTCGGAAAAAACCGCATCGCACGCCCACGAGCCTATGTTCGTCGTGCCCGCCAGACCGGCGGTTCCAAGCGTTTCGGCCAGCAACCGCGGAAAGTTGTCGGAGCTCGATTTCTCGCCGACCGGCCTGGTGATGAGATACATCGCCCGCTTGGCACGCGTCAGCGCGACGTAGAACAGGCACAATTTTTCGTAAGCCGCGTCGGCTTTCGCCTCGGCCACGTGCGCGGACAGCACCGGGTCGTGGTCGTGAAAAAGCGTCGGAGGCATGTCCAACACCCACTCCACGTCGCGCTCCGGCGTGCGTTGCACCGCCAGCCCGTCGCGCCGCCGCGTGGCCAGCGCCGTCCCTTCCAAATCGGGCAGCACGACCACGTCGAAACCGAGGCCCTTCGATTTATGGATCGTCATCACCCTCACCACCGCCGCCGTCTCCGCATCGCGCACCACGTGCCGCTCGGCGAACTGCACAAATTCCGCCACGTCGCGACCGCCCGTCTCGTCGAAACGCTGCCCCGCCTCCGTCAGCTGACGCGCCCTCTCCCGGCTGAACGCGTCGTCGGCCGCCAACACCGGCTCCAGCCGGCGCAACCACGTCTCCACCGTGCGCGCAAAACCATCCTCATGCACCTGCCGCAGCACCGCGCGCGTCAACCCGTCCGCGCCGCCGTCGCCGAGCGACGCCACCACGTCGGCCAACGGAGTCATACATACGTGCTCCCACGCAAACCGGTCGCCGGGATACGCCGCCGCCTGCAACAAAGCCAGCACGGCCGTCGTCAGCGGATTGTCGGTGCACACGTGCAAATCCGACGCGGCCACCGCCGGCAGTCCGCCTTCGCGCCTCAAATAATCCGCCAGCCAGGTCGCCTCATCGTTGGACTGCACCAGCACCGCGACCGACAGCCCGCGTTCCAGCGGCCCGATCTCTGCCAACAATCGCAGCGTCACCGCCGCGCGCGCCTCGTCATCGTCGCCGTGCAACCACGCGACATGTCCGCCGAGTTGCGGCTTCCCGCTCTCGTGATCGCGCCACTCGCGCGTCCAGCGATCCGCCGTCGGCGCGGGCACGAGACGCGCCAACACCGCCGCGTCGCCAAACACGCGGTTCACCACCGAGACGATGGCCGGGCCGGAGCGCCACGATTGGTCGAGCCGCCCCTCCTCGATGGTTCCTGGCGCGACTGAATTGTAATGGTCGAAAATCTCGCGGAACAACCGTGGATCACCGCCGCGCCACGCGTAAATCGCCTGCTTCACGTCGCCGACGTAGAAAAAACTCCGCCGCCCCTCGGGATCTTGCACGGCCTCGTCTATCAGGTTGCGCAACACGCTCCACTGCGCGGGGCTCGTGTCCTGGAATTCGTCGAGAAGCCAGTGGTCGTATTTCGCGTCGAGGCGCCAATCGACGAACAGCCGTCCGTCCTCCACCCCGCCGCCCGCCGCCAGCCTCGGCGCGCCCGAATCGGGCATCAACAACCGCTGGACGTCCGCAAACGTGAGTTTGCCCGCACGCCGCACCAGGTCGTGATAAACCGCCTCGTAGCCGCGCAACACCGTGTGGATGCCCTGCGTCATCTCCAGCCGCCGCGTCAGTTCGCCGGCGAACACGTCGCGCACCAAGACCTTCAACGCCGCGCCGATCTCCGGCGGCAGCGCCTGCTTCTTCCGTTCGATCACGAGTTCGACCGGTTCCTCGCCCAGCGCGGCCCACGCTTCCAGAGCCTTGGGCAACAGATACTCCATCGGCTTGGTAAGCGTCGCGCCCGGAGCCCACGCCTCGTGCGCCTCCAGAAAATCATCCCAGCGTTTCTGTTGTTTTTCGTTGGCGCTGGCGACCGGCGCCCAGCGCCTCAGCACCTCGGCCGCACCGCGCGCGTCGCCGTTTTTCTCTAGCCACGCACAGCCTTCCGGCCAAATCCGCTTCGTGTTGCCCCACGCCTCGCCATCGGGCGCGTTGAGATAGATGTCCTGATGCTCGTCGATGAAACGGTCGAGCCGCGCCGACAGCCGTTTTTCCTCGGCCCCGAACGTCGCCCGCTTGAACGCCTCCACGAACTCTCGCTGCGCATCGTCCAGCTCGACTCCCGTGCGCTCGAACAACTGCCTCAGCACGCGCTGCCGCTCCAGTTGCACGCCGTGCTCCTGCAAAATCTCGAAATCCCCGCCCAGCCCCAGTTCCAGCGGAAACGCCCGCACGACCTTCGCGAAAAAACTGTCCAGCGTGCCGAGAGCCAGCCGGTGCATCGCGCCGACCATCGCGCGCAACATCTTCAGAAAATCCTCCGACCCGAGCTGAGGCTCGCCGATGTCCGCCGCGATGCGCGCCGCCTCCTTCGGGTCGCGCGCCGCCCGCGCCAGCTTGTTGAGGATCTCGTCGAAAAACTCGCCCGCCGCCTTGCGCGTAAAGGTGAGCGCCACGATCCGCTCCGGCGGCGCGCCGCGGGCTAGCAGTTGCACGAAGCGGTTGGTGAGCGCGTAGGTTTTGCCCGAGCCCGCCGATGCGAGAATCATCTTGTGGCCGAGCGGTTTCATGCGCCGCCCTCCTGCATCCACTCCACGCTCGCCTCGGCACCCTCGTGAAAGAGCCCCGCAAAATCGTCGTTGGCGGACGCCGGCAATTCCGCCGGAGGCCAGAACCGGCGCGCCTGCACCGCCGCCGCCACGCCGCGCGCGCACCGCATCGCCGCCGCCTGCACATCCGCATCGTAGCCGCCCCACACAAGGACGCCAGTCTCGCCCGCCGCCTTCGGCAGGTTGAAATAACCGCACGCCACCGCGTGGCCGAATTCCGCCGTGACCGCCTCCAGATAAAGCGGCAGTTGCAGATCCGTCCAGATGGCCTCCTCGCCACCCGACAGAAACCGCGCGAACTCCGGCAGCGCCTCCACGTCCTCCACGCGCTTCGGGCCGCGCACATGCGCATCGGCGGGATTCACCGGCTTGTCGGACGTTTTGTAATCGATCACGCGCACCTCGCCGGTGAGTTCGTTGCGATCGATGCGGTCGATCTTGCCGCGCACGGGCAGGCCGCCGAGATCGATCTCGAATTTCCACTCGGTCCGCTCGATCACCCAGCCCTCGGCGCGCAACTGCGCCTGTATCTCCGCGACCTGGGACAGGCGTTGCCGCGCCGATTCCAACTGCACGACCAGCGGCAGCACCGGATGTTCGCCGTAACGCGCGCGGGCCGTCCGCTCCAGTTCATCGAGCAAAAATCCGCGCAACACGGTCGCGTCCGTGCAATTCCGCACCGGCGAATCCGGCTGGCCCATCGCCTCCAGCGCATCGTGGCAAAGCGTGCCGAAGTCCATCGCATCAAGCTCCGCCTTGTGCGGATCGACCGCCTGCATCCGCAGCCCGTGCTTCAGGTAAAAACGAAACGGACACTTCAGATAATCGCGAAACGCCGTGACTGAGAGTCGCTCGATTTTGGCGTCGGCGCGCGGCTTGAGTTTCCATGCGCGTCGCCACGCCGGACTCGGCCGCGCCGCCTCGGCATGCCCGAACAAAAACGCCACGCGCGACGGCAGGTCGGCGTCGGCGCATTGCAGCAAAAGCCGCGATGGCCGCAGCGGATCGCCCGCCGCCGAGGTCTTGCCGACGAGCAGATCGAGCCGCCCGCGTCCGTCGGCGCGAAACGCCTCCAGCGCGTGCAACAGGTAAGCGTCGCGCGCGAACCGCGCCGCGTTGGTCTTGAGCCCAAGCCGCTCGCGCAATCCCTCCGGCAGGAACGCGTCGCCCACCACCGCGTCGGGCACGCGGCCGTCGTTCATCCCGGAGACAACGAGGTGCGGCACGTCGTCCCAAAGGAGTTCCAGCCAGCCCTGCAACTCGACCGAGCCCTCGCGTTTTTCGTCGAAACGCGGACTGTCGCCCAGCGCCCGCAACGCCAGTTCCCACACGTCGCTCGCGGCGAGCCCGGGGAAGCGGCGCACCGCAGCCTCCAGCTCCGTCAGCACCGTCGCCCACGCCTGCGCCGTTTCGATGGCGCGCGCATCCTCGGGCCGCGCCTGGTCGAAGCGGCGCTCCTTGAAAATCTCCGTGAGCACGGTGCGCACGTTGTCGGGAAACCCGCCGACGAGCAGCAGGGCGCGCAACCGCACGACCGTCTCGACGGCCTTCGCCAGCGCGGGATCCCGCACCTGCGCGCGCGCGGCCGCCAGCGTCGGCGGCAGGTGCTCCTCATGCAAATCGTCGAGCGCGGCGAGCAGATGCGTCGGCGAGCCGCCGAGCCACGCAAGCACGTCGGGACAGCGCATCAGCGCGGCCACGGACGCGAACGTCGGCTCGCGTCCGGCCAGTTCCGCAAGCGCGGTGAGCAGCGTGTGCAAAGTCTCTCCGCGCAACGGCCGCCCCTCGGGGTTGAACGCCGGCACGCCGGCACGCGCGAGCCCGTTCTCCAGCGAAGGCAACACCTCGGCGTCGGCCACGCCCACGCCAAAACGACCGCCTGGCTGCGCATAACCGAGCGCGCACGCCACGATGGCATCGGCCTGCGCCGCCGGATCGGCGCACAGGCGCACGCGTTGCTCGAAATCCGCCGGTGAAAACACCCGCGGCGCCCAGGCCGCCGCCACCGGCCGTCCCCATTCGTCGAACAACGCGTCTTCCGCCGGGCCCGACACGAGCACCTCGACGGGCACGCCGGCCGCCGCGTGGGCCTCGAGCACGCGCAACGCCAGCGGCAGCGGGTCGGGCGTGCCGGCCACGACGATGCGCCGCACGCCCTCCGGCAGCGCGGGGGCTCCGGCGAACACGATCTTCACGGCCTGCGGATCGCGCAGGCCGTGCGCGGCCAGCGCGGCGTCGCAGGCGGCTTCGAGCGCGCCGAGCTGACGCCAACGTCCGGCCTCGGGGAAATCTTCGCCGGCGCGCGAGACCACGTCGGCCATGCGCAGGCTGTTTTCGGCGAGCGTGGCTTGCAGACGGATGAACTCGCGGGCGAGCCGCGACGCCCACGCAAAGCTGCGTTCGGGAGGATCGAGCGGAAACACCTCGCGCACGGCATCGAGCTCGGCGAGACGAAGCGTTTCCGTCCACGCCAGCAACAGCTCGGCGCGCGAGGCCGCTCCCTCAAGCGGAGCGTCCGGCGACGTCAATTGGTCGGGCATCAGCACGCGGGGCGGGAACACCGCCTGGCCCTGTTGCGCAGCGCGGGCCGCGAGAGCTTCGCGCAGGCGACGGCCGGCCTGGCCGGTGGGCACCACCACAAGCGCGTCGGCAAGATCGAGCGGCCTGTCGCCACTCCAACCGCGCGCCAGCCAGTCCGTGACGGCGTGAACCAGAGGCTGGTTCCAAGGAAGGACGTGAAGGCGTGGTGACGGCATCCGAAGACGGCGCACAGCTTCACTGCGAATGCGCCGCGCCTACAAGGACGGATGTTGGCCAACAAAAAGCCCCCGACGGCGCGGAGCCGGCGGGGGCAAAAGAGGTTTGGCGTGAGCCGAACGCTTACTTGGCGAACACGAACTTCGCGACGTGCGACTTGGCGCGGGCGGCGGCGTTTTTGTGGACGACGCCGGACTTGGTGGCCTTGTCCATGGCGGAGACGTAAGCGGCGGCGGCGGCCTTGGTGTCTTCGAGCTTGCCGGCCTTTTCGGCGGTCAGAAGCTTCTTGTGGAGGGTCTTGAGGCGGGTTTTGGCGGCCTTGTTACGGGTCGTCAGACGGGTCGCCTTGCGGGCGGCTTTGATAGCGGATTTCGTGTTGGCCATGGCGGTTTAAAAGTTAAAGCCGGACAGAAACCCAAACCGGCGGCTTCGAGTCAAGGGCAATTCCGGCGGCGCGGCCTCCGCCGGAATGACAAATGACCAATGTCCAATGACCAATGACGGACCAATCCCCGCGTAAGGAGGCATCGTTTCATTAGGCATTCGTCATTGGTCATTCGTCATTTCTCTTCGCTCCGCGAAGAGATTGGTTTTGGGGCCGGTAAGCCGGATTCTGTGTGTCCACCTTGCGGTGGTTGATCGTCATTTCTCTCAGGCCCTCTTGCGAAGGCCTGCCCTCCGCTGCCCGCTTGCGCGAAGCGCGGAAGATGCGGCATACCCGTGGCTAAAGGACGAGCCGCCCAGCCACCTATTTTGCCTTGCACCGGAAGGGGTTTGTCATGCCGCCGTCATTGCTGACGACGCGGTGGGCTCTTACCCCACCTTTTCACCCTTACCTCGCGGTTGCCCGCGCGGCGGTATAGTCTCTGTGACACTGTCCGTCGACGCGCCTTGAAACGCGCCGCCCGCACTTGCCGTGAAGCTCGTGCGGCATCCTGCTCTGCGGTGTCCGGACTTTCCTCTCCAAGCCGTATTAAGTCTGCAGGCGGCATTACCCGCCCGCGTGGGATCAAAGAACTTGGAGCGACGATCCAGCCCCAAAACCAGCCGCGACCTTAAAATCGCCGATCCCCGAATGTCGAATGACTAATGACATCCGACTGTAATCGGAGGTAGGGCGGGACCGCTGGGCCGCCGAGAATGGTTGTTCAACGTGGGAGCGAGCTTGCTCGCGAGGATCGAACATCGCGAGCAAGCTCGCTCCCACAAGCAAACCGGACGGCCCGGCGGTCCGTCCCCACCGGGAATGCAGCTTCATCGCCTCACATATTGTTCAACCACACGACACGTCCGCACTGGTCGCACGTCGTGAGCTTGCCGACCTCGCCCTTGCCCCGGAGAGCCGATTCAACCTCCGAGGACACCTTGAGATGGCAACCACCGCAGGTATTGCCCTTTACCGGCACGCAAACAGGCATGTGACGCGTCGCCAGACGGTCATAGATACGCAGGGTAGGCTCGCCCACGGGCTCACGCGCGGTGGAGACCTCGGCCTGGGCAACCTTGAGTTCCGCCGCCAAATTGTCCCCGCGCTCGCGCAGGGTGCGGATGCGCGCCTCGTGGCCGGCGATGTTTTGCTTCAACACGGCCTCGGCGGCGGCGAATTTTTTCTTCGCCTCGTCGATCGCATACATGACCTCAAGTTCCTGTCCTTCCAAGGCCGCGATGGCGGCCTCCGTCGTCTCTATCTCGTGGCCTAGCGCCTGATACTCGTCGTTTTTCTTCACCAACGACTGCTGCGTCTTGTATTTCGCGAGCTTGGTCTCGGTGGAGCCGATCTCGGTTTCGATCAGTTTTTTCTTGGTCTCAAGCTGCTTCACCTCGGTGCGGACCGTTTCGATGGCCGCTTTTTCAGAGGCAATTTTCTGCTCCACCGCGGCGATTTCGGCGGGCGTAGCCTTGAGCTGCGCCTCGATTCCCAGTCGTTTGATGTCGCGATCCTGGAGGATGAGCAACTTTTCAAGCAGCGGAGTAAGCATGAAAGCCGACACTGCCCCGCCCGCCCCGACCGTCAAATCCGTTTATCCGCCCGCCAAAACATCACCCGGCAACGCACGTCCATCCAACCTCGCGTTGGTCATTGAACATTCGTCATTGGTCATTTCTGAAACGGGCTTCGTCCCGTTTCAGATGTAATACATCTCGTCCGTCTTCTTCGCGCCAAACTTCGCCAGCGTGACGCCCTTGCAGGCCTGTTCCAACGCCGTGCGCACTTCGCGCCACACTTGGTCAACGCGGCGCCCCGAGTGGCCCTCCCCGGCCGCATTGAGCTCCAACACGTCGCCTTCGATCAGCTTAACGATGTCGTAGAGCGTGATGTCTTCCGGCGGACGCGCCAGCGCGTAGCCACCCTGCTTGCCGCGACGGCTCGTGATAAGGCCGCCATTGCGCAGTTCGCTCAGGATTTGGACGAGGTAATTGGCCGGCACCGCCTCGGCTTCGGCGAGCTGCTCGATGTGGGCAAGCTCATCGGTTCCGTGATACTTCGCCATTTGGGCAAGCACACGACAGGCATAATCGACTTTGACCGAGAGTTTCACGCAGTCGGCACGTTATTTCCGAATCTTGGGTCGGCAACCTAAAATACTCAAAGAGGGGCCGGAATTTTAATCGTTTTTCGCCCAAAATAGGGGTTGTTTCGCCCCCCGTTTTCCGATGAGATTTTCCCTTTAGATTTCATCACGTTCCTACCCACCAAATGTCCGACCTATCCGAGTCCGAAAATAACGCCAGAAATCAAGCGGGCGCCGACGCCTACGGTGCCGATAAACTGAGCCAGCTCAAAGGATTGGAGGCCGTCCGTAAAAAGCCGGGCATGTATATCGGCGGCACCGACGAACGCGCGTTGCACCACTGCGTTTCCGAGGTTCTCGACAACTCCGTCGACGAACATCTCGCCGGCTTCTGCTCGCGCATCGAGGTGACCATCCATGTCGACGGCTCCATCAGCATCCGCGACAACGGCCGCGGCATCCCCGTCGACATCAACAAGGATTCCGGCCTGCCCGGCGTCGAACTCGTCCTCACCACCCTCCACTCCGGCGGCAAATACGGCCAGGGCGGCTACAAATTCTCCGGCGGCACCCACGGCGTCGGCGCCAAGTGCGTCAACGCCGTCTCCGAATGGTTCGAGGTCGAGGTCTCCCGCGACGGCCTCGTGCATCACATGAAATTCGAGCGCGGCAAGGTCGTGAAAAAACTAGAGGTCATCGGCAAGGCCCGCGCCACCGGCACCTACGTCACCTTCAAGCCCGACGCCGAGATTTTCAAAGAGACCACCGTCTTCGTCTTCGCCCGCATCGCCCAGCGTCTCCGCGAACTCGCCTTCCTCAATTCCGGCCTCGAGATCGTCTTCACCGACGAGCGCCCCGCCAACTCCAAGCCCGAAATCTACCTCTACAAGGACGGCGTCTCCGAGTTCGTGAAGCAGCTCAACACCGGCAAGACCCCGCTGCACCCGACCCCCGTCCGCATCACGAAGGAGACCAAGCTCCAACTCGACGACAAACCCATCGAGATCCACTGCGAGGTCGTTCTCCAATACAACGACACCTACAACGACCAGGTCCTCTGTTACACCAACACGATCCACAACCCCGACGGCGGCACCCACCTCTCCGGTTTCCGCAGCGCCCTCACCCGCGCCATCAACCAGTTCGCCAAGGGCAACAATCTCCTCAAGGACAAGGATCCCCAGATCACCGGTGACGACGTCCGCGAAGGCCTCGCCGCCGTCATCTCGATCAAGCACTCCGACCCGAAGTTCGAGTCGCAGACCAAGGTCAAACTCCTCTCCCCCGAGGTCGAAAGCGTCGTCGGTTCCTCCACCTACGAGGGCCTGATGATGTATTTCGAGACCAACCCCACCATCGGCAAAAAATTCGTCGACAAGGGCCTCACCGCCGCCCGCGCCCGCGAAGCCGCCCGCAAGGCCCGCGAGACCGTCCGCAAGGGCGCCCTCCACGGCGGCGGCCTCCCCGGCAAGCTCGCCGACTGCTCCGAGCGCGATCCGTCCCTCACCGAGCTCTACATCGTCGAGGGCGACTCCGCCGGCGGCTCCGCCAAACAGGGCCGCGACCGCCGCTATCAGGCGATCCTCCCTCTCCGCGGCAAACTCATCAACACCGAGAAGGCCCGCCTCGACAAGGTCCTCTCCAACGAGGAAATCCGCACCCTCATCACCGCCTGCGGCACCGGCATCGGCGAAGGCGACGAGTCCGTCGGCGGCTTCAACGTCGACAAGGCCCGCTACCACAAAATCATCATCATGACGGACGCCGATGTGGACGGCTCCCACATCCGCACGCTCCTCCTCACCTTCCTTTATCGCCAGATGAAGGGCCTCATCGAGCGCGGCTACATCTACATCGCCCAGCCTCCGCTCTACAAAATCAAGCGCAAGAAGCGCGAGCAATACGTGGACAACGACGAGCAGCTCAACCGCATCCTCCTCGAGCTCGGCTCCGAGGACGTTGTGCTCACGCGCATCAAGGACGGCCACGTCTTCGCCCCCGCGCAGATCGACCAGATCGTCGAAAACCTCGCCGCCTTGGAAAAACTTGGCGGCGGCGTCACCCGCCACGGCGTCGAGCTGCCCGTCTATCTCGACCAGCA
Source organism: Opitutaceae bacterium (assembly GCA_041662485.1). Taxonomy (GTDB): domain Bacteria; phylum Verrucomicrobiota; class Verrucomicrobiia; order Opitutales; family Opitutaceae; genus Rariglobus. The sequence goes on along the minus strand of JBAZSJ010000035.1, from coordinate 6,072 downwards.
CGACCGCACCACGCAGGTTCTCCCGCGCTACATCGCCCGCATCCGCGAGGGCAACAAGGAGTCCCACGTGTTCCTCAAGGACGAAACCGCCCGCGCCGCCTTCATCGAGGAGCAGGGTCTCGACGCCGATTCTTCACCGGATGGCGTAGGCAGCCAGCTTGCTGGCGCTCCGAAACCCACCGGCCCGATCAAGCGCGTCACGCTGCACGAGATTTTCGAGTCCAACGAAATGGCCAAGCTCCTCCGCGCCATCGCCGCGATCGGCCTTGAGATCAACCAGTTCAGCACGACCCCTGCGCCGCGCTACGCCATCACGGAAAACGCCGGCCAGAAGACCGAGACCCGCGTCGAGCTCGCCTCCCCCCTCGACATCGTGACCCACATCCGCGGCAACGGCCGCAAGGGCCTCCACATCCAGCGCTACAAGGGCCTCGGCGAAATGAACCCGAAGCAGCTCTTCGAGACGACCATGGACCCCGAGAAACGCCGCCTCCTGAAGGTGGACATCACCGACGCCGCTAAGGCCGACGCGCTGTTCACCCTCCTCATGGGCGACGAAGTCCCTCCCCGCCGCCAGTTCATCGAGGACAACGCATTAAACGTCCAATATCTGGACGTCTGATCTAGCAGCTAGCTTCTAGCCACTAGTCCCTTCATCCTCTTTCCGAATTCTAGCTTCTAGCCTCTAACTCCTAGCGACTAGCTCCTAGCGACTTTCCTACATGTATACCGGCAACGAGAAACTCTCCACGGCCAACATCACCGACATCATGCAGACGGCCTACATCGAATATTCGATGTCCGTCATCATCTCGCGCGCCCTCCCCGACGCCCGCGACGGCCTGAAGCCCGTGCAACGCCGTATCCTTTACGCCATGTTGCGCGAAGGCCTGCTCCACAACCGCTCCTTCGACAAGTGCGCCGGCGTCGTCGGCGAGGTCCTCAAGAACTACCACCCGCACGGCGACTCGTCCGTCTACGACACCCTCGTGCGCCTCGCCCAAAACTGGGTCATGCGCTACACGCTCATCGACCCGCAGGGCAACTTCGGCTCCGTGGACGGCGATCCGCCCGCCGCCTACCGTTACACCGAGGCCCGCCTCAAGAACATCGCCGAGGACCTCCTCGCCGACATCGAGGAAGACACCGTGGACTTCGCCCCCAACTACAAGGAGTCCACCACCGAGCCGACCGTCCTCCCCTCCGCGCTGCCGAATCTTCTGATGAACGGCTCGACCGGCATCGCCGTCGGCATGGCCACCAACATCCCGCCGCACAACCTGCACGAGATCATCGCCGCCACCTGCGCCATCATCGACAACCCGCGCATCTCCGTCGACGACCTCTGCGGCCTCATCCAGGGCCCCGACTTCCCCACCGGCGGCGTCATCGCCGGCCGCGAAGGCATCCTCTCCTACCTCAAGACCGGCAAGGGCATCGTCCGCATCCGCGGCCGCGCCCACGTCGAGGAAATGAAGACCGGCATGGAGCAGGTCGTCATCACCGAGATCCCGTATAACGTTAACCGCGCCAACCTCGTCCTCCGCATCGCCGAGCTCGTCGGCGAAAAGCAGCTCGAAGGCATCCGCGACCTCCGCGACGAGTCCGACGAAAACACCCGCATCGTCATCGAGCTCAAGCGCGGCGAACAGTCCCGCGTCGTCATCAACCAGCTCTTCCAGAAGACCGCCCTCGAGTCCTCCTTCGGCGTCACGCTCCTTGCCATCGACAAGAAGCGCCCGAAGCAGATGAACATCAAGGAACTCATCGAGTGCTTCATCGAGCACCGCCGCGAGGTCGTCACCCGCCGCACCCAGTTCCGCCTCAACAAGGCCCTCGACCGCGCCCACATCCTCGAAGGCTACATCATCGCCCTCGATAACCTCGACGACTTCGTCAAAATCATCCGCGCCTCCGCCAACCGCGAGGAAGCCAAGGTGAAGTTGATGGCCAAGTATCCGCTCTCCGAGCGCCAGACCGACGCCATCCTCGAGCTCCGCCTCTACCAGCTCACCGGCCTGGAACGCGGCAAAATCGAGGCCGAATACCTCGAACTCCAGGCGCTCATCGCCTCCCTCCGCGAGATCCTCGACTCCGAGACCCGCCTCATGGAGGTCATCAAGACCGAGCTTCTCGCCATGAAGGAAAAATACGGCGATAAGCGAAAGACCGAGATCATCGCCGCCGCCGGCGAGTTCCGCATGGAGGACGTCATCCCCAACGAGGGCTGCGTCATCACCGTCTCCCACCTCGGCTTCATCAAGCGCACCCCCGTCGCCGAATACCGCTCGCAGAAACGCGGCGGCAAGGGCGTCATCGGCGCCGAGACCTACGAGGAGGACTTCGTCGAGCACCTCTTCACCGCCTCGACCCACGACTACATTCTCTTCCTCACCACCAGCGGCCAGTGCATGGCGAAGAAGGTTTACGACATCCCCGAGGGCAACCGCACCGCCAAGGGCAAGTCCGTCAAATCCTTCCTCGCCCTCGACGAAGGCGAAAAGATCGCCTCCATGCTTTGCCTCCAGGAGTTCTCCGGCGACCGCTACCTCGTCATGGCGACCAAGAGGGGCGTCATCAAGAAGAGCCCCCTCGCCGACTACGCCAACTCCACCCGCGAGTCCGGCCTCATCGGCATCAACCTCGCCGAAGGCGACACCCTCATCGGCAGCGTCATCACCACCGGCAACGACGAACTCATCCTCGTCTCCCACCAGGGCCTCGCCGTCCGCTTCCGCGAGAAAGACGAAGAAGGCAACGTCCTCTTCCGCGACACGAGCCGCGCCACGGCGGGCGTCACCGGCATGCGCTTCAAGCTGGAAAGCGACTACCTCGAGGTCCTCGAAGTCGTGGACCACACCTCGAAGTTCCTCGTCGCCAGCCAGGCCGGCTTGGGCGTGCGCACGCGCTTCGAGGATTACCGCCTCATCAACCGCGGCGGCAGCGGCGTCTGGGCGATCAACCTCCCCGAAGACGGCTCTATTAATATAGCGGGCGCCCTCAGCGTGAAGGACACCGACGAAATCATGCTCCTCACCGCCAAGGGCCAGAGCGTGCGTTGCCCGGTGAACACCATCCGCGAGGTCAACCGCGGCGGCAAAGGCGTGAAACTCCTCACGTTGGCCGAAGGCGACAAGCTCCTCAGCATCGCCCGCGTGGTCGAAACCGACGAAGAGCAGGCCGCCGCAGCCGCCGGCGCCCCGCCCGAGCCCCCCGCGCCCGACGCCCCGCCCCCCGAAGCCACCTGACCCCGCCTCCGACTCTTTCTCTTACTGAGCCTTGCATAATAGAGTGACGATTTCCAGGTAGGGCGGGACCGCTGGGCCCGCCGCGATTTACCACTGGGCACCGCGCAACGGACGGCCCAGCGGTCCGTCCCTACCTGTCACCCTATTACGCTAGACTCAGTAATCGTTCTCTTTCTCCCTCTGGGCCCGAGAGAACGAGTAAGAGAACGAGAACGATTACCCCAAACACCCATGACAGGGCGCGTCCTAACCGACGCGCCTTTTTCATGCCCGCCTCCCTCCTCCTGTCTTCCCACCTTTCCGTCCTCGTGATACCCCACGTGCCCTTCGCGATCTTCGCGTAAAAAACCCCTGAATTCTTTTCAGTGCAGCCCCTTGCGACTTGCCCCACCCATCCAAATCTGACCCATTTATTATCGCACAAAATTAACCTTTCCCACTAGGAATCGGACGGATGCCTGCCGGCCGCCCCCCTCGGAAACCGGTTCGTCGGCCGTTGCATTCCACCACCCACCCTCTCGCACCATGGAATCACTTCGCACGGGCCTCATCACCGCAGGCGTGATCGGTTTTCTGGTCACTTACGCCATCCTCCTCGTTCGCGCCTTCAAGCGCGACATGCTCTGGGGGATATTCTCCCTTTTTGGCGCGCCGTTCGGCGGCTGGGCGCACGCCGTCACCGATCGTTTCCTCAACGCCCGCATGCTCGCCATCAACCTGGCCGCGCTGGGCTTGGCCGCCGTCACGGCGTTTTGGTTTCCGCGCCCGTCCGTCACCGGATACTGGACCGACGAATACGGCGAACTCGCGCTGCGCCTCGATCCCGACGGAACTCTGCGCAACTACACGCTCGAACCCGACGGCCGTTTTTCCTTTCGCGGGTTCAAGATCGGCACCGCGCAACTCTCCGTCCCCTCCAAGACCCGCCTCAAGATCGACGGCGTCGCCGACATCGCCTACGGGTATCTGAACCCGCGCGAGGACGTGATCGAACTCTTCTCCACGATGAACGACCCCGAGCTCGCCCTGGCGGCCGACCGGGACGGCGCGCACCACCGCCTTTTCCGCATTCCCCTGCCGCTCGACCCCAAGACGGCGGCCATCCTCGTCCTGCTGGAACAACGCGAAGCGGTCCAGGCCGTCGTCCGCGCGTTCTTCGCCACGCGCGACCCCGCCACGCCGCCCGCCCTCGGCCCGAGCGTCGCGGCCCGTTACGCGCAACACGTCGACGCCGCGCGCACCCTCGCGCCCGACGCGCTGGCCAAACTCCCCTTCCCCGAAATGGTGGAAATCATCCGCCTGCGCGCCGTGCATGGCCCCGCCCTGCGCTCCGGCGCGACCGCCGACGATCTCTTCCGCCGGGACCTCGCGACCGACGCCTTCCGCATCCAGGGCCTGAAAGCCTTTCAGATCACCGACATCGCGGTGTATCCCAACAAGCGCCAGGCGCTGATCCAGCTCCGCCGCCTGGTGGACCACGGCGAATACGCCTTCGAGCAGATCACCGCCGAAAAAAACTCCGCCGGAGCCTGGGGGCTCGATGTGGACTGGCACCTGTTGCTGAACACCCCCGCGCCCGATCCCGACGCCCCTCCGCCCACGCTCGAGCAGGCGCTCGACCACGTCGCCGGCACCTATGGCCTTCCCGTGTCCAAAGCCTTGCTCGCGCCGGTCAACTGACCTGCCCTCGCGCGGCAGGGCGTCATACCATTTCTCATTCAAAGGTATCAAAAGGTAGGGCGAGGCGTCCCGCCGAGCCGCAGCTCACCGAGACGGTTCGCCCTACCCTCAATCCACGCATTCTTATGTGTTTGTATGCGAAATGGTATCAGCCAAAGACGTGGGCCACACACGCCCCCAGCAGCAGGCGCACGCCCATGCCCACCATCTTGGTCGTCACCGCCACGCCTATAGCGCGCGGCCATGTGCAGGCGTGCGTCGTCTTCATCAGCACCCACATCAGCACGAGAAACGCGAGGGCGTTATCCATCTGAAAAAGCTCCGTCGCCCCCCAGAAAACATACGCCAGGCAACGCACCAGCATCGTCGCCACCGTGTCGGCCAGCGCCGGAATCCACATCTGCCCCCAGTCCGCGTGCACCTCCGCCCACGAAAAGGCGAACTTCAGCACCACCACCGCCGCGAGCAATTGCGCGAAGCTTGTCAGCAGCAGCCCGCCCCAGAAGCCGGCGGGATCGGCCACCGGCACCACTCCCCGCTGCGTATGGGCGCGCGTCATCTCCTCCAGGGATTTCTCCAGCATGCGCTGATGCCCCGCCTGCTCGTGGACCGCCAGCTCGTCGTCCGCAGGGACCGGCGGAACCGGCCCCGGCGCGACGGTCGCCGGTAACGCCACGGGCTCGGGCGCCGGCGTGCCTGGGCCCACCGGCACCTTGGTCGAGTAAACCACCCGCCCGTCCGACAACTCCACCCGCCCGCCATCCGGATAGAGCAACACCTGCCGGGTCTTGTTTTGGAGCACCGCCTTGGGCCGCCCCAAAGCCGCCTCCACCTCCTCGCGGGACATCCCCGCCTGCACGCCCGCCGCCCAAACCGCCGACCCCAACAGCAGCCAGAGAAGAAAAAACCGCATGCCTCACTTTTCAGCCGCAACACCCAGCCCAGCCAACACAAATCTCCCCGTAGCGGAGAGAACCAGCGAGCCGACGAACCTCCACTCGCTGGCGCTCGCGGCTACAAAGGAGGTCGGACCTTGTAGGACCGCTGGCCAAGGGCAGAGGCGTAAAGCAAGCTGCCCTTGGCCAGCGGTGTTGGGGAGGGTCGGCCGGCCGGCCGGCCCTCCCCGCCTGCGGTGAGTTCGTGA
>JBAZSJ010000034.1:0-58274 GCA_041662485.1 Opitutaceae bacterium | reverse complement strand
GCGGGATTTTAGGTAGGGACGGACCGCTGGGCCGTCCGCTTCAGCTCATGTAAACCGGATGACTTCGCGGCGGGCCCAGCGGTCCCGCCCTACCAACGATCCGAAATAAAACGTGATACGGCATACTAGGGCGTGTTAACTAAAACTGTAGCTTGAAAGGAGGTCGGACCTCCCGGTCCGATCCGATTGGACGTCCCAGAAAAATATCAAGACGGACCTGGAGGTCCGTCCTCCTCGCGGCTAATTACGGGTATAGTTTTATTTGAAATGATCTAAGCGGTTTCAGGGAAACTGTAGGGGGAGATACGGAGTTTGTGACCACTCATGGAATTGCCCAACGGGCGGATTCTCCGGGAGCGGTTCGCCTACGGAGGACAAGCCGGCCAATGGCCTCCACGGTTAAGCGGAGGAGCGGCTGATCTGCGCCCATCCGTGAATCTTGCGGTCACATTGCTCCGAGCGATTTCAGAGAGACGGCACGCGCAGGCCGGCATGGAGGGCGAGCGTGCGCTGGCGTTGATCGAAGGTCAGAAAATCGGTGGTGCCGAGTTGCACCGCGCAGGCGACGTGGAGGATGTCCATCGTCCGACAGCCGAGGCGCGGCGTCTCGGCGCTGAGGCGGCGAAAGGTATCCATCAAGGCGCTCCGGTGCAGCTCGGGAAAGGTGTAGAGTCCGCGCTGGCGCCGCTCCTGAAAAAGCGCGATTTGGGCCTCGGCTTGGAGTGGAGTGATGTCCTTCCAAAAGGCCTTGAGGCGAAGGGCGTTGATCAACTCGGCCTCTTGAATTTCCCAAATCGGCAAAGGGCGATCTTGGGCGATGACCTGCGCCTGCACCGCTTCCGATCCCGGTTCGCGGATGTAGAGTTTCAGCAGGGCGCTGGTATCGAGGTAGAGCATGGCTTACCAACGTCCCTCGCGGTCGGCGGCCACGGTGTCCTCGGCGGAGCGACCTGCGGCGGGCAAAGCGGTGGCGAGGTGATCGTCCCATTTGAGGATGCGCCGTGGCTCCGCAGGGATGATGCGCACGGTAGGGCGGCCCCGGTTGATGACCTCAAAGGTTTCACCATCGCGCACTTGTGACTCCACCTCGGCCCAATGGGCTTTCATCTCACGCACGGTAATGGTTTTCATGGTCCTAAAATGACCGCTTGTTTTACGTTTTGTCAAACTTGAGGATTTCATAATGGAAATCATAGTTTGATACCATGTCGCTTTAAAGATATCAAAAGCCGAGCCGCAGCTCATCGGGACGGTTCGCCTACCCCCTCAATTCACGCATTTTATGTTCATATGAAATTAAGGCGCCTTTTGCTTGTCGATTGCCACAAGTCAAATGATTGACCTACTGCCACCTATGGTTGCCCTGATCACTTGCGCAGCACCCCTTTTGATTCCGTCGTGGAGCCGACAGCTCTTTCGTGATGATCAAGTCCGTTACGCGGACAATTCGACCGAGGTTGCTGAGTGGGCAGAGGTCAAAGCCCGTGTTCTAAAAAACAACAAAACACGGCCAGCCGCCTTCGGATCTGGTTTGGCGCATGCAGTGTTTTTTCTGGTCATAATACTGATCGCTGCGAATGCGCGGCTTTCGGCGGATTTCATTTTTCAACATGATGCGCGGACTGTCCTGGTCTCGGCTCAAGACAAGGAGGGCAACGTATGGGCAATCGGGTTTCCTGAAGCGTTGCTTCGCTGGACACCTGAAGGCTGGACGGAAGTCGGATCGGCGAAGGAATGGGAGGGCAGCCGGTCTCACCGCTGGGCATTAGGCGCGGCGCTGAATGAGAAATTGATGAGCATGGATGGTCCCAACGCCGGCGTTCTCGCCATGTGGCCGTCGCCGGAAGGCGGCGTTGAGTCTCTGTGGGAAGCTCATGATCCGCTGAAGAAGCGAACGCCGCCTGACGCCGGTTCCAGGGCCAGCGCTTACGATCCAAATCGTGGAGCCGGCCTGTTTCACTACCGCCATACCCTGACTCAAACCTGCCAGCCGCTTCATAAATCGCATCGCTCGTGGATACAGCCGGTCAACGCACTCGAAAATGACTACCGGTTTTACCACGAATGGGAATCGGCCCCCATCTATCGAGTCGCCACCGTGAAGGGTGCTCCGTGGTTTTTAACATCCAGGACAGAATGGGCGGCCAGCCTCGCGTTGTGGACTTTCGCCGATGAGCCGGACGGCTTGCGTTCTTTTCCGGCAACCGCGCTCAAGTTCTCCGGCCTTTACCAACCGAGAATCCAACCCGATGCCTTCGGGGCGGTCTGGCTTTGGGGCGAACAAATTGGACCTTCCAGCTGGCGTTCAAAAACCAAGGGCGAGCCCACGCGTTTCTTCGCACGGTTCGCCGATCTGCAGTTTGATTTTCAACCGGTGATCGACGGTTTTCCAAAAGAAGATGTCACCGAGTTTGTCGCCATCGACAACGGCACCCGGGCCGTGGCGGGGGTCGAGGGGAAAGGCTTGTGGACGATCGATCTCGCCGCGCGAAGAGCCCAGCCTCGTCATTCGCCGCCGCTGCCCGAGCAGTGCAAGATTTGGTCGTGGCAGGGGTGGGATGACGGAATGGAAGCGGTGTTGGCATCCGATCCGGACGATCAATCGGGCAACCGGCACGACGCCTTTTGGGCCGTGCCGTGGATCAAGCAAGACGGTATCTGGCGCGCCCACGGTCGCTTTCGCGTGGATAACTGGCACGGCTCCGGGGAGCGCGCGGTGCCCGGCAGAAAACTGAGCTGGTTGCGCTGGGACGGTCACCTGATCCTGACCGGCCCGCGACCGGTGTATGTGCTGGCGCTGAAGTCACTCGACGCGACCATCGAAAAACTCGATTCCATTCGCGGGTTTTCCGGGCGCAATTCACAGGCCGCCTACCTGCTTTCAACCGACGAGGTGCTGATTGTCGGCTCGACCGCCGTCGTGCTCAAGCCGGGTGAGCTTGCACGGAGTCTCCGAGCCGCGCCGTCGCCCATCATTACTTTACGCGATGCTTTCCGTGGTAATCGCGACGCCATTCTTGCGCTGACATTGACCGGGCCAAAAGACCGTCAGGTCGATTACTGGGACGGACAGCGATTGCACACTTGGCCTGTGCCCGATGAAAGCGGCTCCAGCCTCATGCAGGATTCTCAGGACGTCCTTTGGCTCGCGGGCAAACCCGAAGCACTCGCCTGGACGCTCGATCCCAAGGAGCCTTCGCCGCAATGGAAGCGCCATGATCGCCTGCTTGATCTGGTTGCAGCCTACAGCGGCTCCACTCAGGAGCGGACCATGAAAATGGCCCCGACTGACGCCCGCGACGGGCCGGCGTTTCATGGCGACGGGCAAGCGTTACTCTGGGCTGGTGGAGGAAACTATGACCATCTTTCCGCGGCGGGTTGGAAGCGGCTGACTCCGCTCAAACTCAACGGTGGAATAAAAGAGCTTCAGTTTTCACCGGACGGCTTTCCCGAGGTGGTGACCTATGGCAGTCCGGACCAGGACAAGGTGTGGCGCCATACCGAGGGCTCCGGGTGGAGCGAACACGGCACGCAGCCGAGTCGTGCCGCGAAGGAACGGGCGGCACAACGGGCCGCTCCGCCGCCTTCACGGAATCTTTTTCAAGAAATCGTCACACGGGACCGGTATCTCGGTTCGCCCGTGGCGGATTCCGCAGGCGTGGCGTGGTTGATCCATGAGGGCAACCTGTGGGCGGCCAAATCAGGCAAGGTGCAGAAGGCGTTTCCGGAAGGCATGGCCCATCCGTGGATGAGTGCATTGCTCGGGCTCACTTCCGTGAATCACGATTCTCAAGGGAACAGTTATTTCTGGAGTTACGACAGTGTCAGTATCGTGCCCAAGGCGATTTTGCTCATTCCGCAATAATACCCTGCTTCCAACGTGTGCCCGGGGTTAACCGGAAAGGATGGAGGACGGGGGCCAACCGGAGCCGGCAGGAAAAAGAGCGGACCGGTGAAGGCCGACCGGCGGATAACGGTGGGGACGGCTTTATCCGCAAGGATCTGACGCGCGAGGAGATCCTGGCGGAGTTGAAGGTGGTGCTTTCCGTTCAGCTGTAGATCCGGACGGTTCTGCCAAAAGTCAGTGGCAACTCGCATGATCAAGAAATTGGTTGAACTCGCTCCGCATCGCTTGCAGTTGCGAACGGGCTGGTCATGCATGCAGTGGATTTACAAATCCAAGCTATGAAACGCTTCATCCTTGTCGGATTTTTTTTGGTCTGTCCGCTTTTTGCTTCCGATGAACTTGGTAGCCTTGTTGTTCCTGCAGGCAAGGCACCCGTTGATCAAGGCGGCGATTCTGTGGCTGTTCACGCGGCGACGCTCCAAGTGCGGCAACCAACGGAATGGACCGTGTTGCAGCGTGACGAGCGGGGCCAGGCCCTGCTGCGCGTCGATTGTATAAACACGGGGGGGGCAGTCGAAATACGGGTGCTGGATCGCCAGAACGGGCAGGTTGCCAAAGACTGGACGGCTCTTGCCCGCGAAGAAGGATCATTTCGGGGCAGCTTTTTATTGCGGGCGGGCTGGTATCGTATCGAGGTCCGCTCGAAACGCGCCGGAGCTGTCGTTGAATCCTGCGAGGTGGGACGCGTGGGGATTGGCGAAGTGTTTGTGACGTCCGGCCAGTCCAATGCGGGGAATCACGGAAACCCCATCCAGCACGCGCGGGATGACCGCGTTGCGACGTGTGATTATAAGACGGGTCTCTGGCGTCATGCCGATGATCCAGAGCCTGGAGCCGGGGGCAAAGGAGGCTCGCCGTGGCCGATGCTGGGCGACTTGCTGGTGAAAAAACTCGACGTTCCGGTGGGGTTTATCTGCACTGCGGTCGGTGGCACGGAGGTGTCGGAGTGGGTTCCTTCGGGGCAGCATTATTCACGTTTGAAGCAGGCGTTGCAGCTGGCCGGTTCGCATGGGGTGAGGGCGGTTTTGTGGCATCAAGGGGAGTCGGACTCCATCGCCGGCACATCGACGGACGACTACGCGCGGTTGTTGGAACAGGTGATCTCGCAATCTCGCGTGGATGCCGGCTGGCCGGTGCCGTGGGGCGTGGCGCTGGCCTCGTATCATCCGAAACGAAAGGCCACGGCCGACCGGCAACGTGCCGTCATCGCCGGACAGCGCAAAGTGACGGCCGAGTATCCCGGCGTTTTCCAAGGTCCCGCGACCGACAGCTTTCATGAGCGCGGTCTGCTTGCGGACAGCGTCCATTTCAACGCGGAGGGTCTGGCCGAACATGCACAGGGTTGGGCGGACGCATTGACCGTGGTTTTTTATCGGACAGGCACCGCGCGACTCGACAAGTGAGGCGGCGCGTTTCCGCCTGAAGCAGGCAATCCATGCCAGCACGAAAAAGGGCGGACCTGTGAAGGTCCGCCCTTGGGAGTTTTCGGAAACGTGTCGAAGGTCGCTTAGAGGCGGCCGCCGTAGATCGCGGTGGAACCGAGCTCTTCCTCGATGCGGAGGAGCTGGTTGTATTTCGCGATGCGGTCGGTGCGGCTGGCGGAACCGGTCTTGATCTGGCCGGCGTTGGTCGCGACGGCGATGTCGGCGATGGTCACGTCCTCGGTCTCGCCCGAGCGGTGCGAGATGATGGCGGAGTAGCGGTTCTTCTGCGCGAGCTCGACGGCGTCGAGAGTCTCGGTGAGGGAGCCGATCTGGTTGACCTTGACGAGGATCGAGTTGGCGGTGCCGGTCTCGATGCCCTTGCGGAGGAAGTCGACATTGGTGACGAAGAGATCGTCGCCGACGAGCTGGACCTTGTCGCCGATGGTGTCGGTGAGCTTCTTCCAGGTCGTCCAGTCGTTCTCGGCGCAGCCGTCCTCGATGGAGACGATGGGGTATTTGGCGCAGAGGTCCTTGTAGAAGGAGACGAGTTCGTCGCCGGAGAAGATGCGTCCGTCGGACTTCTTGAAGACGTATTTGTTGGCCTTCTTGTCGTAGAATTCGGAGGCGGCGACATCGAGGGCGAAGAAGATGTCCTTACCGAGTTTGTAGCCGGCGGCCTTGATGGCCTCGGAGATGGCGTCGAGGGCGTCGGTGGTGGAGGCGAGCTTGGGGGCGAAACCGCCCTCGTCGCCGACGGCGGTGGCGAGGCCCTTGGCCTTGAGGACCTTCTTGAGGGCGTGGAACACCTCGGCGCCGGCGCGGAGGGCTTCGCTGAAGGTGTCGAAGTTCTTGGGGACGATCATGAACTCCTGGAAGTCGATGGGGGCGTCCGAGTGCGCGCCGCCGTTCATGATGTTCATGAGGGGCACGGGGAGGACCTTGGCGTTCGGGCCGCCGAGGTATTTGTAGAGGGGCTGATCGAGGGCGTTGGCGGCGGCGTGCGCGGTGGCGAGGGAGACGCCGAGGATGGCGTTGGCGCCGAGCTTCGACTTGGTGGGGGTGCCATCGAGCTTGATCATGGCGTGGTCGACGCCGATCTGGTCAACGGCATCGAAGCCGACGAGGGCGGGGGCGATCACGTTCTTGACGTTGCCGACGGCGGCGAGGACGCCCTTGCCGAGGTAGCGGGTCTTGCCGTTGACGCCCTTGGGGAGCGACTTGGAGGTGACATCGCTGTCGCGAAGCTCGTGGGCCTCGTGTTCGCCGGTGGAGGCGCCGGAGGGGACGGCGGCGCGGCCGTAGGCGCCGGAGGCGAGTTTGACGTCGACTTCGACGGTGGGATTGCCGCGGGAATCAATGATTTCGCGGGCGGTGATGGCGGTGATCGTGGTATTGCTCATGAGGAAAAGGAAATCGTCAGTGAAGCAAACGGCAGGCCGGTGGGAAGAAGAATCACTGCGCAGGGCTTGGCGAAGGCTGCGCAAGGGTGGCGGCACGAGCCCGGCGAGCGGTGCGCGAGGCATGACGGGGACCGGGAGATCCCCGCTCCAGCAAACTCAAACACGGACGGCCCGGCGGTCCTCGCTCCCTTCAGAACGGCGGGCGCGACATGCCCAGCTTTACGAACAGGCGCTTGAGCGGGCCGGGGGGCTTGGGACGGAACTGCGGGGGGATCTGTTCCTCGTGGCCGGAGTCGACGGAGGCCATGAGCGGGGTGCCGCCGTCGTAGTTGCGCACGGCCAGCAGTTCGGCGGTGAGGAGTCCGCTGGGAATCTGGTTCAAGTGACCTTCGCAGGCGGCCGCGTGAAGGGGGGTGTCGCCATGGTCGTTGCGGGTGAGAAGCAGGTCGGACGTGAGCTGGGAGGCGGGGATCTTGTCCAGCTGGCCGGTCTCGGCGGCGGCGTGGATCACGGTGTAGCCGTTCTTGCTCGGGATGATGAGATTTTCGCGCACGAGCAGGCCGGCGGGAATCTGGTCGAGATGACCGGCGATGGCGGCGGCGTGGAGGACGGTGTCGCCGTTCTTGGTCTTGAGCAGAAGGGTCTTGGCGGCGAGCAACGAGGAGGGGACCTGGTCGAGATGGCCGTTGAGCGCGGCGACATGGAGGACGGTTTCTCCGCTGAGATTGCGCGAGGTGAGCAGCGTCTCGGTGAGGAAGCGCGAGGGCAGCCGGTCGAGCGCGCCGTTTTCGGCGGCCTCATGGATGAGCGTGTTGCCGATGTCGGTGCGCAGGAGAAGCAGGTCTTCGTCGAGGAGGCCCTCGGGCAACTGGTCGAGGGTGCCCGAAGAGGCGGCGATATGCAGGACCGTGTAGCCGGCGTTGCTGCGGGCGAGGAGGTTCTCGCGCGACAGCAGGTGCGACGGGAGCTGGCGCAGGTGTCCGCTGTAGGCGGCCTGATGGAGAGGGGTGTAGCCGGAATCGTTTCGCAGCAGGAAATAGTCAGCCTGGACCAAGTCGAGGGACAGGTCGCGAAGGCGACCGTATTTGGCGGCGGCGTGAAGGGCGGTGGTGCCGGCGGCGTTGCGCGCAATGAGCTGTTCGGGTGACAGGGTTTGGGCGGTGTCACGCGTAAGGGTGCCGTCACGTATCGATGCCAGCAGCGCGTCGGTTTCCATGCTATGGGCTGAATGAACAGGCACCGGATGTCAGGCGCAAAACTAAAAGGAGGTTATCCTCCATGGCTTTGGGTTTGCTATGGCGGGGACACCGCGCAATCTGCCCATTGAAATTATGAGCGATGTCGTGGAATCCCCTGCCGCCTCTTCCGCGGTTTCCCGTGATGAAATCCTGGTTGTCGACGACGAGCGTCCGCTGCTCGACGTTTTCGCGGAGGCTCTTTCCACCCGGTTCAACGTGACCACGGCGACTTCGGCCCGCGAGGCCGAGTTCATCCTGCGCAAAAAGGCGTTCAAGGTCGTGGTGGCCGACCATCTCATGCCCGGCGGCAACGGCATGAGCTTTCTGGTGCGCGCCCGGGAGGAGTTCCCGCACATGCAGCGCATCCTGGTGACCGGCTACATGAAGCCCGAGATGCTGCTGCGCAGCGTCAACGAGGCCGCGCTTTTTCGTTATCTGCTGAAGCCGGTTTCAATGGTGGAACTGGTCAACACGGTGCAGGAGGCGGTCAAGCTGCACGATGTTTCGGTGCTGGCCGGGGGATCATGACCGACGAGTCTCCACTGCCGTCGCCGGTCAAGCCGACCGTTTTGATCGTGGATGACGAGCAGCCTTTTCTGGAGATGCTGGAGCAGTCTTTCGCCGACGATTTTAATCTGGCGACCCTGACGTCGGCCGCGGCGGCCGAAAAACTGATGGCGCTGCGCCGCTTCGAAGTCGTGGTGTGCGATTATCTGATGCCCGGTGAAATGGGGCTGGATTTTCTGGTGCGCTGCGCGGAGCGCTGGCCGCAGACCCGCCGCATTTTGCTCACGGGCTACATCAATCCGGAACTGCTTTCGCGGAGCGTGGCCATCGCCGATCTTTCGGCGTGCCTGATCAAGCCGGTGCGGCCGACGGAGCTGGCGCAGGCGATCCGGGCGGCGATGAACGCGCATTAAGACGGGGACGCGGCCGGGTTAACTTGGCCGCGAACAGTGGCAGCACCCGCTCGGCGCAATCGGCAGCCCAGAATCCGATCAGGCGTAGGTCGTCTTCGGTCAGGGTGATCGTTCGGGCGTTGTGATTCATACGGTTACTTTGATTTTTCGAATACTGAAGGTCTGATCGCATTACCGAGATGCCTTAGCTATCCGCGCCTCCTGCGGTTACTACCTTCAAATTATCAATGGACTAAATGGGAATCTGCCTCTCAAAGCTGAATTTATATCCGTCTGGTCCGAACTCCGCTTTGAATGGATCCCAACCGGTGGCGCGCAGAAATCCTTTTTGATATAATTCATGAAAAAGGCAATTTGAGCCCTCTGGTAAATCGATGCGTCTCACTTGAATACTCGTTCCAAGCAAAGGCCAAAGCAGCGAAACATAGGAGATCGGGGGTTGCCCTAGTTCCGAGAGGTCAAACGAGCTGCAAACAACTCCTATAACTCTTCCTGTTTTGTTATCAAAAACTGGTCCGCCGCTCATACCATCACCAAAAGGCGCATCTGTAAGGAAGCACGGATATTTCAGAAGAACGCTATCGCGACGCGTTGGATAAACTTCAATTACATGGCCCAGAGCACTGGTAGGATGAAGTGAAAACGATTGGTTGATAACACCACCCTCGTGGCTCGTAGTGACTATCTCAGCGCGGTTATACCCGAACACAGCGACCTCTGTTCCGACCTGCGGAATTGCAAAGTCCAAATGAGCGAAAACCTGTTTATAGGCGTCATCTCCGTAACTTTCCTGACCACCCAGATAAATAATTGCGACGTCGATATCGGGCAAAGCAAAGATCTTTACCGCACCCCATAAAATGACGCGGCTTTTCTCTTTCTCATAAGCAGCGACAAGTATTTCGACTGAGACTTTTTCGGGTTCACCACAGTTCTCGGGGTTTTCTCCGATCAACTCTCTAAGATAGTGCCATGCAGTTATGGCGAGACCCTTCCCAATGGAAACGGCAGTTCCGAGTGTCCGATAGCCGTTTGCCCTTTTCTGAAGAACGGGCCATGCAATTTGGTTAATGATGCCGAGGTCTTGGTGCTCAACAAACTCTCCGAATTTCTTCATTTTTAGAAACGTCTAGGGGTTAGGTCAGGCAGAAACACGCTATGATTACCGCGTGGCCCATGTCCGGATGTTTTTCCGAACTTCCTCGGCGGTCAGCGTGGGCTCGGTGGCGAGAGAACGGAGTCCTGCGTCGATGGCGGCCAATTGCTCGGCGGTCTCGTCGGGCAACTCACGAGCGGCGATCCAGTCGGCGACTTGACGGACTTGCTCGCGGGGTAATTTTTCCAGCGCGGCTTCGATTTCCCTCACGGTGAGCATGGGTTGCAGGCTGCTGGATTCATGCCGTGGGGCAAGCGTTGGAATTGCTGAATCGGCGCGCCCGGCGGTCACGCCCTACCTTCGGAGCTTGAGGGGGGCTGACCGGGGACTTGCGGGCGGGCATGAATCCAGCATGGTTGGCGACATGAGCATGACCGTTGATCAAATCGTGGAGGAGATTCGATCCCTGCCGCGTGATGTCGTGGCTGATTTGGTGGATCGCGTGCTGATGGAGTCGCATGGCGGGCAGGACTCGGCCAACGCACAGGCTTGGTCGTCCACCGTTCACCGGCGTATCGACGAGATTCGCAGTGGTGCGGTCGAGGGCATCCCCGGTGATGTGACGGCCACAAAAATTCGCCTGATCGTTGGACGGTGAAGCCGCACATTTTTCATCCTGAAGCTGACGCGGAATATGCGGATGCGGCTAAGTATTATGCCGAGTGTGGCGCCGACTTGGGCGGACGGTTTTACGATGAGATCGAGCGGGTGATCGCCGAGATCGTTAAGGCTCCGCATCGTTTTCGGCTCTATGATCCGCCGGCCCGCCGTCATCTGGCGCGTGATTTTCCTTATGCCGTGGTCTATCTCGACGAGCCGGAGAGGGTGTGGATCGTGGCTGTTATGCCGCTGCGGCGTGAGCCGGATTACTGGAAGCATCGGTTGGGGTGATGCGGGGGCGTAGCGATGAGGGAGCTGGGTTGGGGAAAATGTAGGAGCCTGCTTGCAGGCGATGAGAGGTAAACGACGGCTTGAGTCTCCCGTATCGCCTGCAAGCAGGCTCCTACATTCGATCCTCGGAATCGCTCATAAATGAGCTCCTACATTTTGATCCTTGGAATCACTGAATCGGCGCGCCGGCGGTCGCGCCCTACCTTCGGAGCTTGGCTTTGAGGTAGGGGGCGGTGGGACTGGTCTTTTGTTTAAGGAGGCCGGGGAGCGAGCCTTGGTAGAGGAGTTCGCCGCCTTGGGGGCCGCCTACGGGGCCGAGTTCTATGATGTAGTCGGCTTCGGCGAGCAGATCCAGGTGGTGCTCGATCACGACCACCGTGTGGCCTTGGTCCACGAGGGAGTGGAGGACTTTGATGAGCTTTTCGCAGTCGCTGAGGTGGAGGCCGATGGTGGGCTCTTCGAGGAGGTAGAGGTTTTTAATGGCGATGCCTCGGCTGCGCTCTTTGTAGCTCGCGAGGCCGTTGGCGAGTTCGGTCACGAGTTTGAGGCGTTGGGCTTCGCCGCCGGAGAGGGTCGGGGAGCTTTGGCCGAGGGTGAGATAGCCGAGTCCGCAATCGACCATGAGCTGGCAGACTTGGGAGAGCTGCGAGTGGAAGTCGAAGAAGGTGGCGGCTTCTTCGAAGGTGAGTTGGAGGACTTGGCCGATGTTTTTGCCTTTCCACTGGATGTCGGCGAACTCGGGGCCGTAACGGGTGCCGCGGCAGTCGTCGAAGGGGAGGTAGGTGTCGGGCATGAAGGCCATCTCTAGCTTGATGCGGCCGCCGCCGGAGCAGGTTTCGCAGCGTCCGCCGGCGGTGTTGAACGAGAAGCGTCCGGCGGAGTAGCCGCGCATCTTGGACTCGGGGAGCGAGGCGAAGAACTGGCGGATGAGGTCGAAGATGCCGAGGTAGGTCGCGGGGGTGGAGCGCGGGGTTTTGCCGATGGGGGATTGGTCGACTTCAATCACGGATTTGAAGAGCTGCGCAACGCGCAGCTCTTCAAAGGGGAATGAGGGAGTGAGGGAATGAGGGGCGGAAGCCGGGTCGCTCACGCTCCCCGCTACGGGGGAGGAACCTTCGTTGGCGAAGCCGGTTTCTTTGACGAAGGCTTTGCCGGTGAGCTTTGCCGACTTTGATTTGATCGCGTGGGTGACGGCGGGATACAGGACGTCGCGGAAGAGGGTGGATTTGCCTGCGCCGCTGGGGCCGGCAACCATGATGAGGCGGCCGAGCGGGAGGCGGAGGTCGAAGTTCTTGAGATTGCGGAACTGGACGCCGGTGAGCGTGAGCCAGTCCGAGCCGGAGGCCGGAGGCCGGAGCTCGGAGGTCGGGACGGACTTGGCGGATTTTACCGGCTTCCGGCTACCGGCATCCGGCATCTGGACGGGGCGATACGAGCCCCGCAACGGGTGGGTGATGCCTTTGGCGAGGAAGAGGCCGGTGAGGGATTTCTCGCTGCGCTTGATTTCGGCGGGCGTGCCGTGGGCGAGGAGGTCGCCGCCGTGGATGCCGGCGGCGGGTCCGAGGTCGATGATGCTGTCGGCGCGTTCCATCAGCTCGTCGTCGTGCTCGACGACGAGGAGGGTGTTTCCTTTGTCGCGGAGGGAGAGGAGGGTCTCGATGAGGCGGTCGTTGTCGCGGGCGTGGAGTCCGATGGAGGGTTCGTCGAGGACGTAGAGGACGCCGGCGAGATTGGTGCCGAGTTGCGCGGCGAGGCGGATGCGCTGGGCTTCGCCGCCGGAGAGGGTGTCGGTGGGACGTTCGAGCGCGAGGTAGCCGAGACCGACGTGGTCGAGGAATTTCAGGCGTTCCTGGATCTGCGGGACGATGTCCTGGGTGATGAGCGCGCCGCGTTCGTCGAGCTTGAGGGCGCCGAGGAGGTTGAGGAGTTGGGCGGGGGTGGAGGCGAGGAGCTCGGGGAGGGAGACGGAGTCGGGGAGACGAGCGGCAAGGGTCGAGCGTCGAGAGCCGGATTTTTCGGAGTCGGGTCGCTGGCGCTCCCCGCTACGGTTCGGAGTGAGGTGGAGTTTGACGGCGCGGGCGATGCGGTTGAGGCGCTGGCCGTGGCATTCGGGGCAGGGCGTGCCGGCGTCGGACACGTCGTCGCCGGACTCGATGCCGAACTCGCGGAGGCGGGCGGCGGGATCGTCTTTGTCCTCGTCGTCGGCGGGTTCGAGCATCCACGGAAACACGCGGCCGTGTCCGCGGCAGGTGGGGCACCAGCCGCGCGGGGAGTTGTGCGAGAATTGTTTCGGGTCGAGCTCGGGGAAGGACTCGCCGGTCTCGATGTCGGTGCGCGTGGTGGAGAACCAGGAGAGGATTTCGCCGTTGGGGAGGGCGATGAAGCAGGAGCCTTTGCCGAGGCGGAGGGCGTTGTCGAGGGCGGCGGAAGCGGAGGCCGGAGGCCGGAGGATGAGATCGGAAGGCGGAGGCCGGAGACCGGAGGACGGAGCGGCGGAGGCGGACTTGGATTTTGCTTTTCCGGCTTCCGGCTTCCGGCCTCTGTCCTCCGGATCGTCCTTCAGATCGGCGACGACGACCTCGATGTCGTGCTCGGAGTAGCGGTCGAGTTTTTGGAACGTATCTACGCGGAGGAGACGTCCGTCGGCGCGCATGAGCTCGTAGCCGTGGTCTTCGATCCAGGTGGCGATGGGCTGGTGGTGGCCCTTGCGTCCGCGGATAAGCGGGGCGCAGAGGTAGAGGTGTTTCGCCTTCTTCGCCTTGGGCGAATGGAGGACGGTGAGGAGGAGTTTCTTGAGCTGGCCGGGGGTGAGCGGCTGGACGGGTTTGCCGGTGTCGGGGTGGTGCTGGACGCCCATGCGGGCGTAGAGGAGGCGGAGGTATTGGGCGACCTCGGTGATGGTGGCGACGGTGGACTTGCGGGAGCCGCGGGTGATGCGCTGCTCGATGGCGACGGTGGGCGGAATGCCGGTGAGGCGGTCGATGGCGGGGCGGGGCATCTGCTCGACGAACTGGCGCGCGTAGGGCGACATCGACTCCATGAAGCGGCGCTGGCCTTCGGCGAACACGATGTCGAAGGCGAGGGTGGACTTGCCAGAGCCGGACACGCCGGTGACGACGGTGAGCTGGCGGTGGGCGATGGTAAGCGAGATGTTCTTGAGGTTGTTTTCGCGGGCGCCGGTGAGGACGAGTTGGTGGGAGTTGAGCGCGGCGAGGACCGGGCCGGCGCGGTAGGGCGCGGGGTCTTCGGCGGCGAGGGGGGCGTTTTCGGACCACTCGCTGGCGCTCGTGGCTACGCTCAGAGCTTGGCGGAGGAAGGGGGAGGTGGCGGTGGTGGCGCGGGCGACGTCTTCGGGGGGGCCTTCGGCGATGATGCGGCCGCCGTCGGCACCGGCTTCGGGGCCGACTTCGATGAGCCAGTCGGCGGATTTGAGGACGTCGAGGTTGTGCTCAATCACGATCACGCTGTGGCCGCGGTCGACGAGGGCCTGGAGGACGGCGATGAGGCGTTTGACGTCGTGGCGGTGGAGGCCGGTGGTGGGTTCGTCCAAAAGGAGCAGGGCTCCTTTGGGGAATGACGAATGACCAATGACGAATGACGAATGGGACGGAGTCGGGTCGCTGGCGCTCCCCGCTACGGGGGCGGGGGTGCCGGAGGGAAAGTAACCTATTGGGTTACTTTGGCCGGTGAACCCGGACAGGTATTTGACGAGTTTGAGGCGTTGAGATTCGCCGCCGCTGAGGGTGTTGAGGGGTTGGCCCAAGGTGAGGTAGCCGAGGCCGACGGACTCCAGGCTCGCGAGGCGGGTGCGGATGGATGCGTGGTTTTCGAAGAGGGGGAGGGCGTCGGTGATGCTCGTGCCGAGGAGGTCGGAGACGGAGAGGTCGTTCCAGCGGATGGCGAGGACTTCGGGTTTGAAGCGTTTGCTTTCGCAGATGGGGCAGGGGACGAAGACGTCGGAGAGGAACTGCATCTCGACGCGTTCGTAGCCGAGGCCCTGGCAGTGGTCGCAGCGTCCGTCGCCGCTGTTGAAGGAGAAGGAAGATGAGTTGAAGCCGGCTTCCTTGGCGGCGGGTTCTCGGGCGTAGAGTTCGCGGATGAGTTCCCAGGCGTCGGTGTAGAGCGCGGGGTTGGAGCGCGGGGTGCGTGAGAGGGGCGACTGGTCGACGAGGACGATCTCGGCGAAGGCGTCGTCGCCGGTGATGGACGCGATGACGGCGGGATCCTCGGTGAGTTGGAGGCGCTTCGAGAGCAGGCCCTGGTGGATGACGTTGTCGAGGAGGGTGGACTTGCCGGAGCCGGAGACGCCGGAGAGGGCGACCAGCCGTCGGAGCGGGATGGCGAGATCGACGCCTTTCAGGTTGTGCTTGTGCGCACCCTTGAACGTGAGCCAGTCCGAGCCGGAGGACGGAGACCGGAGGGCGGAGGCCGGATCGGAGTGGTTTTTGGTTTTTTCCGGCTTCTGGCTTCCGGCTTCCGGCATCCGGACTGGGCGGCGGGTGGGCGGGACAGCGATACTGTCGCGGCCGGAGAGGTAGCGGCCGGTGATGGCATCGGACGTCAGGAGGGCGGGGAGTTGACCTTGGAAGACGATGTGGCCGCCGCGGGCGCCGGGCTCGGGGCCGACCTCGATCAGGTGGTCGGCGGCGCGGATCATGGCCTCGTCGTGTTCGACCACGACGACGGTGTTGCCGGCGTCGGTGAGCGTGCGGATGATCGCGATGAGGCGGTCGATGTCGCGCGGGTGCAGGCCGACGCTGGGTTCGTCGAGGACGAAGAGCGTGTCTACGAGGGACGTGCCGAGGCAGGAGGTGAGGTTGACGCGCTGGACCTCGCCGCCGGAGAGGGTTTTGGAGGTGCGGTCGAGCGTGAGGTAGCCGAGGCCGACTTGTTGGAGATAACGGAGTCGGGTGAGGATGCTCTCGTAGGCGATGGTGGCGCTGCGGTTGGACTCGGAGTCGGGCGAGAAACGAGCGGCGAGGGGGGCTAGGGCGGAGAGGAGTTCGCTGACGGGGAGCTGGTAGAGCTCGGGGAGGGTGCGGTTTTTCCATTTCCAGCAGAGGGATTCGGGCTGGAGGCGCGTGCCGTGGCAGGAGGGGCACTCGTTGTAGGCACGGAAGCGCGAGAGGAAGACGCGGACGTGCATCTTGTAGGTGTTCTTCTCAAGCCACGTGAAGAAACCTTTCACGCCATACCAGGCCTTGGGCCACTCGAGTCCGTTTTCGCCGTAGCCGGGCTCGCCGTTGATGACGAAGTCGCGTTGCTCGGGCGTGAGGGAGGCGAAGGGGACGTGGACGGGGATTTTTTTCTTTTTGGCGACGGAGATCAGGTCGTCCTTGGAGGCGCTGTAAACCTCGCCTTCCCATGCCTTGATGGCGCCGTCGGCGATGGAGACGGACTGGTCGGGGATGGCGAGGCGGTAGTCGATCTCGATGATGCGGCCGAAGCCGCGGCACTGGGGGCAGGCGCCGAGCGGGGAGTTGAACGAGAAGAGCGCGGGGGACGCGGCGCGGAAGGTCCGGCCGGTCTCGGGGGAGTGGAGGCCGCGGGAAAAGTGCCCTGCGGGCACCAGCTTAAGTTGGGAAGATGAAGTTGAAGGATCGGAGGCCGCGAACAGATGGACCTGGCCTTGGCCGAAGTGCATCGCGGTCTCGACGGCTTCGAGGAAACGGGGGCGGGCGTCGGGGGTGATGGTGAGGCGGTCTTGGGCGACGTAGAGGTGGGCGGAATCGCCTGCAAGCAGGCTCCTACATTCGGAGGAAAGGAGATCGTCGATGCGGGCGGCGGTGAGTTTGTCGGCGGAAGGGAGGAGGACGCGGACGTAGGACTGGCCTTTGAGATTGGTGAGGATTTCGGACCAGGTGAGCTTTTCGGGTTTGGTGACCTTGAAGGCGACGATGACCTGGGCGGCGGGGGTGGCGGCACGGGTTTTTCCCCAGATGGTGGCGGGGGTGTCGTCTTCGACGGGTTTGCCGGTGGCGGGATCGAAGCAGGTGGCGACGTGGCTGAACCAGACTTTGAAGAAGTCGGTGAGCTCGGTCATCGTGCCGACCGTGGAGCGCGAGGTTTTGACCGTGTTGGTCTGCTCGATGGCGATGGACGGGCGGATGTTCTCGATGGAGTCCACCTTGGGCTTGTCGAGGAGGTCGAGGAACTGGCGCGTGTAGGCGGAGAACGTCTCGACGTAGCGGCGCTGGCCTTCGGCGTGGAGCGTGTCGAAGACGAGGGAGCTTTTGCCGGCGCCGGAGAGGCCGGTGACGACGACGTATTTGCCGAGGGGCAGGTCGAGGTCGAAGCCTTTGAGGTTGTTCTGGCGAACACCGCGCAGGCGGATGCATTCGGGCTTGGAAGAAGGGATGAGTGAAGCGGAACGGGCCACGGCGCACACGGATGAACAGAGCCGGACTGAAAGCAAACGTGCGGTGAAGGAAGCCGCGAAAATCCCTCGGGGCCGGCCGGATGCGGGGTTATTTTCCGGTGAGGGCGAGGGTGGCGCTGGCGTTCTTGATGGCGGTGGCCACGGGGGCGGCGGGCTTCGTGTCGGTGACGATGGTGAACTTGGGGTTGAACGGTGAGGTGAGGCTCATGGCCTTGCGGCCGAATTTGGAGCTGTCCATCGCGAAGAGGGTGCGTTCGGAGGCGGCGATCATCTTGCGCTGGGTGGCGACGATGAGGGCATTGTGGTTCCAGACGCCGGCCTCGGTGATGCCGGCGCCGCCGAGGATGGCGATGTCGGCGTGGATCTGTTCGAGGGAGTGTTCGCAGAGCGGGCCGACGAGGACGCCGAGGCGGTTGTAGATGCTGCCGCCGGTGACGATGGTTTCGAGCGAGCCGATTTCGCTGAAGAGGCCGGCGATCGGGAGGGAGTTGGTGATGACCTGGAGGCGTTTGGCGGCGAGCAGGCGGGCGACGGCGTAGGTCGAGGTGCCGCCGTCGAGGATGACCGTCATGCCGGGCTGGACCTGGTCGGCGATGAGGCGGGCGATGGCGAATTTTTCCTCGGACTGGCGCTGGTCCCGCGAGATGAAGTCGTATTCCTTGGCGAGCTCGTCGGTCTCGATCAGCGAGGCGCCGCCGTGGTGGCGGCGGAGCATGCCCTTGACCTCCAGTTCGTCGAGGGCGCGCCGGACGGTGGACAGGGAGATTTCGAAGCGGGTGGCAAGGGTGTGCAGGTCGGCGTATTTGTGTTCACGGATGTATTTCTCGATGAGGTCGAGCCGCTGCTTGTTGGTCATGGGACAAGGGGTCTAGGGATTTATGGAGAAAGGTCGAGTCGGCGAGTTGCGGACGCAGGAGATGGTGCGGGAAAATTTCGTTGCCGGATGCCGGGTGCGGGCGAAAGTGGGACGATGAATCATCCTTTTCTTCAACTGCTGGTGCGCTGGTCGGTGCTGGCGCTGGGCGTGACCCTCGCCACCAAGTTGATCACGGGCATCCGCTGCGACGATGTGGGCACGCTGGCGGCGGTGGTATTGCTGCTGAGCCTGTTCAACGCCGTGCTGAAGCCGCTGCTCGTGCTCTTCACGCTGCCTTTCATCATGCTGTCGCTGGGGCTGGGCATGTTGGTCATCAACGCCCTTCTGTTCATGCTGGTGGGGGAAATGGTAAAAGGCTTTCAGGTGGACAGTTTTTGGTCGGCCTTGGGCGGCGCACTGATCGTAAGCATCACGAATATCATCATCAGCATGGTGATCGGCAAAAAGCCGCGTCCGCCAAGGCCTCCGGGGGCGGGCCCGCGTCCGGTCGCGAAGCGCGACGACGTGATCGATATTTGAAGAGGCGGGGAGCGCGTCCCTTTTCAATTTGACCGTGCGGGGAGGCCCCGTGACGTTTGTGCTTTCATCAATTCCTTCCTAGGCTCCTTTTAACACCATGGCTGAAACCACAGAATACGATCTCATTGTCATCGGCGGCGGCCCCGCCGGCTACGCGGGCGCCATTCGCGCCGGTCAACTCGGCAAGAAGGTTGCCTGCATCGAGCTCGAGCGCGCCGGCGGCACCTGCCTCAACTGGGGCTGCATTCCGACCAAGGCCCTCCTGAAGAGCGCCGAGCTCTACAACAAGATCAAGAAGGCCGACGCGTTCGGCATCAACGTGAAGGAAGTCACCTTCGATTTCGCCAAGGTCGTCGAGCGTTCGCGCGGCGTGGCCGGCCAGATGGCCAAGGGCATCGAGTTTCTCTTCAAGAAGAACAAGGTCGATTACTTCACGGGCAAGGCCCGGGTGATCGCGGCCGGCATGGTCGAGATCACCGAGGGCGAACATAAGGGGAAGTTTTTCAAAACGAAAAACATCCTCATCGCGACCGGCTGCAAGATGCGCCGCATCCCCGACCTCGCGCTCGATGGCGTGCGCGTGATGACCTCCCGCGAAGCCCTCGCCAACACCAAGCTGCCGAAGTCCATCGTGATCGTCGGCGCCGGTGCGATCGGTGTGGAGTTCGCCTATTTCTACAACGCTTTCGGCTCGAAGGTGACGCTCGTCGAGATGTTGAACCAGGTTCTTCCCGTCGAGGACGAAGAGGTCTCCAAGGTTCTTCAAAAGTCCCTCGAAAAACAGGGCATCACCATTCTCACCGGCACCAAGTGCGAGAACTTCCGCGTCGGAAAGGACTCGGTCAAGGTTGACCTCGTTACCGGCGACAAGAAGCAGGAAGCCGAGGCCGAGGTGGTGCTTTCCGCCATCGGCGTGGTCGCCAACATCGAAGGCGTCATCGCCGACGCGGTGAAGATCGAGCTCGACCGCAACTACGTGAAGGTCGGCGACGATTACCAGACCAACATCAAGGGCATCTACGCCGCCGGCGACATCATCGGGCCGCCCTGGCTCGCGCACGTCGCGACGTTCGAGGCCGTCAGCTGCGTCAACGGCATGTTCGGCCACGGCAAGGCCAAGCGCGTGACCAAGTTCCCCGGCTGCACCTATTGCCAGCCGCAGGTTTCCAGCACCGGCCTCACCGAGAAAGCCGCCAAGGAGAAGAAGCTCGACTACAAGGTCGGCAAGTTCCCGTTCACCGCCTCGGGCAAGGCCGTCGCCTCGGCCGAGAGCGAAGGTTTCGTGAAGGTCATCACCGACGCCAAGACCGGCGAGATCTACGGCGCGCACATCATCGGCAGCGAGGCCACCGAGCTGATCGCCGAGTATGGACTCGCGATCGAACTCGAAGCCACGGTGGACGATATTCACCAGACGATCCACGCCCATCCGACGCTCAGCGAGGCGATCATGGAGGCGGCCGCCGCCTCGCTCGGCGAGGCGATCCATATCTGAGATTAGTTCTACTTTGTTAAGCTGGCGTTTGGCCGGGGTGGCAGCCGACGTGAGGAGGCTGGGTTCGCGGGCTTTCACCTCCAGCCTCGTGACCTCGGCTGCTACGAACCAGCTTAACAAAGTAGAATTAGGACAACTTTACGAAAGGCCCGCTCTCGAAAAGAGCGGGGCCTTTTGTTTTTCACGGGCGCAGGCCAACAGGGGGATCACAAAGGCTGCGAAAGGGTTCTTGCGTTGACGGAGTGGATATCGGTTCCGTCCGCCATGCCCCGGCTCCATTGTTTCCTTCTCTGGCTCATCGTCGTTCTCGCCCCGCCGGCAATCGCCCAAAGTGTTTTGGTCGCCCTTCCGCACCCCGCGCCGAACCATCCCCGATTGCTCGCCGATGCGGCCAAGTTCACCGCCCTGCGCGCCCAGATCGTCGGCGACCCGGTGTCGGCGCGGATTTTCGAGGACCTTCGCCAACGGGCCGACGCGTTGCTTGTGCAGCCTCCGTTGACCTACAAAAAAGAGGGGCGGCGCCTTCTCGCCGTCTCTCGCGAGGCGCTGGCGCGCATCAGCATCCTCGCGATGGTGAACCGCCTGACGGATGATCCGCGCTATCGTGATCGTGCGGTGGTCGAGCTGCGCGCGGTCACGGCGTTCAAGGATTGGAATCCTTCGCACTATCTCGACACGGCGGAGATGACCCTGGCTGTCGCGGTCGGTTACGACTGGCTTTATGATCGCCTCGCTCCGGAAGACCGCGCCGCTTTTGCCCGCGCCATCCTGGAACTGGGGCTCAGGCAATCCGAGGAAGGGCCGGCTTCGCAGCATTGGTGGATCACCGGCACCAACAACTGGAACCAGGTTTGCCACGCTGGCATGGTCGCGGGTGCCATTGCGCTTGCGGACGAGCAGCCGGAGCTGGCCCGTCGCATCATCAGCCGCGCCGTTGATAACCTCCATCTTTCCGCCGATGGTTATGCTCCCGACGGCGCCTATCCCGAAGGCCCGATGTATTGGGGTTACGGCACGACGTTTCATGTGATCCTTGCTGACGCGCTTGAACATTTCACGGGCAAAACCCACGGCTTGGACGCCTTCCCCGGGTTTCTTGCCAGCGCCGATTACATGCTGCAAATGGTCACGCCCACCGGCCAGCTTTACGACTACTCCGACTGCGGGGTTAAAACAGGTCTGAACAGCCCTCAATACTGGTTTGCACGGAAAACCGGCCGTTCCGGACTGCTCTTTGGCAACAACGCACTGCTTGCCGCGAGCAGTCCGGACAAGCTGCTGCGCACGGATCCGCGCGTCGAGGCGTTCACCCTTTTGTGGCGCGACCCCAAACTGCCGGCCAATGCGGGCCAGCCGCCGCTCAGTTGGTTTGGGCGCGGCATCAATCCGGTCGCGACGCATCGCTCGGCGTGGAGTGACGCCCGCGCGACATTTGTCGGATTGAAAGGTGGCGCCGCCAGTGTTTCCCATGGGCACATGGATGCGGGGTCGTTCCTGTTGGAGGCCGACGGGGTGCGCTGGGCCGTCGATCCCGGCATGCAGGATTACAACTCCCTCGAATCAAAAGGCGTCAAACTCTGGGCGCGTGAACAGGACGGAGAACGATGGAAAATCTTCCGCCTCGGTCCCGATTCGCACAACATCCTGCGCTTTGATGGTGCGTTTCCCAAAGTGGACGGACGCGGCGAACTCGTGCGGTTCTCCGCCAAGCCGGCGACATCGGTCGCCAACCTTGACGCGGTCTATGCCGGCCAGGTCAAGGCGGTCAGTCGCGGTGTGATGATTACATCCGACCGCTGTGTGCTCATCCAGGACGAATGGACGGCCGCTACGAAAGCGGTGGAGGTCACTTGGCAGATGTTGACGCAGACTGACCAAGTGGTGGTCGGGGAGGGCGAGGTGCGTCTGACGCAAGCGAAGGAAAGCCTCACACTCCGCGTGTTGTCACCCGCCGGTGCCAAGATCGCCGTCGTGGACGTGTCTTCTCCGCAGGCTCCTTACGATGCGCCGAATCCCAAGCTGAAGCGCATCACGATCACCACGCGCACCGCCGGTGGAGCGACCGGCGTATTTCGTATTCTTGCCGTGCCCGGACCGGTTGCGGCTCCGGCTTCGCCGGATGTCCGGCCCTTGGCCGACTGGGGCGACCCGGTGCCGTTGAGGTGAAAACTGGTGCAAGCGCCGGGAGTCGAACCCGGATCGACGGCTTCGGAGACCGCTACACTATCCATTGTGCTACGCCTGCAGAACCAAGCCGTGAAATTCGGCCGGACGGCGTGCGCTGTCGAGTGCAAACCACTGTGCGCGTCGGCACAGTCGCTCAGGCTTTCTTGTCCGCCTTCATGTGGCGGTGGACGAAAACGTAATAAACCGCGCCGAGCACGACGAACGCGGCGACGACCCAGAGCGTGATGCGGTGGAGTTCGCCCTTCATGAGCGCCTCGTCCTGCCCGGCCTTGATGCCGAGCCACGCCAGCACCGCGCACCAGATTCCCGAGCCGATCAGCGTGTAGAGCGAATAAAGCCCGAAATGGAAACGCACGATGCCCGCCGGAATACCGATGAGGTGCCGCACGACCGGCAGGAGACGTGAAAAGAAAATCCCGAACGATCCAAATTTCTCCGCCCAGCGTTCCGCCGCCGCGATCTTCTCCGGGGTGATGAGCACATAGCGACCGTAACGTGCGGCCAACGGGCGGCCGGCGAGGCGGGCGGCCCAATACATCACCGAGGCTCCGACCCACGAACCGATGGCGCCGGCGACGATCACTCCCCACACGCTCATCGTGCCCTTGGTGTAGGCGAGGTGGGCGGCGGGCGGGATGACGAGTTCGCTCGGTAGGGGAACGATGGAGCTTTCGACCGCCATGAGCAGGCCGACGAGCCAGTAGCCGCCTTGTTCCAGTTTGTCCGAATACCAGGCGATGAGTTGGGCGAGCATTTCCTTCATGGGCGAGAGTTGGGCGAAAGACGGCGGTTTTGGGCAGAAAAAAGGGCAGGAGGGTGAAAACCCTGCCTGCCCGAAAGGGACGGGAAGCGGTTGGCTCAGACGTCGGGCTTGGTCTTGCGGAGACCGGCGACGCGGTCGCCTTCTTTCCATTGGCCACGCTTTTTCAGGATGGCGACGCGCTCGAAGCGCTTGAGGACGTTGCGTTTGATGACGATGCCGGAGGCACCTTGGAGGCTTTTATGCTGGGACATGGCTTTTGAAATCGAGGGTTGGCGCGAAGTTAAAGGGTCATGTGTCTAGGGAGCGCGCCGCCCATGACAAGTATTTTTCTCCAACCTGTTCCGCCTTCACGACGATCCACTCCGGCGTCTCGTAGGGGTGATGGGCGTGCAACCAGGCTGACAGCATGGGCAACTGTTCAGGTAACGCTTTGAACATCAGGCGGAATTCCTCGGTTTTCTCCTGTGCGCCGTTCCAGCGGTAATGGGAGGTCACCGCCCCCTCGACCTGCACACAGGCGGCCAGTGAACGCGCGACGGCCTCGGCGGCCAGTCGGTCGGCGGTTTCGCGGTCGGCCACGGTGGTCCAGGCTATAAACATGCGGGCCAGCCAACGGATTCGGCCCTGTTTTCGCAAGGCTGGCGGGGGCAAATAAACCCTTGACCGGTCGTAGGGCGCCTTATGCTATCGGCCCTTATCGCAAAAACCAACGCCCACCATGAGAGACGACTACCTTAAAGAAGCCCACAAAGTCATTCCTGATTCCAACCTGCTCATCAACGTGGTTTCGCGCCGCGTGAAGCAGCTCCGCCGTGGCAGCCGCGCGCTGGTCGAGTCCTTGGAAAAGCTTTCGCCCGAAGACATCGCCCTGCGCGAGATCATCGAGGGCAAGATCACCTTCCAGGAAGCCGCCGCCGAGTAACCGGCCGGTCGCGGGCCCCAGGCCCTTTTGCTTTTGCGTCACTTTGCGCGAAGCCGGGAATCATCGGAGCGTGTTTCGCCCGGGAATTTTTCCGCTTCGCCCGAAGTGACTTTTTTATCCCTTGTTGCGGCGGTCGCCGACTTCCGCCTCCCTTTGTCCATGTCCGCCAAGAAAAAAGACGCCGTCCGTTTCACGGAGGTCCGCAACGCCAAGGCGCTGCGCGATTTTCACGTGGAGGAGCGCTTTGAGGCGGGCCTCGTGCTCCACGGCACCGAGGTGAAGGCCATCCGCGCCGGCCGGGCGCAGATCAGCGACGCCTTCGGCAAGTTCGAGAAAGGAGAGCTGTGGCTGTTCAACGCGCACATCGAGGAATACGAATTCGGCAACATCAACAACCACGCCGCGCGGCGCATCCGAAAACTTCTTCTGCACAAGCATCAGGTGCGAAAGATCGCGCAGGCGATGCAGGTCGGCGAACGCACGCTCGTGCCGCTGCGCATCTATTTCAAGGAGGCGCTCGTGAAGGTCGAGGTGGCCCTCTGCATCGGCAAACAGCAGCACGACAAGCGCGCCGACTTGCGCAAAAAAGCCGAGATGATGGAAGTCAAACAGGCCCTGAAATTTCGCCGCACAACATGAGCAAGCTTCCCTCCACCGTTACCGTCCGAGTGCCCGGCAGCACGTCCAACTGCGGCGCCGGCTTCGACACGCTCGGGCTGGCCTTGCAGATCCACAACCGCGTGACGCTGACGCGAACCGACGACCTGGTCGCCCACCCAATTTCGCCGGCCGACGGACGTGCGCAGGCGATGGTCGAGGCGACGGCGGCGGCGTTTTTCGCGGCGGCTCGCAAAGCGCCCTTTGGTTTTTCCTATCAAATCCGCGGCGAAGTGCCGGCGGCGCGCGGGCTTGGCTCAAGCGTCACGGTGATCGGCGGCGTGCTGGGCGGGTTGAACGCGCTCTCGGGTGCGAACCTCTCGCGGCATCAGCTCGTGGCCATCGCCACCGCGCTTGAAGGGCATCCCGACAATGCGGCGGCCGGCATCCTGGGCGGTTTCTGCGTGGCGCGCTGCGACGCGGCGACCAACGCCTATGTCGACACGGTGCGCATCGAGTTGCCGGCGACGCTCGCTTTTGTCGCGGCCTCTCCGGAGGTCGAGATGTTGACCAAGGAGTCGCGCGGCGTGCTGCCGGCCACGCTGCCTTATTTCGACGCGGTGAAGAGCATCAACAGTTCGGCCTACCTTGTGGCCGCGATGATTTCGGGCGATTACGAGCGTCTGCGCGGTTCGGTGGCGGATTTCATGCACGAGCCCTATCGCCTGCCGAAGATTCCCGGCGGACGTCCGGCGATCGAGGCGGGTGTTGCTGCGGGTGCCTATACCGGCTGGCTGAGCGGCAGCGGCTCCACGGTGTTGTGCGTCGCTCCTCAGGCAGAGTCCGAAGCCGTGGCGGCTGCGATGCAGGCGGCATTCAGTGCCGCCGGTCTGCGCAGCACGGTCCGTGTGCTGGTGGCGGACAACACCGGGCTGGTGTTGGAGTGAGCCCTAGCTGACCCGGATGGACGGAGGATTGTCTCCGTGCCAGTGCCTGCAAATCGCCGCGGCCAGCTGCTGCCAGCGAAAAGGTTTGGGCAGAACTTCCTTCAGGTTGCCCAGGCCGTCCTGACTGTGCTCGTCCAGGTTGAACGAGTGGCCGGTGATGATCATGCTGGGGATGTCGGGCGACAGGGCATGCACGGCGCGGATGAACTCAAGGCCGTTCATTCCCGGCATGTAATAATCGGTGACGATGATGCCTGGCCGCAGCGCCGCGATTTCCCCAATGGCGTCCTCGGCCCGCGTGAAGGTGTAGACGGGAACGGTGAAATGCTCCTGCAGCAGATTACCGATCATGTCGGTGAACGACCTTTCGTCGTCCACGATCACTATGGATTGAACATCGTTCGTTTCCACGCGCCCAACCTAGCGCGAGCCCATTTCTTCGCAAACAGTAAACCCGCGTCCATGTAAAGTTTGCCATGGGAGGAACGCTGCCGTGACGTGGAAACCGGCCATGCTTCACATCGTATTGTTCCAACCCGAGATTCCCCAGAACACCGGCAACATCGGCCGGATGTGCGCGCTCACACGGTCGCGACTGCACCTGATTCATCCGTTGGGATTTGAGATCACGGACAAGCATCTCAAGCGGGCGGGCATGGACTACTGGCATGTGCTCGATGTGCATCATCACGCGGATTGGGCGGCGTTCAAGGCGAGCGCGGCGCGACCGGAGAGGCTCTGGCTGTTCACCACGAAGACGACGCAGAGCTACTGGGATGTTTCGTTTGCGGATGGCGACGGCCTGGTCTTTGGGAACGAAGGCCACGGGGCGCCGGAGTGGCTGCACGCGGAGTTCGGCGAAGAGCGCCGGGTGACCATTCCCCATGCGAATCATGAGCTGCGTTCGCTCAACCTGAGCACGGCGGCGGGCATCGCCTGCTACGAGGCGATCCGGCAGACGAAGCTGCTCGGCTAGCCGCGCACGACGATGACGTTGGAGCGGGTCTTCATGCCGATCCGGTAGCCGCGTCCGAGCAGGTAGGCGATGACGTCCTCTTTCCAGTGCGACTGATGAACGAATTCGAGGATGCCCGCAGTGGGAAGTTTGTCGTCGGGCAGGACGCGCAGCCAAGGGAGCAGGGCTTTGTCCTCGTGGCCTTCGACGTCGATTTTGAAGGCGTCAACACGCTCGACGCCCGCGTCGGCGAGAATGTTCGCCAGAGTCTCCACTTTGACGGCGACGTCTCCTTCGGCGGCGGTGGTGGTGATGGTGCCGCTGCCCATGTCGCCGGGGCTGTGCAAAAACAATTCACCGGGCTGGTCCGAGACGCCGACGGGGACAAGCCGCAGGCGTTCGTCGAGATTGTTGGTCGAGGCGTTGAAGCGCAGGCGCGGGATCAGGCGGGGGTTCGGCTCGATGGAGACGATGCGGGCAAACCCCAGCCTGGCGGCCGAGAGGCTGTAATAACCGATGTTGGCGCCGATATCGAGAAACACGCCCTTGGCCGGCACATGGCGGTTGATGAAATTCAACTCGGCTTTATCGCGCAGACCGGATCGAAGCAGGAGCTTTTGATCCGTCATGTTCTTGTCGGGAATCACGCGCAGTTTGAGCCCGTAATAATCAATGTCGACGGGCCCGCGGCCAAAGTGGCGAAGCCAGGCTCGGGTGATCCATTTGTGCAGAACCCCGCACGAAAGGCCTGCTTGCACCGGCAGGCGAAGCAGGGCGGCGTTGCCGGTCGGTTTGAACTCTCCCCAAGTGCGGGTTTCGGTGGAAGTCATTAATGCGTTTGGATTTCCCCAATACGCACACAGGCCACCTCGCGGTTCAAGAAAGATATAAGGGGAATTACTCCGGTCTTGCAGCAGTCCTTCGCAAAAGCGCAGCGCGGATGGAATGCGCAGCCGGAGGGAGGATTGATCGGCGAGGGCGGATCGCCGGCGAGCACGATGCGTTGGCGGGCGCGCTCCACGTCGGGATCGGGCACGGGAATGGCGCTGACCAGCGCGCGGGTGTAGGGATGCTGGGGGTGTTCGATCACGTCCACGGCGGACCCGAGTTCCACGATTTTTCCCAGATACATGACCGCCACGCGATCGGAGATGTGCTTAACGACCGACAGATCGTGCGCGATGAAAACGAGGCTCAGGCCCATTTTGCGCACGAGTTCGGCGAGGAGGTTCAGGATTTGCGCCTGGATGGAGACGTCGAGCGCGGAGACCGGTTCGTCCGCGATGATGACCTTGGGCTGGAGGGCGAGGGCGCGGGCGATGGCGATGCGCTGGCGCTGTCCGCCGGAAAACTCATGCGGATATTTCTGCATGAAACGCGGGGCGAGGCCGACGAGCTCCATGAGCTGGCCGACACGGGTGACGACCTCGCCGGGAGGGCACACCTTGTGCACGAGCAACGGCTCGGCGAGCGTCGCAAAAACGGTCATGCGCGGATTCAGCGAAGCGTAAGGATCCTGGAAAACCATCTGCAGATCGCGGCGGATGTCCTGCACGGAGGCGGTCGAGCTTTGGGTGAGGTTTTTGCCTTCGAGCAGCACGGTTCCTCCGGTGGTGGGGACGAGCTGCATGATGGTGCGCGCGAGGGTGGACTTGCCGCAGCCCGATTCGCCGACCAGTCCCAAAACTTCTCCGCGCCGCAAACTCAGGGAAACGCCGTCGACGGCCTTCACCGTGCCGACCTGTTTGCGAAACAAAAAACCCTTCTGAACAGGGAAGTGGGTTTTGATGTCCTGCAGCTCAAGGATGGGTTCGGTCATGGCGGCGGGTGTCACAGTTCGCCCGCCTGCACGCGCAGGCAGGCCTGTTCATGGTCGTTGGTGATGTGCGCGAGCTTGGGGTCGCGTGTCGTGCAGGAGTCGGCGGCGTGGGCGCAGCGTGGGGCGAAAGAACAGCCGTTGATCGGTTTGGACACGTCGGGCGGCATGCCGGGGATGGTGAAGAGTTCCGCTCCCTTGGGCTGGGTGGAGGGGATCGAGCGTTGCAGCGCGATGGTGTAGGGATGCTTGGGTTGGCGGAAAAGCGTGCGGGTGCCGGCCGACTCGACCACGCGGCCGGCATACATCACGAGCACGCGGTCGCACAGGCCGGCGACCACGCCCAGGTCGTGCGTGATGAAGATCACCGCCATGCCCAGCTCGCGCTGCATTTTTTTGATGAGCTCAAGGATCTGCGCCTGCACGGTGACATCGAGCGCGGTGGTGGGCTCGTCGGCGATGAGCAGTTCGGGTTTCGTGATGAGGGCCATCGCGATCATCACGCGCTGGCGCATGCCGCCGGAAAACTCGTGCGGGTAGCTGCGCAGGCGGCTGGACGCATCGTTGATGCCGACGGCTTCGAGCATGGCGAGGGCGCGCTTGAGGGCGTCGGGCTTGGAGATTTTCTCGTGAATGAGAAGGGGTTCGATGAGTTGCTCGCCGATCCGCAGGTAGGGATTGAGCGACGTCATCGGATCCTGGAAAATCATGCTGATGCGCTTGCCGCGAATGGCGCGCAGCGCGGCGGGCGGGCAATGCAGCAGGTCAACGCCGTCGAAGAGCGCCGAACC
Organism: Opitutaceae bacterium; assembly: GCA_041662485.1. GTDB lineage: Bacteria > Verrucomicrobiota > Verrucomicrobiia > Opitutales > Opitutaceae > Rariglobus. The sequence goes on along the minus strand of JBAZSJ010000034.1, from coordinate 29,090 downwards.
GCCCTCGATGCGGCCGGGCGGCTGGGGGACGAGGCCCATGAGCGAGTAGCCGGTGACGGATTTGCCCGAGCCTGATTCGCCGACGATGCCGAGGGTTTCGCCGCGGTCCAGGTGGAAGCTTATCCCGTCGACCGCCCGATACACGCCGTTGCGGGTGTGGAAATAGGTGCGGAGGTCGGTGACCGTCAGGAGCGGCATGGATTGGCAAAGAAAAGGGCGGGAAACCGGCCCCGACTGCAAGCATTGTGAAGTGGTGAGGTGGCGTCAGGGAGCTTGCCGAGGGGAATCGGGCAGGGCAGGTTGGTCCTTTACGCATGTCGGTCGATCCATTCACTTCGCTCAGTTCAGGTTCACGCTTCGTTTCAACCCCAATATGAGCCGCCCATCACCGTCTTTTACCCGCCGTCTTCAATGGCGGCTGGAATATGGCGTTTATCTTGCGGTCGAGAAGTTGATCGGGCTGCTGACGCCCCGAGAGGCCTGTCTGGTGGGCGAACAGGTGGGCATGCTCATCCGGCTGGTTTCGGCCCGGCACCGACGCATCGTCGAACGCAACCTCCGTATCGCATTCGCCGGCGAAAAATCCCCTGCGGAGCTGGAGGTGCTGGCGGAGGAAGTTTTCCGCCGGGCCGGGGCCAATCTGATCGCCTCGCTCTGCACCGCTTCGCTTGAGCCGGAGGCGTTGAACCGTGCGGTGGAAATCGAAAACGGGGAGGTGTTGACCGACGCCATGAAGTCGGGGAAGGGCGTGATCGGGGTGCTGGCGCACATGGGAAACTGGGAGGCGCTTGCGCAGAAATTTCCGCAGGTCATGCCGCCGGGCGTGAAGGCGGGGGATATTTACCGGCCCTTGAGCAACCCGTATCTTGATGTTCGCATGGTGGCCACGCGCCAGCGCATGGGGCTGAAGCTGTTCGAGAAAAGCGTGAACCCGCTCGCCCTGGCGTCGTTTTTGCGCGCCGGCTCGGGCCTGGGCATCGTGAGCGACCAGCGCGCCCTGGGCATCGGCGAGATCGTGCCGTTTTTTGGAAGACTGACCGCATGCACGCCGTTGGCGGCGGTGCTGGCGCGGCGCACGGGCGCGACGGTGTTTGGGATTTCGGTGAAAACGAGGGCGCCGGGAAAGTGGCGCATCAAGTTCCATCCGCTTGTCGGCGAGCCGACCACGGAAAACTGTATGAAGGTGCTCGAGACCGTGATGAGGGAAAGTCCGGCGGACGTCTTTTGGCTGCAAGACCGGTGGAAGGTGAACAAGCACAAGCCGCAATGGGAGCCGGGGCGCACGCCGAAAGAGGGCATCGCCACGCTGCGCGCCGGCAAACACCGGCGTTGTCTGGTCTGGCTTGAAGAGGGCGCCGGGCCGGTGCCTGCGCTCAAGCAGGCCGAGCCGGATAATTTTGTGTTCGAGTATTCCATCGCGGCTGATGCGCAAAGACCCGCGTGGTTGAGCGATGATGCGGTCGTCCATGTGCGTCCGGCCTTGAATCGGCGCAAGGTGATCGCGGAGGAAATCAACCGCGTTGACCGGGTGACGGCGTTGCCGCTCGATTTTGTCTATGTCCCGGGAGGGAATGGGAAAGTGGTCGCGGTTTGCCGGCGGATGGACATGCCGGTTGTCACTGCGCCGGAGGGCAATCCATGAAAACGAAACTCACCGACATACGGATTTTATCCGACGGACGGCCCGGTCATGAGAATCAGAGTTTCGGATTGGCGGAGGCCTTGCGCAGACGCACCGGTGCGGATGTGCAGTGCGTGCGGCTTGATCTGAAGAAGGGCGTGTTTGCCCGGATCACGCAGGCGCGCCAGGTGGGCGTTGGTCTGGCGAAGCCGCAATTGCTGATCGCGGCCGGACATCGGACGCACGTGCCGCTGTTGCTGGCGGCCCGCGGGTTTGGCGCGAAGTCGGTGGTCATCATGAAACCCTCGCTGCCGATGTGGGCGTTCGACCTGTGTCTGGTGCCCCGGCACGATTTGAACGGACCCAATGGAAGGCAGGGCATTGTCGTCACGCGGGGTGCGCTCAATCGTCTGCCCGAAACGGTTCCCGTCAAGACCGCGACCGGGGTGATTTTGATTGGCGGGCCGTCCAAGCATCATGACTGGTCGGGTGCGCCGCTGCTCGCGGCCATCAAGGAAATCGTGGGACGCCGCCCGGAACTGGTCTGGACCGTGGCCAATTCACGGCGAACTCCCGAAAGGTTTCTCAGGGAAGTGGCCGCTTTGGGACTCCCTGTGGAAATCGTGCCGCACGACAAGACAACGTCAGGCTGGCTGCCGTCCGTCCTGATGTCGGCCGAGGAGGCCTGGGTTACGGAGGACAGCACCTCGATGATTTTCGAGGCGATCACGGCGCGCGCCCGCGTGGGGTTGCTTCCGTTGCCGGCGAAGCAGGCCGGTGACCGGATGATCAGGGCCGTGGACGATGTCGTCGCGGTCGGGCATGCGGTGCGCTATGCCGAATGGCTGGCGGCTGAAAAGCCGACGGTCCAGGCCTACTCCTTTCACGAAGCCGGACGCTGTGCGGACGAGATCGTGAGCCGCTGGTTTTTTGCCGGCTGATGAAAATCCTCCAGATACTTCCCGAACTGAATGCCGGCGGCGTCGAACGCGGCACACTGGAGATCGCCCGCGCGCTGGTGGATGGCGGTCACGTCTCCGTGGTGGTTTCCAACGGCGGGCGTCTTGTGCCGGAGCTCGAAGCGGCCGGCTCCCGGCACATCGCGCTGCCGGTTCATCGCAAGAGCCTGGGGTCCTTGTTTCAGGTCTCCCGGCTCAGGAAGGCATTGGAGACGGAAAAGCCCGACATCGTGCATGCGCGCTCGCGGGTGCCGGCATGGATCGCGTGGCTGGCGCTGCGCGGCATGGATGCGAAGACGCGGCCGCATTTTGTCACGACGGTGCACGGGTTTTACTCGATCAATTTTTACTCGGCGATCATGGCGCGCGGCGAGCGGGTCATCGCGGTGTCGCACTGCATCCGCGACTACGTGACGCAAAATTATCCGAAGACTCCGGTGGCGGCGATTCGCGTCATTCCGCGCGGAGTCGAGCTGGCGGAACTGCCCCGGGGATTCATGCCGGACGCCGAGTGGCTGAAAAAATGGACGTCGGCCCAGCCGCAGCTGGCCGGCAAGGCCGTGTTGCTTCTGCCGGGACGGATCACGCGTCTCAAGGGGCACGAGGATTTTTTTGCGATGATCGCCGGCCTGAAGGCGGCGGGAGTCCCTGCGCATGGCTTGGTGGTGGGAGACACGCATGCCAAGAAGAAGGCGTATATGGGCGATCTCCGCGCATCCGTCGAACGGCTGGGCTTGAAGGACGACGTCACGTTTCTCGGCCATCGCGGGGACATCCGAGAAATCATGGCGGTGTCGGACATCGTCTATTGCCTTTCGGTGCAGCCGGAGTCGTTTGGACGCACCACGCTGGAGGCGTTTGCCATCGGAAAACCCGTGGTGGGCTACGATCACGGCGGAGTGGCGGAGCAGTTGCAAAAACTTTTCCCCGAGGGTGCGGTGCCGCTGCGGGACGTGGCCGGGCTGGTTGCCGCGACGGCCTCGATCCTGCGCACGAAGGCGGTTCCGGGCGTGGTGGGGGAGCCTTTCACCAAAGCGGCCATGTGCGCGGCTACTTTGAAGGTTTACCGGGAACTGGTTCCGGGGAAATAATTTCGCTTACATTCGGCGGCAGGATGGGTTGGAGTGACCTCTTATTCGCATGAAAAACATCGCCATCGTCGGCCTCGGTTATGTGGGTCTGCCCCTCGCCCTGCAGTTCGTCCGTTCGGGCGGGCGTGTGCTCGGTCTCGACATCGACCAGCGCAAGGTGGATGCGATCAACGGAGGCCGCAGCTACATCAAGCATGTCGGCGCTGATTCCATCGCGGCGGCGCGGGCCGGCGGCAAACTGGAAGCCTCGGTTGATTTCTCCCGTGTGCGCGAGGTCGATGCGGTGATCCTTTGCGTGCCCACGCCGCTCAACACCTATCGCGAGCCCGACCTTAGCTATGTGCTCGATACCGGCCGCGCGATCGCCCCCCATTTGGGCAAGGGTGTTCTGGTGGTGCTTGAATCGACCACTTATCCGGGCACGACCGATGGAGAGTTGCGCGCCGTGCTGGAGCAAGGTTCAGGACTGAAGGCGGGTGTGGACTTTCACCTGGCGTTTTCCCCCGAGCGTGAAGATCCGGGAAATCCCGACAGCAAGGTCGCGAGCATTCCGAAGGTCGTCGGCGGCCTCACGCCCGCCTGCCTCGAAAAGGCGATGGCCCTTTACGGTCTCGCGATCCAGAAACTCGTGCCGGTGAGCTCGTGCCGCGTGGCCGAGGCGACGAAGCTGCTGGAGAATATTTTCCGCTCGGTGAACATCGCCTTGGTGAACGAGCTGAAAATCGTTTACGCGGCCATGGGCATCGACATCTGGGAGGTTATCGAGGCGGCCAAGACGAAGCCCTTCGGCTTCATGCCGTTTTATCCCGGCCCCGGCCTTGGCGGACACTGCATTCCGATCGATCCGTTCTATCTCACCTGGAAGGCGCGCGAGTTTGGCCAGCATACCCGGTTCATCGAGCTGGCGGGAGAGATCAACACGGCCATGCCGGACTACGTGGTGAAGGTTGCCTTCGAGGCGCTCAACAACGACGGCAAGGCGGTCAAAAACGCCCGCGTGCTCATCCTCGGCCTCGCCTACAAGGCCAACGTGGACGACGACCGCGAGTCGCCCAGCTACAAGCTCATCGAGAAGTTCGAGGCGCTCGGGGCAAAGGTGGCGTATCACGATCCGTTCGTGCCCGTGGTGCCGATGACCCGCGAGCATGCGGTCTACGCCGGACGCAAGTCGGTCGCCGCGATCACTTCGGACTACGATCTCATTGTGGTGTCCACCGGACATGCGGCCTACCGCGAGTTCGACTTCAGCGCCTATCCGATGCCGTTGATCGACACGCGCAACTGCATCCGGCGTCGTCCGGAGAAGTATTACAAGGCCTGAGCAGGCAGGCTGATTCGAACGGCCGGAAATGCTGTTTAACTCTTATTTCTTCCTGCTGGTTTTCTTGCCGGTCAGTCTGCTGGGTTTTCATCTGCTCGCACGCAAACACTGGTCGTGGGCCATCACATGGCTGATCGGGGTGAGCCTGGCTTTTTACGCGTGGTGGAATCCCAATCCAGCGCAGCCGTGGAGTCCGTTTTATCTCACGCTCATTCTGGCTTCCTGCACCGTCAATTACTGGTGCGGGCGGCTCATACACGGATTGCGGGCCGGACACGTAAGGCTGCTGCTGCTGACTACGAGCGTGTCGGTCAATCTGCTGCTGCTCGTTTATTACAAGTATCTCGGACTTTTCTCGAAGTGGAGCCAGTCGTTCACCGGTTATCCCGCCGAGATTCCCCAGCTGGTGCTGCCGCTGGCGGTTTCGTTTTTTACCTTTTTGCAGATCGCCTTCCTGGTCGATGCCTACCGCGGTGAAAACCGAGAAGACCGGTTTTCGGACTATCTGCTGTTCGTGACCTTTTTTCCGCACCTGATCGCCGGCCCGATCGTGCATCACTCGGAGCTGATGCCGCAGTTTCAGCGCGGCCGTTCGCGGCCCATCTGGAGATGCCTGGCGGTCGGGTTCACGGTGCTGGCGATAGGGCTGTTCAAAAAAGTGGTGATCGCCGACGCGGCGGCCGACACGGCGACACCGCTTTTCGAGTTGGCGGCGTCGGGGGCACGGGTGCTGACGATGGGGGAGGCGTGGGCGGCGGCGCTCAGCTACACGATGCAGATCTATTTCGATTTTTCAGGTTACTCTGACATGGCGATCGGCGTTTCCTATCTCTTCGGCATCCGTCTGCCGTTGAATTTCGACTCTCCCTACAAGGCGTCCTCGATCATCGAGTTCTGGCGCCGCTGGCACATCACGCTTTCCCGGTTCTTGCGTGACTACCTTTACTTTCCGCTCGGTGGAAACCGGCTCGGGCCGGTGCGGCGTCACGGCAATCTCCTGATCACGATGTTGCTCGGCGGCATGTGGCACGGGGCGGGGCGGGGTGGGCCTTTCTCGTCTGGGGCGGACTTCATGGCGCGTTTCTTTGCGTGAACCATGCGTGGATCGGTCTGCGCGAGCGCCTGAAGTGGCGGCCGATGCCGAAGACGGCGGCGGTTTTGCTCACGTTTCTCGTGGTAGTGCTGGCGTGGGTGCCGTTTCGCGCGGGGACATTTGAATTGAGGACGGCGGGCGATCCGGGGGCGGCGTGGAAGGCGACGACCAGCATCTACGGTTCGATGTTCGGTGCACATGGCTGGGAGGGCTGGCCCGAGAAAAAAATGGCGGTGGTCAAGTCCTCGCCGGCGTGGAGATCGGTGTTGATCGCGCTGGCCATCGCATGGGTGATGCCGAGCACGCAGCGGTTCATGGGAGGTTACTCGCCGCACTATGGTGGGATCGAGTGGACGGCGGCGTCCCGTCGTTGGTGGGGCTGGCGTCCGACCTGGCCTTGGATGCTGTTCTCCCTGCTGCTATTTTATGCGGTCCTGAGCGACCTCGATAAGGTGAGCGAGTTCATCTATTTCCATTTTTGAGGACCCGCACGCCATGAACAAAGCATTCCGTCATTACGCCGTCGGGCTCACCGGTGGCATCGTTTTATTTCTGCTGGCCGGACTCGCCTTGAACATCGTCGTGAATCCGTGGCGCGTGCTGCCCGCCCGCTGGATGGCGCAGTCGCTCGAACCCTACCGCGATACGAGCGAGGCGCTGCGGACGTCGAAGGCCGGCTTGGTGCGGGCGCATCCCGATTGCGAGGTGGTTTTTGCGGGGTCATCGAGGGTCGAGATAGGCTTCAATCCCGAACATTCCGCGCTGGCCGGACGCAAGGCGCTCAACCTGGCGTTTTCAGGCGGGCTGATTCTCGAAACGGTCCCGATGGTCCGCTACGCAATGGCGCACGAAAAAAATCTAAAGCTGGTGATCGTGGGAATAGACCCCGGCGACCTTGCCGACGATCAGGACCCGCGCCGGGTCACGGATTTCTACAGCTCACCTCTGGCGGATGAGGGTTTTTCTTTGGATCGCGAGCTTCGCTACTGGGTCGGCATGCCGGCGTTGAAGGCGTCGCTCAGCACGCTGCGCAACGCACTGCGCAAAAAAAGTTCAGCCAATAAGCCGCTTGGTCAGAGCCTGCTGACTCGCATTCCACCGGATGTGCGGACTTATGTGCAAGACCAGCGGCGAGGGTTTGTCTTTGATGCCACCGAGGCTTGGGCGCTTGAGCCAAAGGAGTCGGGGATCGGGAAGGTGGAGGCGTTCCGCTTGCTTCTGGCCGATCTGAGGAAGGCCGGCGTGAAGGTGCTGGTGGCGTTTCCACCGATGCACGCGCTCCGTTTGATCAATCCATCGGACGATTACCCGGAGCGCGTCGCGTGGGAACGTGACCGACGGATTCTTGCGCGAGTCTGCGGGGAGGTTAACGCGCTTCCGGAAACGGGGCCGGCGGTGCAGCTGTGGGACTTCATGAATTTCGCCCCGCCCATGGACGAGCCTTTGCCGGCCGCGAATGCCGCGGACAAAGGATTTCCCGACTGGTTTGATTTCGTGCATTTTAGCGCCCGCGTGGGGGACCGGATGCTCGGGCGCATGCTGGGGCCCGCCGGGAGGGCCGATCCGGCGGATGGTTTTGGGGTCGATGTTTTGAAGGAAGGGATCGAGGCCCATCTCGCGGCCATTCGCGAAAGCCACCGGAAGTATTGCGAAAGCCACCCCGAGGATGTTGCCTGGATGCGATCAATCCTGAATGACAAGCCATGATATCCGCGTGATGCCTCCCGTAGTCACTCTCGTCAAAGGCGGGCTGGGAAACCAGCTCTTCTGCTACGCGGCGGCGCGCGCGCTGGCGTTGCGTCTGGGGCGGCCACTGGCTCTGGATATCATCACGGGCTACCGTCGCGACGACTACGGTCGTGGTTACCGTCTCGGTCGGTTTCCGGTTCAAGCGGAGATCGCCGGTCCGCAGTGGTGTCTGGGAGGTGATACCCATTCGTGGCGCCACCGTCTGGCACGCAATGGCAACAAGCTGCTGCCGCTGGCGCGGCGTTCCTATCTGGCCGAAAAGCGGCGGCATGGCATCGAGCTGCTTACGATGGCCAATCCGCCGCCGGGGCGGCGCGTTTACCTGAACGGTTATTGGCAGGATGAGCGTTTTTTCGAGAAGGCGGCGGACGTGATTCGGGCCGAGTTGGCGCCGCCTGCACCGGTCACGGCGGAAGGCTTGGCCGTGCTGAAACGTATCGAAGCCTCGCCGCTTGCGGTGATGGTGCATGTCCGTCGTGTGCGGTATTCGCCGAAGCTTGGGGCGGATTATTATCGCCGGGCCGCGGAGCGATTCCTGGCGGCCAAACCCGGGGCGCATTTTTTCGTGTTTGGCGACGATTTGGAGTGGGCGAGGGCGGCGATCGATTTTCGCGGTGCGCCGGTGGAGTTCGTCGCCACTCCGGAGGCGACGGATGAGCTGGAGGATTTTTATTTGATGACCCGCTGTGGCGGGGCGATCATCGCCAACAGTTCGTTCAGCTGGTGGGGGGCCTGGTTGGGCGGACCGGCTTCATCAGAACGTTTGATACTGTCTCCCTCCGAAAGCGAAGGCCGGCTCCTGGCTGCATCCCGGTGGCGGTGTATCCCATGCGGGCTCGACACGGCTGCGGCGGGTTAATTCCTTCAGTTCTGGCAAAGGTCGTCATCCCTGCCTCTATTCCCTTATGAACATTCGCAAAGTCCTTTCCAATTTGATTCTGCCTCCGCCCTTGCCGGAATCAAAGCAATACCGGCGCACGGTGATGTGGCCGGATTGCATGGGACAACAGCCGATTTCGGATGAATTGCTCGGTCTGACTTTTCAGGTCGGACAACGTGCGCGCGTGCTGAAGCTGTCCGATTTGGACGAGCGGTGCGGTCCCGTTGGAGAGCACAACATTTGGCCTGGCGAACATCATCGACTGCTGGCCGCGATGGTGGATGTTTTGAAGCCCGCGTCGGTTGTGGAGTTCGGGACTTATGCCGGAATGTCCAGCCTGGCGATGAAGGAGACGCTTCCGGCTGGCGGAACGATATCAACCTTCGATCTGGTTGGCTGGAGGGAAATCGAAGGCACGCTTTTGAAGGCGGAGGACTTCGCGGACGGACGTCTGGTGCAGCACCTCGACAATCTTGCGGACATGGCGGCGATCGAGAAGCATCGCGATTTGTTGGAGAACGCCGATCTGCTCTTTATCGATGGCCCCAAGGACGGAGTCACCGAGCCCAGGCTGTTTTCGAATTTCGCCCGGCTGAACTTCAAGCGGGCGCCGATTTTTGTGATCGATGACATCCATGATTATAAATTTCTGGATGTATGGGACGCCATCACCCATCCCAAATACGACATCACCAGCTTCGGGCATTGGGCCGGCACCGGCTTGGTGCGCTGGGGCGGCCGTGATTGAACGGAAAGCCCGCATTCTTTCCTTCTGATTTTTTCCCATGACCGAACGCAGCCTGCTGGTAAGAATCAACATGGCCTGCGCGCCCCGGAACTTGGAGCTGCTGACGCCGGGCGGGAGCCTGCGTTGGGGCCGGTGCCGCTTTGAGATCAACCCGCCGGCCGGGGGCGAGGCCGACTTTTCGGTGGTGTTGGGAAACACCCATCGGTTTGACCGCTTTCGTTGCGCGCCAGAAAACACCCTGTTGATAGTCGCAGAGCCGCCGGCCAAGAAGGTTTATCCCAAGGGGTATTACGGGCAATTCCACCAAGTGGTCGATACGCACGCTCTTTCCGGTCATCCGCAGGTGACGGTGACCGCGCCGGGGCTGTGCTGGCATGTCGGGCTGGACCAGTCGATCAAGGGTTATCGCTACGGCTACGACCATCTGAAGGCCTTGGCGCGACCGGCCAAGCAAAACAAGATTTCGGTCGTTTGTTCCAATGCCAACTTCACGCCCGGGCAGCGGTTGCGGTTGGAGTTTTTGAAGGTGATCAAGCGCCGGCTTGGCGACCGGATGGTGCATTACGGGAGGGGGTTTGAGCCCATAGACGACAAGATGGACGCCATCGGCCCTCATCGTTTTCATCTCGCGCTGGAGAACAGCGAGTCGCCGCATTACTGGACCGAAAAGATCGAGGACGCCTACCTCGGCTGGGCGTTCCCCCTTTATGTGGGCTGTCCCAACCTTGCCGACTATTTTCCGGCGGGGAGCTTTGTGCGACTGGATCCCAAGGATGCCGAGGCGGCGGCCACGAGGATCGAACGGATGCTGGACACGCCTCCCGCTCCCGACGAGCTGGCGCAGGTCGCCGTCGCCCGGGAGCGAATCCTGGATGTTTACAATCCATTCGCCTGGAGCGCCCGCTGGGTGGAGGCCTTTTATCAGGATCGGCCCAAGGGAGTGGTGACGCTGCGCTCAAACAAGGCGTTCAGGCCGTTTCCCCAGGGACTGATCTACCGGATGTCTCTGTGGAAAAACATGGCCAACGGAAGCTAAAACCCGTTGATGCGTTTGGCCAGGCCCCGCAAGGCGTCGTAGCCGTCGCCGATCATGTAGCCGATGTTGGACAGATTCTTCCGTAGGGTGAAATTCGCGCGGCTTCGCGTCGCGCCGGAGACCCGTCCGGAAAACTCGTCGGCGTAATCCACCTGGCGTTGGACGATGTCGGAAAAGCCGGCGCGCTGGGCGATGACGGAGGGCGAGACCGCGCAGACCTTGAGGGAGCGGGAGAGATGGCGCACATACCAGCGGTCTATGATGCGATGCTGCGCATGCCAGCCCCATGCCTGCGCGTCTTCCGGCAGGTGGTTGATGATCCAATCGCGCGCATGCGCGCGCACCAGATAGGCGTGGGTGGTGTAGCAGCCCGTCATTTCACACAGTTGGTGCGGAGGAAACGAGGCCAGCTCCAGGGAGGCGCCCACGGATTTGCTAAAGCCGAGATAACAGACATCCCAATCGGCTTGCGCCGTGAAGAGGGCGTCGTGCAGGGCGTCAAAATCGAGCTGGGCGAGGGGCTTCAGATCGGCGTCGTCTTCGAGCACGAGAAACGTTCCCCATCCTTTCTCGCGGGCGAACTCCATGACCTTCCGGTGCGATTGCGTGCAGCCGACGCGCGCGGCCCAGCGTTTGTCCGATGCCTTGCCTCGGAACCATGGGCGTTGGCCATATCCGGCCAAAGCGCTTCCACGGACGGCGGGGACGCGGGTGAGTCCGGGACCGCCGGCAAGCAGGTGGGCCTCGGCCTCGACATCCGCCCAGCGATCGGGCCGGTCATCGAGATTGATGACCGCAATGCCGTCCAATTTTGACCAAAACTGATTGGGTGAAATGGGCATGCCGTGCCGAATTATGGATGACTGGTGTCGTTGCGAATCACGGGCGAGTGGGATGGGCCCTGCGGACGATCACGCGAAAAACGGTTCCATCCCCCTTGGAATGGCGGTTGTCCGGATAAATTCGGACCATTCGCGAGTGAAGGATTCCCGGTAGGCTTTATAGTCGGCCGTGAGCATGTGGGAACCCATGGGGGTCTTGTCGCCGGACTGTTTTACCAACGCCTCCTGCGTGACCACTCCAAAAGCGCGAAGGCATCGCGCCTCGTCGAGCGTTTCTCCGAAGTGGGCGGTTATTTTGGCGAATTCGGACAATTGTTGCGTCTTGAAATTTTCATGGCGCAGCACGGTTTTGGCCCGTCCGGGCGCGAGCCATTTTGCGAGGTTGTCGTGGTAGGCGCGACACTCGGCCTCGACTTCATCCTTCGTGAAATTGGCGTAGGCCGTTTTCGTGTCTCGGAAAAAACTCTTGGGGCGCGTGGCGTTGCGATTGAAATTGAGGTTCGAGAAAGCCGTGGAAACCGGCTCGCGATACAGGTAAAGAATTTCGCTGAGCTCGATGGTCAGATGAGGATCGTGATCGTGAAACCACATCCAGTCCTTCCGTTTTTTGCTCAAAAATGTGGTGCGGCCTTCCCTCAGCCGCGGACGGTCAAAATAGATCTCCATCACGCAATTGATCCAATGCGCGCCGGTTCGGGGATAGCTTATGAAGAGGGGATACTGGGCGATTCTTGGGTCGTCTTGAGAAGTCATCATTGAATGCGAACAAGGCTGACGGTTGCTGGTGAAGCGCCGTAGGCGCAGGAATGAGGTATTTCTTAAAATGATGATCTGTCAATGGTTGCATCCCCCTCCTTGGGCCGTGCACGGCCGGCGCACATGGGCGGTCGCAAGACTATGAAAATAAGGATTTAAAGAAATAAATGAAGGGCGTTTTGGTCATGCTTGGTGCGGAAACCCGGCCGGAGCGCACCTGATGACGACGGGTTGTCGCCCAGTCAGGACCGCCGGCTGAGCCGGTGGCGGGCGGCGACGCTTAATTTTTCGAAGGCGAAGCTGAGCCCGTTGAAGAGGGAACGTCGGCGCCAGCGGTGGCGGCTCAAGATGGATTCCCCCGGTGTTGCGGCGAGGCCGGGTTGGTGGCGTTCGTTGACGAGACGAGAGATGGTGGCGATGGGGCCGTAATTTTCGACCACCCGCCGGCGGCTTTCGAGAATGGCCGGCAGGTTTTTCTCATACGCCTCGTCGCGGATGGCGCGCCGGATGATTTCCGCGGCCGCCGCCGGATCAGCGATGTCGATGCGCAAAAAGCTTTCGGGGGGAAAATACTCCTCCGCGTTGGGGCAGCCGTAATAAACGGGCATGCATGCGCCGAGAAAGGGATCGGCAAGCTTCTCCGTCCAGTGGTGGAGGCCGTGGAAGTTTTCGACCGCGACATGGTAGCGGTAGGGGTCGAGGGCGTCGGCCTTGTCCACGATGAAGCGCACTCCGTGACCAAATATATCCATTTCGGGGATGCGCCGTTTGAGGTCGGCGATGAAATCGTAACGGCGGCCGTGCAGCGTGTGGCGTTGCTGTTTGGACGAGCAGACCGTGGAGATCGTGCGGGTTTTGTCCGAGGGCACATGGCGCGAGATGGCATCGTAGGTGCCGCGCGGATGGGTGTTCGCGTAAAACCAGATGAGGGCGGGCTGCCGGTAAATCTGGCGGGGGTGGCGCACGATCCACGGTTCCTGAGACGACAGCACCCAGCCAAACTGCCGGATGAATCCCGTGCCGTAGACCTTGACGGTCGAGGGCTCGGTGGTGATGAGCAGGGTTTGCGTTCGCGGGCAGGCGAGTGGCTCCTCCCACAACGTGTAGCGTTCGCCGGCCAGCGAGGGCAGGTCGTCGTAAACGACGAGCCAGTCGTAGTCGCGACAATGGCGGTCGAAGGTAAAATGGCAGTTGCCCCAAGTCGTGCCCTGTCCGGCGGGAAACTTGTCGAACCATCCTCCTCCGTCCATGCCGGGGCGGAATTTGCCGAGAAGCTTGATGCGGATGGGGCCGGACCCTTCGGCGCCGATCCGTCCTGGGCTCAAAGCGTCCAGTGTTGGGCGATCCATGGTGCGGGGCGGATGTGGTGGTGGGCTTTTTTACCGCGATAGCCGGCTATGGCCTCGTCGGGGTCCGGTCGGCCGTGAAACACGAGGATACGGCAGCCTTTGGGTGGTTTGGGCGTTTGGAAAAGATTGAACGGAAAGGCGGACCGGCAGTGGCGCTTGTAGCTGCGCGCCCATTCTTCGGGCCACCAATGGACCTCCTTCATCGCGTAGGTCATGAAGGCCTGCTCGGTGTTGAAGATCGTGCGGTCTTCGGCGCGGTGCATCTCGCGCACGAAGGTCTCGCAGATGTAATTCGAGGCGCCGGCCTCGAAGCGGAAGATGGAGGAATTGCCGACCGCAGGGCGGCGGCCCATGAGCTCCTTGTGGGCCATCACCCAGTTGTGGATGATGCAGTTCTTGCCGGGCTGGTAATCGAAGAAGCATCCGATGTCGGCCATGATGGCGACATCCAGGTCGAGGAAAAGGGTGGGGCCTTGCAGTCCGCCGAAACCGTCCCGGGTGACCATCAGTTTCACCAGCACGTCGGGCCATCCGCGTTTGACGCCGGGGTTGGCGGGAAACGGGATGATACGGATTTCGGGATCCAGACCGGTCGCGTTTTCCGTGCAACAGTGGAAAAGAAAAGGACGCTTGAGATGACGGGCGACCGAGCGGTGCAGGATGTTGACGTAATGGGGACCGTAACGGGTGCCCCATTTGATGCAGATGACGTTAACCGGCGAGGAGGTCGGCATGATTGATGTGACTGACACTTCGGGGACGGGCGGAAAACCGCAAGGGGAGTTTGCCGGCCGCCCATTCGAAGGAGCTCAGATCGTCGCGGGAACGGTCGGGATTTGCGCCACGAAAGCGAGGAACCTGGAGATATCGGATTGCATGGGCTTTCCGGGGCAACCGGGGGTCTGCGCGGGGAGGAAGGCGAAAAGGCTCGCGAACAAGGCGGTCAGGTTGCGGCCGAAACCATCAAACAGGCAGACGGCCGGGCTTTTCATGAAAGAGGACGGCGTTCGGTCGATAAAAAAAGGAGGGCTGGTTGACGCGGATTCATTGGTAGCCGAATGCGTCCATGTAATCGCGGCAAAGCGATTTGAGCAGCTCGATCTGGGGGGCGTTGAAATGCTCCTTGTAGTGTGACGCGCTCCCCCCGAATTTTGAGATGTGATTGCCGTGGATTTTGGTGACCGGGTCCCAGGCGTTGAAACCGCCCTGGCTGGCGGCAATCTTCATCGTGCTCTCGATATTGTATTTTCCGGTGAGTTCGGCTCTTTTTGCGGGAGGAACGACAATGTCAAAATACGACTCGAAACCCGTGAAAACGGGTTCGTAGTCGTTTACGAATTTCTCGTAGCGGAGCAGCAGGATCTTGCGTTCGTTTTTGATGCGGATGAGATCGACGCCGCCATTGGCGTTGAAGCGTGTCACCGTGCGGCGAAGCGTCTCCTCGGTGGGTTCTTCATTCCGGACCAGCAGCATCGAGCTGATGCAATCAAGGGGGTGGCGTGTTGTCGCAACCAGGGGCAGGTGCCCGAAATGACGGCAATAGGTATGCGCCTTGGTGACGGTCTTTTCGGGCAGGCATTCCCTGAGCAGGTTATAAATGATCGTGCTGCCGGTGCGGACCGGGCTGAACTGAATTACATGCCGCCTGGAGAATGCGTAAAAGCTTAGGATGTTGCTGAGTTTCATGTGGCGGCTGGAAGTTCAAGATTCGAAGTTCTGACGGCGGTCGCCCCGGGCAATGAGGCCGACGGGAAGACGCCGGTTATTCAGGCTGGAAAAGAAGAGGGAAACGACATTGGCAGGATCCGTTGTGAAAAATCCCGGCACAGATGCCATGCTGGCGGCCCATGGTTTTAATATAAATTAACAAATTCAAGCGAAACAGTTGGTCGGACGGTAAGGCTGTCCCCCCAGGGGAGGGCGCGCGACCGTGAGGCAGCCGGCATATCTGGCATGAAGATGCCTTTGGACACGAGTGTGGCGAGGGCTGAACCCTTGCGATGCGCGGTCTTTTCAAATGTATCCCGAAATAGGGAATAAAATTATGTTTATTTACGGTCCGGATTGGGTTGGATTCACCGCTCATGCTCGATCCCAAGCTTCTTCGCGAATCGCCGGACCTGGTCCGCGCGGCCCTTGCCAAAAAACACCTTGTCGTAGATCTCGACGCCATTTTGGCGCTGGACGAGGCATGGCGCGTCAAGCTCCAGCAGGTTGAAGGCCTGCGCGGTCAGCAAAAGGCGGCCAACGCCGAGATGGCCAAACTGCCCAAGGGGTCGCCCGAGTTTGTCGCCAAGGTTCAGGAGATGAAGGCTGTTTCCGCACAAGTGAAGGAGGGAGAGGGTGCCCTGAAGGAGATGGATGACCGGTTGAAGCAGGCCATGATGACGCTGCCCAACCTGCCCCATGCCAGCGTGCCCGAAGGCCGCACCCCGGATGACAATGTCGTTTTTGCGACGTATGGCGACGTGAACACGCTTTCGGCCCACGCAAAACCGCATTGGGAGATTGAGGGTTTCGACAAACTTTTCGATTTCGCGCGCGGGGCCAAGGTCACCGGTGCGGGTTTTCCGTTTTACGTCGGCGATGCCGCGCGTCTGGTGCGTGCGTTGTTGCATTTCTTTTTGGATGAAAACGGCAAGGCCGGCTACGTGGAGGTGAATCCGCCGATTTTCGTCAACGCCGCCAGCGCCACGGCGACCGGCCAGTTGCCCGACAAGGAAGGCCAGATGTATGAGGCGCCTGTGGACGGTTTTTACGCCGTGCCGACCGCCGAGGTGCCTCTCACCAATTTTTTCCGGGACGAGATCATCGACGAGGCGCTGCTGCCGGTTTACCGCTGCGCCTACACGCCGTGTTTCCGCCGGGAGGCGGGCAGTTACGGCAAGGATGTTCGCGGTCTCAACCGCCTGCACCAGTTTGACAAGGTCGAGCTGCTGAAATGGGTCCATCCGGCGACCAGCTACGACGAACTCGACAAGCTGCGGGGCGATGCGGAAAGCCTGTTGCGCAAGCTCGAGCTCCCTTATCGCGTGCTGCTCATGTGCGGTGGTGATCTGGGCTTTGCCCAGTCGAAGAAATACGACCTTGAGGTCTGGTCGGCCGGACAAAAGCGCTGGCTCGAAGTGTCGAGCTGCTCGAATTTCGAGACCTTCCAGTCGCGGCGCGCGCAGATCCGTTTCCGGGGCAAGGACGGCAAGCCCGAGTTGGTGCACACCATCAACGGTTCGGGCCTCGCGGTTCCCCGCGTGCTGGCCGCCCTTTTGGAAAACAATCTTCAGGAGGATGGTCGCGTTAAGATTCCCGCCGCGCTGGTGCCTTATTTCGGCAAGGAACATCTGGGGTTTTCCTGAGGTTGGACACCCCCGACATGAATATAACCCCGGCCGACTCCGGTGCCGCGTCGGCGATCCATTGCATCGGCGACAGCCATGTCTGTTTTTTCAGCGGACATGACACGATCCATCGGGGGTGGCCGGTGGAGAGCGAGACTCGTTTGAGTTGGTTCAGGACCTACCGGATCGGCAGTGCATTGGCCTACAATCTTTCGCGGAGCGGGACCACCACCCGCGGGCGCGAGCGTCTTTTCGAGGTTTTGGAGACAAAGGTGCCGCCTGGCGCCCGCGTGCTGCTGGTGTTCGGGGAAATCGATTGCCGGGCGCATCTCGTCAAGCAGTCGAAGAGCAAGGGGCTGCCGATCGAGACCGTGGTGGAACTGTGCCTGGATGAATATTTCAAGGCGGTGCGCGAGGTGGTCGCGCGCGGCTTCAGGGTCATCGTCTACAATGTGGTTCCCTCGCGTTCGAGCATGCAGGGGAAACTCATCGCCGACGGAGAGACGCTGCCGACCACGGGCACGTGGCGTGAACGGAATCGGGCGACGCGGCTTTTCAACGATGGCGCCCGGAGACGCTGCGTCGGGTGCGGCGCGGCTTTTCTTGAAAATTACAGCCACCTTGTCGACGGGGACGGGAAGACGGTGGGGTGGTATTTCTGGGACAGCATCCATCTTTCGCAACGGGCGATGCCGGCCACGCTGGAAAACTTGCGGGCGTTGTGCCCGGATCTCGGCATTCCCCCGCAGATGGTCATGCATCCTGGGCGGTGCGACCTGATCATGGATGTGGTTCGTCGCCGGTTTGGGCGTCTGTTCAAGGACGCAGGAAAGATTTTTCAGATTTTCGGTGCTTCGTAGTCCGGCGGTTGCACACTGTGCGTTCGCATGAGGCGCACATCGAACAATGATTGGCCCCGAGTGGCGTCGCGGTTGGCGTCAGCCGTCGCCGTCGACCGGCTGCATTTTGCAGCGACGGACAGGGTGGCGGACGGTCGCTCAGGCCCACGACGTTGGGCGGTGGCATTCTCTGGAGGGGCGGATTCGCTGGCGCTACTTTTGCTCCTGTGGGCGCATTGGCCGGAGCGGCGCGCGGGGCTGGTTGCGTTGCATTTCAACCATCGCCTGCGCGGGCGTGCTTCGGCGGCGGACGCCGCGTTTTGCAAGCGGGTCTGTGCGGCGCTCGGGGTGACCTTCGTGTCCGGGGAATGGAAGCAGGCCCGCAAAGACGCGGGCGAGGCCGAGGCGCGGGCGGCGCGGTTTGAGTTTTTCGGGCGCGAACTTTCAAGGCGGCGCATCAAGGCGCTCTGGCTGGGGCATCAGCAGGACGACATCGCCGAGACGGCGTTGATGCGGCTTGCGCGCGGCAGCGGCACGGCCGGTCTGGCGGCGCCGCGTCCGGTGCAGATCATGTCCGGAGGGCGCGTGCATCTCAGGCCGTTGCTCACGTTGAAAAAAAGGGAGGTTGTCCGAGCTTTGACCGAAGCCGGTGCGGTCTGGCGCGAGGATGCGAGCAATGAAACCAAGGACTTTTTCCGCAACCGCATCCGCCATGAGGTGCTGCCCGAATGGATCGTGGCGGCGGGCGACCGGGATGCGCTGGCGGGCGCGGCCTTGTCGCGTGAACTGTTGGACGAGGATGATGTCGCGCTGGAGGCGTGGCTGGATGAGCTCGCGCCATTGGATGCCGACGGGCGGCTCGATGTGAAGGCATTGGCGGGCAAGCCCCGCGCAGTCGTCAGGCGTGCGCTGTATCGTTGGTTGGCGCTGCAGAAAAATACGGGCGATCTTTCGCGCCAGGGTTTCGCGCTTTTGCTGGCGATGGTTGAGAAAGGGGCTTCGACCCGTTTCAGCTTGGGACGCAATGGCTTTGCGGTGATCCGCAAAGGCGGATTGTTTTTCGAAAAAGCGCGCCGCCGACGTCCATAAGGCCGTCGCAAATAATGGGGCGGGGCCAATTGACTTATATCCGGGAACCTCCACGGTCTTTGATAAGTCTTAATCGTATAATGCCTGATCCTAAAAACGATAGCAAACGCCGTCCCCTCAAGAACCTTCCGCCGGACCGGTTTCCGCTGAAAGTCGCCTTGATTTGGCTCTCCATTGTCGCCGCCGTGCTGGCGCTTTTTTATCTGAACCCCGGACATGGCGCTCCCGTTGCCAATCTTAAGATCCAAGAGGTTATGGACCTCGCCGATCAGAACAAGATCGTGTCGGGGGTCATCCGTCATGATGGTTCCTACGGTCCCGAGGGCACCGTGATCACCGGCAAGGTCAAGGAAGCCACGCTCGATACCGAAAGCGGCAAGACGGCGCAGTTCCGCGCCTCGGGCAGCCTCACGCAGGACGGCTTGCAGCGCTTGCAGAAGACCAAGCTTTTCGACGAGCCTCCCATCAGCAACGTGTGGACGCAGATCGCTTCGCAGATACTGCCGATCATTCTCGTCATCAGTCTGCTCTATTTCCTTTTCGTGCGTCAGCTGCGCCAAGCGGGTCGGGGTGCGCTGAACTTCGGCAAGAGCAAGGCCAAGCTGCTGGCCCGCGACCGCGACAAGATCACCTTCTCCGAGGTCGCCGGGTGCGACGAGGCCAAGGAGGAAATCGCCGAGGTCGTCGAGTTTCTGAAGGACCCCAAGAAATTCCAAAAAATGGGCGGCAAGATTCCCAAGGGACTCCTGCTCGTCGGTCCTCCCGGCACGGGCAAGACCCTTCTCGCCAAGGCGGTCGCCGGCGAGGCCGAGGTGCCGTTCTTCAGCATCTCCGGTTCGGACTTCGTCGAGATGTTTGTCGGCGTGGGCGCAAGCCGCGTGCGCGACATGTTCGAACAGGGCCGCAAGAACGCGCCCTGCATCATCTTTATCGATGAGATCGACGCGGTTGGACGTCAGCGCGGCGCCGGTCTCGGCGGTGGCAACGACGAGCGCGAACAGACCCTCAACTCCATGCTCGTCGAGATGGACGGCTTCGACACCACGGAGGGTGTCATCATCATCGCCGCGACCAACCGTCCCGACGTGCTCGACCAGGCGCTGCTGCGCCCGGGCCGCTTCGACCGCCAGGTTTACGTGGACCTGCCCGACATCGTGGGCCGCGAACAGATCCTCCGCGTTCACGCCCGCAAGATCACCATGGCCGAGGATGTGAACCTCAACGTCATCGCCCGCGGCACGCCCGGTCTTTCCGGCGCCGATCTTGCCAACCTGCTCAACGAGTCGGCGCTGCTCGCCGCCCGTCGCAACAAGAAGAAGGTCGAGATGATCGACGTCGACGATGCCCGCGAAAAGGTGCAGTTCGGCCGCGAGCGCCGCCGCGTCATGGACGACGGCGAGAAGAAGCTCACCGCCTACCACGAGGCGGGCCATGCGCTCGTCACGGCCGTGCTTGATGACGGCCTTCTGCCCGTGCACAAGGTCACGATCATTCCTCGTGGCGGCAGCCTTGGCAGCACGATGTATATTCCGAGCAAGGACATCCTCTGCCAGGAAAAGAAACGCCTCGAAGTCCGCATCGCCATCGGCTGCGCCGGGCGCATCGCCGAGGAGCTGGTGCTGCACGACATTTCCAACGGCGCCTCCGGCGACATCAAGCAGGTCACCCGGATCGCCCGCCACATGGTGTGCGACTGGGGCATGAGCCCGCTCGGCATGGTCGCCTACGGCGAGAGCAACGACACCGTTTTTCTTGGCCGCGAGATCACCCGCAGCCAGCCGTATTCGGAAGAGACCGCCCGCAAGATCGACGCGGAAGTTTTCCGTCTTGTGGACGAGCAATACAAGCGCGCCACCGAGATACTCAAGACGCACCGCACGGCGCTCGACTCCGTGGCCGCGGCCCTGCTCGAACACGAGACGATCGAGGGCAAGCATGTGCTGGAAATTCTCAATACCGGCGCCATCAGCTCCCCGGTCATCCGCGAGATTCCTCCCGCGCTGCCGAAGGCCGACGACAAGGCCGCCAAGAAGCCGGCGGAAAAAGAGAGTTCCGACGGCTTGGGCGGCGCGCATGCGCCGGCGCCTTCGCCGGCCTGATGCAGGCTTGGTATTTCCCAAGGCGCAGAGGGAGACCTCTGCGCCTTTTTTTGTTTGAAATCATTCTCGGCGGGCCCAGCGGTCCCGCCCTACCATTTTGATCCATTCCATGGCCGCTTCTCCCTATTCGTTTTCCTCCCTCGGCGACCGTTCGCAGCCGCCGACGATCGCGCGGTTGATGACGCTCATGCTTGAAAATCCCCGTCTGCTTTCACTGGCGGCCGGATTTACGGACAACAGCACCCTGCCGGTGGCGGCGGTGAAGACGGCGGTGGACAAGCTGGCCGCGAAGCCGGGCGAGCCGCAGTATCTTCAATACGGCACGAACCAGGGACGGCCCGGATTGCGCGGCATGCTGGCGGAGCGGTTGCTGGCCCAGGAGCCGGAGCTGAAACCCAAGGCCGAGGCGATCAAGAACGGATTTTTTATCACCAATGGGTCCCAGCAGGCGCTCTATCTGGCGATGCAGGTGCTCTGTGATCCGGGCGACATCGTGCTGGTGGACCGCCCGAGTTACTTCGTGTTTTTGGAGATGCTGACGGGGCTGGGCGTGCAAGCGCGTTCTTTGCCCTTGGGCACGGACGGACGCATCGACGGTCCGGTGTTGCGCGTGCTGCTGGCCGACATGCGGGCGCGAGGTGAACTGTCGCGGTTGAAGGCGGTATATTTTGTCAGTTATTTTTCAAACCCGTCCGCCCGCAGTCTCGACGAGACCGAGAAGAACGCGGTGGCCGGAGCGTTGACCGCCGAGGGCGTCGTGGTGCCCGTGGTGGAGGACGCGGCCTATCGTGAGTTGTATTTCGAGACACCTCATCGGGCGCGCAGCGTGTTGAGCCTGCCGTCGTGGGCGGCGTTTCCTCGCCTCTATCTTTCCACGCTCACCAAGCCGTTTGCGACCGGACTCAAGGTCGGCTACGGGACCTGCACCGATCCGGAGTTGCTCGCGAAGATGATGCATGTGCGCGGGCATCATGATTTCGGGACGGCCAACTTCACCCAAGCCATCCTCGAGGAGGTATTGGCGGATGGCGGGCTGGACAAGCAGCTCGCGGTAATCCGTCCGGCTTATCTGCGCAAGATGCGGGTGCTGCACGCGGCTTTGATCGAGGCCGGACTGCCGCAACTCGGCTGGCGCTGGAAGGTGCCGGGTGGCGGACTCTATCTTTGGCTGGAGGCTCCGGCGGCGTTTGACACGGGGCTCGATTCCGCCTTCTGCCGCGCGTGCGTCGAGGCGGGCGTGTTGTATGTGCCGGGCGAACTGTGTTTCGGCGACGACGTGCCGCGAAATTTTGTTCGCCTCAGCTTTGGCGTTTTGGGGGAGAAGGATCTTGCCGAGGCGGGCCGACGCTTCGCCGAGGTGGCGAAGCGTTTGGCCTGAGGCGTCCGATTTCCTACGCGTATTTGGCGCGCAGAGAGAGACCCTTTTTTGCGCTTTGGGCGGCCAGATCGAGGATATGGATTGGGCGGCGCGACCACTCGGCGGTGATGACGAGCGGTTTCTTGTGCACGAGGTGGTCGCGGACGTTTTGGTAGTAAAGCTCGCCCTGGTCCTTGGGGCAGGGGATCTGGGTGGTGATCACGTTGCCGTCACGATGTTGATACAGCTTCACATGATTCCATTCGAGCACGAGCGAACCGGTGGTGCCGGTGATCTCGAGCATGCCTTCCTTGGGCTTGGAATCGAGCTGGGTGATGGCGAGCGTGAGCCATTGGCCGCCCTTGAAACGCACGACGGCAAAGCCCTCGTCCTCGTTGGCGTCTTTTTTCCACGGCGTTTGCGGACCCCAAAAGCCCTCGTGCGTGAAACCGCTTACTTCGGTGATCGGCGCCTTGATGAGCTGCAGGGCGTATTCGAGCAGATGAACTCCCCAATCGTAGAGGATGCCTCCCGAGATGGAGCGGCTGGTGCGCCACCAGTCACCAGGCTTTCCGTAGTTACCCATGTGGGCTTCGATGCGGACGATGTCGCCGATGAGCTTTTGTTTTTTGATGAGTTCGACGGCTTGAATGATGCGGCCGTCCCAGTGGCGGTTGTGATAGGTGGATAGCATCACGCCGGATTTTTTGGCGGCGGCGATCATCGCATCGACCTCCCGGGTGGTGATGGCGAGGGGCTTCTCACATACTACGTGACGGCCGGCCCGCAGGCATTGCAGGGCGAGGGGTGCGTGGGTGTTGTGCGGGGTGATGAGGACGATCAGGTTGACCGCCGATTTCTTCAACATCGCCGCGACGGACGAATAAGTTTCGATGCCGGGGAAATCCTGGGTCGCGACGGCGAGCCGCGCGGGATCGACTTCCGTCACGGCGACCAGGGTCATGCCGGCGGCCTGCATCTGCTGGAGATGCTGGCGGCCCATGTTGAAGGCGCCGCCGTAGCCGATGACGCCGACTTTGATGTCCGAGGGTTTTTTGTAGGTTTTCATCGAGGTAAAGGGGGAGTCACAGGACACCGGCCGCCCAGAGAATGCCTTGGGTGGTCAGCGTCAGCACGGCGGGAGATTGGGTGAACTCCTCGGGGGCGTGGCCGAGGGAGTGGTAGAAAACACGGCCTTTGCCCCAGTTCTTTGTCCAAGCGACCGGCATGGTGCAGGTGCGGCCTTCGTGGACATACTGGCTTTCGGTCAGCACATGGACGACGGGATCGACGAGCATGTAGTATTGCTCGGAACGATAAGGGAAGCTGGCGGGAATGCCCTGGGTGATCGGGCTGGCGGTATCCTTCACGAGCACCGTGTATTCGCCCACATGCGGGTGTCCGACGAAGTGTCCGCCGACCATCCATTCGTAGTCGGTGTTGCCGCGAAACGCATCACCCATGCCTCCATGAATGCCGGCGAGGCCCGTGCCGGAGCGCACGGCTTCGATCAATCCCTTGGTCTGCTCGGAGGTGAGCTGGCCCATCGTCCAGCAGGGAAAGATGACCGCGTAAGCCTTGAGTTTTTCGAGATCGGCCAGGCAGTCGAGCGTGGTTTCCACGGTGGTCTCAAAGCCGTGGGTCTGAAGTTCACGGGAGAACAGCTGGACGATTTTATCAGGTTGGTGGCCGGACCAGCCACCGGCGACAAAGAGGGCGCGTTTCGTTTTCATACGGACTGATGCAGGGGGGATCAGCAGGGGTGACCATTAATTAATATAACCGGCCCGCCTTTTGAAGGGAATGGGTAGGCTGATCAAACACATAGATTTTTCAGTCAAGCATTGGGGTGGGTTTCCCCGGCACTTTCCATCGGCGCTTCCCGTCACCACGGTGAACTATATCGACAAAAAAACCAATTGGATGCGCACGGATTTCCATGTGTGCGCCTTCTCGATCATTCTGAGAGGGAGGGGCGAGTTTCACCGGCTGGGGCGGTTGTGGCCGGTGCAGGCGCCGTGCGTGATCACCCAATGGCCGGGCGAATATCTGGAATATGGCCCGGCCAAGGGCGAAACGTGGGACGAGTGTTACATCATCTACAAGGCGGAATTGATGGAGCGTTTATTCAGGACGGCATCAATACCCCGCAGCTTGCTGCGGTTGGATGGCTGCCGCCCGCTGTGATCGGGGCGGAGCCCCTTTCTGTGATGCCCCGCCGCTTCCGGCAGGAACTGAAACTGGCGCCACGCGATTATCGGAAGGCCTACCAATTGTGGCAGCGTTGAGCTTGAAACGGGGTTGGGTGACAATTCGGGCGATGGTCAAAATCCGCCTTGGATTTGGCCGAGAAGGGCGACAAGTTAATCCCTTCAACTATGAAAATTTGCTGCATTGGCGCTGGTTACGTGGGCGGGCCGACCATGGCGATGATCGCCTTCAAGGCCCCGGACATCCAGGTGACCGTCGTGGACATGAACGCGGCCCGCATCGCGGCATGGAACTCGGACACCCTGCCGATCTACGAACCCGGACTCGACGAAGTCGTGAAGCAGGCACGCGGTCGGAATCTGTTTTTCTCCACGGCGGTCAAGGAAACCATCGCGGCGGCGGACATCATTTTTGTGTCGGTCAACACCCCCACCAAGACCTACGGCGTGGGTGCGGGCCGCGCGGCCGATCTGCGTTACATCGAGTCGGTGGCGCGGACCATCGCCGAGGTGGCGACGACTCCCAAGATCATCGTCGAAAAATCCACCATCCCGGTGAAGACCGCCGAGACGATCCAGCAGATCCTCGCGGCCAACACGTCCGGAGCGACCTTCCAGGTGCTTTCCAACCCCGAGTTTTTGGCCGAGGGCACGGCCGTCCAGGACCTGCTCAAGCCGGACCGCGTGCTCATCGGCGGCGAACGCACGCCCGCGGGAGACAAGGCGGTGGAGACCCTCGTGAGCGTCTACGCCCGCTGGGTGCCGCGCGATCGCATCATCACGACCAACCTGTGGTCGTCCGAACTTTCCAAGCTGGTGGCCAACGCGTTTCTCGCGCAGCGCATCTCCTCGATCAACGCGATCTCCGCCTTGTGCGAGGCGACGGGCGCGGACGTGGACGAAGTCGCCAACGCGATCGGCAAGGATTCGCGCATCGGCCCGAAATTCCTGAAGGCTTCGGTGGGCTTTGGCGGCTCCTGTTTCCAGAAGGACATCCTCAATCTTTCCTACCTCTGCGAGAGCTTCGGCCTGCCCGAGGTGTCGGCCTACTGGGCGAGCGTGGTGAAGATGAACGACTATCAGAAGCAGCGCTTCTCCTCGAAGATCGTGCGCACGCTGTTCAACAGCGTGGCCGACAAACGCATCGCGGTGCTGGGTTTTGCCTTCAAGAAGGACACCGACGACACGCGTGAATCCGCCGCGATCAATATCGTGCGCGATCTGCTGGTCGAGCAGGCCAACGTGGTTGTTTACGACCCGAAGGTGCCGGCGGCCGAGATCGTTTCCGACGTGCTGGGCAAGGGTCAGACGAATCCGCGGCTGACCGTCGCGGCCAGCGCCTGCGAGGCGGCGAAGGGCGCGCATGCCATCGCCATCGTGACGGAGTGGGACGAGTTCAAGACGCTCGACTATGCGAAGATTTTCGAAGGCATGCAGAAACCCGCGTTTTTGTTCGACGGGCGCAACATCGTCGATCTGGCGAAACTGCGGGCCATCGGCTTCCGTGCTTCCGGCATCGGCAAGTGATCAGGCTTTAGGCCTGCCTCGGGCTCTGCCGACGGCGGAGCCCGAGGACAAGGGCGATGCTCGATCCCGTCAGGACAAGTCCGTAAGTGCCGGGCTCCGGCACGGGTGCGCTGGGCGTGATCGTGCCGCTGCCCGGGGTGTAGGTGCCGGTCGTGCCGGTGTCGGCGTAGTAGACTTGGACGGCCTGGCTGCTGGCGTTGCCACTTGAGGTGAACAGATCCACGGCGCTGTTCCAATTCACGATGGTGAGGATGGCGTTGTTGGTGACGGTGACCGAGCTGAGATTGAGGACCGATCCGCCGCCGCCGAAGTCGATGATCGAGTCGCCGGTGATCACGAGGTTGGTGAACGCCTGGGTGGTGTCGCCGAGGAGGAGAGTGCTGCCCGTGTTCAGGGTCACGGTCTGCCAGGAGGGGACTTGGTTGTTGCCCTGGAACTCGACGGTTCCGCCGTTGTTGACGGTGAGGCTGCCGTTGATGGCGTCGCCGCCGCCGGTCTGGTCCATGACGAGGGTGCCGCTGTTGACGACGGTCGAGCTGATGTTTTTGGAACTGTTGCCGCTCAAGGTGGTGGTGCCGGTGCCGTTGAGGGTGAGCGTGCCGTGGTCGATCTGGCCGGTGAAATTCACGTTGCCGCCGCCGGTGACGGTGATGCCGCTGGTGGCGTTGAGTTCTCCGTTGAAGGTGGTGGTGCCGCTGCCGCCGATGCTGAAGTTGGCGGCGCTCGTGTAGCCGTTAAAAGTGCGGTTGCCCGAGCCGCTTGTCGTAACCGTGCCGACGCCGTTGAGCTGGTTGTTAAGCGTGATGGCGGACGAGCCGTCGAGGGTGAGGTTCTTGCCGTTTCCGCCGACGTAGCCGTTGGCGATGATCGCTCCGCTGGAGGCGTTCCAGGTTTGGTTGGCGCTCAGGGTGATCTGGTTGCCGATGGTCTGGGTGCCGGTGCTGCTGTTGGTGATGCCGCCCGCGCCGATATTCAGACCGCTTCCGCCCAGGGTGAAGGCGCCGGCATTGCTGTCGAAGGACAGGGAATTGATGGTCCAGTTGCCGCCGTCGGCATTGTTGGTGGTCTTGTCGGACGTCGTGAAAACCAGATCGTTGCCCGCGCCGCTTGAAGGCGCGCCGTTCGGGTTCCAGTTGCCGGCGGTTGACCAGTTGGTTTGGGATCCGCTGTTGCCGTTGTTGCCATCCCATGTGTAGGTCGCCGCACGGGCGCACGCCATCGTGCCCAGCAGCAGGAGCGCGGCGGGGATCAAATGATTATGGCATCTGAATTGGCGGAAATTCATCACGGTGTGATGTGCGATATCCTGATGGAAACCCTGTGATCGATGTTTCATGGCGCAACTCAAACGGCGACTTAATCGGGACGTTGTTGGTTTCGTTATGGATAATATTAATGCAGGGCCGAAAAACGCGGCGGGCGGTCGTATTTTTCGTCTTTTGGTGCCCCGGGGCCGTGCGTCGTCATGCAGATCCGCAGGCTTCAGGCGCGGGCGTCTTGCACCTCTCCGCGTTTCTCGGATCGCCGTTTATGTCGTTCCATGGTTCGCTTGGTCTTTGACCCAATGGGATGGATTATGGATTTTTTCCGACTGGTCGGAGGGTTTCTTTACTGGAACTCGCGCAAGACCGTCTACCGGTGGCGCGGGGCAGGCGGCCGCTGTCCCTGCCAGCATCCGAGCGATTCCGGCCGCGCCTGGGAAACCGGCTGCAATGCCATCACGCATTGGGATCAGCCGGAACGTTTTCGACGGATATGTCCGCTTCTGCTGAAGGATACGAACGGTCGCTGGCGTTGCTCGGTAAACAAGGAATCGGTGCGTCCCTTCTGGGGCCGCGCCTTCTTGTTTTATGGCGGCGGGTTCGCCATTCTTTATGCCGTCGCCACGCTGGCGGCATTCACCGCCCTGCGAACCGTCGGTTATCAAGTGACCTACCCCGGGGTTGTCTGGCCTCCCGCCTGGAGGAAATTCGACGAAGTGAAGTCGGATTTTTTTTACTCCAAGTTTCATCGTGCTTACGTTGCGCATGATACCCGAGAGGCGTTGCTCGATCTTTCCATCGCCTACGATCTCAACCCGGAAAACTACGACGCGGGGCTTCTGCTGGCGCAGCTTTACCAGGTGGGGCAGCCGGCGCTGTCTGATCGCGTTTATCTCCGTCTGCTGGCAGGACATCCGGCGCGCGCGGACCAGACGGCGCAGGCGTTTTTTCGCGCGCTTCTGGCCCGCGGTGATTTCAAGGCAGTGCAGGAATTGGCCGGCCGGCGTCTCCTCGACTCATCGAGCGCGCCGGATGTATGGCTAAATGCTTTTCTCTTCGCCAACCGGCGAACCGGCGACACGGCCGCGTTGGACGTGTTGATACAGAAAGCCGCCACCCGGCCGCTCCCAGGAAATGGGAGAACCATTTTGGAGCTGGCGGACGCATTGCGCACGGCCGCTCCTGAAGACGCCCGCCAGCTGCTGATCACCATGGCCGGACGCGGCGCCGCGGGTTACACGCTGTATCACATTTGCCGGCAGTTGATCGCCCGCGGGTTTTCACAGGCGGCGCTTGGTTTGATCGACCAGCCGGACAGCGGCTTGAATGTGCGTGATCGCATCGCCTTGCGCCTCGATGCCTTGGCGGCGAGCGGCTGGTCCGTTACTCTCGATAAAGAGGTGGCCCAGTTGCTCCTCCAGCAGCCCACCGCGCCGGTCGTGGAAGTGCTCGGCACCCATCTCATCCGCTGGCCCAACGCGGGGCTTTTCGGAAAACTTTATGCCCGGCTTCAGCAATCGCCCTTGCCGAAAAACGAGGAAAGCTACGCGGCTTATCTGGTGGTTTTCTGCGCGGCGGGGGCGGACGGCAACAAATCGGCGCTTAACTGGAGCCGCGAATGCATGAAAGAAATCCTGGGCGCTGGCTTTACCAGTCTGGATGCAGCCGGGAAATATTTGTTGGGGGAGCAAGCCGGCCACTTGGAGAACTATCTGTCCATGCTTCATCCCCCTGACGCTTGAAACAACTTACGCGCTTTTTATTCATTACGCGCCGCTATCCAGACCTATTACCCGTGCGCCCTAAGCCGTAACCATGCAGTGGAAAAGAGCCGCCGATTGGGAACTGATTGATGGTGAATGAAACCTAAACAATCGGAGAGCGGAAGCCCGGTTCACCAATCGGTGGCCGGAAAAATCCAGTTCCA